>JAFXZS010000003.1 GCA_017541105.1 Clostridia bacterium
CCGGGTCCTGGTGAACAACCGGGAAGGTTTCATCATGACTGAGTATCTTGAAATGCTGCCATCCTGGGAGAACGAACGGCTGCAGCAGGAATACGGCCCGATGCCTGTCTATACCGAGTTTTACGCGCCGGAACCTGAACCGGAACCTGAACCCGAACCCGAACCGGAACCCGAACCTGAACCTCTTGTTTCCGCGGAAACAGTGGAGGCCGGGGCTTTCATCAACCGCTTCTGTGTGACGAACCTGAATGTAAACGTCCGTTCCGGACCGGGGACGAAAAACGGAAAAGTTGCCTCTCTGCACACCGGAGAAACCGTGTATATGATCCAGCAGGTCATCAACGCGGACGGGGAAAAATGGGCAAGGATCCTCCTGAACGGAAGCGAATGCTATATTAAAAGCGAATATCTGGATCTGCTCAGCGAGGGACAAAGCTTCGCTGTCTCCGCCGCGCTGCCCAGCGCGCCGCCGGTATTCGCTCCCGAGGAGGAGCCTGAGATTCCGCCAGTGAAGGAGACGGATTCTGCTGCGACCCAAGAAGCAGAAAAGACACCGGCAAAGGAAACGGACCAGACACCCGAAAAAGAACCTGAGACGATTCCGCCGCAAAAAGCGGCTGATCCGCAGGGACCTGAAACGGTATTTACGGCGGAAACACTGGCAACCGGTGAATACCTCAACCGCTATGCTATCACAAACCTGAATGTCAACGTCCGCTCCGGCCCGGGAACAAAGAACGGGAAGGTGACATCCCTCCACACGGGGGACGCGGTTTATATGCTGCAGCAGGAAGAAAACGCCGCCGGGGAAAAGTGGACGCGAATCCTGCTCAACGGCAAGGAATGCTATATCAAGAGCGAATACCTGAATCTGATCAGCCAGGAGCAGAGCGACGCCATCGCTGCATCGCTGCCCAGCGCACCTCCGGTATACACCGCGACGCCTGAGCCCGCGGACAACCCTGATCCGGAGCCTGCGGAAACGGCAGCACTGAGCGCTGCGGAAACGCCGACACCGACTCCTACACCTACACCTACGCCGACGCCTACACCGACGCCGACAGCAACACCCACGCCGACGCTGAAACCGACTGACAAACCCACCGCAGAGCCGGTAGAAATCGGGGATATTCTGAACCGGTACGCGGTGACCAACAGCAGCGTAAACTTCCGTTCGAAGGACAGCGCTTCCTCCAGCAAGATCAAAGCACTGAAAAAAGGGCAGCATGTCTATATGATCCAGCAGGATCTGAATGACAAGGATGAGGAATGGACCTATGTGCAGGTGGATGGGAAGACAGGATATATCCAGTCCAAATTCCTGACACCCATGAGCAATGCAGAGAGCGACGCATACAACCGGGCCCAGCATACGCCGGCTCCGGTGTATACGGAAGCAGACCTCTACACGCAGGCTCCCCCGCAGCCTACGCTGGAGTCCACGGAAGAGCCCACTGTGGAACCGACGGCGACTCCTACAGCCTCTCCAACACCTACCCCGGCGCCGACCGCCACTCCCACGGAAGCGCCTACGGGGACACCCGCGGTTACGCCCACGGCGGAACCGACGGAGGCGCTCACGGCGGTACCTACGGAGGCGTCTGATGACGAACCCGAGGATGAGCCGGATGACGAACCCGAGGATGAGCCCGATGACGAACCCGAGGATGAGCCCGATGTGGTCAAGAATCTCACAAATGAACCCACGCTGGCTGATCTGTCCGCAGAAAGCGCCACGGAGTTTCCGGATTATGTTCCGGAAGCGACACCGGAACCTGTACAGCGGACAGGATTCGCGGTTACCATCGGGGACGGGGCATATGTGCGGAACTGGCCAAGCTCTGCCAGCGTCATTACGGACGAACTGCCCGAAAACCAGGTCGTATATGTCAGCGGACAGGACTATGTCAACGGTGTTGCCTGGCATGTGGTGCAATATAACGGTGAATCGGGATATGTCCGGGCTGACATGCTCCGGATGATGAATCAGTCAGAAGTCCTGGCGTATCTGGGACAGGCAGAGGAAACCGCGACACCGCAGCCTGAAATCACCCTGGCGCCGTATAACACGGAAGCCATGAGCTGCTACGGATACGTCAAGGCAGATTCCGTGAACTTCCGGAAGCAGGCTTCCACCAAGTCCGACAGGATCTCCAGGCTGAAAAAGTACGCGCTGTGCGTGATCTATGACAGCATTGAGGCGGACGGAACTACCTGGTACAAGGTCGGATACAACGGAACAACGGGATATGTGAACGGGGATTATTTCAAGCAGATGACCATCGAAGAAGCGGAAGCGTTCTTCAAGTCCCCGGAATATCTTGAAGGGATCCGGAACAATTCGCCGGAAGAGGGCAGCGCGGCGGGCGCCGGAAAGCAAGGGAGCGCGGCCGCTCCTCAGACGACCGGTTCACCCACCGGCATCGCTTCCGCGGAAGACTGGAGAGTGGAAACATGGCAAAACCCGGACAGCGGAATCCAGGTGAGCTATGCGCCTTTTGACCCCTTTGCGACACCGGAACCATTGCCCGAAAACGATGTCCGGAACAAAGAATACCTGGATTCCCTGGCAGAGCGCATCCGCAACGGCAGCCTGAAGGAAGAGGACCTGCGGAAAATGCTGGAAATCGCCTATCAGGACAGTGCCAACAAGGAGGAAATCATTGCCAGCGCAATAAGCTATATTCAGGAAAAGATCGGTTCAACCGCAACGGAAACACCGACGTCCACCCCGGAAACGGACGGACTGGAGAAGGAAGAAAACCAGCCCTTCCAGCAGGACCAGAACCAGGGCGGAAATGCCGCGGGCCTGATTATCGCCGCGGTCCTGCTGGCAGGTGCCGGCGGAGGCGGATACGTATATTACAGATCCGCCCAGAAGAAACGGCAGGCAGCGCAGCGGCTGGCGCAGAAAAAAGCAGCGCAGCAGCGGAAAAACCAGGCAGCCGGGAAGCCTGCGCCGAAGGATCCCAACCAACCGGTTTCCGCACAGCAGGCTGCGCGGGTGAGAACGGGAACCTACACGGAGAAAAACGGCTCCACGAAGCCGCAGCCCGGCGTATCGCCCGGAACGAACGCTTCCATGAAGAACAAGCCATACGCCAAGATGGTGGAAAACCCATATGCCCGGTATACCTCCGGCGGAGAGGAAGACGCGACATACACCGCGTCCTTCAAGCCGGATGAAAGCAAAAACAGCGGTACAGGCCGGCGAAGAAGAAATAACGGCGGAAATGCCGGGGGAGGAGAATCAGCCACATGACAAAGAGTTCCATGAACAAGGCCGAAAAGAAGAGGCGGATCATTCAGATCAGCGCACTGGTTGTTGCCGCGGTGATGGTCGGGTCCGTATTGCTGGCAATTCTGATCAGGGAATAACTTCTTCCAGGCGCGCAGCCGGCGATGTCCGGCTGCGCGCTTCGAAGGTTTTCCCAGGCATCGGATCCGAAAGGAGGGGGACATGTGAAAAAGGCCGGACGAAAAATCTCTTTCGGTACCTATGCAATGCTGATGATGACCGCACTGGTGCTGCTGGGATCAGCCCTGGTTTTTCTTCGCCTGTCTTCCGGAGCTTCCGTGGACCTGAGCCGGCTGAAACCGGAAAAGCTGGATCTGGAGGAACGATATGAAGGGCCGAAAGAACAGGCTTTGCCCGCAGGGGAGGAAAATGCTCCCATTCCGGCCGGAACCGCCGCCGCGGATATTCCGCGGGAGGATGAAACGGTGCGGACCTTTACCCTTACAGCGGGAGGCATTGCGGCGCTGGAGGGGGAAATACGGAAGAACAGCTATGTGTCCGACGTGAAGATGTACGACTATTCCGACATCATGATGATGCTGAAGAAGGAACTGCAGGCAGACCTGAACGTTCTGTTTCTGGAAAACATCCTGAGCGATGACGGAAAAAGCACGGATACGGTGGCACCCGCCGCAGCGGCAGATATGCTGAAGGCTGCCGGATTCAATCTGGCGGCCTGCGGACACGCCAGGATCTACAGCCTTGAGAGCGCAGGCATCCAATCCACCCGGAACGCGCTGACGGAGCGCGGCATTACGCCGCTGGGCATCCCGGAAACAAGAAATATTCCGGTGACGGAGGTCCGGGGATGCCGGGTGGCGGTGCTGCAGTATACGGGCACGATTTCAGCAAGTACCCGCAAGACCATGGCGAAGCGGGAAGAGAGCGATCTTGTACCGGAAGCGGACGCCGGGAGGATCGCAGCGGATATTCAGTCCGCCAGGGAGCAGGGGGCTCAGGCGGTGATTATCCTGATGCACTGGGGTAAATCCGGCAGGGCGGTGGACAAGGGACAGCGCGAGCTGGCGCAGCAGATCGCAAATGCCGGAGCAGACGTTATCATCGGCTGCGGCAGCAGAACCGTCCAGGGAATGGAACGCCTGACCGCGGCGGACAGCGGAAAGGAAGTCCCCTGCTTCTGGAGCCTCGGAACGCTGCTGAGCGGCAACCGGAATAATGCCAAAGCCCTTGCCGGGATGCTGGTGCATATCACCTTCCGGGTGGGCGGAGGCGGGGAAACAGCTCTGCAAAGCATATCCTACACACCGATGTATACCTGGAAATACAAACAGGACGGACGGTATTATTACCGCTGCCTGGCCTGCGCACAGACGCCGGACGGCATGGATGCCGAACAGCAGCGGCTGAAGGAAAAAGCGGCCACGGTGGTTCGCGAGGCGATGAAGGACTCCGGCCTGGAGGAGCGTACCGGTGAATAAGCTGCGGGAGGAATTGCAGGAGATGCTCCGGAAGGCGGGAGGCTCCCGCCCTGCCGTTCTGCGGAGAAGCCGGAGGGATGATTATCTGTATGCTACGGATCTGCCGCTGGCCGCGGGGAAAACAACGGCGGACGCTTTTATCCGCACCGCGGAAAAGGCGGGATGGCGGACGGAGGTCATCGATGGATGGATCCAGCTGGACCGGGAGTCACCGCGGCCGCCAGAGGGCGGGTTCCGGGGGCCTTACGGACCGGAGGCAGGCTGCTGCGCAAGCCTTCTCTGCCGCCATGCGAAAAGCGGAGGGAATCCCGGAAGCCCGGAGCGGCGTCGGCTGATCAAAGCCGGGGAAGAAGGCGCCGAAGCGTATGAAAAAGCCTGTGCCGCGATTCACAGGGAATGGGCAGAAGCATTACGGCGGGGGGAATGCCTGCCGGATCTTGATGAAGAGTATTTTACAGGAGGCGGAATCACATGCTGATCAGACATATCGGACACGCTGAATTTCTGATCGAGACGGCGGACGGGGAGCGGATTGTCACGGATCCCTATGATGCGAGCTGCGGATATCCGGTTCAGCATCTGGCGGCGGATACCGTCCTGGTATCCCACGGACACCATGACCACAATGCGGTGGAGAATCTCCGGGAAGTCCGGACGGTGATAGACAAACCCGGCATTTATACCCCTGCCGCGGGAATCCGGGTTACAGCGCTGGAGGGAGACCATGACGACGCAGGCGGTACAAAGAGGGGAAAGACCCTGCTGTTTCTGATCGAAGCGGAAGGGCTGCGGGTCGTTCACCTGGGCGATCTGGGATGCATGCTGACGGACGGGCAGGCGGAAACGCTGAAGAAACCGGATATTCTGATGATTCCTGTCGGAGGTTTTTTTACGATCGACGGGAAGCAGGCAAGAGAGACGGCAAAACAGCTGGAAGCGGCAGTTGTCCTTCCCATGCACTATAAGACAAAATACAACGCGGAATGGCCTATCAGCGGACCGGAACAGTTCCTGGAAGGCTTCAGCGATTCAGAGATCCGGATGGACCTGGAAGCTCTGCGGATCACCGCGGGAGACCGGGCGTGTCAGCCCCGGGCTGCCCTGTTCAGGGCCTGATCCGGGTAATTCGTGATCAGGATATCCGCGCCTTCCCGCAAAACGGCATCCATATCCTCAGGCGCATTGACGGTCCAGGTATGCACAAGTATGCCCGCCGCATGCGCAGCGATGCATTCCGAACCGGGTAAAAGCACTTCCGAGAAATGGGGATGAATGGCATCCATGCCCAGACGGAGCGCATACTCCCAGGGGCGGACCAGAGCGGCTTCATACAGGAGGCCGCAGGGGACGGACGGCGCCAGTTTTTTCATCCGGAGCATGCTGTAGTGATTGAATGAGGAAAAGATCACCCGGTTCAGATCAAACTCCCGGGCAGCGGCATCCAGCACCTTCTGCTCCAGCAGAGGATAATCCACCACGCTGTTTTTCAGTTCAATATTGATGCAGAGCCCGGTCGGCCGCAGCAGCTGAAACACCTCAGACAGCAGCGGCAGCCGGGCGTCCGTATACTCCGGATGGGTCCGGTTGAAACGCAGCGCTTTCAGCTCTTTCAGCGAGAGGGAACGGAGGGTGCCGGACCCGTCGGACACGCGGTCGACTGTTTCGTCATGAGCCACCACCAGTTCTCCGCTGCGGCAGAGATGGACATCCAGTTCCACGCCGTGAGCCCCCTGGCGCACAGCCAGGTCAAAAGCTTCCAGCGTATTCTCCGGAGCATAACCGGAGGCTCCGCGATGGGCAAAAATGCGCGTGTTCATTCAGCATCATCTCCTTCGGAACCGGCCTCCACCAGGCAGACAGCAGCGGCAATACCTCCGTCATGGGTGATGCTGAGGAGAATCCGGTCTGTACCAAGGCGTTCTTTCAGCTTCCCCGACAGGCGGAAGAAAGGCGCTCCGGCGGGAGAATGGCCTACCTCTGCCTCTTTTAGATCAAAATCAATACCGCAGCCCAACGCCTTCCCCAATGATTCCCGGGCAGCAAACAGGCCCGCCATGGTCTGGGCTGCTGATTTTCCGCGGCTCCGGATATACGCGATCTCATCCGCGGTGAAATAACGGTCGAGAAAGCGGCTGTTTTCCAGAAGCTTTTCCATGCGAGCGATCTCGCACAGATCGAGGCCCAATCCCTTAAACATAGCTGTTCACTCCCCTGACAGAGACATCCCCGCAGATTACGGCGCGAAGGGTGCCATCCTCTTCACGAATCAGCAGCTCTCCCTCATCGCCGATGCCGACGGCAAGCCCTTCCGCCTGCTGGCCACCGGTGACCCGGACCGGACGGGACAGCAGGATGCAACGCTCCTCCAGAGCGGGGCGAAGAGCGGAGAACCCTTCACGGACCAGCCGGGAAACGAAAGCCTCCAGCCGATTCAGGTAGTCATCAAGCAGCGTTTTCCGGTCCGCCATGATCCCGAAATCTTCCATGCAGGCGGCCCGGGCAGCCAATTCCTCAGGATAGGAGCCGGCCCGAAGGTTCAGCCCGCTGCCGATTACCGCGAAGCGGAGACGGCCGGATTCCCCTTCACAGACGGAGAGGATCCCGCAAAGCTTCCGCCCGCCGCAGACCACGTCATTCGGCCATTTAATCCCGGCGGGAAGGCCGAGCGCGCGAAGGCAGTCCGTCATGGCCATGGCGGCGCAGAAGGACAGGAGCCCGGCACCGGAAAGGGGCAGGGCAGGCCGAAGAAGCACACTGCAGTACAGACCCACACCGGGAGGAGAGAACCAGACCCGGTTCATCCGTCCCCGGCCGCTGCGCTGGGTATCCGCAACGCAGACGATGCCTTCCGGAGCGCCCGCCCTGCCCAGCGTACAGGCATCCTCGTTGGTGGAGCCTGTTTCCGCGGCATACCGAATGTCCCACTCCATAAAAAGCCCTCCTGTGGTGGTTGCTTTATGCCTATCATACCACAGCTTGCGGTTTTCATCAAATACGTCTATAATAGAGTGCCGGGAAAAACCTGGCAAACAGCCGGAAGGAGGATCCTGTCGTATGCTGCACCCGGGTCAGATGATTCTTGCCCTGCAGAGGAATATCGGCAAAGCCGTGGTCGGCAAGGAAGAAGCGGTGGAATATGCGCTGATCGCGCTGCTGTGCAAGGGGCATGTGCTGATTGAGGATGTTCCCGGCGTCGGGAAAACCACACTGGCCAGCGCACTGGCCCGGTCTCTGGACTGCTCATTCCGCCGGATTCAGTTTACTCCGGACCTGATGCCTTCCGACGTGACAGGCTTCACCCTGGTGAATTTCAAAACCGGGGAAATGGAATACA
Organism: Clostridia bacterium; assembly: GCA_017541105.1. Taxonomy (GTDB): domain Bacteria; phylum Bacillota; class Clostridia; order Christensenellales; family Aristaeellaceae; genus Aristaeella. The sequence goes on from JAFXZS010000003.1 coordinate 8,072, forward strand.
AGGAAGGGGCGGTGATGAGCCAGATTGTTCTGGCGGATGAGATTAACCGCACCAGCCCGAAAACACAGTCAGCCTTGCTGGAGGTTATGGAAGAGCACCAGGTGACGGTGGACGGGATTACGCATCCGCTGCCGCAGCCTTTTATTGTACTGGCAACCCAGAATCCAGGCGAGTTTGTGGGCACCTATCCGCTGCCGGAGGCACAGGTGGACCGGTTTTTCCTGCGGATTTCCATCGGGTACCCCACGGTGGAACAGGAAATGGACGTACTGGAGCGCTATTCCGGCACTGTGGTTCCCATGACGACCGTGGAGCCGGTATGTACGGCCCAGGACATTCTGGATATGCAGGATCAGGTTACCCGGGTGTACTGTTCCCCGGAGGTTCGATCCTATGTGGCAACGCTTGCTGCCGCAACCCGGAATGACGCGGCCTTTTCGCTGGGAGCTTCCACCAGAGCTGCCATAGCGCTGATCCGGGGCGGACAGGCCTGCGCACTGCTGGATGACCGGGATTTCGTGCTGCCGGAGGATGTACAGCATATGTTCCTGCCGGTCATGGCACACAGGATGGTGATGTCTCCCGATGCCCGGATGAAAGGCATTCAGGCGGAGCAGATCCTGCTGACAATCCTGCAGAATACTGCCGTTCCCGTAAAGTTATGAAAACCCATCTGACAATTCCTGCAGCGATCCTGCTCTCTTTGCTGGCCGTCGCGCTGACAACGGGGAGTCCGCTGTTCCTCATGCTTGCGATCATGATCGCACTGACCGTGCTGCTGTGTCTTGCGGGAGTGCTGTGGGCGTCCGCCACGATGCAGGTTTCCGCCGAGATTCCGGAGGGAACCGTGTACCGGGGGGACGATGTGGTGCTTCTGCTGAAAGTGAGGCACAGGGGATGGATTCCCATCGCTCCGGTACAGCTTGAACTGGCTACCCTGACGGGAGACGGCCGGCGGATCATCCGCCTGAAAAACCTGCCGGGGCGGACACAGACGCTGCAGATGCCGCTTCACGCGGCCCATGTGGGAGTGTTTTCCTCGGGCATCCGCAGCTGCACCGTGGAGGATCTGGCGGGGATCTTTCAGCGGAAAATCCTGCCGGAGAGAACAGAATACACCCTGACGGTCTTGCCGCAGACCTTTGAAACCGAGCCGCTGGCCATGGCTCCGGGGGATCCCGGCAGCGAGATGATGGCCCGGGCGACCGAAGACCTGAACGCACCGTCGGATATCCGGACCTACCAGCCCGGAGACGCCATCAAGAAAATCCACTGGAAACTGTCCCTGCGCAAGGGGGAGCTGATGGTGCGAAAGTTTGACGAGCCGGTGCTGCAGGAAGCCCTGATTCTGATGGATTGTTCCAGGCCGCCTTCCTGGGGCCATCCTCAGGCCGAGGCGGATCTGCAGGATGCCCTTCTGGAAACAACCGCTTCTTTATTCTCAGACCAGATCAGAAAAGGCCGCACAGTGCGGATGCCCCTGACCGGAGGCTGTCCCATGGATGTGGAGGACAGCATGGGCATTTCCCATGCCTTTGATGCGCTCGCGCATGTGGATTTTTCCGCTTCGGAGCGCTTCGAACGCGTGCTCGTCATGGAAAGCCGGCGGATGCGGAAGGTGGGCTGTATCGCAGTAGTGACCGCCCGGCTGAACAGTCCGATGGTGGAGATGCTGATCCGGATCCATCGGATCGGACCGAATATCCGATTGTATCTGGTGACCTTTGCGCCGGACGATGCCGGGATGATGCCCCTGATTGCGCGGCTGAAACAATCGGGGACAGAAGTGGCCTATGTGACGCCGGACCCCGGAAAATAACAGGATGAAAGAATCGCGGAAAGGAGGGAGAACATGGGAGAAAAAGCCGCAAAGAGGCTGCAGCACGCAATCCTGTCCCTGCTGCTGGCTGTCGGCCTGTCAGTACCGCTGCTGGGCATGCTGGACAGGATGCTGATTTCTCCCCGTGTGGCGCCTGTCATTGCCGGTGTCATTCTGCTGTTCGAACTGGCCTCCCTGCACCGCGTACTTGCCTGGATGACAGCTGCCGCGGCGGTCTTCGGCGTATCGGTATGGGTTCTTGCCGGGAACGGCACGCAAATCCTTTCTGACGCCGCGCTTGCCATTACACTGCGTACGCGGGGGATTGAAACAGCCGTTCCGCTGGCCGCGGATTCCATCCTGCTGCTGGTTACCGCGGGGATTACCCTTCTGAGCTGTTTTGCCGTCATGCGGAAAGCTACCTGTGTTCCGGCGCTGCTGATGTGCATAACGGCAGCCCTGGGGATCTGGATGACAGACCGCATGGATCTGATTCCCTGGCTGCTGCCGGCTTTGACGGCAGGACTGGCTTTACTGCTGACGGCCCGGTTTGATGAGACGCCGGCGGTACGGTTGCTGCCGTGGGCCGCCGGACTGACTGCCGCCGCATTTCTGCTTGCAGGGAGCGGAGCGGTGGTCATGCCGCTGAAAGAGAAGGCGGATGAGATCCGCCAGGCTATTCTGGACCGGCTTTTTTTCACCGAAGCCAGGGATGTGTTTTCCCTTTATGCGGCAGGATACTCCCCGCAGGGACCGGACCAGCTGGGAGGAAAACCGATGCCATCCGAGCATACGGTCATGCAGGTGGCAACGACGAAAACGACCTATCTGCGCGGCGCGATCTATAACCGCTATGACGGGCACGGGTGGAAGAACACGACCGGAGGCAGGCGTTATCTGTGGCAGTCCCGCCGGATGGAGGAACTCCGTGCCCGGCTTTTTAACCAGCTTCTGCCGCCCAAATCGGTTCAGAATTCATTGAGTACACCGGTTTCCGTTTCTGTCCGGATGCTGTCGGACAGCGCGTCCACGCTGTTTGTTCCCCAGAGGGTGAGAGAGCTGGTTCCCGGCGGCGAAACTGTACCATATTTTTCCAATTCCTCGGAGATCTTCATTACCCGCAATCTGCAGGCCGGGGACACATACGAGGTTTCCGCGCCGCTGTACGATTCGCTGGATCCCGGCATCGGAGCGCTGACGGAGATCTGCGGCACGCTGGAAGACATGGGATGGGAGAGTATACGGAACACATATCTGGAGCTTCCGTCCCATCTGGAACAGCCGGTGCAGGATCTTGCGAACGAGGTTACTTCCGCGGCAGACACGCCTTTTGAAAAAGCCCTTGCGCTGCAGAACTACCTGAGCCGGAATTACCGGTATACACTGGATGTGGGAGAGCATCCGGAAAACATTGATTTTGTAACATCCTTCCTGCTGGACACAAAAAAGGGCTACTGTACATATTTTGCCTCAGCCATGACAGTGCTGTGCCGGATGGCCGGACTGCCGGCACGGTATGTGGAAGGATACCTGGCCGAGCCCAATGCGAACGGGGAAGCCCTGGTGACCGGGTTGTCCGCGCATGCATGGACCGAAGTCTATTTCAAGGGTTTCGGGTGGCTGACGTTTGACGCGACACCCCGAAGGAGATCCTCCGAAGGGAACGGCTCCCCGGAACCGGGGGCTGCTCCGTCTCCGGAAGCCGGAGAGGAACCGACGCCCACTCCCGAGCCGGAAAATCCGGATGATCCGGAAGCATCGCAGGAAGCCGGGGAGACGCCGGAACCGCCGAAGGAATCCCCGGAACCAGATAAGGACCCGCAAGAAAGCCCCGGGCCTGATGAGAGCCCGGAGCCGGAAAACAGCCCGGAGGCGGAGGAAAACCCGGAAACAAATGATCCTGAACCGCCGGAGCCGGAGAACCGCCAGGACGGGCAGCACCCGCAGGGAAGTTTTCCCTGGTGGTGGATCGTTCTGCTGGCGGCAGCCGCCCTGAGCGCCCGGTGCGCGCTGACCTCCCCGGTATTCCGGGAACGGCGGGCAAAAACGGAAGAACAGCGTTTTGATGTCTGGGTCCGGGAAGTTACGGATCTGCTGCGGTCGGAAAACCTGGTGCGCAGGAACGGGGAAACACCGATGGCCTTTGCCCGCAGAGTGGACAATGCAGGTATCTTCAGCGAAAATCTGGGCCCTGCCGGGGAATGCCTGTCCCTGATCCGCTATTCCAGGGCCGTGCCGCTTCAGACGGATACGGGACTGATGCGCGACACGGCGCTGCTGGTACGGGGAGAACTCAGCCGCCAGGCCAGGCTGAAATACTGGTTCCGCCGTATCCTGTAAAGGGAAGCCGGAGAGAGCGGCTTCAGAAGCGCTTTTCGCAGGCTTTTTCCAACGCCTTCACGATGATTTTCAGCGCTTTGATACGGGCATATTTCTTATCATTGGATTCAATGATGTACCAGGGGGCATTTTCCGTACAGGTTTTTTTCAGCATATCGTTGACAGCAACCTCATACTGCGGCCATTTTTCCCGGTTGCGCCAGTCCTCATCGGTAATTTTCCATTGCTTTTCAGGGGTGTTCTGGCGCTCTGTGAAACGAGCCAGCTGGGTATCCTGATCGATATGGATCCAGAATTTCAGCAGAACGGCGCCCCAGTCCGTCAGCTGGCGTTCGAACTCGTTGATTTCATTATAGGCGCGCTGCCAGTCCTTCTCTGTGCAGAAACCTTCCAGGCGTTCCACCATGACCCTGCCGTACCATGTCCTGTCAAAGATGCAGATATGCCCGCTGCGGGGCAGCCGGGTCCAGAAACGCCAGAGGAACTGGCGGTTCAGCTCATGAGGCTCCGGGGAAGCAATGGGATGCACGTCAAAACCGCGGGGATCCAGCGGATAGGCCACCCTGCGTATGTTGCCGCCTTTGCCGGCCGCGTCCCAGCCCTCATAGCAGAGGATGACAGGGATCTTTTTCCGGTAGAGAATGTTGTGCAGCTCACTGAGGCGCTTCTGCAGCTTTTTCAGGGACTTGCGGTACTCCTCATCGGTGAGGGAGACACTGAGATCCACTTCGCTGAGCTTCGGCATTTTTACCAGGGGGAACTTTTCCTCAAAGGGCTCACCGATATAACGGCCTTTTTCCAGGGCTTTCCCGATTCTGTGCACAAGGAGCTTCAGCGCATCGCGCACCGCAACCTTTTTCCGCTTTCCGTCCAGAATATGCCAGGGAATGACATCATTGGTCTCTTCCATGAATTCATCATAGGATTTTTTGAAATGTTTGTATTCCCGATGCTGCCACAGATCGTCCCCCGTGACACGCCATTCCGTGTCCGCACTTTCGCTCAGAGCGCGCAGACGCTCCTGCTGCTCATCCTGATCGATATGCAGGAAGATTTTAAGAATCAGATATCCGCCGTCCCGCAGCTGCCGCTCGAACTCATTTACCGCGCGGACACGGCGGCGGTATTCTTCCTTGGAAATCTCCAGCTTCAGCTTTTTCCGTACGGCGCTTTCCATCCATCCGGAGTCCAGAAAAATCAGCTTTCCGTTCTCCGGAATCGCGGTGGCGTAGGGATACAGGAAGGGATAGCGCGATTCACTTTCCGGAATGATTGCAGGGGAAACCACGTTGTAGAACCGGGGATCAATCTCACTGATCAGCTCCTTGATCAGGCTTCCTTTTCCGGCGGCGGACCACCCTTCGATCAGCACAAGGACAGGAAGCTTTTTCTCCCTCAGCAACTGCTGCTGCCCGATGAGCTGTGACCGCAGATGTTTAATCTCATTGTTCAGGGCATCCTTTTCCTCCGGCTTGCTTCTTTCAAAATCCTGCAGCATGGTGTCCTCCTTTTTCAGGTGCTGTGACCCGCGATGAGCGGCATCTGTTCTGTTTTCTCCGGGAATCATGTGTATAGTATCAGTATACAGGCTTTTTCATCAAAATGGAAGCCCCCGCGGAAACGAAAAAAAAAGCTGTCCTTTTTTCCCGTACACTACTATAATGGTTCCAGCTGAAACCCGCGAGGTTTTCCGGGATGCCTGAAAACCGGGCAGCGGAAAGCCCCATGATAGCTACCCGTTGTTCCCTGAAACCTGTACAACCAAGAAGGCAGGCGATGCGAATGAGTATCCACAGACCGGCAAAACTGACTTCCGAAATCAGTGAACCCGGGGTCTGGGCTTTTGCGGTGGGGACCAGTATCGGCTGGGGATCGCTGGTTGTTACAAGCAATACATATCTCATTCAGGCAGGCCCCTGGGGGAGCGTTCTCGGCCTGCTGATCGGCGCGGCTGTCATGATGGTGATCTGCAGGAACTATGCTTATCTGATGCAGATTTACCCCGAAGCCGGCGGCGCATATTCTTACAGCAGCAACGTCTTCGGCCATGATCACGGCTTTCTGACAGGCTGGTTTCTTGTCCTGACTTATCTGGCAATTCTCTGGGCAAACGCCACATCAATTCCGCTGTTCATGCGGAATTTCGTGGGGGATTTCTTTGAATTCGGAAGGCTTTATTCCCTGTTTGGCTATGATGTTTATACGGGGGAGATTCTTCTGACCATGGCGGCAATTGTATTGATCGCTTTCCTGTGTATGCAGAAAAGCCGGGTTTCGATTGCGCTGATGATCGGGCTGGTCTGCCTCTTTACGGCAGGCATCTCCGTGGTCTTTGCTGCGGCGGTTACCGGTATGCAGTCCGGTATTACGCCCGGCTTCATACCGGATACAGGCGCATTTAGGCAGATCATCCGCATCGCGGTGATCTCCCCCTGGGCTTTTATCGGGTTTGAGAGCATTTCACACGGGGGAGAGGAGTTCGCTTTCAAACGGACGAAGGTCTTCCGGCTGCTGATTGTTTCCGTTCTGTCTGTCACGCTTCTGTATGCCTTTGTTACGCTGCTTTCCGTGACAGCCTATCCGGAACGTTATTCCTCCTGGCTCGAATATATTCAGGATCATGAAAACCTTTCGGGCCTGGAAGCATTTCCTGCTTTCTATGCGGCAAATCATTACATGGGGAGCGCCGGTGTGGGAATTCTGATGATTTCCCTGCTGTCCCTTGTGGTGACCAGCATGATCGGGAATACCAACGCGCTGAGCCGGCTGTTTTACGCGCAGGCAAAGGACAAAGTGCTTCCCGGATGCTTTGAAAAGCTGAACCGGAAAGGGGTGCCTGCCAACGCGATCCTGCTGATTGCCGGTGTTTCGCTGTTGATCCCTTTCGCCGGACGCACCGCTATCGGGTGGATTGTGGACGTGACCACCATCGGCGCCACACTGATTTACGGTTTTGTATCCGCCGCCGCCCTGAAGACAGCCCGGCAGCGGGAGGATCGGGCAGAACGCGTCACCGGGCTGGCAGGCCTGGCTGCCATGGTCATATACGGCCTGTATCTGCTGCTGCCGAGCCTCATATCGACCGGCTCCCTGAACAAAGAGACCTACTTCCTGTTTATCATCTGGAGTATCTCCGGCTTTCTGTATTTCCGGAGCATCCTGCACCGGGACCGGGAAAAACGATTCGGTGTTTCAGCCATTGTCTGGGTGGTTCTTCTGTCCATGGTACTTTTCATTTCTCTGATCTGGATGCGCCAAAGCATGATCGCATCCAACGACCAGACCATGGAGAATATCCGTCAGTACTACGCGCAGCAGACCTATGAAGGCCACATTCAGGATGAACAGTTCATCGAGAAGCAGATGGATGAACTGGAAGCCTCCAATATCCGTACGGTCCTGATGTCGGTAGGCATGTTTGCCTTTGCGCTGACAGTGATGCTGACCAATCACCGTGCCATGAAGCGGCGCACAAAGGAAAGCGAAACCATGGCCAATATCGATCCCATGACAGGCGTAAAGAGCAAACACGCTTTCCTGAACAGGGAGAAGCTGATCAACGCCGCCATGGAAAAGGGAAGCATGGAAGATTACGCGGTGGCGGTCTGCGATGTGAACGGCCTGAAAAGAATCAACGATACCCTCGGCCATAAAGCAGGGGATGAATATATCTGCAGCGCAAGCCGGCTCATCTGCGAGATTTTCGATCACAGCCCGGTCTACCGGATCGGCGGCGATGAGTTTGTGGTGATTCTGACCGGAAAGGATTATGAGCACCGGAAGGAACTGATGCAGACGCTGCATGCCCGCTCCGCGGAAAATATCGCTTCAGACGGCGCGGTGGTTTCAGGAGGCCTTGCGGAATGCGAGCCGCCGGACACGGGTTTTCATCCCGTGTTCGAACGCGCCGATGCCCGGATGTACGAGGAAAAGCAGCTGCTGAAGAGCATGGGATCCATTACCCGTGATGAAATGCCGGATGAACCGGATGAAACGGGAAAAGGTTCCGCTCCGATCCTCGCAATCCGGAAGCGCATTCTGATCGCGGAAGACATCGCGATCAATCAGATGCTTCTGGGGGCTATTCTTGAGGAGGATTATGATATCCTCTATGCCGCGGACGGCGCGGAAACGCTGGAGATTCTCCAGACGGAGGAAGATCAGATCTCCCTGCTGCTGCTGGATCTGCAGATGCCGCAGATCAACGGGATTGAAGTCCTTCGAACGATGAAATCCGATCCGTCCCTGAGGGATATTCCGGTGATTGTGCTGACGGGCGATCAGGAAGCGGAAGTTGAATGCCTTAACCTGGGGGCAATCGATTTTATTCCGAAGCCGTATCCCGGCGCAGAAATCGTCAAAGCACGCGTCAGCAAGTGCATTGAACTGTCCGAAGGCCGGAACATCATTCAGTCCACGGAGCGGGACGCGCTGACCAGGCTGTTTAATGTGGATTATTTTATCCGCTACGCGGAAACCTTCGACCGGTATTATGAAGACCTGGCGATGGATGCCGTCGTGATTGACATCAACCGCTTTCAGATCATCAATGAACGATACGGCAAGCAGTTCGGCGATGAGGTGCTTCAGCGCCTGGGTGAACTGGTCCGGCAAGCCGCACGGAACACGAGCGGAATCTGCTGCCGCCAGGGAGCGGATACTTTCCTCCTTTACTGTCCGCACAGGGAAGATTATGCCGGGATGCTGGAAGGGCTGAGCATCGGTTTCGCGGAAGACGGAAGCGATGCCGCCAAGGAAAAGGTTCACCTGCGCATGGGCATTTACTCCTGCGTGGACAAGACACTTGATATTGAACGGCGGTTTGACCGCGCAAGGAAAGCGGCGGATTCCGTCCGTGACAGCCGTGTGGAGTCCATCGGCTTCTACGACGCAGGGATCCATGAAATGCAGATTCACCGGGACAGGCTGCTGGAGGATTTCCGGCCCTGCCTGGAACAGAACTGCTTTAAAGTATATCTGCAGCCAAAGTACAATATCCGGCAGGACCGGCCGGTGCTGGCCAGCGCGGAGGCACTGGTGCGCTGGGTTCATCCGGAATTCGGCATGATCAGTCCGGCAGAGTTTGTTCCGCTGCTGGAGGAAAGCGGGCTGATTCAGGAACTGGACACCTTTGTCTGGGAACATACCGCGGAACAGATCCACTTCTGGAAGGACCATCTCGGGCGTTCCATTCCCGTTTCAGTGAATGTTTCGCGGATTGATATGCTGGCAACAAACCTGAAGGAAATCCTTACCCATATTCTGGAAACCTATCAGCTGGAGCCTTCCGATCTGATCCTGGAGGTTACGGAATCTGCTTATACCGGCAGTTCGGATCCGGTGATTTCCATGGCCAGAGAGCTGCGCGAGACCGGGTTTATGATTGAGATGGACGACTTCGGCACAGGGTATTCCTCCCTCGGTATGCTGAACCATCTTCCCATCGACGCGCTGAAGCTGGATATGAGCTTCGTCCGCACTGCCTTTGCCGGAAAAGTGCATGATGTCCGGATTATTCAGCTGATTCTTGATATCGCACAGTATCTGCATGTTCCCGTGATTGCGGAGGGAGTGGAAACCGAGGAACAGCTGCGAGCCCTGAAGGAACTGGGGTGCGATATTGCTCAGGGGTATTATTTTTCCAAACCCATTCCCCGGGAAGAGTTTGAACGCTTTTTCCGGAACAATTGAAGCTTGTCAAACAGGAGAATCAAACATATAATGAAATTAACTTCATACCAAGATGATAAGAAAGGCGGTTGGAGCAATGACGATCCGGGAAAACTATGAAAAATGGCTGACAGATTTTGCCGCGGATGAGGAAACGGTTCGGGAACTGGAATCCATTCGGAAAAATGATCAGGAGCTAGAGGATCGCTTCTATACGGAGCTGAGCTTCGGAACAGCCGGCATGCGCGGCGTTCTGGGCGCCGGAATGAACCGGATGAACAAATATAACGTGCGGCGGGCGACAAAAGGCCTGGCCGGATACCTGCTTGAAAAACCGGAGGAAGCAAAGCGCGGAGTGGTGATCGCCTACGACAGCCGCCGCTGCAGCGCGGAATTCGCGAAGGATACGGCGCTGACGCTGTGCGCGGAAGGTGTTCCCGCCTTTCTGTTTGACGCGCTGCGCCCGGTGCCGATCCTGAGCTTTGCAGTACGCCATCTGCACGCAATAGCCGGCATCGTGATTACGGCAAGCCATAATCCGCCCCAGTACAACGGGTACAAGGTGTACGGTGAAGACGGCGCCCAGGTGGGCCCGGAAATCGCCGAGGGCATCACCCGTGTCATCCGTGCCACGGAATATACGGACTGCCGGCTGATGAATGAGGATGATGCCCTGCGCAAAGGGCTGCTGAAGTATATCGGCAACCGTGAAGTCGATGATGACTACATTGCCCAGGTGAAAACGCTGAGCATCAATCCGGAACTGCTGAAGAACGAAGGAAGCAAGCTGAATATCGTGTATACGCCCCTGCACGGCAGCGGCAATGTGCCGGTACGCCGCCTGCTGAAGGAGATCGGGCTGACCAATGTGGCCGTGGTGAAGGAACAGGAGATGCCGGATCCCAATTTCAGCACGATCAAGGTGCCGAATCCGGAGGATCCGGGCGCTTACGAACTTGCTTTCAAGCTCGCGGCGGAAGTCGGCGCCAGTGTGATCTTCGCGACCGACCCGGATTGCGACCGGCTGGGGGTTGCTGTCAAGGACGGGCAGGGAGAATGGCATCTGCTGAGCGGAAACCAGATCGGCTGTGTGATGCTGCACTATATTCTGAGCAGCCTGAAAAAGGCAGGCAAGCTGCCGAAGGACGGCGCGGCCGTGAAGAGCATCGTTTCCACCAGCCTGGCCAACCGTATCTGCGAGAGCTTTGGTGTGAGCATCTTTGAGACACTGACGGGCTTTAAGTTTATCGGAGAGAAAATCCAGCAGTTCATGGACCATGGAGATCATACCTTCCTGTTCGGCTTTGAGGAAAGTTACGGTTTCCTGAGCAGTACGTTTGTACGGGACAAAGACGGCGTAAATGCCAGCCTGCTGATCAGCGAAGTCGCGTGCGCCTGCATGGCAGAGGGCATTACCCTCTACGACAGGGTGCAGGAGATTTTCCGGGAATACGGGTATTATGTGGAAAAGGTGGTTTCCACTACGCTGCCGGGCAAGGACGGCCTCACCCGGATGAAGGAGATCATGGCCGGGCTGCGGGCGGAGCCTCCCAAGGAAATCGCCGGGCTGAAAGTGACTGCGGTCAGGGACTACCTGAAGGGCGTCCGTACCGCGGACGGACGCGAGGAACCCACCGGACTGCCAGTCTCCGACGTCCTGTATTTTGAACTGGAAAAAGGGTGCTGGGTGTGCGTACGTCCTTCCGGCACAGAACCTAAAATCAAGCTTTACGTCAACAGCAACGACAGGGACCAGAAAGAGGCCGAAGCGCTGAACGATAAGCTGTGCGAAGCCAGCAAGGCGCTGATGGCATAACAAATCCCGGGCGGCAGATCCCGGAAACGGAGGAGCTCTTATGTTCGGACGGATGATGAATAACTACTATTACGGGAAGAGCGGGAAAGGCGATTTCCGGAAGGATGACATGCCGGAAACCCGGATGCAGCTGTTCTGGGATACACTGCGGACACGGCTGAGCGGCTTGTGCCGGCTGAATCTGATCTACATGATCATCTGGATTCCCGCTTTACTGGTGATCCTGTTTTCCGGCAGCGAGCTTTACTCCAATCTGACAGCCTACGTGATGATCCAGGAGAATGACTACACCGCATATGTGGAGCGGATTACGGAAGCGGAGGGCGAGGTCCGCCTGACGGAAGAGCAGTATAACGAGATCAAGGCACAGGAAGTCGATCTTGCCGATTATCTGCGCGGCGCCTTTTTCCGAATGCTGCTGATGCTTTTCCCCTGCATTGCCATCACCGGGCCGTTTACTGCCGGAATCAGTTATGTGACACGCAACTGGGCCCGGGACGAACATGCTTTCATCTGGTCGGATTTCAAGGATGCGGTAAAAGCCAACTGGAAGTATCCCCTGGTGCTGAGCACCATCACGGGAGCAATGCCGTTGCTGGTATTCCAGGGGTGGATTACCTACGGGCAGATGGCCGAGAACAACATGATTCTGATGGTACCGCGCATCCTTGTGGTCCTGGTGGGCATGATCTGGGCCATCAGCATTACCTACATGCATCCGCTGACGGTGACCTATGACCTGAAGCTGATGAATGTGATGAGAAACGGCTTCCTTCTGGGAATTGCCAGGCTGCCGTTCAGCGTAGGGATCCGGCTGCTGCACTGCATCCCCTTTCTGATTGCGGCTGCAGCGGTATGGTTCTTCGGGCTGGAACTTATGATGGGCATGGTTCTGCTGGCCGGCTATTACATGATCATCGGGTTCGGGCTGAGCCGTTTTGTGACTGCCAGCTACACCAACGCCGTATTTGACCGGTTTATCAACCCAAGGATTGAAGGCGCAAAAGTGAACCAGGGCCTGAGAGAACCTGAAGAGGATGACGAGGAAGAGCCGGAAGAGACAAAGGAAGAGACGGATTAATCAGTATGTATCAGGCATTTGCCGAATTGTATGATGAACTGATGAGCGACGTGGACTATGAAAGCTGGGCGGATTATTATACCCGCCTGCTTTCGATTTATGGCGTGCGTGAAGGGAAAATCTGCGAATGCGCCTGCGGAACCGGAGGGCTGACGATCCCTCTTTACCGGCGTGGATTTCAGATGACCGGCGTGGACCTGAGCCAGGAAATGCTGTGGCAGGCGGCCCAGAAATCCAGGAAGCAGGGAATCGCGATGCCCTTTGTCCGGCAGGACATGCGCGCACTGAATCTGCACCGCCCCATGGACGCGGTGCTGGCTACCTGTGACGGAGTCAACTATCTGCTGACAGAAGAGGATCTGCTGAGTTTTTTCCGTGCTGCCTACCGATCTGTGCGCCCCGGCGGAGCACTTGTTTTTGATGTGTCCACCCCGTATAAGCTGAAGAATATCCTCTGCAACGGGCTGCTGGGGGAGGACCGGGAGGATATTACCTATCTGTGGCAGAACAGCTGGAATGAGAAACGGCAGACGGTGATGCTGGATCTGTGCTTCTTTGTCAGGGAGGAAGACGGACGCTACCGCCGGATGGAGGAGCATCAGCGCCAGCGTGCCTGGGATCAGAAAACCCTGAAGGAAACGTTATGGCGTGCGGGATTCCGGGCCGTCAGCCTGTACGGTGATTACACGCTGAATACAGCGAGGGAAGAGAACCAACGGTGGCATATCGCCGCTACCCGGGGAGAGGAATGAGCATCATGGCAGACAGGGATGAAATGCTTCAGATTGATCTGTGCGAAGGGCAGGTCCGTGTCATGCTGTGCGAGACAACAGCAACGGTTCAGCGGTGCGCGGATATACACGGAAGCACACCGGTCTGCACCGCTGCACTGGGCCGCCTGATGACAGGAACACTGATGCTGGGAATCATGATGAAGGGGGACGATGAATCCGTCACGGTTACGCTGAAGGGAGACGGCCCTATGGGCTCTCTGGTGGCGGTGGCAGATCACGGCCATGTGAAAGCCTGTGCCGACGACCCGCGGGTGGATCTTGCTCCGCGGGAGGACGGAAAACTGGACGTGGGAAGCGCTGTCGGCCGCCACGGCCGGATGAGCGTGATCAAGGATCTGGGACTGAAGAAGAACTATATCGGCCAGAGCGAACTGGTCAGCGGCGAGATCGCCATGGATTTTGCCAACTATTTCACGGTTTCCGAACAGCAGCCGAGCCTGGTTGCCCTGGGGGTGCTGGTGAGCGGGGAAACGGTCCTGAAAGCCGGCGGGCTCCTGATCCAGCCGCTGCCCGGATGCCCGGATGAGGTGATTGATCAGCTGGAACTGCGCAGTCCCATGTTTGCGGATATCAGCCGGGAAATGACCTATGCCCCGATTGAACAGCTTTGCAGGGACTGGTTTCAGGGCATGAATCCGAAGATTCTGGAACGGACACCGCTGGATTACCGATGCACCTGCAGCCGGGAACGGATGGAGAAAGCCCTGATTTCCCTGGGAACAAAGGATTTGCAGAGCCTGATTGACGAGGACCAGGGAGCGGAGCTGGTATGTCACTTCTGCCATGGGAAATACAAGTTCAGCACGGAAGAACTCAGGGAACTGATGCGCAACGCGGTGAAGAAGGGAGAAGCGGAGCCGGAATGAAACTGCCGATTGTAAATTTTGACGAGCATTTCGCGGAGTTCACCTCCGAATGGATGAAACAGCATCAGGAAGAATACCGCAATTTTGACGAGATGGAAGCGGACATGCCGCGGATTTACATGACCTTCCTGAATACGCGGGCCAAATGGCTGGGAAGTGTGACACCCGGTTCTTACTTTACGCAATTTGAGGATCCCAAGGTACTGGTGGACTGGATGCATGAGTACTGCCGGGAGTGCGTCCCGCTGCCGGAACCGCTGCTGGAGCAAATAACTTTTGTGGGTAAACCCTGTGAAAAGCGACTGCTGGAGCTGCTGAAGGATGAGGACGCGGAAGAAGAGGCCCGGATGACGGCTGTCGAGCTTCTGCGGGAGATGGAAAGCACTCTGCCAAAGATGCTGTACATCCAGTGGCAGCTGAACCGTGCTCCGAAGGATGATCTGAAAGACAATGCCCTGGAGAGCCTGAATGAGATGGGAGAGTGCGTCGTACAGCCCATTTTGCAGGTGCTGGGACAGGCGAATGAATCCGGCCAGGAGGCATTTCTGGAGGTGCTGAGCCATTATCCGTTCCAGGAGCAAACCTTCCGGCTTGCGCTGAAACTGTTCCGGGAGAGAACCGAACGCCGTGCCCTGTTTGCCGGATATCTCGCGAAACTGGGAGATGACCGGGCTCTGCCGGATCTGCTCGAAGCAGTGAAGGATCCGAAAATACCGTACCTGACCTTTATTGAAATCCGGAATGCCATTGAGGAACTCGGCGGAGTCTGCCCGGAAAGGGAATATGACGACGATCCGGAATACGAAGCATTGCGGGATCTGGACAGAACCTGAGAAAAGGAGAACGGGAATGCTGTGTCCGAGATGCGGATTTTATGCCGAGCAGGATGAGAATGTATGTCCGGACTGCGGGGAGATCCTGCGCAGCAAATCTTCCGGCCGTGAGGAAAAAGGCGTCCAGGCAATCCGGCAGGGGAAGCGTGCCCGGGAAGCTGCCAAAGCCCGGCCCGCTGAGAAAAAAGCAGCTCCGGAGAAAAAGGCACGAAGACGTCCCGGCGCCCATCGCACATCCTCTGACACCATCGAAATGCCTTCCGTCAGTGATACCCGGGAGGGCAGCGCCGAAAGCGGCGCGGAAGGAAAAGACGAACCCGGCCCGATATTTGAAAGAAGACAGCGAAACGTATACGACGAGGACGCGGACGAAGAAAAGGCCCGGCGTTACATGGCGGCTCACGGAGACGGATCCAGGCGCCGCATGGTCAACTGGATGAAGCTTACGCTGATCGGTACTGCGGCAGGAATCATCCTGCTGGCCGGCGGATGGCTTTTCCTGAAAAAAACAGACGCCGGGCAGCGGATTATGGCACGGTTGGGGCAGAAAGCATCCTCCGCAGCCCTGTGGGCCGTGGGCGATGAGCTGATGGACAGCGGGAACATTGATCGGGCAATTCGGTGCTTCGAAAAGGCAAAAGCCCAGGATAATGAAGAAGGCATGGTGGATGTGGACGGCCTTCTTCTGCTGGGCAATGCCTATGAAGCGGCAGGGAGGATGGAAGATGCCGCGGAGCTGTACGAGGAGATCTACACCAAGACGCCTTCCCGGTCGGAGGCTTATGTCAATCATATCCGGATTCTTCAGAGCAGCGGAGACCAGAAGGACCTGGTCAAGGCCGGAGAACTGATGAAAACCGCGTATGAGCAGACCCGGGACAGTACTTTTCAGACACAGCGGAACGATTTGCTGCCCAGCCCTCCGCAGGTCAGCCTGACAGCCGGATACTATGAGACAAAAAAGACGCTGTATTTCAGTTCCTACCAGGGCTTTGATGTATATTACACATTCGACGATGAGGCAATCCTTCCCGCAGGCGGAACGCTGGCCACAGAGGAGGGTGTAACGCTGGATGAGGGAATCTACAGCATGCGCGCGGTGGCTGTGAACGGCGAGCTGGTATCCGATGAACTGCACGGCACCTACAAGATCATCATGCCTTCCCCGCAGACTCCCCGGGCAACCCTGGCGCCCAATACCTACAAGACCAGCCAGCGTGTCCGCCTGAAGCCCGGCCTGGATGACGAGAAGGATACGAGCATTGTGATTTATTATACGATCGACGGATCCGTTCCGGATTCGGACAGCCCCATTTTCAACGGGGATCCCATTCTGCTTCCGAACGGATGGGTGACCCTGAAAGCCTATGCGGTCAACCGATACCGCAAACTGTCCAACATGCTGGAGGTCAAATATAAAATCGACGCGAATCCGAAACCCAAGAGCGTTTTTTCTGCCGAAGACACCATCGACAAACTGCAGATCAACCAGACGAGCCAGCTGGAATTCCTGGAGACATACGGGGAAGGGACCGCGTCCGGTTCGGTGGAGATGGAAGGGTTCGATACGGAATGCAAACGGTATGAGTATCCCTGGGGCTATGCGGTCATGAATCTGGTCAAGAGAAGCTGGGTCCTTGTGGAAGTATACTTCCAGGAGGCCGGTGCACTGACCGGGCCCCGCGGAACCCAGATCGGGGATACAGCGGATTTTGTGGTGGATAAATTCCGGGATATGCAGCAGGTGAAAAGCAAGAGCGGAAACCGGGGACTGTATGCTACGGATAAAGGAGAAACCGGGAAAATCTGGGCCCAGGAGAACGATGAACAAATCATCCGGTACCGCTATGCCGCGGAAAGCCATTGGATTCAGCTGGAATACCGGGTAAACGCCCAGAACACAGTGTCAAGCATCGACATGAAATATATTCCCTGACGATCCGAATCAGAGGATCGTCAGGGATTCCCGAACAGCGTGCAGCCCATTTCCCGGAACTGGCGGATTTTTTCACGAAGGTCTTCTTCGGAGACATCAAAGTGAGAAGCCAGGCAGGTGAGGCAATAAAAATGCGAGGCGCCGCGGTTAATCAGCTTTCTGGTCAGGGCAATTTCATCTCCGGAAAGCAGGCGGCCGCACTGCAAACAGGCCGGCAGAATCCTGCCGGCCTGTTCATGCTGCTCAATCCTGTTACACACGGAGTTTCACCATACGGCAAAGGTACAACCGCATATCATGCCCGGGGACGACGGGATTGAAGTAATCGGCTTTACGGCCGATGCATTCTCCCGTAAACACATCCTTTACCTCCAGGCCGATGCCTGAGGAAACGGGGAGGCCCAGATCCACCAGTTCGCAATGAATGGTGCTTTCCGCGTCGGAAAGATTGATGAAAGCCAGCGCAAACTCACCCCCGGAAAGGTGGCGGAAGATGGTGAAACCGGCATCGGGAATATGACGCCAGGGCATCTCGCCCTCCTTGGGGTCCGGATTCCCGGTAAAGATTGAACTCCTGCGAATCAGATAGGGGGAACGGGCTTCCTCATCCTGATCGATGCGCAGCAGATCCGGATGCTTCATCAGGGATTCATATTCCGGCGCAAGGGAACGCAGATCAGCGCCCATCATCAGCGGAACGCCGCAAAGGCACCACAGGGAAAACTGCATCCGGTATTCTTCATACGAACAGACTTTGCCGAACCCCACGTTTCCCTTCCCGTTCATCCCGACAGTCAGCATATCCATATCATTGAAGCATCCGTTGGCGCTCATGGAAAGATTGTCCAGCTGAGACTTGAAGATATCGGTAAAGGAAGTATAGTTATCCATGATATCACCGGTGGAACGGTACATGTGGGCGCCGACGCTCCGCATCCATTTCCAGGGATCCTGCTGGCCCCAGTTGCAGGCGGAAAAGAGGATTTCCCGTCCGGTGGATTTCAGCGCCATGGACATGGTCTGATAACGGGTGCGGCAATCTCCGGTTTCCGGGAAGTTGCAGAAATCATACTTCAGGAAATCCACACCCCATGAAGCAAACGTCTCCGCGTCCACAAACTCATGGTCGTAGCTGGAAGGGTACCCCGCACAGGTCATGACGCCGGCACAGGAATACATTCCGAACTTCAGTCCCCGGGAATGGACATAATCCGCCAGCGCTTTCATCCCGTGGGGGAACTTTTCCGGATCCGGCACGAGGCGGCCGTTCTCATCCCGATCTCTCAGAGACCAGCAGTCATCGATGACAAGGTAGTTGTACCCGGCGGCCAGATACCCTTTCTCCACCATCAGGTCAGCCATTTCGCGAATCAGGGAATCGCTGATTTTTTCACCGAAAGTATTCCAGGAATTCCATCCGAGAGGGGGCAGGTTTGCCAGCATGTTCAAAACCTCCTTATTATTGCTTTTATTCCAATCATTCCGGCATAATATGCGGAGCGCCGGCGCGATCAGCGTTCCGGAGAGGATTAAAACGGCGGTTCGATTTCGAAGACTTTTCCGTCCAGCCGGGGCAGGCGGCCTCCCGTGGAGAGGACCAGGGAAGTGGCACACAGCTTCAGGGAACGGGCTTTATGTGCCCGGTTAAAGGCATGATCCCCGTAAAGATCATCCCCCAGAAGAGGATGCCCCAGGGCGGCCAGATGAGCGCGGATCTGATGGGTGCGGCCGGTAATCAGATGGACGCGAAGCCGGGAAACGGGGCCCATAGCCAGCGTTTCATATCCTGTGACAATGGAGCGCGCTCCGGCGGCTTCCTGTGACAAAATCCGGACCCGGGCATTTCGCGCGTCCTTGAGCAGATAGGCACGGCAGACAGCGGAAGGCGGCTTCATTATCCCGCGGACGAGGCAGGTGTAGTACTTTTCCACGGCGCGGTTCCGAAACACATCCTGCAGAACGGCCAGCGCATCCCGGTTTTTCGCAAACAGGCAGAGGCCGCAGGTTTTTACGTCCAGCCGGTGGCAGGGAACAGGAGCATATGCATCGGGATCCTTCTCCGTGATATGCAGACGGCACAGCTCCGAAAGAGAAACAGTACCGGGTACGTCCGCCTCCACGCTGAGGCCTGCGGGTTTGTTTACCAGGAGTACATCCTCATCTTCATAGACGATACGAAGGAGATCCGTTCCGCCGGCGGCATCCGGCAGGAAGATCTTCAGCGTTCCTCCGGCATGCAGCACCGTTTCCCGGGAAATCCGGACTCCATCCAGCCTGATATCCCGGGCAGAAAAGATGCGGCGAAGCGTACTTTCCGGAAGAGCCGGCATGATCCGGCGAAGAAAAGATTCAGCTTTCATGCCATCCGCTTCCGGAGGAATCACAAAGCTCTTCAGGGCCATTACTGCAACCTCGAGGAAGAGAACCAGATCCAGCGGGGAATCCGATCGCTGAGATCCCGAAGCGCCGCGAGCATTTCAGGCGTGGGCAGGGAAACCAGCAGGGAAGAAAGGACTTCAGTCATTTCCGCATAGGATACGCCCTGTTTTGCCAGAATAATGAGATCTTCCACAGCGTCCTCCGGGGTAATTTCCGGGCGGACGGCATTCATCAGCGAGAACAGCATCTGTTCGTACAACGGATTTTCCAGGTCATTTACACTTTCAGACGCATGAGCCAGGGTGTCGGCACTCATCTCCTGGAAGGAACGGGCGGCAACGGGCATCTGGGCCAGCATCCGATCCGGATCGGCAAGCCCGGGATGAATCAGCATCAACCGCCCGTCAGGGCTGTAAATGCAGTCACATCCCGACAAAAACAGGCGTTCGATCAGATCCGGCCGGTTTTCAGCACAGGTATCCTTCAGGAGAGACTGCAGGTGAAGCATGGGTACGGAAGCCTGTGTCATTCCGGTCAGATACAGAGAATCATCCACCGAATTGATCACCAGCTCCACCGCGTCCCGGATTTTTTTATGCTCATCCCCGGCCAGCAGCAGGAGAGCGGCACCGCACAGCTGATGCGGCATATACAGCGCGGTCACGCCGTCTTCCTCCTTCCGAATCCGGCACCACAGGCGGCGGATCAGGCAACGGGCAGGCAGCAGGTCATTCCAATCATGCAGGGGCAGCCTGCCGCCGAAGAGCACAAGACGAACCATCAGATCATGCTCCTCCGGGGAAAGCAGCGCGAGCTCCGGCGCAAACGAGGCGAGCACCCGGATCCGGAGTTCATCCGCAGTGTGGAGCGCACCGGCAGGATGCGCACGGTCTTCCCAGGGAAAGAAGGAGAGCTGATAGAAATTTTCCGCGTCCGCGTCCGTGCAGTCGGAATCAAAAAGGCAACGGAAAGGAAGGCTTGCAAGATCCTTCTCGCAAGCCTCAAGCTGATTGGCCCGAAGGACACTCATGGTCTTATCGGCCCAGTGATACGGACGAATGTTACCTTGCCTGAGCATAGAATCCTTTCCTGCCGAAACGGGATTACAGCTTGGTGATCCAGCCGTTTTTGTCTTCCAGCCGGCCATACTGAATCCCGGTCAGCGTATCGTACAGCTTTTGGGCAACCGGACCGATTCCGCCGTCGCCCAGAGTGACCTTTTCGTCCTTCAGGGCAAGAACGCCTACCGGACTGATGACTGCGGCCGTACCGGTGCCGAAGGCTTCCGTCAGCTTGCCGGCTTTTGCGTCGGCAAAGATCTCTTCCACATTCAGCCTGGCCTCTTCCGCCTCATAGCCCAGCTGGCGTGCCAGCTTCAGAACGCTGTCCCGGGTGATGCCGGGAAGGATGGAACCGTTGAGCACGGGCGTCACAATTTTGTTGCCATAGGCAAACATCATATTCATCGAGCCGACTTCCTCGATGTATTTCTGCTCCACACCGTCCAGCCAGAGAACCTGGGAGAAGCCTTTCTTCTCGGCAATGTCTCCTGCCAGAATGGAAGCGGCATAGTTGCCGGCGCACTTGGTGAACCCGACGCCGCCGCGGACGGCGCGTACATATTCGTCCTCCACATAGATGCTGACGGGCTTCAGCCCTTCTTTATAGTAGGCACCGACGGGGCTGAGGATGATGAAAAAACAGTATTTTGAGGAAGCATGCACGCCCAGGCCCACATCCATGGAGACCATCGTCGGGCGGATATAGAGGGAAGTCCCCTCCTTGCGGGGCACCCAATCCGCGTCGATCCGGATGAGCTGCTTAAGGCCTTCCATCGCCGTTTCCTCATCCAGGGCCGGCATGCACATGCGCCTGGCGCTCCGGGTCATGCGCGCAAAGTTATCCTCCGCACGGAAAAGCTGAAGCCCTCCGTCCTCCCGGCGATAGCATTTGCAGCCTTCAAAAATCGCCTGGCCGTAATGGAGCACCATGGAAGCGGGATCCATCGCGAACGGCTGATAAGGAACAATGCGGGCATTGTGCCACCCGGCCCCCGCTTCGTAATCCATCATGAACATATGATCCGTAAAGATCCGGCCGAAACCGAGAGCAGACTCGTCCTGCGGCTTCTGCTTCAGGTTCTGGGACAGTGTAACGCTGATTTCCAACACGGGAACCCCTTCTTTCCGTTCAGTAATGATACAGTATATTATACGCTTTTCCGGACAGGTTTTCCTGTCTTTTTCCTGTATCCTGAGACTTTTTTACAGTTCATCCTCAATATCTTCCAGCGCCAGGGGGAAAAGCAGAAGCGTCCGGGAAGGATCCGAAGACAGCGGAGCCGCGGGGCTGCTGACAACATAGAATACGGGATTGCCGGTCTCGTCCAGATAAAAATCCGATTCGGGGAGGAGATCATAGGTCAGATCCTCTTTCGTGTACGCCGGATTGTACAGATTCTCCTCATTGCGACTGATGATTTCCCAGATAAGATTCCAGACGGCCTCGCTGGCTTTCCGGGTCTGCCGGTCCTCCAGCCAGTCATCATGTTCACCAACCTGAAGAATCCCCAGGAGGCGGGGAAGGTCAAAAGTGGAATCCGGCATGCCTGTCAGCCTGGAAAAAGTATTGCCTTCCCAGGACTCCGACAGCACGCCGTCCACTTCCTCCGTTTTATGGATCAGCACGGAGAAAAAATCCGTATTGCTGCAGGTGACCTCATAGGAAATGTTCACGGAAACACTTTGGTTCTGCCCCGCGTAGTATTCCGACAGATTCGGAATCGTGTAATCCTTTGTATCTTTCACCAGATACTCATAAAACCCGTTGACCCGGTAAGCGCTGGGATCCTCAGGATCCGCGTGCGGATAACGGTAGGAATAAACATACTGCCCGGCAGACGGATCCGATTCATTATAGCGGACAACAATCGTTTCCGCATAATCGTCCGCAAGCGGAAGGGAATCCGCCTGCACAGCCGGGGAAAACAGCAGCAGGACCAGCAACAGGACAGCCAGATGTTTTGCACGCGGACATTTCATGGTTCATTATTCTCCTGTCATTTTAAATAGGTGTAGCGGGCGTTCAGCCAGGGCATGCCGTTATACGTGGAGTTGGCGTCCGCATAAATGCGGTAATAATTCCCGACGACCCACTTTGTTTTTGTATAATTTTCCACAAGAACCGGCTGGGATTTGCCGTCGTCACTGGTATTGATGACCACCATCTGGGGTTTTTCGGAAACGGTATACTGCACGACCCCCTTCACCACATAAACCTGGTTATGGGCGGCACGGACGGTGATATTGCTGAGCAGTTCGCTGTAGCCTTCGGCCGTGAGGGGCCATGCCTTGACAGTGTATTCATCCGGGGGAGGCAGATAATACACCACATGATCCACCTGGGAAGGCTTTTTATCCTTGTATTCGGCCACGATGCTGATGGTGTTGTCACCGATATGATCAAAAATGGCATTGAAGGTGAATTTCCCGGTGGAAGCCAGTTCGGTGATGTTCAGATCCGCATAGGGGGTGATGACCGTCACCCTGGCGCCGGGAATCGTGGTGGCGGTAACTTTCATGACCTTTTTGTCGGTGGTTCCGTAAGTCCCCACCGCAAGATCCAGAGGAACGTCCTGACGGGCACGGTAGAGGACCACGGAAATGGTGTTGTCCCGGCAATACTGGGAGCGGACCACAAAGGTGAAGACATTGTCTCCGATGGGCTGCACGGTGGCATTATATGTCATTTCCCCCGTTTCCGAGGAAACCGTATCACTGTAATCCTTGCCGTTTACCGTAACACGGGATCCGACGCGGACGCGGATCTTGATGGCGGTCATGGTAGTGGATACGGTTGTGCGCATGGAATCGGGGCTGAGCAGCTCAACCTTGCTGAGGGGAATGGTAATGCTGTAAGAGATCGGATCCATGGGGGTCTGCCTGCCGGCGGAAGTCTTCAGGAAGGGCGTCAGGGTTACTTCCATCGTCTCATCCAGACTGCCTTCCAGATTGTCATACCAGATATGATCCGGAACTTCCACAGCCGCAAATCCTTCGGAAACAACATAGGAAGCATGCAGTTCCCGGATATAAATGGTGCTGCCTTCCGTGCCCGGGATCAGCACGGTATGCGCGGCAAGATCATCCAGCAGGCCGGCGGTGATTACTACGCCGGGAGGGTTTTCCGTATTGGTCTCCTCCGTCGACAGGAAACGGAGGCCAGCCAGTACTCCGTAACGGAGGGCAGCCAGTACTCCGCCCCCCGCCAGCAAAGCCACGGCAGCCAGAATCAGGACAATACGGAATACGGAACGCCGCCGGCGGTGCTGAAGGCGCTGCAGGCGGGATGCGCTGCGGGAATGGTATTCCTCCCCGCCGCGGAGAGACTCAGGGATCAGAGGATCATACACCCGGGCTTCCAGGAAAGCGCCGTTTTCATCCAGAAAACGGACCCGGGAACGCATGTCGGATTCCCGGCGGGCCCGGACATTCGCCTCGGACACCTGTTCAAGCACGATGGTCTGATGGAGCGGGGAGGCCCCCGGCTTTGATGTTGCGGTCACGGTGATCCGGGAGGAAGGCTCGGGACCTTCTTCCCGCAGGCGGCGCTGCAGCTCTGCGCCGCGCTGCTTGCGCCGCTTCAGGTCCTGCATCTCCCCGGCCAGTTCATCCCTGGGCTCCGGAGCCTGGTTTGTCTGGCCGAACTCGTCCGCACGAAGGAAAACAGACGAAGCGCCGCCATCCCGCAGCGTCTCCTTCCAGGCAATCCGGGTGGCTTCGTCTATGTTCAGGGGAGTTCCGCAGCGGATACAGTGCGGCAGGGAAGCGCGGTTCCATAAACCGCATTCCGGACATTTCATTCAGTACTCCTGTCAGTCGTCCTCATCATCACTGACGAGGAAATCAATATCACGGGTCAGCTTCGTATGCTCCAGAAAGTCCGCCAGCTTCAGACGGGCGGCGGGCCAGTTGATCTCCTGGGCCATCATATTTGCGAACAGGATGGCCCGGACATCTTCCTTCGCAGGGATCCGGAGCTCTTCTATGGTGCAGTCCCGCAGGCTGTAGGCATAGGAGGCGGCATCCAGCATCTCCTGCAGGTTCATATTGGTCGCGTCATTGTTTTCCATAATGCTGTTGGCCAGCTCATTGGCCTGATCCAGGGTAAAGGTGCGGCATTTGTCCGCCAGCGCACTGAGGACATTCCGAACCCGCTGGGTGCGCATAAAATCCCCCTGGCTGTCTGCTTTGCGGATGCGCATGTACAGCACGGCAGAATGCCCCCGGAAATGATAAACACCCTCCGGCGCACGGGGATTCTGATGCACATCCACGCCGTCCGCATTGACAACAGAGCCGACGGGCACCGCGTACCGTGCCAGATAGCGGATTTCATTGGAGTTGAGCTCGATATCCACGCCTTCCAGGCCGGGAAGATCAATGATGTCCTGAATCTGGCCGAAATTGAAGAGAATATACTTTTCGATGGGAATCCCCAGATGCTCGCTGATGGTTTTGCACAGCGCATCCGGGCCGTAGTCGTTGTACACATAGTTAATCCGGCCGTACCGGGAGGCGGTTTCAGTGCTGTTGGGCTTGCGGATGATGGCATCCCGAATAATGGAAGTCAGCATGATCCGGTGTGCCCGGGTGTCCAGGGTCAGGATCACGATGCCGTCGGTGTTCCCGTACAGGTCGCGACGAATCCCATTGGCGCCGGTGGGCGGATCAATTCCTTCCGGCCGGGGAATGGAATGCCACTGATCGATGCACAGCAGCAGATAATGATGCTGCCCGCTGAGCGCGGGGGGCAGCTGGTCCCAGGGGACAATCTCAATTTCCGCGGGAAGCCTTTCGTACGGAAGACCGGCGCCGGCCCAGTCGTCCTCCGCAATGGCCCCGAAGCAGAAGAACAAAAGTACCGCGGACAGGATAACACTCAGGATTCGACGCAAGGAAAGACACCCTCCTTCCGTAATCTGCAACCCGTTTCCAGGAGACTCACAGGGATACCTAACAATTATACTATAAAATGAAAGAAAACGGAAACAGAAAATTTGCTTTTTGTCAAAACAATGGTATAATTCCGTAGGATCCGAGACGGAACGAACAGAACGGAGCTGGACAGATGGATTACGATGTATTGATTGTCGGTGCGGGCCCGGGAGGGATCTTTACAGCATACGAACTGGTTCACGGGGCGAAAAGCCCCCTGAAGGTCGCCGTTTATGAACTGGGGAAACCGCTGAACCAACGGAGATGTCCCATTGACGGGAGCAAAGTCAAAACCTGCGTGCGATGCAAAACCTGCTCGATCATGAGCGGCTTCGGCGGGGCCGGCGCGTTCTCGGACGGAAAATACAATATTACCAATGACTTTGGCGGAAGCCTTCATGAACATGTCGGAAAGAACCAGGCGCTGGAACTGATGCGCTATGTGGACGCAATCAACCTGCAGCACGGCGGAGAGGGTACGCGCCTGTATTCCACCGCCAACAGCGCCATCAAGAAGACATGCCTGCAGCACGGGCTGCATCTGCTGGACGCGCAGGTGCGCCATCTGGGGACAGATATCAACTATGTGGTGCTGGAGAACCTGTATAATGAGCTCAAGGACAGGGTTCACTTCTTCTTCGGCACCCCGGTGACCGGGGTGGAGCGGACCGAAGGCGGATACCGCGTGACACTGGAGAACGGGGAAAGCGTGACGACAGAAAAATGCGTCATCTCCGTCGGCCGCAGCGGCAGCAAATGGATGGAAGGAATCTGCAGAAGGATGGGCATTCCGACAAAAAGCAACCGGGTGGATATCGGTGTACGGGTGGAACTGCCGGCCGCGGTATTCCAGCATCTGACGGATGAGCTCTACGAGGGAAAGATCGTATACCGGACGGAAAAATTTGAGGATCTTGTGCGGACTTTCTGCATGAATCCGAAAGGCGCGGTGGTCAGCGAAAACACCAACGGAATCGTCACCGTCAACGGCCACAGCTATGAGGATCCGGCCAGGCATACGGATAATACGAACTTCGCCCTGCTGGTGAGCAAGCGCTTCTCCGAACCGTTCAAGGATTCCAACGGATACGGCGAATCGATCGCACGGCTGAGCAATATGCTGGGCGGAGGTGTCATTGTACAGCGATTCGGCGACCTGGTCCGGGGCCGCAGAAGCACCCCCGGGCGGATTGCGGAATCCTTTGTGACGCCGACGCTGTCCGCCACACCCGGGGACCTGAGCCTGGTGATTCCGAAGCGGATTCTGGACGGCATTATCGAGATGATTTTCACGCTGGACAAGATTGCTCCGGGCACAGCGAACGATGACACGCTGCTCTACGGCGTGGAGGTCAAGTTCTATAATATGGAAGTGGAACTGGATGAGAATCTGGAAACCCAGTATCCCGGCCTTTACGTGATCGGCGACGGCAGCGGGGTTACCCACAGCCTGAGCCACGCCAGCGCCAGCGGCGTACATGTGGCCAGAACTATCCTGGGATCATAAATCCGTCATTTTATGCGATTTCCAAAACAGCATACTTCTGCTCTTCCACCGCTGCACGAAGCACTTCGTCCGCGACAGGGGCGTTCAGCGTAACCACGGCGCTCCCGGCGACGTGATCCACGGAAGCGCCCTCCACGCCCGGAAGCGCTTCAAGCGCTTTCTTTACACGAGCCGCGCAGTGCGCACACATCATTCCTTGCACCTTCAGGGTTTTTGTCATATTCATTCCTCCTCATGAAACAATTGTTCTGCATGTCCAGGGAAAGCTGCCGGGAAGCCCGCAGCAAAGCCCCCAGAGGCGCCATGCGGCCTGTTCGGCCGTGCCGGCGGATTCCAGCCAACGCGCGGGAGACGCCGGCATGGCCAGCTCTTTCCAGCGGGCTGTCAGCAACGGGTTCTTTTTCAGCGCCAGAAGCAGCGCGGAGCGAGGCAGCGCCGCGCCTGCAAGATCGCTTCGCGTGATGCCCAGAAGCGCGCAGGCGCACAGGCGGCTGACACGGGCGGAAGGATGCCGGCGGGTGGTCCCAAGGGCGATCAGCTGACTTCGGGAATTCGCCCCGGAGGCAGCTTTCCGGAGTGCAGCGGAGAACCCGTCCTCTCCGTCCGGCAGGGAGTTCCATTCATCATCGGACATGGAGCGGAGCCGGTTTAGGAGCAGCGCATCCAGCACCCGGGGATCCGGCACGGATCCGCTGAGAAAAGCGGACCGAACCGCTTGCCGGCTGTTTGGCGGAAGCGCGGACAACGCCTGGGGCCAGGCACCCCGGTAAAGCGCTTCCCGCACTGCGGAGGCGGAGGGAGCGGCGGGGTCAATCCGCTCTGCCCGGTAGCCCGCGGGGCGGGGAATGAGTACCGGCGTTACAGGAACATCCAGACGCCGGATGGCCCGGAGATAACAAACAGCCAGAATATTGTTGGGCTGGCGGAGAAGCGCTTCGCTCTCCGGCAGCACAAGACCGGCGGCGCGGCTCAAAGCCGCCGGATAGCCGAACCCTTCCGAAAGGAATGCTTTCAGCGCGGAACGGAAAGATGCCGGAGAGCTTTCCAGCAGGTCAGCAGTCTGCCGGAGCAGGGAGAGATCCTCCGTTTCCGCTCCGAATGCCAGGGAATCCGCCCCCAGGGAAGCGAGCAGAGAAACCGCGCCAAGCGCATAGTGTTCCGCGTCCCGCACAGTCCAGAGCACGGGCATGGAAAAGACCGCATCCGCTCCGGCCGCCAGTGCGCATTCAGCACGCGCCCAGGGGGAAAGAAGGGGAACCTCGCCCCGTTGGGTGACCGGACCGGAGAGAGCGACCAGGACAGCGGAAGGAGAAACAGCGGCAGCCGCTTCGCGCAGATGGCGCAGATGGCCGTTGTGAAAAGGGTTGTATTCCGCGACAATCCCCAGAACAGCCATATCCTGCGCCTCCTTTCCCATATCCTCCTGCAGTCCGTCTTCCCAGAATACTATCATGAAGAAAACAGAATTTCAATCAATCGTCTTTTCTTTCCGGTTTAAAACGTGTATAATTAATCAGTATCCCTACGAAAGCAAAGGAGATTGAAGAATTATGAAGATTCTGGTTGTAAACGCGGGTTCCTCTTCTCTGAAGTATCAGCTGATTGACATGGACGGCGAAAAAGAGATGGCCAAGGGGCTGGTGGAGCGGATCGGTATTGAGGGCAGCCGGCTCAAGCACAGTGCCGGAGAGAAGAAGACCGAAATCGTCCAGGAGATTCCGGATCATGAAGCAGCGGCCCAGCTGATGCTGAAGATTCTGCAGGATCCCGAGTTCGGCGTGATCCGGAGCACGGACGAGATCGGCGCGGTCGGGCATCGGGTGCTGCACGGCGGCAGCGCGTTTACAGCGTCTGTTATCGTGAACGATGCAGCCAAGCAGGCGATCCGGGACTGCTTCCCTCTGGGGCCGCTGCATAATCCGGCCAACCTGATGGGCATCGAAGCCTGTGAAAAGGTCATGAAGGGAACCCCGCAGGTGGCGGTGTTTGACACGGCCTTCCATCAGACCATGCCGCCCAAGGCCTATATGTACGGCGTACCGAAGATGTATGAGGAAAAGCTTCATGTCCGCCGCTACGGCTTCCACGGCACCAGCCACCGGTATGTCAGCCGCCGGGTGTGCGAGTTCCTGGGTATCAGCCCTGAAGGCAAAAAGATCATCATCTGCCATCTGGGGAACGGATCCAGCCTGAGCGCCGTGAAGGACGGCAAATGCCAGGATACGTCCATGGGCCTGACGCCTCTTGAAGGCCTGCTGATGGGCACCCGGTGCGGCAGCTGTGATCCCGCGGTGGTGCAGTTCATCGCAAACAATCCGCTGAAGGATGACGGGACCCCCGTGGGCCATCCGGTCAGCGTGGATGATGTGCTGACCATGATGAACAAAAAGAGCGGCCTTCTGGGCATCAGCGGAAAGAGCAGTGACTGCCGGGACATCGACAACCTGGCGGATGCCGGCGATCCCGATGCCATTCTGGCCCGGGAGATGCTGATTTACGGGATTAAGAAGTATATCGGATCCTATGCGGCTGCCATGGGCGGTGTGGATATCATCGTCTTCACCGCCGGCATCGGTGAGAACAACGCGGATCTTCGCGCAAAGGTGATCGAAGGCCTGGAATTCATGGGCGCAAAGATCGACGCGGAGAAGAACCGGACCCGCAGCGAAGCCGTGATTTCCGCGGAGGACAGCAAGGTGACCGTCTGCGTCATCCCCACCAATGAGGAAATCATGATTGCCCGGGACACGCTGGATCTGGTTACGACCGGAAAGGTGCGGGACAATTGATTTCATCTCCCGGAAGCGTTGAAATTATTGTTGACAAACGTTTTCGAAACAACTATAATGACAAACGGTCACTTTTGAGGTGAGGACATGAAGCTTGACGTGTCGGATGCTTTATCCCATCCCGGTCAGGAGGTCCTTTTCTCCGGTACGCAGGCCATTGCGGACCAGGAGATCGCCGGGGATATCGTCCGGATGGATGATTGCCTGGTGGAAGGGGACTTCATGGCGGATGAAATCGGGAACATCTCGGTGAAAGGCAAGCTCAGGACTGTTGCCCATGCCCCGTGTGCCAACTGCCTGGAGGATGCGGAAGCCGAAATCGAAAATGATTTTGACGAAGTGTTCCAGCGCAACGGCGACCCCGAGGATGATGAAATCTTTGCCTATGAAGGGCACGAGATTTCCCTGGACAAACTGGTTATGTCATACGCCGTCATGGCTCTGCCAATCCGTTTTCTCTGCAGAGAGGATTGTCCGGGCTTTGAATACAGGGACCCGGATGCAGCTCCCGCCGAACCGGGCATTCAGTATCCGTTCGCAGGGCTGCAGCAATTGCTTGAAAACAATGAGGAGGTGTGAATCATGGCTGTTCCGAAGGGGAAAATTTCCAAGGCTCGCAAGCACAGCCGCCGCGCCAACTGGAAGCTGGCTCTGCCGGGAATCGGTGTATGCCCCCAGTGTCATCAGATGAAGCTGGCTCATCGCGTGTGCAAAAATTGCGGTTACTATAAGGGCGTCCAGGTCGTCCGGATGGACGAAGCCAAGAACGCCTGATTGTCGACTGCTTTTACAGAAGAAGCGTATGCTTTTTGCAGCTCCGCCCATCAGGGACGGGGCTGTTTTTGGTACAGGAGGAGGTACTGACCATGGAAAAGAAAATGACCGGCGCCGATATGGAAACCAGATTCAATCCCCAGGCCATCGAAGCGGATCTGTACAAGGCATGGGAGGAATCCGGCGCATTCATTGCCCACCGGGAGGAGGGGAAGAAGCCCTTTACGATTGTGATGCCGCCTCCCAACATCACCGGCCAGCTGCATATGGGCCATGCCATGGACTGCGTCCTGCAGGACGCGCCGATCCGCTATCACCGGATGAAGGGTGATCCCACCCTTTGGCTGCCGGGCACGGACCATGCCGCCATTGCCACCGAAGTGAGGATCGTGGACGCCATGCGCAAGGAGGGCCTGACGAAGAAGAGCATCGGCCGCGAGGCGTTCCTTGAGCGCGCATGGAACTGGAAGAAGGAATACGGCGGACGCATCGTGCACCAGCAGCGGAAGATGGGCATTTCCTGCGACTGGAGCCGGGAACGCTTCACCATGGACGAAGGCTGCAGCCGTGCGGTGCGCGAAGTGTTCGTGCGGCTGTTCGAAAAGGGACTGATTTACCGGGGAAACCGGATGATCAACTGGTGCCCTGCCTGCCGCAGCGCACTGAGCGACGCGGAGGTGGTCTACAGCGAGCAGGCCAGCCACCTGTGGTATATCCGCTATCCCGGAGCGGATGGCAGCGAGGGCGTCGTGGTGGCGACCACGCGTCCCGAGACCATGCTGGGCGATACCGGCGTGGCCGTGAACCCCTCGGATGAGCGCTATACGGACCTGGTGGGCAAGAAAGTGATCCTGCCTCTGATGAACAAGGAAATCCCCGTGGTGGCGGACTACTATGTGGAAATGGATTTCGGTACCGGCGCGGTGAAAATGACTCCGGCACACGATCCGAACGACTATGAAGTGGCCCAGCGGCATGACCTTGAGGTTATCACTGTGACCAATGATGACGGCACCATGAACGAGAATGCCGGACGCTTCGCGGGCATGGATCCGATGGAATGCCGCAAGGCCGTGGTGGAAGAGCTGGACAAGCTGGGCCTGCTGGTGAAGATTGAGGACTATACGCATAACGTGGGATTCTGCTACCGCCACGGAGACACCCCGGTGGAGCCGCGCCTGAGCGAACAGTGGTTTGTGAAGATGAAGCCGCTGGCCGAGCCGGCGCTCGCCGCCGTGCGGGAAGGAAAGACGAAATTTGTTCCCGAACGGTTCAGCAAGCTTTACTATAACTGGATGGAGAATATCCGCGACTGGTGCATCAGCCGCCAGCTGTGGTGGGGGCACCGGATTCCGGTGTGGTACTGCGATGATTGCGGTGAAATGACCGTTTCCCGCGAGGATCCGTCCTGCTGCCCGAAGTGCGGCGGCAAGCTGCGCCAGGATGAGGATGTATTGGATACCTGGTTCTCTTCCGCACTGTGGCCCTTCTCCACGCTGGGATGGCCGGACAAAACGGAAGACCTGAAGTACTTCTATCCCACAAACATGCTGGTGACAGGTTATGATATCATCACTTTCTGGGTGTCGCGGATGATCTTCTCCGGCATTGAGAACATGGGCGAGACCCCCTTTGACACCGTGCTGATCCACGGCCTGGTGCGCGACGAGCTAGGACGGAAGATGTCCAAGTCCCTCGGCAACGGTGTGGATCCGCTGGATGTGATCGAAGAGTACGGTGCCGACGCGCTGCGCTTCAGCCTGGTGATGGGCGTGAGCCCCGGCAACGATACCCGCTACAGCCGGGAAAAGGTGGAATCCGCCCGGAATTTTGCCAATAAGGTATGGAATGCCAGCCGTTTCGTGCTGATGAATGTTAACGAACGGAAGGCCTTTGATCCGGAGAAGCTGGAAACCGCGGACAAGTGGATTCTTTCCAGGCTACAGGAGGCCATCCGGGATGTGTCCGATCATATGGAGGACGGAGATTTCGGCCTGGCCGCCACAAAGATTTATGATTTCGCCTGGGGTGAATTCTGCGACTGGTATATCGAACTGAGCAAGTCCCGCCTTCTTGGGGAAGATGGGGAAAGCAAGGAAACCGTCAAGGCTGTGCTGCTGTACGTGCTGGAGAACCTGCTGAAGCTGCTGCATCCCTTCATGCCGTTCCTGACAGAACAGGTCTATAAATACCTGCCGGAGACAGAAGGGTTCCTCATGCTGCAGAAGTGGCCGGAGTTCCGGGAAGACCTTGCCTTCGGGGAAGATGAGCGGAAGATGCAGGGCATGATGGAAATCATCCGGACCATCCGGAACCTGCGCAGCGAAATGAATGTGGCGCCGTCCAAACGGACGCGGCTGATGCTGCTGCCGGCGGAAGGCTGGACGGGCATCCTCGCGGGAGGCGACGGGTATTTCCGGCGCCTGGCCGGCGCTTCGGAAACGGTTCTCCTGTCCGACCGGAATGAGGTGGCGGAGAAAACCGTGTCCGCCGTGACGGCAGCCGGTGAGCTGTTTATCCCCCTGGGCGACCTGGTGGACTTTGAAAAGGAAATTGCCCGCCTGGGAAAGGAACTGGAGAATTTCCGGAAGGAAATAAACCGTTCCCGGGGCATGCTGAGCAATCAGGGATTTTTGTCCAAGGCGCCTGCGCAGCTTGTGCAGCAGGAGAAGGATAAGCTGGAGGCAGCCGCGGCCAAGGCTGCTGCCCTGGAAACCCGCATTGCGGAACTGAAAGAGAACGTATGACCCAGATGTTTCAGCATGAGCCGGTGCTGCTGCAGGAGGTTCTCCGCTGGATGAACGTCCGGAAGGACGGCGTGTACTGCGACGGAACGCTGGGAGGCGGAGGCCACAGTGAAGCGATCCTGAAGGCCTCCGGCGGCACGGCATCGCTCTATGGAATTGACCGGGATGACGCGGCCATTGCCGCCGCCTCGGAACGGTTGAAGATTTACCCCGGATTTCATGCGATCCGGGGCAACTTTCATGACGGGAAAAAACTCCTGACGGAAGCGGGAGCGGGAAAACTGGATGGTGTACTGCTGGACCTTGGAGTTTCCAGCCCCCAGCTGGATATGCCGGAGCGGGGCTTCAGCTATCACGCGGACGCACCGCTGGATATGCGGATGGACCGTTCCGGCGGCATCACTGCCGCGGAGTTTCTGAATACGGCTTCCGAACAGGAGCTCCTCCGGGTCATCCGGGACTGGGGCGAGGAAAAGTGGGCCACCCGGATCGCCCGGATCATCTGCGAGCATCGGCAGGCGAAGCCGCTGGAGACCACTTATGACCTGGTCCGCGCGGTGGACGCAGCGATCCCGAAAGCCGTGCGCAGGAAGGAGGACGGGCATCCGGCCCGCAGAACCTTCCAGGCGATCCGTATCGCCGTGAATGACGAGCTGGCACCGCTGGAACTGGCGGTGAAGGATCTGGCGGACTGCCTGAAGCCGGGCGGACGGATCTGTGTAATCACCTTCCATTCCCTGGAGGACCGGATTGTCAAGAGATGCCTGAAAACACTGGAAAATCCCTGTATCTGCCCACCGAAAGCGCCGATCTGCACCTGCGGAAGGAAGCCCTCCATCCGGGTGCTGGCCGGCGGTGCGGTGGCGCCTTCAGAGGAGGAAACCGCAAGGAATCCGCGGGCCCGCAGCGCTAAGCTTCGGGTGGCGGAGAAGATCGGGGAGGGCTGATGCATGGCGGTGCTGTATGTGGTGGCTACCCCTATCGGCAATCTGCAGGATTTGTCTCCCCGGGGAATCGAAACCCTGAAGAACGCCGTGCTGATTATCGCTGAGGATACCCGGGTAACCATGAAACTGTGCCAGGTGTTCGGTATCCGCGCGCCGCTGATCAGCTGCCACCGGCATAATGAAGACAGCAAAGCGGAAAGCCTGGCCGTGAAAATCGAGGCAGAGGATCTGACGGCTGTCCTGGTGACGGATGCCGGAACGCCCTGCATTTCCGATCCGGGCAATGAGGTGGTGAGTGCCTGCGCCGCCAGGGGGATTCCCGTGATTCCCGTACCGGGATGCTGCGCCGGAATTGCGGCGCTGTCCGTCAGCGGCGCGGATGCCCGTGAGTTCGCCTTCTATGGCTTTCTGCCCCGGGAGAAAAAAGCCCTGCGGGAAAAACTCACGGAGATCGCGGCCGGAGTTCGGGTGGCGGTTATCCATGAATCGCCATTCCGGATTATCGACCTGACGGAGGCCGTGGCGGAAATCCTGCCCGAGTCGAAGCTGACCGTCTGCTGCGATCTGACCAAGCTGCATGAGAAGACGCTCCGCGGAACTCCGGCGACGGTGCTGGCCGAGCTGAAAGCAAACGAGAAGACGGAGAAGGGCGAGTACTGTGTGGTGCTGGATCTCCATCGTGTGCCCGTTCCCCGGCAGGAAGCCGCTCCGGTCCATCTTTCTCCGGAAGCGAGGCTGGTGGAGGAGATGAAGAAGGGGAGAACCCTGCGCGAAGCCCAGGAAGAGCTGCTGAAAGCCGGAGAAAAAAAGAACGCGGTGAAACAGGCTGCCATTACCCTGAAAAAACTGTTTGAAGAAACCTGAAAAAGAAGGCAGGATGCCGGTGCGGCATCCCGCCTTCTTTTTCAGAAAAATCAGACATTCCAGATTTCCCCGGCGTACTGCCGGACGGTCCGGTCGGAGGAAAACTTGCCCGCGTGGGCTACATTCATCAGGCATTTCCGGGCGAACGCGGGACTGCCGGATCCGGCGTCCCGGATCGCCTGCAGCTTCGTTTCGTAATAGCTTTCAAAATCTTTCATCACAAAGTAGTGGTCCGGCTGATGCCAGGAAGCCCCTTCAAGGATTGCATCGTGGAGCTCCTTCAGCGCGCCGTCCTCATCCGGGAAAGTCCCGTCGGTCAGGGTGTCCAGTGCCCGGCGCAGCAGGGCATTCTTCCTGTAGATCTTCTTCGGGTCATAGGTCTTTCTGATCTTGTCCAGTTCTTCCACGGTTGCGCCGAATATATAATTGTTTTCAAGGCCGGCTTCCTCGACGATCTCCACGTTTGCGCCGTCAAAAGTTCCCAGGGTTACGGCGCCGTTCAGCATCAGCTTCATATTGCCGGTGCCGGAGGCTTCGGTGCCGGCAGGAGAGATCTGTTCGGAGATATCCGCGGCGGGAATGATTTTCTCCGCCCAGGAACAGCAATAGTTCTGTACAAAGACGACCTTCAGGCGGCCTACGGTATCGGGATCGTGGTTGACCTTGTCCGCAATCATATTAATCCAGTGAATGACTGCTTTTGCCCGGTCATACCCCGGGGCAGCCTTCGCGCCGAAGATGAAGGCAACGGGCGGGAGATCCTTCAGCTTACCCTTTTTCAGCTGTTCGTAAACAGCCAGAATACTCAGCGCGTTCATGAACTGACGCTTGTATTCGTGAAGCCGCTTGATCTGTACGTCAAACACCATGCCGGGATCCAGCTCCACACCCTCTCGTTTCAGAATCTCCGCGCAGAGCTGCTTTTTCTTTTCCTTTTTGACCGCCATGAACTGTCTGCACAGCTCGGCATTGATCATAGGATCCAGTTTTTCAAGCCCGGACAGTTCCGTGATGAAATCCGCCCCGATTTTGCTCTCGATCAGGGAGGAAAGCTCCGGATTGCATAACCCCAGCCATCTGCGCTGGGTAATGCCGTTCGTCTTGTTCTGGAAGCGCTCGGGATAAAGCTTGTACCACTCCGCAAACACACTGTTTTTCAGGATCTCGGTATGCAACGCGGCAACGCCGTTGACGGCATGGGTGGCATACACGGCCATTTCGGCCATATGTACCCGGCCGTCCAGAATGATGCACAGGGAAGGTGAAATCTCCTTGTGCAGCTTTCCCATTTCCCTGCGGAACCGAGCGTCAATTTTCCGGATGATTCCGACAATCTGCGGGCAGACAGAAGAGAGCAGGGAAAGATCCCATTTTTCCAGCGCTTCCTGCATGACGGTGTGATTGGTATAGGCAAAGGTATCCTGGGCAATCCGGAAAGCCTGCTCAAAGGGCACACCGTCCTCCCCAAGCAGGCGGATCAGTTCGGGAACAGCCATGGTGGGATGTGTATCGTTCAGCTGGACAGCCACTTCCGCGGCAAAGAACGAGTAGTCACTGCCGTGGCGCTTCCTGTATTTCCGCAGCAGGTCCTGCATCGTGGCGGAGACCAGCACGTACTGCTGTTTGACGCGAAGCTGCCTGCCCGCCTTTTTGGTATCGTTGGGGTACAGGAATTTGGTGATGTCCTCGGCCTTGTTCTTGTCGGCCACTGCCCTGGCATATTCCTGCCGGTTGAACAGCGCAAAATCCATCTCATGCAGGCTCTCGGTCTGCCAGAGGCGAAGTGTGCCGATGTTTTTCGCTCCGTAACCAACCACCGGCATATCGTAGGGAACGGCAAGCACATCACCCGTTTTCATGGGGACGACCACCGCTTCTTCGTCCCGGCGTACAGACCAGGGATCCCCGTAGCGGGCCCAGTCATCGGGCTCCTCATGCTGGCGGCCGTCCACAAAGGACTGCCGGAACAGGCCGTAACGGAACCGCAGGCCGTATCCGGTCAGCGGGATTCCGCAGGTGACGGCGCTGTCCAGGAAACACGCGGCAAGCCGGCCCAGACCGCCGTTGCCGAAAGCATCGTCCTCAATGTCTTCCAGCATGGCAAGATCCACACCACGCTCCGCCAGCAGCTCCCGGACATCTCCCAGCAGGCCCATGCAGTACAGGTTGTTGAAAACCAGGCGGCCTACCAGGTATTCCATGGAGAGATATGCTGCCGCGCGGCGGGGGAAGCGGTCTTCCTCCTTCTTTTTCCACAGGGGAGCCAGCGCCTCCATCGCAGCACCGGATACGGCGTTGTGCAGCTCAGCGGCGGAGGCATCCTTCAGTTCCTTATGGGTTTCGGTCATCAGACGCTGCTCGGCGCCGCGAATCAGCTGTTTTGCGTTCATCATGTGGGATTATCTCCTGTTTGTTTCTTTGTTCAGTTTATAGTACTTCATGGACAGATCGAAGGTCAGGGCATCCGGCTTCATCCGCCACAGCCAGTTGCCTCCGGTTGAGCCGGGAAGATTCATCCGGGCGTCCCCGTCCAGGTTCAGGATATCCTGCATCGGAATAATGACCGTATCGCATGGCCCCCGGAACAGGTACCGGATCATGGCATCCGGCGCTTCTTCCGCTTTGGTGAAGCCTGTGGTTTTCCCGGCAAAGGCAAGCGCTTCTTTTGAGGCTTTCCGGGCCCAGCCCAGCGTGGTGTCATTATCATGCGTCCCGGTGTAGGCAACGGTGTTCTCCGTATAGCATCCCGGGAAGTGCGGATTGTTTTCGTCGCTGTCAAATCCGAAGGTAAGCACCTTCATACCGGGATAGCCGCACCAGTCCAGCAGTTTCCGTACACGTTTGTTGACACACCCCAGGTCCTCCGCGATAATCCGGATGCCCGGGATCTCCCGCGTGAGCGTCCGGAACAGGTCTTTCCCGGGGCCGACGACCCATTTGCCTTTCCGGGCGTTCGGCATGCCGTGCTGAACGGAATAGTAGTTTGCAAAGCCGATGAAGTGATCGATCCGGACCATGTCGTACATGGAGGCCATACACTTCATCCGCTCCACCCACCAGTCGTATTTCCGCCGGCGGAGCCTGTGCCACCGGTACAGCGGATTGCCCCACAGCTGGCCGTCCGCGGAGAAGTAATCCGGCGGTACGCCGGCCACCCGTTTCGGAATCAGGTTCCGGTCCAGCTGGAAAATTTCCGGATGGGTCCATGTGTCCGCGGAATCTTCCGCCACATAGATGGGCATATCCCCGAACAGCAGGATGTTCCGTTCGTTGCAGTATTTCTTCAGCGCGAACCACTGTTTCCGGAACAGGTACTGGCAAAAGACATGAAAGTCAATTTCCTCCCGCAGCTGTTCCCGGTATTTCCGGACGGCTTCCGGCTTGCGGTGGATTATTTCAGGATCCGGCCATGCAGAGTACATCGCACCGCCGAAATGCTCCTTCACCGCGGTGAAAAGAGCAAAATCCTCCACCCAGGATTGTTCCTTCCGGAACCGGTCCGTCTGGGAACGGAGCTTTTCAGCGGATTGGCTGAAACAGCGCCGCAGCAGCTCGTTCTTATTCTTCCGTACTGCCTCGTAGTCCACTTTTTCAGGATTCGCGGGAGTGAAGAAATCTTCCTCACTGCAGTCAAGCAGCCCTTCCTCCCGAAGCATATCGCAGGAGATTAGCAGCGGATTGCCGGCAAATACGGAGCTGGACTGGTACGGGCTTTCACCGTATCCGGTGGGGCCGACGGGGAGCACCTGCCAGATCCCGAATCCGGAGGTCTGCAGGAAGTCAGCGAACTGGAAGGCTTCCCTGCCAAGGCTGCCGATGCCGCCCGGAGAGGAAAGAGAGGAAATATGCATCAGGACACCGCTGGTGCGCATGGTAAAATCTCCTTTCGTATGTTATTCCGGCATCCGGGGCGGGGCAACGGATTCCCGGCTCCGGTAGGAAGCTTTGACCAGAATGTGCCGCGGGGCAGCGCCTTTTTCCATCATATCCAGCAGCAGGTTGACGCTGCGGCGGGCAATTTCGTCCACCGGCTGTTCGACGGTGGTCAGACGCGGAACCGTGAAGCGGCTGATGTCAATTCCGTCAAACCCGACGACACTGACATCCCGGGGCACTGTTTTTCCAAGATCCTGCAGCGCGCGGATGGCCCCGACGGCCACCGTGTCGCTCATGGTGAACAGGGCTGTGGTCTCCGGATGCCCGGAGAAAAAATCCCGGGCGGTATCATATCCCGCGTCGAAGGAGAACCGGCATTCCCGGTAATTCTCCGGATCAAAAGAGAGGCCCCGGTCCGAAAACGCGTCGCAGAACCCCTGGAAGCGCATGGCCAGGGAGTCACCCGCGATAGGGTTGGAACCGAATACGGCAATCTTCCGGTGGCCGATGGACAGCAGCTCTTCACCGACCAGCCGGCCCATGCTCCGGTCATCGACCGCGACGGAGGAGGCATTGGGCATGGCAGCGGTTTCTGCGTTCACCGTCGTGAAGACCACCGGCAGGTCCAGGTGGCGGATTGCCTGCACCCGATGATCGATCAGGCTGCCGACAAATATCAGCCCTTTGATCCGGTTTTGACGGGTCATTTTCAGCGCGGTAAGGAATTCATCATCCTGCTCATCGATATACTCCGTGACAAAATTATCCGGAATGGAGGTTGCCCGGTCCAGAATCGCTTCCGCCAGCGCATTCAGGAAAGGATTGGACCGGCCGCGGATGACCAGGCCGATGAGTTCGCTGACCTGCTTGAGCCCCCGGGCATTCGTATTGCCGACAAAATGGCATTCCTCTATGATTTTTTCAACAAGCTCCCGGGTGGCCGGATTCACATCCGGACGATGATTCAATACCCGGCTGACGGTAGTCACGGAGACACCGGCCAGCTGGGCAATATCCCGGATGGTGTAAACCTTCTGAGTCAGGACGCTCATCCCCTTTTCGGAAGAGATACCGGAAACGGTATCGGTAACGTTTCCGGAACAAGAATAGCACAATCTGTATTGTTCGTCAAGAACAGCATGCAGCAAATACAGTGATTCAGGATGAATCAATGCATGTATCTGCCTGCATCCATGAAGATCCAAGAGAAAAGCCGCATCGCATTATGGCGGCCGCCCTGTTGATTTTTTTGCGGAAATTATTTATAATACGTGAAAACAGCTGTCCGGGAGGTGAAGGAAAGTGAAGAAACGTGTGTTTGCACTGCTGACAGTGCTTGCTGTTCTTCTTTTCGGCATGACCGCCCTGGCAGAAGAAGATGATTTCTGGGATGATGATTTTTTCGGAGATGATGATTTCTTCAGTGATGAGGATTTCTATGAAGACGACGGAATCGTGCTTCCCGATTTCGAAGAGGACGACAATCAGAACCTGAAGGACAGGATGGATGCGCTTTCCGGCTTCAGCGGCATTGATTTCAAGCAGGAGGGTGATTTCCGGTTTATCGTGCTGGAAGACGGGAAATCCTGCGCGACAGACCGGTATCTGGGCGTTGACACGGTGGTTACCGTACCGGAAAAGCTTGGGGGATGTACCGTAACAGCCATCGGTGAAATGACTTTTCAGGACTGCAAGGTGGAAGAGGTTATCCTGCCGGAGACGATTCTGAGTATCGACAACATGGCCTTCTTCAAGTGCGAATCCCTCCGAAGCATTACTGTTCCGGAAGGCGTGACAGCGCTGGGACGCTGCTGTTTCGGGGGCTGTACCGCGCTGCAGACCGCCGTGCTGCCCGAAAGCCTTGAAACCGTGGATGAGTTTGCCTTTCTGAACTGCGCGGCCCTGTCGGAGGCATGCTTCGGCACCCAGCTGAAAAGTATCGGGCCGAACGCCTTCTGCATGTGCGCCTCCCTGATCCGTGTGGTGCTTCCCAGGAATGCGCAGGTGGATGAAAGCGCATTTACCCAATGCCCGGAGGACCGGGAAACAGAATATATATAATGACTGATATACAAAGAGCCGTTCCGGCCAGATCCGGAACGGCTCTTTGGTATATATGGATTATTGAATAATCATTCTGCCGCAGGTTTCACATTCGACAAGGTTGCCGCCTTTGATCCGGGCCAGCACGGCAGAGGGGAGCGACGTATTGCAGCCGGAGCATTGCCCGTGGGTCAGCCGCGCGACGGGAGGCGAAATGTGCCTCTTGATGACCTGGTATTCCTCCAGCAGAGAGGGACTGACCTGATTCATCAGGGCTTTTGCTCGGGCTCGCTGCTCATCCAACTCCGCTTTCCGGCTCTGGGATTCCGCTTCGTAATCCGCTTTCAGCTGGTCAAAAGACTTCTTGGCATTGGCAGCTTCAACCCGCACAACATGCTGCTGTTTTTCATGCGCGGTGGATTCCCGGACAATCCGCGCGATCTCTGCCTCATACTGCCGGATGGTATCCCGGCACCGGCTGACTTCGGACATCAAGGATTTCACATCTTCCGGGGACTGGGGAGGATTGGATTCGAAACGGTCTTTCAGCGACCGGAGCTGGGACTCGGAGCGGACAACCGCCTGCTCAATGATATCCTTGCGATCCACCATTGCGGTGATCTCGTTTTCAATCTGCTTGTACTGTTTCTGACGATCCAAAATGAAGTCGCGGGCTTTTTCAAGCTTCAGCCGGGTAGGAGAACGCTTAATGGCATTGGCAATCGCATCCGCCTTAATATCCTCCGTCTGAAAAGCCCAAAGGGCGTCAAACTGTTCCATACAGGACCTCCTTCTGACAGGCCGGCCGCCTGTCATGATTGCTGGGGAAATGAATATGCAGAAACTGCGGATATAAAAACCCGCACATTACATTCTACATGATTAAGGGAGTTTTGTAAAGCTTCGGCCAGCGCTGCCAGGCCCGGCTCCTCCGTTGCGAAATGGCCGCATTCCAGGGCGGCAATTCCGGCGTCTGCCATGGCGAGGGCTAAATGATGCTTGATTTCCCCGGAAACAAAAGCATCACACCCTGTTTCCGCGGCTTTGATCCATTCATCCCCGCCGCTGCCCGAGCAAAGGCCTACGCGGCGGATGATCCGGTCATCGGGGGCCATGATACGAACGGTGGTTTCAAGGTTTTCCTCCAGAAGATCCGCAAAATCACGAACCGTCATCGGTGCAGGCAGAAAGCCGGAACGGAAGAAACCGTCCCCGGTGACTTCCACCAGTCCGGAGAGAGCCGCCAGGGTATCGTTGATGCCGCCGGCCGCCTGATCCA
This sequence comes from Clostridia bacterium, assembly GCA_017541105.1. GTDB lineage: Bacteria > Bacillota > Clostridia > Christensenellales > Aristaeellaceae > Aristaeella. Next base: position 50,428 of record JAFXZS010000003.1, read on the forward strand.
GATTGGTATGAGCGGAGATGAGGCTGATACCTTCCCGGACAAGCCGGCATATCAGCCGGCCTTCATATGTTTCGTCCGTGAGCGAATGAATGGCAGAAAACATGAGCGGATGATGGGTGACAATGAGCTCAGCACCGAGGGCAACAGCTTCATCAATCACGGGCTGGGTCACATCCAGCGCAAAGAGGATGGCGGAGACTTCCTGGGCCGGATAACCGACCAGCAGGCCGGAATTGTCAAATTCCTGCTGGGTGTCAAAAGGCGCAACAGTATTAATCAGTTCATAGACGGTACGGACATTCACGGTGCACACCTCCTGTGTTTTTCGGTTCGGGAAAAGGGATCAGGAACCAAGAAAACGATCATAAAGGGCCAGATCCTCCTGCACCTGACGAATCAGCGGCTGATCCGGCACGGAAGCCGAAAGCAGCCCCTTCAGCTGGAAGGACAGGACCTCCCGTCTCCGGGACAGAAACCCGGGAAGCAGGGGAGAAGCGGAACGAAACAGCGGGCCGCCGGTTCGGATTTCCTGCTCTGACAGGGGCTCCAGGCCGGGACGCGCCCGAAGGACCAGGTAATAGCGGCCGGCAGCGAAGCAAGGCTCCTCCCGATCCAGATGATAACCGATATCCAGGACCGCGCGGCGGATCAGGTGCCAGTCAGTATGGGCGGAAAGAATCAGCGACGCGCCCTGCAGCCGGGACTGACCGGCTGTCAGAATGCTCTGAATCGTGCGGCCGCCCATTCCCATTACGGAGATGCACCCGCAGGATTCCGAAAGAGGTTCCAGCCCGTCTCCCAGCCGGAGATCCACCCGGCTGCTCAGCCGGAGACGGACGATTTCGAAGCGGGCATTGGCCAGAGCACCCGGGCTGATATCCGTCAGAATCATACGCTGACAGCGGCCGCGCTGAAGCAGCGCGGCCGGCAAATAAGCATGATCGGTTCCAATATCCGCGGCCAGCTCACAGGGATCATACAGATCGAAGGCAAGTGACAGGCGAGGATCGAGGAGTCTGTATCGCATAGCGGTTAATCCAGATAATCCCGGAGCTTTTTACTGCGGGAGGGATGCCGCAGCTTTCGAAGGGCTTTGGCTTCGATCTGCCGAATCCGCTCCCGGGTCACATTGAATTCCTTGCCGACTTCTTCCAGGGTGCGCTGATGCCCGTCATCCAGGCCGAAGCGCAGGCGGAGGACCTTTTCTTCCCGGGGAGTCAGGGTGTCCAGCACGTCCATCAGCTGCTCCTTCATCAGGGTGAAGGAGGCGGCTTCAGCAGGAGCCGGTGCATCATCATCTGGAATAAAGTCTCCCAGATGGGAATCCTCTTCCTCTCCGATCGGGGTTTCCAGGGAGACCGGTTCCTGCGCAATCTTGATAATCTCACGTACTTTGGATTCGGAAATTCCCATTTCGGAAGCGATTTCTTCGGGCGTGGGCTCCCGGCCGTACTCCTGCAGGAGCTGGCGGGAGACACGAATCAGTTTGTTGATGGTCTCCACCATGTGCACGGGGATGCGGATGGTGCGGGCCTGGTCCGCGATTGCACGGGTAATGGCCTGGCGGATCCACCAGGTGGCATAGGTGGAGAACTTGAAACCCTTGCGGTAATCGAACTTTTCCACGGCCTTGATGAGCCCCAGGTTGCCCTCCTGAATCAGATCCAGGAACAGCATGCCGCGGCCCACATAACGTTTGGCAATGGAGACCACCAGACGGAGATTGGCTTCCGCCAGCTTCTGCTTGGCGGTCTCATCCCCGGCTTCAAGGCGCTTGGCGATCTCGATTTCCTCTTCAGCGGTCAGCAGCGGGACTTTGCCGATTTCCTTTAAATACATGCGGACAGGATCGTCAATGCTGATCCCTTCGGGAACGGAGAGATCAATCGGCTCCTCGGCAGAAGATTCAAGGGAAGCGGCAGCGGCGGCCACATCGGCGGCCTGCTCTTCGGAAATCGCCACAGTGTCGGCCGTATCGTTCACAACGGTGACCCCGTAAGCATCCAGGGTCTCGAGCACATGATCCAGCTGATCCGGATCCATCTCCAGCTCGGAAAGCCGGTCCATGATTTCCTTACAGGTCAGCGAGCCTTTGGACTTGCCATACTCATAAAGCTCGTCCAGGCGCTTTTGCTTTGTTTCAGGCGAAAGAGTCGACAACGGTATCCTCTCCTTACTTCGGTCACGGTCATTTGTATTTATCCAGCTTTCCCTGAACTTCCTGGGCCTCCATCAACAGGGAGGGGATGGCAGGGTCGGAGGGATCCATGGAGCGGATCCGCTGCTGCAGGGCGTCAAACTGCTTCTGACAGGCGGCCCGGCGAATACGGCTCAGGCACTGGGTCGCCATCGAAATCAACTGATCAGTACTGTCCGCGGTGGGGGACAGCAGAATACGGGCATACCGGGAACGAGCCTCATCATCCGGGGCGGCATCCATCACAGAAGCGGAGGAAGCCCCGGCTACCAGACTCATATATAATGATTTCAACTCGTCATCCTCAAAATCCTTTTCTTCGACCATATCTTTCGGAATTTGTCCTGTTGCCAGGAGGCTGAGAAGCGTTTCCTGCGCGGCCAGATCCGGAGCGGCGGCGGGGCCTGATTTCCGGACGGAAGGCCTGGGAGGCTTCGGCTTTTCTGCAACAGGAGCGGTACTGTGACGGAGGGAATCCAATTGCTCCTGCAGGGTTTCCATGGAAAAACCGGTTTCCAGCTGGAGGGCTTTCATGTGGGTGGAACGTTCCACGGGATCCACGGAAAGGAGCAACTCCATGGCACTTCTGGCATACTTCATCCTGCCTTCCGGATCAGAGAGATCCGTGGTATCCTTCAGGCGCCGAAGGCGATAGGCCGTAGGAGAAAGCGCCGGTAGGGAAGCAAACCCGGCGGCCCCGTCCCTCCGGATGAATTCATCAGGATCCAGACCGTCCGGGAAATCCAGGACACGGGCGGGAATCCCTTCCTCCTGCAGAATATCCAGGCCCCGGAGAATGGCGTGCTGGCCAGCGGAATCCCCATCATAACCGAGATAAACCTCCGGAGCAAAACGGCGGAGCAGCCGCGCCTGCTCGTTGGTCAGCGCCGTTCCCAGCGTGGCGCAGACGCCTTTCACCCCGAACTGGGTCAGGCTGACGACATCCATGTAGCCTTCCACCAGGATCACATGATCCAAATGCCGCTCCTGCCGGAGCAGGTTGGCCGCATAGACACCTTTCCGCTTGTTGAAGACCGGAGTATCAGCGGTGTTCAGATACTTCGGCTGCTGATTCCCCAGGGAACGCCCGCCGAAAGCGAGTACATTCTTATACATATCAATGATGGGGAAGACAGCACGGTTCCGGAACATGTCGAAGGAACGAACCGTTCCGCCTTCCTTTTCCGGGGATTTCACCACCGTCAGCCCGACGGAGGAAAGCTCCTCCAGGGTATACCCCTTTGACAGGAGATGATCCGTCAGGGCAGTCCATTCATCCGGAGCGGCACCAAGCCCGAACCTGCGGATCACGGCATCGGAAAGGCCGCGTTTCCGCAGATAATTCAGCGCAGGGGCACCGGCAGGCTGAAAGAGCATTTCATGATAAAACCTTGCCGCGTCCCGGTTGGCCTGAAGCAACCGTTCCCGCCGGGAACGGCGGCGTTCATAATCCTCATCTTCCACCATCTGCGGCAGGGGAATATGCGCCCGTTCCGCCAGCAGCTCCACTGCCTCATGATAGCTGCAGCGCTCAATTTCCATGACAAATCCTATGACATTGCCACCGGCTTTGCAGCCGAAACAGTAATAAAGCTGCTGCTCCGCATCCACAGAAAAAGAGGCGGTTTTTTCCCCGTGGAAGGGACAAAGGCCCCAGTATTTCCGCCCGGCTTTTTTCAGCGCAACATAACCGGACACCACCTGTACGATATCCGACCGGGAGCGCAGTTCATCCAGCCAGGAAGCGGGATAGCGGGATGCCATCGGCAGTCCTCCTCTAACCATTCAGATTTCAGGATCAGAAAGCAGGAAAGGAAGAAGGGGCAAACAGGGCAGTAAACTTCCGGGTGGCATACCGGTCGGTCATACAGGAGAGGAAATCGCAGACACTCCGTTCCGTTCCGTCCTCATAGCCGATCATGACAAACTCTTCCGGCATTTCCCCGGGATGGGCACAGTAGTACTCGAACAGGTGCCGCAGCACATAGTCGCAGCGGGCCTCTTCCGGATCCCGCCATTCATTGCGGTACACCCGTTCAAACATGAATTCCCGCAGCCCGTTCATCGCGTTCTCCACGGGCTCGGTCATGGAAAGATGGGGCTGCCCTTCGCTGCAGGAAACAATATCCCGGATCATGGTGTTGATCCGTTCCCTGTGCGTTGCGCCGAGAACCTTCAGGCAGTCCGGCGGAATCGCGTCCGCCCGGAGGATTCCGCTGCGAAGCGCGTCGTCCAGGTCGTGATTCAGATAGGCTATCCTGTCTGCCCGGCGAACGCATTCCGCCTCGGGCGTACCGGGCTGCCGGGGCCCGGAATGGGTCAGGATTCCATCCCGTACCTCACGGGTCAGGTTCAGCCCTGAACCGTCATGCTCCAGCTTTTCCACCACCCGCAGGCTTTGCTCGTTATGGCGGAAGCCTTCCGGAAGGAGCGTGTCCAGAGTGCGCTCTCCGATATGCCCATAGGGCGTGTGACCCAGATCATGCCCGAGGGCGATCGCTTCCGTCAGGTCTTCATTCAGCCGAAGCGCGCGCGCCAGCGTTCTTGCCACCTGGGCAACTTCCAGGGTGTGAGTCAGACGCGTCCGGTAATGATCCCCTTCCGGTGAGAGGAAAACCTGTGTTTTAAACTTCAGCCGGCGGAAAGATTTGCTGTGAATAATCCTGTCCCGGTCCCGCTGAAAATCGGTTCTCAGATCACAGGGAACCTCCTCCCTGTCCCGCCCCGCGGATTCCGCGGAATGAGAAGCATAGGGAGCCAAAAGAAGATATTCCTGCTGTTCCAGACGCTGCCGGATTGTCATGCCGAAGCCTCCTTCCCCGGGCCGCGGGTGCCTCCGGGAACCCCTGCACTGTCCGGAAAAGGACTTCCGGATCCCGCGCCTATAATATACAACAAGCGCCGCCGGAAATCCTGCCGCGGGGATTCTTGACAACCCGGGGGATTCCGATAAAATAGGAAAGAATAAAAAAGCAGGAGCAATTATCGATGAAATACATCCCCAATCAGGTGGTTCATGGCTTTCGTGTTCTCAGGGCGGAGAACGTTCCGGAACTGGAAGGGAATGCTGTGCGCATGGAACACGCAGGTACCGGCGCACAGCTTTTCTGGCTGGACAACGGGGAGGAAAACAAGGTTTTTTCCATTGCCTTTCGGACACCGCCGGAAGATTCCACCGGCGTATTCCATATTCTTGAGCACAGTGTATTGTGCGGCAGCCGGAAATACCCGGTCAAGGAACCTTTTGTTGAGCTGCTGAAAAGCAGCATGAGCACCTTTCTCAACGCCATGACTTTTCCGGACATGACGCTGTATCCGGTTTCCAGCCGAAATCCCCGGGACCTGATGAACCTGACGGAGGTGTATCTGGACGCTGTTTTCGCACCGGAAGCCATGAAGGACCGGAAACGTTTCTGCCAGGAGGGCTGGCATATTGACCGGGATGAAAACGGGAATCCGGAATACCGGGGCGTTGTGTACAACGAAATGAAAGGCGCCATGAGCGAAACGGACACGCTGATTGACCGGGAACTGATACGGATGCTTTTTCCGGACACCTTCTGCGGGTTCAACAGTGGCGGAGATCCGGAGGAGATTCCCCGGCTGACCTATGAACGGTATCAGGAACAATACCGCCGCTGCTACCACCCGTCCAACGCACTGATCTACCTGGACGGCGATATCCCCATGGAGGAAATGCTGACGCTGCTGGACACTGTTTTCCGCGGTTTCGGGAGGCGGGAAACCAATCCGTCTTTTGCCATGCAGACGCCGAAGGCCTGTGAAAGGACCATCCGGTATGAGCTCGGGCAGGAAGAAGATCCTGAAAACAAAGGCTACCTGACACTTGCCCGGATCACTGGCACCTGGCGGGACCGGACGGAAAACATGGCCAGGGGCATTGTGTGCGATGTGCTGACCGGCACGAACGAAGCACCGCTGAAGCGGGCAGCCCTGGAGCGGGAGCTCGCACAGGACCTGAACCTGTCTGTGGATGATACGGGACTGCAGAGCTGGATTGCTGCACACGCGGAGCATGTGACTGACGGCAGAGAAAAAGAAATCCTGCAGCTGCTTACGGAGACAGGCAGGAAGATTCTGCAGGACGGGCTGGACCGGAACGCGCTGGAAGCTTCCCTGAACCGGGCAATCTACCATCTGAGAGAAGAGGAAGAACCGCGCGGCATCGGACGGTGCATCCGGTGCATGGGCAGCTGGCTGTACGGCGGAGAACCGGAGTCGGCGCTGGTCTCTGAAGGAATGATCGCCCAGCTGCGGGAATACCTGGAGGACGGGACATTCAACCGGCTGGCGGCGGATATGCTCCTGAACCGGGACGGAGCCGTGCTGCTGCATACGCTGCCGTCCAAGACCCTGGGTGAAGAAAAAAGACAGGCGGAGACCCGGGAAATCCTGCGGACACTGGAACGCATGACAGAGGAAGAGCGGGCCGGGACGGAAAAACTAATGGATGAGATCGGCCGGTGGCAGAATACTCCGGACCGGGAAGAGGACCTCGCAACGCTGCCCATGCTTCGGCGGGAGGATGCGGATCTTTCCCCCGAATGGATCAAAACGGAATCGGAAACACTGTCCGGCGTGCGGGTCATGATCCACCGGATTCCCTGCAACGGCGTAGTGCATTTCCGCGCTTATTTTACACTGACGGACCTGCCAGCGGAGGAGCTGACACAGACCGCGCTGCTGGCCGGGATGCTCGGCCACCTGCCGACCCGGCAGCATGACGCGCTGACGCTGCAGCAGGAAGTCAAGCGGTATACCGGCAGCTTCGGATTCGCGGTGACCGTCCGGTCAAGAGCCGGGGAGGACCGCGTATGCACTCCCTGCCTGACCGCTTTTGCAAGCGCCCTGGAGGAAAACGCGGAGAAGACGCAGGAACTGATCGCGGAAGTACTGGGCAGCACGCTCCTGGAAGGTCAGGAAGACCGGATTCGCGAACTCATGATGCAGAACGAGATCGGTGCGCGGCAGCGCATCATCAGCGCGGGGCATCTGATTGCGGTGAGGAACTGCCTGAGCCATTACAGCGCGGAGGGGATCGTGAAGAACGCGCTGGACGGGGACCGGGCTGTCCGTTACATCCATTCCTTTGCCCTGCATCCGGAACAGGAGATGCCGGGATTCCTGGAGACTGCACGGAAGGTGCTGGACGAAAGTGTCTGCCGTGCCCGGATGACGGTCAGCGTCACTGCCGGGAAGCAGATGGTACCGGAGACTCTGGCCGGTGCTTTCCCGGAGGGGACTCCTGTTCCCGAGGCGGCGGAATACCATGAGGAAACCCCGGGAAGAGTCGGATACAGGATTCCGGCACAGACCGGCTTTGCCGCGCGCGGGTATCGCCTGAGCCGGTGCGGCCAGGCATTTTCCGGCTGCATGTGGCTGGCCGGCAGCATTCTGACCCTGGATTACCTGTGGAACCGCGTCCGGGTACAGGGAGGCGCCTATGGAGCCGGATTTCAGACGGACCGGGCAGGGAACCTGTTTTCCTATTCCTTCCGGGATCCGTCACCGGGGAAAACGCTCTCAGCGGACCGGAAGGCTTCCGCTTTCCTGCGCGCGTTTGTCCGAAGCGGGGAAAACCTGGATAAATATGTGATTTCCTCCCTGAATGAGCTGAACCCGCTGCTGTCGCCCAGGGACAAAGGCGCACTGGCGGACGCGAGAATGCTGACCGGTTATACCCGGGAAGAAAGCGAAAGAATCCGCCTGGAAATCCTTCATGCGACACCGGAGGATCTTCTGGCCTGCGGGGATTGGCTGGACCGGTTCGCCGAAGAGGGGAGCGTTTGCGTGGTGGCGCACGCGGACGCGCTGAAAACATGTGACGGACTGTTCGTCAGCGATCTGTGAATCCTATGTGCGGAGGAGGGAAAACGATGAAGAGAACGACCGGAATCCTGCTGGTGCTGCTTCTTTGCCTGGTGCTGGGAAGCTGCGGGCAGCAGACGGACGGGGAAAACAAACCCGCATCTGTGGTGGTGGGCTTTTCGCAGCTGGGAGCGGAGAGCTCGTGGCGGATCGCCAATACCGCCAGCATGGAACAGGCCGCGAAGGAAGCAGGCTTCGGCCTGATGATGGAGAATGCCAACCAGAAGCAGGAAAAGCAGATCGACGCCATCCGGTCCTTTATTGCTTACCAGGTGGATGTGATTGTGTTTTCCCCGATTGTTGAGAACGGATGGGACAATGTGCTGACTGAAGCCAAACGGGCAGGAATCCCCGTGATCCTGATGGACCGGATGATTGAAACATCCGATGACAGCCTTTATACCTCCTATGTCGGCGCAGACTTTTATGCAGAGGGCAGGAAGGCGGGGGAGTATCTGATCCGCAAAGCAGACGCCATGAATGCGGAGCATCTGAATATTGCTGAAATATGCGGGACCAAAGACTCCACTCCCATGCGGGACCGGCAGAAAGGCTTTATGGATGCAATCAACGGGGATTCACGGTTCACAGTCGTCGCCAGCGTGGACGGAGATTTTCTGCGTTCAAAAGGAGAAGAATGCACGATTCAGCTGCTTGACCAATTCGGAAAGAACGGAATTGACGTCATCTATTCCCACAATGATTCCATGACTTTGGGTGCCCTGAACATCCTGGAACAAAAAGGCGTTCTTCCGGGGCAGGAGATTCTGCTGATCACCGTGGACGGCGAAAAGGAAGCAGTGGAAGCCCTGAAGGCCGGGAAAATCAACTGTGTGGTTCAGTGCACACCAAAGCTGGGGCCGGCCGTCATGTCTCTGGTAAAAAGCCTGACAGACGGGGAACATATTTCGAAGGTTACGCATCCGGAAGAAGGAATGTTCACCGATTTTGACGTGCTGACAGACCCATCCGTGGAGGGCTTCTGACCATGCGGCGGGAAAAGAGGACAGGAATATCTTCAGAAGTCAGGCGCTCTGTTTCAACGATTGCTGTTCTGCTGGCATTGCCGGTTGTCATCGGCCTGATTGTCATGATCCTGTACTCGTCCAGATATCAGGCGATGATCCGGCGGATGGACGCAGCAGCCGAGCTGAAACCGATGCTGGAGACCACCCTGGCGGAGGACCTTTTTTCGGTCGTTGCGGGGCGGACAACTTTTGACGAAAGCGGAGTTATGAGAACCATCCGGCAGATTGACAGCACACTGGACCAGCTGACCGGACAGACGGAAGGCAACGGACACCTGCAGCTGACGGTGGCCCGCAGAACCATGGACACCATGGAACAGTATGTGCTGCAGGTCCGGGACGGTATGGAAGCGCGGAACCCCGTGGAAGAAATGGAAAAGACCGTGGATGAAGTCCGGAACGTCGGGCGCCTGGTCGCGGATATGCTGGACACATTTATTACGGAAGAAATATCGAATGCCACAGCAACCAGCAGGACCCTGCATCAGTGGATGTGGGCAGCAGCAGGCGGGGAGGTTCTCCTTCTGGCTGCCGCACTGCTGTACAGCCGGATAAAAACAGACCAGATGACAAACTCGATCGGAAGCGCTCTCGGTTCCATGGAGGATACGGTCCGACGGATTGCGGAAGGCCGGTTCGGCGACCGCGTATCCGGGGTGTATGTCGAGGAACTGCAGGAACTCGGGGACCAGATCAATGAGATGGCGAACCAGCTTGAAACACTGATGCAGGAGACCCGGCAGAAATCGGACCATCTGGCGAAGGCTGAACTGCGGACCATGCAGGCACAGATTAACCCGCATTTTCTTTACAATACCCTCGACACAATCGTATGGCAGGCTGAATCCGGCAAAGCGGACGAAGTGGTACGGCTGACCCGCAGCCTGAGCGACTTTTTCCGGATTTCCCTTTCTTCCGGCGCGGACTGGATCCCCGTCCCTCAGGAGCTGAAACATGTGTCTGCCTACCTGAGTATCCAGAAGACCCGGTACAGGGATATCCTGGATTACGAAGTAGATGACTGCGAAGAACTGAAGAACGTATATATGCCAAAGCTGCTTTTGCAGCCCCTGGTGGAGAATGCCCTGTATCACGGGATCAAGACCAAACGAGGCGGCGGACGGATCGAAGTGCATGTCCGGATCGGCAGGGGAGTTATCACCTTCCAGGTAAAGGATAACGGGAAGGGAATGACGAAAGAAGAACTGGCAGGTGCGCAGGCCCTCCTCCAGGAAGACAACCCGACGGTTCAGAAAGCGATGGAACCGGGACATTCCGGATTCGGACTCCGAAATGTTGACATGCGGATCCGGCTGTTCTATCAGAAGCAGAAGGGATTGAACATCCGTTCAGATGACAGCGGAACAGAGGTCTACTTTACCATTCCGAGTTGGACGAGAGAGGAAATCGATCATGATGAAAGTATTTCTCGTGGATGATGAAATCGCCATCCGTGAAAACCTGCGGAATTCTTTTCCGTGGGAAGAAAAAGGATACCAGCTGGTGGGAGAGGCGCCGGACGGAGAGATGGCACTTCCGATGCTCCGGGACCTGAATGCGGATATTCTGCTGACAGACATACGCATGCCTTTTATGGACGGGATTCGGCTGTGCGAAGAAGTCCAGCGGACAATGCCATGGGTGGAACGGATCATCCTGTCCGGCTATGATGATTTTTCCTATGCCCAGAAAGCCATTTCCCTCGGCGTTCGGGAATACCTGCTGAAACCGGTCACTTCGGCGGAGCTGGAAGCCGCACTGGACCGGGTAAGCCGGCAGATCGAGGAAAAACGCAGGGAACGGGAGAACCTGACGGCCATGCGAGAAAAACTGTACTCCGGCAATCAGTTTCTGCGGGACAAGCTGCTGGCATCCCTGTTTACGGACGAAGGGGATCCGGAAGACGACGATGCACTCCTCAGCCAGATGCGCGGCCTGGGCATCAACCTCTCCGCAAGCTGCTATACGGTCATTGATATCGCTTTCGATGCGGAAGGCGAGGAGCGGATGGCCTGCCGGAATGCATTGTTCAACATGGCAGAGATGAGCGGGGGCGGCGTGTTTGTCTGCAGCGCGCCGAAGGGGGCAAGAGCACTGGTGCTGGGAGACCGGCCGGATGATGCCGAAGAGCGCGCCTATTCCTTTGCCAATTCGCTGATTCATCTTCCTGAACTGCAGCAGGCAGGCCATCTGCTGATCTCCGTCGGAGAAACCGTGGATGATTTCCATGCGATCCGCCAGTCCATGAAGTCAGCCAGGCATGCCCGGCATCTTCAGAACGCCGAACGTCCGGTGGACCATATCATTATCGGGATCAATGAACAGAAGGGACTGGACAATCCGCTCTCGGAAACCGAACTGAGCCCGTTGTATGAAAGGCTGCAATACGCGCCAATCGGGACAGTGGAAAGCATTCTGACGGAATACTCCGAAAGCATGGACCCCGCACTGGCCATGGGATACCTGCGTGTGGCAGCGTTGCTGGCAGCCCGGCGGATTATCCAGGAAGCCGGCGGAAATCCCAAGGAGGAACTGCCTGAACAGCTGGTTGCCGAAGCACTGCATACGGAAGGGGAGGACGGGCTGCTCCGCCTGGCGGAGCTCCTCAGGACCGCTATGGGATACCGGGACAGAAACCGGGCGGGTTACGGGGATTCAGCCATCAGCCACGCACGCGCATACCTTTCACAGCATTTTTCCGATCCGAATCTGATGCTGCAGAATGCGGCGGATGAGGTCCACCTCTCCCAAAGCCACTTTTCCACAGTGTTTGCCCAGGAGACAGGACTGACCTTTACCCAGTATCTGACGGCATTAAGAATCGGCAAAGCCAAAGAACTTCTGGAAGCCACGGAGATGCGTTCTTCCCAGATTTCCCAGGAGATCGGGTACAATGATTCCCATTACTTCAGCTATCTGTTCAAAAAGAACACGGGTATGACGCCGGGAGAATACAGAAAAAAAGTACGGAACGAAAAAAGTGAACAATCCGGAAAAGAAAATGCACTAAAAAATGTACGTATTTTTGTCACAAACGGAAAAAAATGAACCAAAACAAAAAACGTCTGTATTTAATGTACAGCGTTTTTTTTTTATAATATGGGCAAATGGCAGGAATGCCAAAAAGAAAATGGAGGAGAAAACCCATGAAGAAAATTCTTGCTCTGGTACTCGCTCTGGTCATGGTGCTGTGCTCCGCTGCCGCTCTGGCGGACGGAATCAAAGTCGGCATCATCAATCTGGATCCCGCTGAATCCGGATACCGTGAAGCCAACGTGAAGGACATGGTTGAAACCTTCACTGCCGAGAATGGCTACGATGCGTCCTTTGTGACTGCTCCCACCGCTGACAAACAGCTGGATGCGGCCCGCGGCTTCATTGCTGACGGCGTGCAGTACATCCTGGTTTCCGCTGCTGACGCTGATGGCTGGGACGAAGTCCTGCAGGAAGCGAAAGATGCCGGTATCGGCGTGTTCCTCTTCGACCGTATGGTGAATGCCGATCCGTCCCTCTACACCGCCGCTGTCGTTTCCGACATGGCTGTTGAAGGCGAGACCGCCGTTGCCTGGCTGGAAAGCCTTGGCCTGGAAGAGTACAAGATTCTGCACATCAAGGGACAGCTGGGAAGCGCTGCGCAGCTGGGCCGTTCCGGCGCTCTGGAAGCCAAGTGCGAAGCCGAAGCCAATTGGACCATCGTCCGTGAAGGCACCGGCGGAGACAGCTGGGATCCTGAAGAAGCCCGTAAGATCGCTCAGGCTGCAATCGACGCCGGCGAAGACTTCAACGTAATCTATGCTGAAAACGACGGCATGGCCAATGGCGCTGTGGAAGCTCTGGATGCCAAGGGAATCACCCATGGTGTGGACGGCGACGTCATCGTTATGGGCTTTGACTGCAACAAGTGGGCTCTGCGCAAGCTGCTGGCCGGCGAATGGAACTACGACGGGCAGTGCAGCCCCTTCCAGGCCGCTGTCATCGATCAGATGATCAAGCTGCTGGAAGAAGGCGGACAGATCGAAGGACTGAATGAACTGAACCAGATCATTTCTGTAGAGAAGGGCTTTGATGCCACCACGATCACCGAGGATGACATCACTGCTTATGGTCTTGGCGAATAATTCGGGCTTAACCATCAGGCGCGGTATGAACAAACGGTAATGCGCGCGTTCATACCGCGCTTTCTTTGAAAACGTCCTGATGGGACGCAAACAGGTCGGGAAGGAGCAGCCGCACATGGAGAATCGAGTGGTCCGGGCAAAGGATCTTATGAATGTCTCACAGGACCCGCAGAATAATGTTGTCCTGTCAATGCGAGGGATCAGTAAGACTTTTCCGGGGACGAAAGCGCTGAACAACGTGAACTTCACCCTTCGGAAGGGAGAAATTCACGCGCTGATGGGTGAAAACGGAGCCGGAAAATCCACACTGATCAAAGTTCTGACCGGAGTGTATCCCAAGGACAGCGGCCAGATCTTTGTGGATGGGATTGAAGGGGAAGCGAGCATTCATTCTCCCCAGGAGGCACAGAACCTGGGTATCAGCACGGTGTATCAGGAGATCAACCTCTGCCCGAATCTGACAGTGGCGGAAAACATGTTTATCGGCCGCTCCAAAGGCGCACGTGTCCAATGGAAGTCCAATGAGAAAAGGGCAAATGAAATCCTGAGCAATCTGGGTATTCCCGCACAGGCAGATCAGGAGCTTTCACACTGTTCCCTGGCTGTCCAGCAGATGGTTGCCATTGCCCGTGCGGTGGATATGCAGTGCAAGGTGCTGATTCTGGACGAACCGACTTCTTCCCTTGACGACAAGGAAGTTCAGATGCTGTTCGGCCTGATGCGTGATCTGCGTGACCGCGGCGTCGGCATCATTTTTGTGACCCATTTTCTGGAACAAGTATACGAAGTCAGTGACCGGATTACTGTGCTGCGCAACGGAGAGCTTGTCGGCGAGTATCTGATCAGCGATCTTCCGCAGGTTGAACTGGTTGCCAGAATGATGGGCAAAGATCTCAACGATCTGGCGGATCTCGAGGAGATCGGCCAGAAGAAGACCGCCAGTGAAGCGGTGGTTTATGAGGCTGAGAATCTTTCAAGCTCGGACAGCAGACCGTTTAATTTTATGATTCGCGAAGGTGAAATCAACGGCTTTACGGGGCTGCTCGGTTCCGGACGCAGCGAAAGTGTCCGGGCAATTTTCGGTGCCGACCGGGTGACCGGCGGTACGGTTAAAGTCAAAGGAAAGGCCGTCAGTATTACGAAACCTCACGAAGCAATGAAAGCCGGAATCGGATACTTACCGGAGGACCGGAAACGCGACGGAATCATCTCAGACTTGTCCGTACGGGAAAATATTATTCTGGCCCTCCAGGTTATGAAGGGATTCTTTCATCCCATGAGCCGAAAGGAAACAGAGCAGTTTGCGGATGAGTATATCAAGGCGCTGAAGATTAAGACGGCATCTCAGGAGACGCCGGTGGGATCCCTTTCCGGAGGGAACCAGCAGAAGGTCATCCTGGCTCGCTGGCTCCTGACCCATCCGGACTATCTGATTCTGGATGAACCGACGCGCGGCATTGACGTTGGTACAAAGCTTGAGATTCAGAAGCTGGTGCTGAAACTTGCAGCTGAGGAGAATATGAGCATCACCTTTATTTCTTCCGAGATTGAGGAAATGCTCCGTACATGTTCCCGCCTGATCGTTATGCGCGACCGGAACATTGTCGGCGAACTGACAGGCGATGAACTGAATCAGTCCTCTGTCATGAAGACGATTGCAGGAGGAGGACAATAACGATGAGACAGAAAACAAGCATCCGGAGAAAACAGGATTTGTCCCAATTGATTATACCGCTGGCCGCCTTGGGAATCCTGGTTCTCTTCAATCTGATCCGCGGAATCGTGATCGGCGATCTGGGCTTCTTCAGTATTACGACCCGTGTCAATAATGACGGGAATACGGTGCTGGCCGGAAACCTGATCAGTATTATCGATGACGCCAGTGCCCTGGCTATCATCGCAATGGGGATGACGCTGGTCACTGCAGCCTGCGGCGGCCAGGATATTTCAGTCGGCGCAGTCGGAGCCATTTCCGGTGCCGTGTTCGTCAAGGTGCTGGATGCCTTCGGACTGGACAAGATCTCGGTCGGGAGCATCCTGATCGGCTTGTTTGCGGCGATTGCAGTTACCATTGTGTTCACGCTCTTCAATGGAACGCTGGTTTCTGTCTTTAAAATCCAGCCAATGATCGCAACACTGATTCTCTTCTCCTGCGGCCGGTCCATTGCCTATATGATCACCGGAAGCGCCACACCGCAGCTGAATGACAAGCTGATCAACGCTATCGGCAAAACGATTCCGGGCATTCCAATCCCGACCCCTATTTTCCTGGTCGTCCTTATGGCATTGATTCTGGCGCTTATTTTCAAGGTAACAAACCTGCGGCTGTATACCCAGACGGTCGGCATTAACCAGGGCGCGGCGCGGCTCAACGGGATTAATCCCATGGTCATCAAGCTTCTTTCATTTGTGATTCTCGGTGTCTGTGTGTCGCTTGCTTCGATGATACAGGTCTGCCGTCTCAATCAGCTGTCTCACAAGACGCTGCTGGATGCAATCGAAATGGATGCCATTCTTGCGGTGGCGATCGGCGGAAACAGCCTCGGCGGCGGGAAATTCCGTCTTTCCGGTACGATTCTCGGCGCCTATATTATCCTGATGCTTACCAATACCCTGAATGATATGAGCGTAAAACCTGAGTCGATTAAAGCTTACAAGGCGATTGTCATTATCATTATCGTGATTGCAGGCTCTCCCGCAGTCAAACAAAAGATTACCGCTTTCTGGAAAAGGATTCATTCCGGGTCCAGAAAAGTGATGGCGGGGAGGTAAGGGACATGACAGTGAAAAATCCTGAAGTCAGCACCGTACGGCGGCAACCCATGTCGAACACAAAGCTTCTCATGCTTATCGCAATCGGCATCTTTGTTTTCATGTACGCTGCCGCAATGATTTTTCTTGGCAAACGCTTCCTGACCGTTCAGGAGATCTTCAACCTCCTGAACAACAATGCGTATCTGATTATCCTTGGATGTTCCCTGACGATTGTCATGATCGGCGGCGGTATTGATATCAGCGTCGGAGGTGTGGTTTGCCTTACTGCCATGAGCGTTGCCAAGTTCCTGCAGTTCTCAGGAATTGAAGGCCCGGCCGGGGTTGCTTTATCTATCCTGCTGGCCCTTGCCATCGGCCTTTTCTTCGGCATCGAACAGGGCTTTCTTGTCAGCTATCTCGGGATACAGCCCTTTATTGTTACGCTCGCGGGAATGTTCCTGTCCAGGGGCGTGACAACGATGGTGTCCAGCGAGAATATACCGATCAAGCATGAAGCCTTCCAGGCGATGAAGAAAATCACATTGCAGATTCCCGGCGTGCTGAAGCTGGAGCTTGGAGCTGCTATCGCCTTGCTGATTTTGCTGGGCATGTACCTGCTGCTGCGCCATCATAAACTCGGCCGGAGCATCTATGCCCTGGGCGGAAACCAGCAGAGCGCTCTGATGCTGGGCATCAACGTGAAGCGTTCCCGCTTTCTGAGCTATGTCATCAGCAGTGTTCTTGCAGCGATCGCCGGATATGTCTTTATCATGCATGCTTCCTCAGGGAAGACCAGCATCGGCCTTCGCAGTGAAATGGATGCCATCGCATCCGCCATTATCGGCGGTACGCTTCTGACCGGAGGCGTCGGAAATGTGTTCGGTACCTTCTTCGGCGTCATGATTCTCACCACGATTCAGGAAATCATGGCCGCCAGCAAGGTACAGGAGTCCTACTGGCAGGAAATTGCCAGTGGCGCCATCCTTGCACTGTTTATTCTGCTGCAGAGTGTTGTGCTTGCCCAGAGAGGGAAGAAGGTGCAGCTGCAAGGCAGGCTGAAGGCAAAAAAGGAATAAGTACAGCGTACGAAAGAAGAGGGATATCTGTGGCAACGATAAAGGGCGGAAAATGGAGAAAGCCGGGTTGCGCCATGATCCTTGCGGCGGTCCTGATGACCGGAATCTGCTGTGCGGAAGGAGAATCAATCACTGTGGAAGATGCTATTCCGCGGGAGTATACTACTGCCGTGAAAAACGGCGGAACGGTGAAAAGGTTTTCGTATCCGTCAAAGGATTACAGCGGAGACCAGGCGGATCTTACCAAACACGGAGCAATCTATCTCCCGCCTGATTATTCCGAGGATCAGGCATACGATGTCCTGATTCTCTGCCACGGCATCGGAGGCGACGAGAATGAATGGGGTTTCCTGAACGCCTCCTGCACGGGCAGGAACCTGACAGACCATCTGATTCTGGAAGGAAAAATCCAGCCGCTGATCATCGTCATGCCCAATGGACGGTCCACCGCGAAATATACGGATAAAAGCATGGGGAACGCAGCCTCCTTCTATGTTTTCGGCCAGGAGCTGCGGAACGACCTGATTCCTTACATTGACGTGAATTATGCCACGTGGAGTTCAAAACATCCGGATGATCCGGCAGCCAGGGATCACCGGGCAATGGCCGGGCTGTCCATGGGCGGAATGCAAACCATCAATATCGGCCTGTGCGAATGCCTGGACCTTATTTCCGCGTTCGGCGCCTTTTCCGCCGCGCCGACATCCTATCCCGCATCCCAGATCGCGGAAAAGCTGAAGCACTTTCCCGATGAATCCATTCACTATTTCTACAGCATCTGTGGGACAGAGGACGGAATCGCGTACGGGCCAGCTTCCAAAGCGGCTAAAAATCTTCCGCAATATACAGACCGGCTGGATGAAACCAACTGGCTCTGGCAGGAAAGAGCGGGGGAACATAATTTCGCCATCTGGAACCTGGGCCTGTATAATTTCCTTCGAATCCGGGACAGGCTGAATGCAAATTAAAAGGAGCTGCCTCTGATGATCCTCTCAGATCATTCGGAGGCAGCTCCTGTTATATTACCAACAATATTCCGGCTGGCACTGAAGCGCTGAGCCGCAGGTACCATAAAGGAAGACTGGTGATACCAACGGGGTTCTTCCCCGAATCGGAAAAGCCCATGGACATCCGCAGGCCGGTCTCTTGGGAGAAAGCCGTCGGTCAGTCATAAATCACGCGGCCGTGAAGATCGTCAACACCGGAGAGCCGGCGGAAAAACGTATTGATAATATCGCACCATTCCCGGGCATTCCGCTTCTGAAGCTCCATGCGGGAAAGAATGATTTCCCGGTCAGGATCCGGAAAGGGGAGAGCTTCCAGAATTTCGGCCATGGCTTCTGTTTCCTTCTTCCCTTCAAAATGATCATCATAGATGCGCTGAACCAGCGTCCGCCCGTCCTTCATCCGGAATGAATAGGGCAGACGGTGGTAAAAGAGCAGGAGCAGATCCGGACAGGTTTCCGGATCTTCGTATTTTTTCCGGAGAGATTCCGGATACTGAAGCAGAAAACCGGTCCCCGCTGCCGTGCGGTCAATGCCGATTGCATCACGGTTGGCCTTGTGATACGTTCCCCACAGATCGTATTCATATCCGGAAGGGTTCGGGCCGTAATGATCATGGGGAGTAATCATCCAGCCGATTCCGAGCGGAGCGGTGTATTTTTCATACGTGCGCCGGCTGGAGAGCAGCAGCGCGGTCAGCGTTCTTTCCTGATCCGGATCAAAGGCATAGGTCAGCCGGACCCACCGGGAAACCGCAGATTCGGCTTCCATGGCCGGATCCCAGGCCAGCAGGCCATAGGTGTATAAATTCACAGCGGCCAGGGGATGCCCGGTGTAATTCTCATCCCTGCCCAGATTGGATACCGCGGCCAGGGACATGATATTGTTTTCCGGGATTTCATCAAAAAGCTCACGCCACATCGGAATCATGGTGTACAGATCGATCTGGTGGCCTGTATATTCCTGTGCAAGCTGCAGCTCCATGGCCAGGTTTGTCTGCTTCATGCCCAAAAGAAGAGGGGATACCGGTTCGCGAACCTGGAAATCAAAGGGGCCGTGCTTGACCTGAAGAATGACATTCTCCGCGAACTTTCCGTCCAGGAAAGCATAGTGTTCCCACGCGGCTTTCGGCCGATCCGTTTTCGTATCGCGCCAGTCCTGGCGGCAGTTGTATACGAAACAGCGCCAGACGATGACTCCGCCGAAAGGGCGCACCGCTTCCGCCAGCATATTGGCGCCGTCCGCATGATTTCTGCCGTAAGTAAAAGGACCGGGACGGCCTTCGCTGTCCGCTTTGACCAGAAAACCCGCCAGATCCGGAATCGCCTGATAAACCCGCTCCGCTGCCGCTTTCCACCAGGCCCGGACCGCCGGATCCAGCGGATCCGCGGAGGATACACCGTGGCGCATGGGCTGTGAGAAATCCACCGAGAACATCAGGCGGACACCGAAGGGGCGGAACAGGTCCGCCAGCGCAGCAGCTTCCGGCAGCATATTTTCCAGCAGCTGCTGGGCAGGATCATGGACATTCACATTGTTAATACACAGTACATTCAACCCCACAGACGCCAGGAGGCGGCCCAGTTCCCGCATCCGGAAGGGATCATAGCTGAGGCGCCCTCCTTCAAAGAAGAGACTGCGGCCTGAGTATCCCCGCTCCACGGAACCGTCCGCATTGTCCCAGCAGTTTATCATCCGCAGCGGATAGCGGGGAGCGGATTCCAGCACATCGGGGATTCCTTCCCCGGAAAGCATCCGCAGAATCAGCGCGTACGCGCCGTACAGCAGCCCGGTGGGACCTCCTGAGATGATCACGCTGCTGTCACTCCGGCGACGGATGCAGTATCCTTCTCCCAGAGCGGGGACAGGATCCAGGGTATACGCCGTGCCGGGAAGCGCGTGATCAAGCTCGAAACGGGCGAGTTCCGCAGGAGAAGCAGGAGGATTCTTCAGGTCGGCGGACAGCCGGGAAAGCCATGCTTTCATATGCATACGTCTCCTTTACAATCGATGGGAAACCGGATATGATTTTAGCACAGGGGACCGGGAAAGACAATCCGAAAGGGGAGCCAAGAAAATGCGGGAAGTGCCACATTATCCTGAGAACCGGCTGGATATACGGATTGATGAGCAGGGAAATGTTTCTTATGCGCAAAACCCCATGTTCGCGAAGTACTACGCGCCAAGCCGGGAGGAAAAAGAGGAAGAGCTGGAGGAACTCCGGGACAGGCTGGAACTTCTGGAAATAGATGAACCGCCTGAAGATTTCAGCGACGAGCATGACGACTGGGAAGAGGAAAGAAGAGATCTCGAGGATCAGATTGAAGCACTGGAAGAGGAAATCGCGGATATGGAATAATACAATGGGTGGATCCGCGCGGAAACCGTGTATTTTATTCATACAAACATACTTCAGATAAAATTGTAAATAATTTAACAATATACCTTGACAGATGAGGTATGTTGTGCTTTAATATGCCCCGGAGGTGATTTCATGATGATTTCTGCGGATCTGCTTCGCGGATATACAGACGCGGTGATTCTGCGGCAGCTGACCGGCGAGGATGGTTACGGATACCAGATCAGCAAACAGGTGGCCAATATCAGCGGCGGAAGGCTGGAACTGAAAGAAGCGACACTGTATACCGCATTTCGAAGGCTGGAAGGCGCGGGGCTGATTCGGTCCTACTGGGGCAACGAGATGATCGGCGCCCGACGCCGCTATTACAGCCTGACTGATGCAGGGAGAAGAAAACTGTCTGAGGAGATTGAAGCCTGGCATGAAACCCGTGAGGTTCTTGACCGGCTGCTGGAGGAGGAGAAGAAACAATGAACGCGACAATTCACGGGATTATCGATCATATGTTCAGGGATGTGGCAGACAATGCGGAGACCCGTGCGCTGCACGAGGAACTCCTGAACAACTGCCTGGAGCATTACGATGACCTGATTCAGCGGGGCATGAGCGAAACGGAAGCCATTGACGCCGTAGTGGACAGCCTGAAGGGAATGAAAGAGGTTATTGATGAATATCCGAAAAAAGCCGGAATGGAAGTGAAAGAAAAGGAGCCCGACATTCCGGTCATCGAGGCAGATGCGCCGCGTCAGGAACCGCCCGCTGAGGAGAAGCCGAAAGAATTCATCTGCAGCCCCGAGGAGATCCGCATCCTGCGGACAGACCTGAAAGCCTGCGATCTGGTTGTAGGAGTATCGAGCGACAGAAGCATTCATGTACGATGCGAAGATATGGAGCAGATCCTGTGCGAAAAGAGCGGAAACGCCCTCTGGATTAAGGCGCTGGACAAAACGAAGAAAACCATTGCCGAAGCCGGAAAGAAAATGAGCAATGAGGAGTTCTCCCTGAAAGGGCTGCTGAATTTTATCGGGAAAGCCATTGAGAGTGCGGCGTCAAACATTTCCGTAAGCTGGAACGTTTACATTGATCTGCCCGCCGGGCTCCAGCTGGCCGAGATGGAACTGAATTCGAAATCCGGCGATGTGGAACTGCATTCCACGCTTCCGGAACGGCTGAGCATCCATTGCATGAGCGGCGACGTAACCGTGGAAGCAGCAGACGGAACCTCCGCGGTCCGGGCTGCGCTCAGCACAATGAGCGGGGATATTGAAATGAACGGCAACGCAGGAACGCTGATCATGAGCAGCATGAGCGGAGATGTGACCGCAAACGGCTGCTATCAGACCGCAGAACTGAAATCCACCAGCGGAGAAGCAGATCTGAACGGTTCCGCCGGCCAGATCCGGATGCATTCAGTCAGCGGCGATGTGACCGCAGAACTTCAGAACAGCGACGTTACACGAATCGAAGGCCGTTCCACCAGCGGCGATGTGACCATCAGACTGGCTGCCGGTACGGACAGCGTTCATACGGCCATGTCCTCCGTATCCGGATCCACCGCCTGCAGATTTGCCGACAGCGGAGCAGGCGCACGTTTGCAGATCACGGCATCCAGTGTCAGCGGCGACGTGAGCATCCGATAAAGATCCTGTCCGGCAGCAACCGAACCTGAAACGGACGGAAGAGAACGAACGAAAGGAACGGAAACCATTATGACAGCAATCATGACAATCGCGGCAGGACTGGCAGCCGGATACTTCGGCTTCCAGTATCTCACAGGCAAAAACCGGGGAACCACTCACGGACGGATTCATAAGAGCGCAAGAGACAGGAAGATCGCAGGCGTATGCGGAGGAATCGCGGAATTCCTGGGCGTAGATCCGACGATCATCCGCCTGGCGTGGGCTCTGCTGGTCTTTGGATGGGGAAGCGGACTGCTGCTGTATCTTATTTGCGCGCTGATCCTTCCGGAAGAATAAACTCAGGGAGGGAGGAAATCCCCATCCGTATACCGATCCGAAGCGCCGGTCAGAGAACCTGACCGGCATTTTCCGATGGGGCGAAAAGAAAAGACGGCGGCAGACAAATAACCGGGATTATTTTGCACATTCGGTCCTTTTTTTCGGAAGGCAAAAGGTTTATCTTTTGTTCAGGAAGGGAAGGGGTAACGGGCAGGAGATGGACATTCCCCCGATTCCTCCCCGGGAAGCCAGTTTTCGCGAAGGAGCGGAAGCAGTTCCAGATCCGCGGGAAGCCAGCTGACCGAATCAAGCTCCTCCCTGGCAAGCCATCTGGCGGCTTCGTGTTCCCGGAGGATCAGATTGCCGGATTCCACCCGACACCAGAAACATTGCAGGGAAAGGTGAAAGGAGGGATAATCATATTCAACACATCCGGCGGAAGGGCCGACGGATATCACGGTATCAAGCTCTTCCAGAATTTCGCGCCTGAGAGCTTCCTGCGGGGTTTCCCCGTCCTTTACCTTGCCTCCGGGGAATTCCCAGCTGTCCTTGAACTCCCCGTATCCTCTCTGCGTCGCGAAGATCCGGCCATGATGCCAGATGACCGCTGCTACAACATTCAGATTCTTCAAACCCGCCGCACCTCCGTTTTTGCGGGAGCTCACAGACGCGCTCTCCGGGGAGCAATTCCGGAAAGGTTCAAGGCTCCTGTTTCCTTATAACACATCTGGCCGCTTTTCTCAATTGACCTGCTGAAAAAGGGTTGCATTTTTCACGCGAAAATGGTATCATACAAATGTTGTATTGATACATTTTAATACAACAGAAAGGACACCGGGAATGAAAAAACTGCAATCTGACAGTTCCAGTCCGCTGTACCACCAGCTGATGCAGCGGCTGAAGGAGGATATCGAGAAAGGCACTTATCCGGTGGGCAGCCGGATTCCGCCGGAGCATGAGCTGGAATCACTGTACAGACTCAGCCGGGTGACAGTGCGCCGCGCCCTGGCGGAACTGACGGCGGAGGGAATGCTGGAGCGAAAACAGGGAAAGGGCACATTTGTTTCCACACCGCGGATCAGCCATGACCTGAAAAGCATCCACAGTTTCCATGATGCCTGCAAGCAGAACGGATTTCAGCCCGGAACCCGGGTGATTCATATCCGCGAAGAGGAGGCGGGTCCCCAGGATCTGGAGGAACTGGAACTGCGGGAGGGATCCCACATTGTGGAAACGCTGCGCATCCGCCTGGCGGACGGAGAACCTGTAGTGCTGGAGAAGAATCATTTTTCCATGGCTTTTGCCTATCTGGAAAATGAAAACCTGGCCGGAAGCCTGTATAACATATTAAGGGATTACGGCATTGAGCCCAAACAAGGAACACACGATATCTCCATGACCTATGCCACGGAAAACCAGGCGAAACTACTGTCCATTGAGCCAGGAACGCCGCTGATGCGCCTGCATGAAGTGGTTTTCGATCAAAAGGGGAGGCCGCTTCACAACAGCATCCAGCTGATCCGGGGTGACCGTTTTGTCTTCAGAATCTGAAAGCGTCAGAGAAAGGAACAGACATGGCAGAACAGACGGAACTGGCGGAAAGAACAAAAACCGCAGAAAAGCCGAAAAAACTCTGGGACGGAGCCCTGAAAATGGTGAAGGGTGAGAATACCACCCAGTTGATTGAGAGTTTTACCGCGGAGATGACCCTGGTAGCGGAAGGCCTTTGTGAAGACCAGAGCAAGCTTCGCCGGGAAGTTGACAGGATGATGACGGAAGAAGACCGCAGAATTCAAGCGCTGCAGAGCAGGCTGGAAGCAGCGGAGACATCCCTGGATGAAGAGCGGGCAGCCCACGATCAGGTTCTGACAGAAATGAGGAACCGGCTGGCCGCACTGGAAAAAAAGGCAAACCGGGAACCTGTGCGTGAAAAGAACAAAAAAGGGAACATCATACGGGATCTGACGGTACTGGTAGCCATCGCGTCCAGCGCATGGGTGGTTGTGACGCTGCTGAATAAGCTCCTGTAATATTCCCATCCTGTCGTCATATTGTTTCCGGAAAGGAGGAGCATCTTTGAAAACTTATGAGGAACTGGTAAAGGAGTATCGGAAAAGACAGCATGATACGGTCGTGGATACCATCGCGACCGGTTTGACCTACGTGGATGAAATCGCCGTGGACACCGGCCTGCTGGAAGAGACGGGCATCCTGACGGAACTGAGCCAGAGTATGAGCGGTATTCTTCCGTTTGTAATTATTTCAGCGACAGAAGGCACGAAGGTGCTGCTTGGGAAAAAACCGGGGAGGACAGGGTTAAAGGACGGGGTTTTCCGGATGGCCAAGAGCGGGGCCGCGCTGGGTGTCGGTGCCGCGGTAACCGGAGCCGCCGGCTTCTGGGCCGCAATTCCCGTGACGATGGGTGTCCGCGCACTGTTTGACCGGTACAGGAGCAAGGCGCTGACCGGGAGAAGAGTTCAGGGTCGGATTCAACGGCTGCAGGAACTGAACCGGTTTATCCGGAAGGAGGAGCAGCCGGAGATGGGTGCGGAAGAAAAGTGCCTCCAGGGGGAAGTTCTTCAGACGGCAGGCCAGGTTGAGTGACGTACAAAGGCGGTATCGGAAGATGAAGTTTACAAAAATGCAGGGACTCGGCAATGACTATATTTATGTCAACTGCCTGGAAGAAATGATTCCGGATCCCATGGAAACTGCCCGGAGAATCAGCGACCGTCATTTCGGCGTCGGCAGCGATGGCCTCGTGCTCATCTGCCCGGATGAAGAGGCTGATTTCCGGATGAGGATGTTTAATTCGGACGGAAGCGAATCCGAGATGTGCGGCAACGCAGCCCGCTGCGTGGGAAGATATGTATATGAAAAAGGGCTGACAAGCAAAAAAGACATCCGCCTGAAAACAGGCGCCGGGATTAAGACGCTGCAGATCCGGGAAGAGAAGGGAAAGGTTCTGTCCGTACGGGTGGACATGGGAGAACCGGAAATATACGGAATCGGGGAACGGCTGGAGGCGGACGGACGGAAATACACCATCACCCGGGTGAGTATGGGGAACCCGCACGCCGTGGTTTTTCTGGACGATGTGGAGACACTGGACCTGCCCGGGATCGGGCCGGCGATTGAGCACCATCCTATGTTTCCGAACCGTACAAATACTGAATTTGCCTGCGTACGCGGGCCGGAACACATCCGAATGAGGGTGTGGGAGCGGGGAGCCGGTGAAACCATGGCTTGCGGAACCGGTGCCTGCGCCACACTGGTCGCTGCCGCCGCCAACGGGCTCACCGGACGGAAAGCGGTTCTGGAGCTGAACGGAGGACCGCTCCGGATCGAGTGGGACGGGCAGGCAAACCATGTTTTCCAGGAAGGGCCCGCTGAATTTGTTTTCGAAGGGGAATGGAATTAAGAAAAATGCTTCGCCGATCAATCCGACGAAGCATTTTTTTCTTCATACATTATGCGATCCGCATTTCCGAGGAACTGTTCCGCTTCCGTCTGGATGGAAGCGACACCCTCCGGCCTCGGCACAGCCCGATAACAGCCGATACTGACCTGAATCGAGTAATTCTTTCCGGCAACCTGGCGGATTCTGTCAATTTCTTCCCGAACCAGATGGGTGAAGGTCCATTCTTTAACCTGATCATAATGCTTGGCCAGAACCACAAATTCATCCCCGCCGGTACGAATGCAGATTTCATCCTGCTGCGCGCATTGCCGCATGGCTTCGGCAATGGTGCACAGGCAGAAATCGCCTTCCGCATGCCCGTAGCAATCGTTGATCTTTTTCATTCCGTTCATATCGATCAGGAAGACGGCCAGTTCCGTTCCGGCGGCGCGGCATTCCTCATAGTAGCTTTCAAAGAAACGATAATACCCCCGGCGGTTGTACAGGCCGGTCAGCATGTCCGTCTGATACAGGTATTCCAGTTCATTGACCGTCTCTGTCAGTTCATGACGGAAGAACCAGTTGACCAGTACGGTGCTGATGGAAACCAGCCAGGATTTGATATGAAGCTGCTCCAGTTCATTCAGCTCCGGATTGACGATAAAGTAACCCAGGAAATAATGGAGATGATGAACAGGGAAAATATAGTAAGGCGTATCATCATCCATCATTTCATCGGGAAGAAGCTGGCCTTTCTGAAGCCGCTGTTTTCGGACAGGCTGTCCATGCAGGAAACCGCAGACCACGTCAAAGGTTTCGTCCTTTAAAGAATCACGGCCCGTAATCGTCTTTTTCTGCTCCCAGCCGTGGATCAGGCAAAGCACCGCGTCCTTAAACCCTGTTTCGCGCAGGCAGCCTTCTTCAATTTCCCTGTAAATATCCTCCTCGGTTTCATCCATGGCACCGCCAAGGATCAGATTGGTGTTGGAGAGCACAAGGCTTTCCAGGTTGGTGACTGTCCGGATATACTTTTCCCGGATCATATCTTTCTGATAGACATCCGGCGGTTCACAGCCACAGGACTGGCGCGCGCAGAGAATACCGGGCACGGCGGTCACGGGATCCACAGCCTCCCCGCGCAGGAGCCTTGTCAGCGTCTCCATTCCGACCTGACCGACACGAAAGAAAGGCTGCGCGGAAGTTGTGATGGAGGGCTCATTGAACTGGGCGCGAAGGATGTCGTCGTATCCGGTGACGATGACATCCTCCGGCACACGGAAGCCTTTTTTTTCAAGAGCCTGAATGACCCCGATGGCGGTATAGTCGTTTACGCAGACGATCGCGTCCGGAAGCCTTTTCTCTCCCTTTGCCATATAGGCGGCAAGTATTTCGGGCACAATGCTGTCCCCGCATTCCGGGCGCAGCGTCCCTTCGAATATACGGTCATCCCCGCAGGGGAGGCCGTGCGCACTCAACACTTTACGGAAAAGATCGATGCGCTCCAGGCAGAAGGAACGTTCACGGGGACCTGCTATATGGACAAAATCCCTGCAGCCGTGGACGTGAATCAGGTGCTCAATCAGTTCCGTAAAGGATCTGTCCTGATCGTTGACGACACTGTAGGTGCCTGCTTTCACTGTGCCCAGGGTAATCACCGGACAGGGAGCGGCTTTTTTCAGCCGGTCAATGGGTTCCACAAAGGAACCAGTCATATAGGTATCAAAGGAGATCAGGGCGTCGTATTCCCGGAGATCCGGCAGAAGATAGACCACAAAGTCACCCGTATCGTAGAGCTGATACCGGTCGTAATTCTGACTGGTATGATTATCCGCAAAGCTCGCAAAAAAAGTGATTTTGACATCTTCCCCGCGGGCAGCGCTCAACAGGCCCTCCACGGTTTCCCGAACCATGTCCTCATACAGTGCGGAAATAAACACTGCGACGTTTTTGCGCTTCATTCCATTTGCCTCATTTCCATTCCGATGCGGTATACTGCGCAGCAAGCGGCCCGAAATCCCGGGCGGAAGGTTTACAGGGTGGCTGCCATAACGGCTTTGATGGTGTGCATCCGGTTTTCTGCCTCATCGAAGACAATGGACTGCGGACCCTCGAAGACCTCATCTGTCACTTCCATACAGTCCACACCGAATTTATCATATATATTCCTGCCGATCGCGGTGTTCAGGTCATGAAAGGAGGGAAGGCAGTGCATAAAGACGCAGAGCGGGCCGGCCTTCTGCATGACCGCGGATGTTACGCGATAGGGAAGGAGATCCTGAATCCGTTCTTCCCAGACGGAATCCGCCTCTCCCATGGAGACCCAGACGTCTGTGTAAATCGCATGGGCGCCGGAAACAATCGCCGGATCCTCCGAAAACTCCAGTACGGCGCCGGTCTCCTCCGCAATCTTCCGGCAGCGGGCGACCAGCGCGTCGTCCGGCCAGTATTTCTTCGGCGCGCAAGCAACAAAGTGCATTCCCATCTTGGCACAGCCAACCATCAGGGAATTGCCCATATTGTACCGGGCATCCCCCATGTAGACCAGCTTGAGGCCTTTCAGAAAACCGAAATGCTCCTGAAGCGTAAGCAGATCGGCAAGAACCTGCGTGGGATGGAACTCGTTCGTCAGGCCGTTCCATACCGGAATGCCGCTGAAACGGTAAAGATCCTCCACGATCTGCTGGCCGAAGCCACGGTATTCAATCCCGTCGTACATACGGCCGAGCACCCTGGCAGTATCTGCAATGCTTTCCTTTTTTCCAATCTGGCTTCCGGAGGGATCCAGATAAGTACAGTTCATCCCGAGGTCATACGCGGCGACCTCGAAAGCGCAGCGGGTCCTTGTGCTGGTTTTTTCAAAGATCAGGGCGATATTTTTACCTGCCAGAAAGGCATGGGGAATACCAGCTTTCTTTTTTTCCTTCAGATCGGCCGCGAGATCCAGCAGGCCGGCAATCTCCTCCGGGGCAAGATCCAGCAGCTTGAGAAATTTATTCTCCGTGAGATGAAACATATGTGCAGCTCCTTTGCTATAAAAAAATTCCCCCTCAAATTATAAAATTCCGGCGGCCGGAAGTCAATGATCCGAAATGCTCCGGACAGAGAAAACACAACAGAATTGTCATTCACGGACATTCATGGTAGAATACGCAGGAACAGCAAGCCAATCAGATACAGGAGCGTGATGAAATAATGGAAAGACCCAACGCATGGAAAAACTACAGGAAAACCGAAATCAAAAAAGCGGAAGCGCTTGCGGAGGCGTATAAACGTTTTCTGGACTGCGGGAAAACGGAGCGGGAATGCACCGCCTATGCGGTGAACACGCTGGAACAGGCCGGCTATATTTCCCTGGATCGGGCACTGGCCGAAAAGAAGAAGCTGAAGGCAGGGGATAAAGTATATGTCAATCAGATGAACAAGGCCGTTGTTGCCTTCTGCCTGGGAAAGAAGCCGCTGGAAGACGGGATGAACATTGTCGGCGCACATATCGATTCGCCAAGGATTGACCTGAAGCAGAATCCATTCTATGAAGACGCGGGGTTCGCGCTTGCAGATACACATTATTACGGCGGCATCAAGAAATACCAGTGGACCGCCCGCCCGATGGCGCTGCACGGTGTGGTGGCAAAGAAAGACGGCAGCCTCGTCAATATCTGCATCGGGGAGAAGGAAAGCGATCCGGTGGTAGGCATCAGCGACCTGCTGATCCATCTGTCCAAGGAGCAGTCCGGCAAAACCCTGGGCGAGGCAATTACCGGAGAAAGCCTGGATCTGATCCTGGCAGGGAAACCGCTGGCCGGAGAGGAAAAGGAACCTGTTCTGGCACAGCTGCTGACAATCCTTCGGGAAGAGTACGGTATTGAGGAAGAGGACATGATCTCTGCCGAGATCGAGGCGGTTCCTGCCGGTAAGGCAAGGGATTTCGGACTGGACCGTTCCATGATTATCGGATACGGGCATGATGACCGGAGCTGCGCTTTTGCGGAGCTGCAGGCCCTGCTGGAGATCCGGACCGTTCCGGAAAGAACATGCTGCGGAATGCTGGTGGACAAGGAAGAGATCGGCAGTGTCGGAGCCACCGGCATGCGGGCCAATTTTCTGGAAAACGCGGTGGCAGAGATCCTGAATCTGATGGGCATGTACAGTGAGCTGAGCGTACGCAGGGCACTGCGGAACAGCCAGATGCTCTCCTGCGATGTCAGCGCGGGATTTGATCCGCTGTACGCGTCCGCCTTCGAAAAGAAAAACTCCGCATATCTCGGCCGGGGCGTTTGCTACAACAAATTTACCGGGTCAGGCGGAAAAAGCGGGAGCAACGACGCGAATGCGGAGTTTATCGGCAAAATCCGCCGGATCATGGATCAAAACAGGATTTGCTGGCAGACGGCAGAACTCGGCCGGGTGGATCTGGGCGGCGGCGGAACGATCGCATATATCTGTGCACTGTATGGCATGGAGGTTATTGACAGCGGTATCGCTGTGCTGAATATGCACGCACCGATGGAAATCATCTCCAAGGCGGATCTGTACGAGGCAGAAAAGGCTTATAAGGCATTCATGCTGGAGGCATAAACAGTTTACCGGCTGAAGAGATGATCCGCGGCCCGGAGGGCAGCGTTCATGGCAGCCGGGAATGTCAGGGAAGACAGCTGCTGCCAGGGAAGCCAGATATAATCCCCCGGCGGAGGCTGATCCGGATCTGTTTCCAAAGGAAGAATTGTCATTTCCCAGATCAGATGGGTAAATACATGGCGCGCGGAGCAGGGGCACCCGGCGGAACGGCACGGCATATGCGCTTGCTTCGCAAGCTTCCGGAGCGCATCTTCCGGGGCGCCTTCCATCATCGGGAAGCACCAGAGACCGTGCAGAAGGGATTCCGTCCGGCGGCGTACCAGGGTACAGTCTCCGGCACGGAGCACCATCACGGTCCAGTATTCTGTTTTCTGCGGCCGGCTCCGGGGAAGAACGGGCAGTTCCGCCGCATCTCCCCGGGCAAAGGCGTCACAGTAAGCGGAAAGCGGGCAGCGGCTGCAATCCGGAGTTCCGGGGACACAGACGGTTGCACCCAGATCCATCACAGCCTGATTATGGTCTCCGGGCCGATGCTCCGGAACCAGCGCGGATGCCAGCCGCTCCAGCTTTTTCCGGATCTCCGGAAGGGCTGCGTTCTCCCGGATTCCAAAGAGCCGGGACAGAACGCGGATCACATTTCCATCCACTGCGGGTACGGGCACATCATAGGCGATGGAGGCGATGGCACCGGCTGTGTAAGGCCCGATTCCACTGATTTTCCGAAGTATCGCGGGATCACGGGGCAGCAAGCCGCCGTACTGTTCCGCCACCTGAAGCGCTCCCTTTCGCAGATTCCGCGCACGCGAATAATACCCCAGCCCTTCCCACATCTTTAAAACATCCGATTCATCGGCAGCCGCCAGATCCATCAGCGTCGGGAAACGGTCCAGAAAACGTTCGTAAAAGGGCAGAACTGTTTCCACACGGGTTTGCTGCAGCATCGTTTCACTGACCCAGGTCCGGTAGGGATCATGTATGCCGCGCCAGGGCATCGTTCGGGCGCATCGGTCATACCAGGCAAGGAGGGTCCGGGAAATGTCACCATGTTCATTCATCATCAGCAGAGATCCTTTTCAAAGCGTTGGACAGGCCTGAAGGGATTGTAGCATAACGCAATCGTATGCAAAAATGAAGAAAAACGGAGAAAACAGGAGAAAAACGAACAAATTATTCGAAAAGCAGTTGAAAACATCTATTTCACAGCAAGAAAATACTTGCGGAAACTTCATAAATGCATTATATTACATGATGTTGTTAGCACTCGATGCGATTGAGTGCTAAAACAAGCAGAAAGCAATGTATGACAGGAGGAATTATCATGACCGTGAAGCCTTTGGGTGACCGCGTTGTCATCAAGAGCTGCGAAGCAGAAGAGACTACCAAGTCCGGCCTGATTCTTACCAGCGGAGCGAAGGAAAAACCCCAGATGGCGATTGTCATCGCCGTAGGTCCCGGCGGGAATGTGGACGGGAAGGAAATAACCATGCATGTGAAGGCCGGAGACAAAGTGATTTTCTCCAAATACGCCGGAACGGAAGTCAAGGTTGACGGGGAAGAACTGATGATTGTCCGCCAGAGCGATATTCTGGCGATTGTCGAATAAGTACATCCGCAGAAACCGGATCACAGAACAAAAGGAGAATGAGAGAATATGGCTAAGAAAATTCAGTATGGCGAAGAAGCACGCCGCAGCCTTGAAAAAGGCGTCAACGCGCTGGCCGATACCGTGAAGATTACCCTTGGGCCCAAAGGGCGCAATGTGGTGCTGGACAAGAAATACGGCGCTCCCCTGATTACCAACGACGGCGTGACCATCGCAAAGGAAATTGAACTGGAAGATCCCTTTGAAAATATGGGCGCTCAGCTGGTCAAGGAAGTATCCACCAAGACCAATGATGTGGCCGGCGATGGCACCACCACCGCAACCCTCCTTGCCCAGGCTATTGTCCGTGAGGGCCTCCGGAACCTGGCCGCAGGCGCCAACCCCATGATTCTGAAAAAAGGCATTGAAGCTGCCACCGAAGCTGCCGTGGACGGCCTGCGCGAACAGAGCCAGCCCATTAACGGCAAGCAGGCAATCGCTCAGGTTGCTTCCAACTCCGCTGCGGATGAAACCATCGGCCAGCTGATTTCCGACGCAATGGAGACTGTCGGCGCAGACGGCGTTATTACGGTGGAAGAGAGCAAGACCATGACGACCGGCATGACGACGGTAGAAGGCATGCAGTTTGACCGCGGCTATTCCTCTGCTTACATGGTGACCGATACGGAAAAAATGGAAGCCGTGCTGGACGATCCGCTGATTCTGATCACTGACAAAAAGATCAGCGCGATTCAGGAAGTACTGCCTGTACTGGAACAGGTAGTCCAGACCGGCAAGAAGCTGCTGATCATCGCGGAAGATGTGGAAGGCGAAGCCCTGAGCACCCTGGTGGTCAACAAGCTGCGCGGCACATTTACCTGTGTGTCCGTCAAGGCTCCCGGATTCGGCGACCGCCGCAAGGAAATGCTTCAGGATATTGCCATTCTGACCGGCGGCACCGTGATCTCCTCTGAGACCGGCATGGAACTGAAGGAAGCGACGGTTGACCTGCTGGGCAAAGCCCGCCAGGTCAAGGTCAACAAAGAGAATACCACCATCATCGACGGGGCCGGAGACAAGGCAGCCATCGAAGCCCGGGTGGCCCAGATCCGTGCGCAGATCGCGGAAACCACCAGCGATTATGACCGGGAGAAGCTGCAGGAGCGGCTGGCCAAGCTGGCCGGCGGCGTTGCGGTGATCCAGGTCGGCGCTGCCACGGAAGTGGAAATGAAAGAACGCAAGATGCGGATTGAGGACGCCCTGAGCGCGACCCGCGCCGCGGCGGAAGAAGGCATCGTGCCCGGCGGCGGAATCGCACTGTTGAATGTCATTCCGAAGGTCGCCTCTCTGCTGGACAGCTATGCCGGTGACGCGAAGACGGGCGTGCAGATCATCCTGCGCGCGCTGGAAGAGCCGATCCGCCAGATCGCGCAGAACGCCGGGATCGACGGCAGCGTGATCGTGGATCACATCAAGAACGCGAAAAAAGCCGGTTACGGCTATGACGCCATGAAGGGCGAATATGTGGACATGGTGGAACGCGGCATCATCGATCCTACCAAGGTAACCCGCAGCGCGCTGCAGAATGCGGCGTCCATCGCGGCCATGATCCTGACCACTGAATCCCTGGTGGCCGATATTCCCGAACCCGAACCCGCAGCGCCTGCCGGCGGTGCCGGAATGGGCGGAATGTACTGATTGCAGGCTCTCAAGGCTGCCTCACCCGATCCGGGTGAGGCGGCCTTTTTTTGTTAGCTTCAGCGCAAAAAAACCACCGGCTGTGCCGGTGAGATATAAAAGATCTTCAGATACAAGACACCTCCTTTGATAGAATAGTTACAGGTTCGCCAACCGTAACAAATCAAAGGAGGTGTGCCATTTATGGCAAA
>JAFXZS010000004.1 GCA_017541105.1 Clostridia bacterium
GGACGTGACCGGGAACATCAAGCTGCCCGAAGGCGTGGAAATGGTCATGCCGGGCGACAACATTGACATGGAAATCACCCTGATCACCCCCATCGCCATGGAGCAGGGACTGCGCTTCGCAATCCGTGAAGGCGGCCGTACCGTCGGTTCCGGCGTTGTGGCAAAGGTCATTGAGTAATCAAGTCAGGAGGGATCCCTAATGGCAAACGCCGCTCGTAACAAGGTTTGCCTGGCTTGCACTGAATGCAAACAGCGCAACTACAACAACATGAAGAACAAGAAGAACACCCCGGATCGCATTGAGCTCATGAAGTACTGCCCCTTCTGCAAGAAGCACACGACTCATCGGGAGACAAAGTGATCCAACATCAACAGATGCTGTGAGGATGTGATAAAAATGTCTGAAGTCAAGAAGGCGGCTGAAAAGACCGAAAAGGCTGTGAAGAAGTCCGGAGACGGGAAACTGAGCAAGATTTTCAACTGGATTAAAACCCTGCCGCAGCGGATCGCCAAGCCCTTCAAGAACATGTACTACGAGCTGAAGAAGGTTACGTGGCCCAGCAAACAGAAGCTGATTACGTATTCCATCATTGTGCTGCTGTTCATGCTGTTCATGGGTGTTGTGATCGGTCTGCTGGATATGGGCGCATCTGCTCTGATCAAGCTGCTTATGTGATCCACAGGAGAAATGACATGGCTGAAAACAAGAAAGAGGCCTGCTGGTATGTAATTCATACCTATTCAGGTTATGAAAACAAGGTCAAGGACACGCTGGAAAAGTCCGTCGAGAACAACGGCATGCAGGATCTGATCCTTGAGGTTCGGGTTCCCATGGAAGAGGTTGTCGAAATCCGGAACGGAAAGCGCGTCAAGAGTACCCGGAAAGTCTATCCCGGTTATGTGCTGGTGCACATGATCGAGACCAGCGAGAGCTGGTACGTCGTGCGGAATACCCGCGGCGTGACAGGCTTTGTGGGCCCTGACTCCAAGCCGGTTCCCCTGACCCAGGAAGAAGTCGACATGATGCTCAACACCGAACAGAGCAGCGTGGATTTCGGATTCGCCATCGGGGAACACGTCCGGATTCTGTCCGGCCCTCTGGAAAATTTCAGCGGTGTGGTGGAAGACGTGGATACTGTCCGCGGAAAGCTCACGGTCAAGGTACAGATGTTCCTTGGCCGGGAGATGCCCGTGGAAGTGGATCTCGACCAGGTCGAGAAGGAAAAGTGAGTTTCATCCCTGAAGGGGAGAGACGCGAACGTGGGAGGAAGATGAAAGCTTCCGCAAGACCACAATACTTTATGGAGGTGCCAATCAAATGGCAAAGAAAGTATCGGCTTACATCAAGCTGCAGGTTCCTGCCGGCAAGGCAACGCCTGCTCCGCCTATCGGACCCGCTCTGGGCCAGCATGGCGTGAACATTCCCGGATTCTGTAAAGAATTCAATGACCGTACGGCCAAGGAAGTCGGCATGATCATCCCCGTGGTGATTACCGTTTATACCGACCGTACCTTCACCTTCATCACCAAGACGCCTCCGGCGCCCGTGCTGATCAAGAAGGAACTGAACCTGCAGAAGGCCAGCGGCCGTCCCAACAAGGAAAAGGTGGGCCAGCTGACGAAGGAGCAGTGCCGCAAGATTGCTACCATCAAGATGCCCGACCTGAATGCCGGAAGCATTGAAGCTGCCATGAGCATGGTGGCCGGAACCGCCCGCAGCATGGGCGTGACCGTCGAAGAGTAACAACGGGGCACAGCCCCTGAACAATGTGGGAGGACATAGTGCCGTTATGACCACATGGGAGGAATGACAAAATGAAACATGGTAAGAAGTATTCCGACAGCGCAAAGCTGATCGACCATCTGAAGCAGTACGATCCCGAAGAAGCCGTGGACCTGGTTGTGAAAACCGGCAAGGCCAAGTTTGATGAGACCGTCGAAATTTCCGTCCGCCTGGGTGTTGACCCCCGTCACGCCGACCAGCAGGTCCGCGGCGCGGTGGTTCTGCCCAACGGTACCGGCCGCGTGATCCGCGTGCTGGTGATCGCCAAGGGCGACAAGGCCAAGGAAGCGGAAGAAGCCGGCGCGGACTATGTCGGCGCGGAAGAGATGATCCAGAAGATCCAGCAGGAAAACTGGTTCGAGTTTGACGTCTGCGTTGCCACGCCCGACATGATGGGCATGGTCGGCCGGATCGGCCGTGTGCTGGGCCCGAAGGGCCTGATGCCCAACCCCAAGAGCGGCACCGTAACAATGGATATTACCAAGGCCGTGAAAGACATCAAAGCCGGTAAGGTGGAGTACCGCCTGGACAAAACAGCGATCATCCACTGCCCCATCGGCAAGGTTTCTTTCGGCAAAGAAAAGCTGCAGGAGAACCTGTCTGTCCTGATGGAAGCCATCAACAAGGCGAAGCCCGCCGCAGCCAAGGGAACCTACATGAAGAGCGTATATCTCTCCAGCACCATGGGTCCCTCCGTGCGTGTGAATCCGCTGAAATTCTGAGATCCAATGCATGATTTGAAGAGCCGGGTCATTTTGACCCGACTCTTTTTTTATGGGCAGACGTTTCCGAAACCTTATCCACGGGACCTGAGCCGGGGCGGTAAAAGGAGTCCGGGACGGAAAATGGTATTGAAAAAAAGAAATATGACAGGAAAACAGAGGAGAAAAGCAGAATTATTATAAGTTAACGTGTTTCCGGATGAGAGGGGCAGGAGGAAAGCATGAGACTGAATCCGCTGCAGATGGAACGGCTTGCCGGAGCGGACGAGTATGCCGCCGGCAGAGAACTGGAAGAATCGGGAAGCATCAAGGTAGCTGAACAGGACAGCATGCGAATCCGGTATACAGCGGCCGGGAAACCGCCGATGAGTATCACGCTGGACCGGAACCTGAATGTTCTGTGCGAATGCGAGACCTTCCGGAAACAGGGGTGCTGCAGGCATGCTGTCGCGGCATGGCTGGAAGCGGAACGGGCCGGCGTTCCGGAGAGCATGCTGAAGAAGTGCGCTCCCCAGAAAGCCGAGGAGCTGACCGATCTGATTCTGCGGGAGATGCCAGCAGAACCGAACGTCCACCTGGAGGTGACGCTGGCACTGCCCCGGCGGGAGGGTCAGGATCCCCGTGTCGGCCTGCGCACGGGAGAAAACAAGATGTACGTGGTGCGCGACGTGCGTGCTTTTCTCACGGCAGTGAAAGAAGGGGAAACACTGCCCTTCGGGAAGGACTTTACCTGGCAGCCCGAATGGATGCATTTTTCCGAAGACGATGAGCGGGTCCTGGAGATCATCCGGAAAATCTATGCCGGAAAAGAAACGGGTGAGAAGGACGGTGACGGAGGACGCCTGATCCGCATTCCAGATCCTTTTGTAGGGGAACTGCTGGAAAACATCGGAGGAACACAGCTGCGCATCATGAACAGCGAAGGGAAAATCCTGCGGTGCGGCCAGCTGCGGGAAGCCAGGGTGCCGCTTCAGTTTTCGATGAATCTGGGCCCGCGCGGGCTGAATGTATCCGGACGGATTCCGGCGGATTTCCAGCCGGTGACGACGGACTGCACGTGGGCCATGACCGGGGGAAACCTGATCCGGACGGAAAGAAAACAGCGGGAAATCCTGCGGCTGATCTGGCAAAACCAGTATGAGGGACGCTGCCTGTTCGAATATCCACCGGCGGCGACGGATCAGGTGATCGGCGAAGTGCTGCCGTACCTGAAGATACGCGGCGCGGTGGAAATGGGGAATGAACTTCGCTGCCGGCTGGTGCGCCTGCCGCTGAAAGCGGAAGTGTATCTGGACCGGGACGGGAAAAGCGTGGTTGCTTCCGTCCAGTTCCGGTACGGTGATGTGGTGCTGAATCCTTTCGCGCCGGAAAAAGAGAAAATCACCCTGGACAAGGGAGAAAAGCTGCTGCTCCGGGACGCGGAGGCGGAACATGCGGTGCTGGAAATCCTCGCGAACGCGGGATTCCGGGTGCGGAAGGAAAACATCCGGCTGAGCGGCAGTGACGCGGTATTTGATTTTGTCAGCGAAGGCGTCCGGAAACTGCAGGAGGCCAGCACCGTTTTTCTGAGCAGGGAATTCAAGCGAATTCTTCCCCGAAGGCCCGCCCTCAGCGGCAGCATGCGTATGAACGGGGAAAAGCTGGAGCTCATGCTGGAAAAGGACGGAGAACCTGTTGAAGAACTGATGGAGCTGATGGAAGCCCTGAGCCGAAGAAGACGCTATTTCAGGCTCAAAAGCGGAGAGTTTCTGGATCTGAGTGCGCTGGCAGAGTGGCAGGAGCTGGCAGCCGGCATTTACGAAGCTGCCCAGCGGGACGGATGCGAACCGGGAAGGGACGTGCTGTCCATGCGCGCTTACCGGGCATGGTATCTGGCCAGCATGCTGGAAAACAGCAAGGTACCCATCCGGATGGAGGAAAGTGTCCGGAAAATGTCCGAAAGCCTGACGGAGAGCGACGGAAGCGTATCTGTACCGCCGCTGGCACCGGGACTGAGCCTGCGGGATTATCAGCGGCGGGGCTACGAATGGATGTATGCCCTGGACCGGATGCATATGGGCGGTATTCTGGCAGATGATATGGGCCTTGGGAAAACCGCCCAGATTATCGCGCTCCTGCAGACAGCCCGCGAAAAAGGCAGAACCAGCCTCGTGGTGGCACCGACCTCGCTGACCTACAACTGGCTGAGTGAAATCCGGCGGTTTGCGCCGGATCTGAGCGCGGTCATCCTGAACGGAACGGCAACCCAGCGTGCCGGGATGATCCGGCATTTTACCGAACATGGGGACGTGGACATTGCGATTACCAGCTATCCGCTGATCCGGCGGGATATCGACCTGCTGAAGGAGTACCGGTTCCGGTTCCTGATTCTGGATGAAGCGCAGAATATCAAGAATGCCGGAAGCGTCGCGGCACAGGCAGTCAAACAGCTGCAGGGGGATACCCGGTTCGCATTGACGGGTACTCCCATGGAAAACGGGGTCGGCGAGCTGTGGAGCATATTTGATTTCGTGCTGCCGGGATACCTGCCGGGATACAACAGTTTCCTGCGGAGATACCAGGACGGCGAGAATTCGGAAGACCTGCTGAGACGGATCCGGCCTTTCCTGACAAGGCGGCTGAAGCAGGAAGTGCTGGAGGAGCTTCCGGATAAGATGGAAATGACCCTGCAGGCCCAGATGACGCCGGAGCAGAACCGGGTGTATCGGGCAGCGCTGGAACGGCTCCGTCCCCGGGTGAATGAACTGATCGAGAGCAAGGGCGCGGAGCGAAGCAGGATTGAGGTACTCAGCGCGATCACGGAGCTGAGGCAGATCTGCTGCCATCCGGCGCTGGTTATGAACGAATACCGGGGCGGAAGCGGGAAAGAGGAGCTGCTGCTGGAAATCCTGCCTGAGATGATCGGAAACGGGCGGCGCATTCTTTTGTTCAGCCAGTTTACCGGCATGCTGAAGCTTCTGCGCAGCCGGCTGGAGGAAAACGGGTTCTCCACGCTGTACCTGGACGGAGACACGCCGGCCGGGGACCGGCTGAACCTGACGGAGCGGTTCAATGACGGTGAGGGCCAGATTTTCCTGATCAGCCTGCGGGCAGGAGGATCCGGACTGAATCTGACAGGCGCGGATCTGGTGATCCATTACGATCCGTGGTGGAACCCGGCTACGGAGGACCAGGCGACGGACCGGGCGCACCGGATCGGCCAGCAGAAAAAGGTGCAGGTGATCCGACTGGTTACGGGCGAGAGTATTGAGGAGCAGGTGGTAGAGCTGGGAAGCCGCAAAAAAGCGCTGTTTGAAAGGCTGATCACCCCCGGGGAATCCGTCCTGAGCGCATTGACGGAGCAGGATATCCGCGCTCTGTTCAGCTGATGACAATTTGCAGAATCCATTCAAATATGCTATAATCCAATAGTTCGCGACCAGGAAAACGGCCTCGGAGGGAGAGCTTCGCGTGCCGCTTACGGCCGGAACGGCAAAGGATTACAAAGCGCCGCGAAAGGAGGGAAGCCAATGGACAGACAGGACCATATGCCGTCCCAGGGACGCCGTTCGGCTTCCCGGGCCACAAAACTGCGGCGCAGAAGAGCGCGGATGAACGTGATCCTTCTGCTGGCAGCAATCGCGGCGGTGGCGCTGCTGGTCATGATCACTCCCAAGGATCCGATCCGCCGGGCTACGTACTCTTCCGGAACAGCGAGCGGACTGGCTGAGGATCAGAACGACGGAACCCTCGGAGAATACGCGGGGCTGATGATCAGCGAAATCATGCCGTCCAACGCCACTGCGGTGACAGACGAGAACGGCGCCTATCCGGACTGGGTGGAAGTCTGGAACAGCACAAAGAAAGAGATGAACCTGAAGGGCCTCGGGCTCAGCGACAAGGATGACAGCATTCGTTTCCTGTTTCCAGCCGTGACGCTGGAAGCGGGCGGCCGGATGATTGTTTTCTGTGACAACACAAACCAGGCGATTCCCGGGCAACCCTTCCACGCCAAGTTCAAGCTTTCCAGCGTGGGAGAAACCATCTACCTCTATGATCCCAATGCTTATCTGATTGACAGCTGCAAATATCCCATTATGGCCAGCGACGAGAGCTGGGTCCTGACAGATCAGGGTTTTCAGAGTGTCAGCTGGTTCAGCCCGGGATTTGAGAACACACAGGAGGGCCATCTGGCCTACCGGGAAAGCATTACCGTTACGGACGGCTCCGTGCTGATCAACGAAGTCATGGCGGATCCCATGACCGGGATCCGGGACGATGAGGACGAGCTGGCGGACTGGATCGAACTGTACAATACGACGGATCACGCGATTCAGCTGAATAAGTTCGCGCTGAGCGACAATGAAGGGAAGCCCCTGAAATGGCGTTTTCCCGATGACGCGGCGATTCCCGCGAAAGGTTACTATCTGGTGCTGTGCACAGGGAAAAACCGGCAGGACCAGGCAGCGGCGGACCGGTACCACACCAACTTCAGAATCAGCGCGGAGAGCGAGACGATAATCCTCTGTGACAGCCAGGGGCATGTGGTGGACCGTGTGATGATCGACAATCTGCCCCAGGACTGCAGCTGGGGGCGGAATGAACGGAACCAGATGCAGGTTTTCAGAACGCCGACTCCCGGGCTGCCCAATAATGCTTCAGGTGCCGGCCAGATGGACCTGAACCTGCGGGCAATGAATCCTACCGGGGTTTGGATCAGCGAAGTACTGGCCAGCAATAATTCCATAACCACCTATTCCAATGCCGGGACGACGGACTGGATCGAGATTTACAACTCTTCCGCCGATGTGGTGAACCTGTCGGACTGGGGGCTGAGCGATGACCTCGGACGCGGGCGGAAATGGCAGTTTCCGTACGGGACAACCATCGGCCCGGGAGAATACAAGGTGATTCTGTGTGACAAGGATACGATAAAAAACAGCATTTCCGAGCTTCATGCCTCCTATAAGATCGGAAGACTGAAGGGGGAGGTCATCACACTGACGGATCCCACGGGCAGGGTGCTGGACAAAGTGATCCTGCCCGAGATGAAAACAGATGTATCCTACGGCAGAACCCTGGGAATGGCAGGGCTTTTTTATTATGATACGCCCACACCGTTCCAGCAAAACGGCACAGGATTTATCGGATACGCGGAGGCGCCGGAATTCAGCATCGCCCCGGGACAGTATACTTCGACGCAGTATGTGGAAATCAGCATTCCGGAAGGTACGCAGGTGTACTATACTACTGACGGGTCTGATCCGACCGTGTCTTCCACACCCTACAACGGGGAACGGCTGGAGCTGAACTTCACCGCAGTAATCCGGGCCCGCGCCTACGGCGCCGGACTGGTTAAGCCGAGCAACATTCTGACAGGGACCTTTTTTATCAACGCATTCCATTCACTGCCGCTGGTTTCCATCGTGACGGACCCGAAGAATCTGTGGGACGAGGAATGGGGCATGCTGACGGTCGGGGCGGAAGCGGAGGCCCTGAAGGAGCCCGGCAAACTGCCTTTCAAGAAGACGGTCTACCGGAAGGTAAAGGACGCGGGAGTCAAATACGAAAGCAGCATCGAGATTTATGACGATTCCGGAGAACTGCTGATGAGCCAGAGCGGAGAGATCGGCCTGATGGGCGACTATTCGCTGGATATGCCACAGAAAAGCTTCAAATTCCGGGCAAAGAGCAAATACGGCAGCAAAACATTCCAGGCCAAACTGTTCCCGGACCGGTCCTATACGGAATACAAAGGGTTTGTCCTGCGCAACAGCGGGAATGACTGCATGTTTACCCGGCTGCAGGACGGATTCCAGGGCCGGCTGATGGATCTGTGCGGCACAACGATCGCACACCAGGCCTGGAAACCGTACGCGGTATACCTGAACGGTATTTACTGGGGCCATATGAACCTGCGCGAACGAACGGACAAGTATATGATTGCCCAGTTTGAAGGCCTGAGCTTTGAGGACGCGGACAAAATTGACCTGCTGCAGGGTAACGGAAGCGTCAAAAGCGGTTCCAACAAGGAATTCAAGGCCATGCTGAAAAAAATCAAAGATGGAAATCCCGCGAAGAACGAGGAGGACCTGCAGTACATCCTGGACAACGTCGATGTGGAAAACCTGTTCGAATACATGGCGTTTGAGATGTTTTTCGGCAACAGTGATATCGGTAATACCCGATTCTACCGGACGAACCAGCCGGGCAGCAAATGGAAATGGGTGTTGTATGACGTGGACTACGGCCTGTACAGCTCCACTTTCAACAGCCCCTGGAGTTACACAAAGGAAAAGGGAATGGGGCAGAAGGGAATCAACAACACGATTTTCCTCAAGCTTCTGAGCGTACCGAAATACAAGGACCTGTTTCTGACGATCTACGGCAGTATTTTCCAGAAACTGACGACCGACTTCATGATTGAGACGCTGAACGAGATGGTGAAGATCATCGAACCGGAAATGCAGCTGCACTGGGCCCGGTGGGGTGAGGAGAACGACAAAATGGTCATCTCGGAGGTGCCGACCACGATCGACGGCGCATACAGGTACTGGGAAAAGCGTGTTGAGCGCCTGAAAAATGTATGCAAATTGCGGCCGAACCGGCTGTGGCAGTTTACCCAGGATTCATTCAACCTGACAGACAATGAAATGAAAAAATACTTCGGGTCGAAGCCGGAGATTCCGCCGAACGCCGCCCCGTAACAGAACAAGACCGATAACAACCAGAACAGCCAGAGGAGGAGTCACATATGCTTTCTACCGCACTCGCCGACGGAGCCAGCTCCCTGATCAAGAACGATTCGAGCCTGAGCTCCTATTTTCTCAGCCAGTTCGAAAACCTGACGCCCTGGAAGATCATTATCGGCCTGGTGATGGGCTGCCTTGTGGGGCTGATCATCGCCTTCGTGTACAAGCGATGCTACCGGGGTGTCCTGTACAGCCCCACCTTTGCCATGACGCTGATGATGCTGACGCTGATTACCACTCCGGTTGTCATGTGCATCAAGAGCGATATTGCCCTGAGCATGGGCATGGTCGGCGCGCTGAGCATTGTGCGTTTCCGTACAGCGGTGAAGGATCCGATGGATACAGCCTACATGTTCTGGTCGCTGACCATGGGAATTCTGCTGGGAGCGGAGCTGTATGTCCACGCGCTGGCAGTGGTGCTGGGAATCAGCGTGATTCTGTTCCTTATGACCTTCGTGCACTTCCGCAATCCGAACGGATACCTGCTGGTGGTTCACTACGACGACTACGCGGAACAGGAGATTACGCAGCTGCTGCGCAGAACCGTGAAGCAGCGGAGGCTGCGGAGCAAGACCGTGACACGTGCCGGGGCGGAAATGACCGTGGAAGTCCGGCTGGACCGGAAGCAGGACCTGGTAAGCGCAGTGCTGAACATTGAAGGCGTCCACGACGCCACGCTCGTGGCCTGCCAGACCGAAGCAGGGCAGTAAGAGCAGACATCTGAACGGCAAATCCCCGGCGGGAAAGGAGGGAAAGACGCGGAATGGGCATGAATACGCTGCCTTTACGGCATGAGCTGAAATACTTCATCAACGAACAGCAGTATTTTGTGCTTTCCGGAATTCTGGATTCCGTGCTTTCCCGGGATCCCAACGGGGACGAATACAACGAATACCAGATCCGGTCGCTGTACTTTGACACGGTTTTCAACGCTGCGCTTTACGACAAGCTGAACGGCGTGCAGCACCGGGATAAATACAGGATCCGGATCTATAACTTCAGCGACAAGGTTATCAAGCTTGAATGCAAGACAAAAGTAGGCAGCCTGATTTCCAAAAGAAGCCTGACGATTCCGAAACTGCTGTGCGAACAGCTGATGGCAGGCGATCCGACAGGACTGGAAACCACCCGAAGCGGCCTGCTGAACGATATGTACCGTGAGATGACGGTGAACCTGCTGCGGCCGGTGGTACTGGTGGACTATGTGCGGGAAGCGTACCTGCATCCCGCGGAGGAAGTCCGGATCACCTTTGACAAGCAGCTGCGCACGGGCCTGTACAGCAGGGATCTGTTTAATCCCTATGTGCCGACGATTCCGCCCTTTGACAATAACGAGATTATTCTGGAAGTAAAATACAACAAAGCACTCCCGGCTTATATCCGGGATCTTCTGTGCAC
Source organism: Clostridia bacterium (assembly GCA_017541105.1). Classification (GTDB taxonomy): domain Bacteria; phylum Bacillota; class Clostridia; order Christensenellales; family Aristaeellaceae; genus Aristaeella. The sequence continues at coordinate 10,635 of JAFXZS010000004.1, forward strand.
ATACTGCCAGGGAGCGTGCCCCAGCGCCATCAGCAAATACACCTGGTGCCGCAGGTTTGAAGGACTTGGAGAGGAATGAACGAATGACCGCGGAAAAGCTGAAAAAGTCGGGACGGAAGGCCGTGCTGGGGACAGCAGCCGCGATGATTATGCTGCTGTGCCTGCCTGCGGCGGCCTGGGGGGAGAAGACCGTCACCCTGACTTTTGCCGGAGACTGTACACTGGGCAGCGAGGAACAGAAGCGTGACCAGGAAGACTCCTTCATTTCTGTATCAAAGAAAGAAGGATTTGATTATTTTTTCCGTTATTTCCGGGATTTGTTTTCCGAAGATGACTGCACCGTTGTGAATTTCGAAGGTGTCCTGGCAGATTCGCCGGCAGGGGAAGTGAAGAACAAGACATATCGCTTCCGGGCTCCTGCAGAATACGCGAAAATCCTTACGGGCGCTTCCGTGGAAGCGGCCGGGCTTGCCAACAACCATACCGGAGACTACGGCGCCCAGGGCCTGAAACGCACGCAGGAGGCGCTGGAAGCGGAAGGGATCTGCTGGTTCCGGGAAAAGCGCTTCCACATCGTTGAAAAAGACGGAATCCGGATTGCCCTTGTGGCGATGGACTATCGGGTGTATGTCAGCCAGTGCGAAAACATCCGAAACGAGATTGCCCGGGTCAGGGAGAGCGGGGAAGCCAACGCGGTTGTGCTGCTGTATCATGACGGGAACGAATATGACGCGCGCCATACCCAGACGCAGGACAAGGTTGCCACTTATTTCATCAACAACGGCGTGGACCTTGTCATTATGCATCATCCGCATGTCGTACAGGGGATTGAAGTAAAAAATAACCGGACTGTCTTCTATTCGCTCGGCAATTTTGTCTTCGGAGGAAACAGGCAGATCCGGACGGAACCCTATAAGGACAGGACTGTCTCCTCCCTGTATTCCCTGGTGGTGCAGGCAAAGCTGTATTTCAATGACGACGGCTCCTACAAAGGGCAGCAGATGATTCTGTACCCGGCTTACACAAGCAGCGCGGCGCCGATCAACAACTATCAGCCTTACCGGGTGAATACCGAAGAGGCACTGCCTGTGCTGGACGCAATCCAGTACGACTCCACAACGATGGAAATTCCCGCAGCTAACGCGGATGGGGAAGGACTGGCCCGGGTAGTGCTCGGCTACCTGCCGGCGGAGGAGGAACCGACGGAAGCTCCCCTGGCGCAGAGCGAAAACGGGATTCCCGAACCGGCGAATCCCCGGCCGTACAGAAACAATAAACCGTAATAATGCTCAGACGAGCGGGAACAGCGGAATTATAATACCGGAGGATAAGGTTATGGACGCATTGATTCCAAAATGGCACCGGGAACTTGAACTGTTCAGCGGCATTAAACCGCTGCTGATCATGGAGGGGAATGTCACGGATCAATACCGTTATCCCATCCAGGGTTCCGTGCAGCAGGACGAGATTATTTCCCTGAGCCGTTATCTGCAGGCGTATTTTTCCGACCAGGGATATGACCAGGTGGTTTTTTACAGCAATTTGCTGGGGTTTGTCAGCCCCTTTGATCCTTCCATGCTGGAACGTTACGCGACACTGACGGAAACAGAGATCAGGAATGGCGCCATTCCAGCGGAATTCAAGGGAAACGGGGCGGATACCGCGCCAAACGTGATCCGCCGGGCCATGTGCCAGCAGAGGACGGCTACAGTGACCGTGATGGAAATGGCCAGCCACTACATCACCACCCCCGAACGCATGGATCAGCAGGATGTGAACAGCTTCAATATCCTGATGCAGAGTGCCCTGAGCTCCGCATGGGTCCGTACGACGCACGGGAAAAAGCAGAATCTGCTGATCCTGCTGGTCAACAAGCTGAATGATCTGCCAGCCTGGTTCTACCTGAACAATCCGGTATGCAAGATCCTGCAGCTGGAAGCTCCCGACCGGGAAGAACGGAAGCGGATGATGACGGGGACCAACTTTGCCTCTTTTTTTTCCGGCACCGTATACAGGCGGGATATGCCTTATTACACGGAGCATGAGGATGAACTGGAGCGGATCAAGGAGAAGTTTGTCGGGCTGACGGAAGGGATGACCTTCACGGAGCTGGACGAGATGCGGATGCTGTGCAAGGCGGAAGAAACGCCGATCCGCGACCTGTGCACGGTGGTGGACCTGTACAAATACGGCATTAAGGAGAACCCCTGGAGCACCCTGAGCGTCAAGAGCCTGAAGACAGCGAAGCAGGACTTCGAAAAGCGGATCAAAGGCCAGGATACGGCCCTGGAGCGCACGCTGGATGTGGTCAAACGCGCGGTGACCGGCATGAACGGCCTGAATTCCTCCTCCACTGGGAAACCCAAAGGCGTTCTGTTTTTCGCCGGGCCGACGGGAACCGGTAAAACGGAGACCGCCAAGGCGCTGGCGGAGAAGCTGTTCGGAGATGAGAGCACCTGCATTCGCTTCGATATGAGTGAATACGGCCAGAGCCATTCGGACCAGAAACTGATGGGCGCACCTCCCGGATACGTGGGATACGAAGCGGGCGGCCAGCTGACCAACGCGGTGAAGAAGAATCCTTTCTGTATCCTGCTGTTCGATGAAATTGAGAAAGCGCATTCCACTATTCTCGATAAATTCCTGCAGATTCTGGAGGATGGCCGGATGACAGACGGGCAGGGGAATACGGTCTATTTCTCCGAAACCATCATCATCTTTACCAGCAATCTGGGAATCTATGTGAAGGATGCCTTTGGGAACCGGCAGCCCAATGTGACCATGGACATGGAATATACCGAGGTGCAGACCCGGGTACGCAGCGCGATAGAGGACTATTTCAAACTGGAACTGGGGCGGCCAGAGATTCTGAACCGGATCGGGGAAAACATCGTTGTCTTCGACTATATCCGCAAGGAAGCCGCGGACCTGATTCTGAAGGGACAGGTCAACAAGATTATCAGCAAACTGCGAGAGCAGAAGAATATTGAGATTCGGATCGAAGATTATGCTTACAAAAGCCTGGAAGAGGCAGCCACCTTCGACCTGTCCAACGGCGGACGCGGGATCGGCAACCAGGTGGAGAGCCTGGTTATCAATCCGCTGAGCCGTTGGCTGTTTGACCATGAGATTACGGAAAACGCGCAGATCGTGATCGAAGGATTTGAGACGTCGGCAAATCCGCCCAGCGTGCGCTGCCGCGTGGAAGGAGGAAAAGAGGCATGACGGAAGATTTGAACCGGCCTGACACCGAACAGACGGAACTGCTGAAGAGAATGCGCGCGATTGCCTCGGATCTCTGGCGGGCGTCTCCGGACGTGAGCGCGGAACCGAAGCCGCAGCCTGAAAAGCCCGCCCGGGTAGTGGTCCGGCAACCAGAAATCGGGATCCACAACCTGTGGATGACCGCGGACGAAACGATCGACTGGACCGACGCCCTGGGCCATGAATATCCCACGGATGGGCTGACAAACCAGCGGTTGTGGAATTTTTACCACAAACAGGCTAAGGCTGTGCTTTCCGGGGATCCGAAGGCTTACGCGGAAGTGCTGCGAAAAGCGAATCCCCTGGGCGAACTGACGGGATTCGCCGAGGGAATCAGCATGCGCGCACCGGATTCCGACCGGGTGGAAGCGGAATTTCACTGCAAAGCGGAATATCTGGATGCAGAAGGGAAGAAATATCTGAGCGCAATGGGCATCCGCATTGCCCGGGACCTGTTTGCCTGCCTCCCGGTGGGAGAGGTCGGGGTCGCCGCTTCCCGAAACGGCATCCCGGTTATGCAGGTGTCTTACAGGCGTGAACAGCTGATGCACCGCAATTTCAGCTTTCTGGATCCGGTGAAGCTGACTGAGGAATGCGGTGCCGTATTCAGCATCTGACCGGGGCGCAATCATTCATCGGGGATGATTTCCCCCTGCTCGTTGAAGAAAACGATGCCGGTGGTCCGGAAGGATGCCGGCGCCGCGGTATAATCCGAGATCCTTCTTTTGGGAGAGAGAATCTGAAAGGTTTTCTCTCTTTCTTTTTCATCTTCCAGTACCGTTGGGCGGTAATCCCCTTTTTTGCCCGTACGGCAGGGGATGACCTCCAGTTTGCGAAGTACCGCACCGGAAGCGTTTTTTTCGAAAGTCAGGCGGAAAATCCCCGTATGTGTATCCAGATTTGTATTGATGGTTCCGAAAGTGAAGTTTCCGGTGGAAAAGAGGATCGGCTTGTTCCGGTAAAACACCATCGGCTGCAGGACGTGGGGATGATGGCCGTAGACGACATCCGCACCGTTGTCGATCAGGCGGCGGGAAAGATTGAGCTGGGCGCTGGTCAGCTTGCCGGCGTCCGTAAAACCCTCCCGCCCCCAGTGCATACTCGCAATGATGATGTCACAATGCCGGTTCTCACGGAGATCCTGCAGGAGGGCATCAATATGCTTCAGATCACTGTTCTGGGGATAGGAGATGCCAAAGAAACCGAAGCGGATGCCGTTGATATCCCGAACGAGGACATCATCAAAGCCATCCTCCTTGTCGTAATAAACAGAGCCAAAGCGGGCAATACCGGCTGCATCCAGAACGGCCAGCGTATCCACATAACCGGCACGCTTGAAGTCATAGGCGTGATTATTTACCGTATTGACCGCTTCAATGCTGCCTTCTGTCAGGATCTGCACGTGTTCCGGAAGGGCGCGGAGGGGATATTTGATATCCTTGTGGCTCGTGTTTTCCGTCAGCACTACCTCCAGATTGGCCACGGTCAGATCATCCGCGGCAAGGATGTCCCTGACGAGGGAAAAAGGCCAGGCATACCCATGTTCCTTTACCACGGAATGATACGAATTTCCCATTTTGACAGCGCTCAGCGCATCCCCTACGGAACAGTCACCCAGGAGCGTTATCAACGCGGAACCTTCCCGGCTTTCCGGGACGGGTTCCGGCTCCTCCGCCGCAGACGCGTCCGCGGAAGCCTCCGCGGGTTCCTGCTCGGATTCAGCCTGAGGCGCCTGCGCGGAAGGAGTGCTTTCCTCTTCACGGACGGGCTGTTCCGCACAGACAAGCAAAAAGGGATCTTCCTTTGTTCCGGAACCGCTGAAGACAGCCAGTCCGGTAAGATCCAGCTCCAGCGCCAGGCGCAGGCCGCCTACTTTGATATTGGTGTACGCGCCCCAGGAGATATGCCCGTTATAACCTACCAGCCCGAACTTGTAGCCGGCGGGGTCCTTGATGGCGACACACCAATAAGGGCTTTTGCGGTTCGCATTGTGAACGAACAGGTTTTTTGTCCGGGCATAGGGCGTGCTGACCGCCTGCCGATCCGGATGCGCGTTGATTTCTTCTCCCCAGGGATTAGAGCTGAAACCGAGCGACGGATCCAGATACTGATCCCGGGTCAGGGGGTGCAGGAAACCGAGATCCGGATCTTCGACCAGGGCACCACGGAGCGGATCCTGCCCCAGAAGCGTATCCAGGCCTTCCGTATTCAGCCAGGCGTACAGATCGCTTTCCGCATAGGTATCAATGCGGCGGAAGGAGTGCTTCTCGATAATCTTTTGATCTGTTTCAAAGATGATCTGTTTCGCGTCCAGCACGTACTCCGTCAGAAGAAGAGCACGGCCGTTCTCTACGGAGAGGACGCGCCACAGGACCGGCAGGGGGGAACCATCCTCCTCATAAGGATAGGTGCCAAGGGTAATATACTGATAGGATTTATCCGCCGTATTATATCCGCGGAGGGAAGTGTCCGCCGCGGCAGGGAAAACAACGGCCAGGAACAGCAGGATAACGGCAGAGGCCAGAAGGAAACAGACTTTTTTCATGTGTAAACCTCGTCATGAACGGAATCGGGAAAGGACGGTCACTGCCCTTCCGCGGAAACGAAATAAATGATATCCCACAGGCTGCGGACGTTGCTGGTACCGCTTTTGTTCACCTTCTTGCTGCCGAAGAAATACAGCATGGTGGAGTCCCCTCCGTCGAGATTATAGGCGGTTTGCACTCCCTGCTCCGCGGCGAGGCGGGCAAACTGTTCCAGTGTCATGCCGCGGGAACCGCGGACAGGTCCGGCACAGCAGATGATTTTGTAATGCAGGGGCTCCACCTGCGCAATGCAGACACGCTGGCGGCCGACATCCCGCGCCATATCCATCCAGCGGTCCGCTCCCTGGAAGTCGGAGATGGGTTCTCCGTTTTCCACCAGGATCGGCCCGAAGGAGAGGACGTTCAGCAGACGCTTTCCCTCCCAGGTGGAAATATCCAGCTCTCCCTCCGCGGGCACGTGTATCCCGTGGAAATCACCGTCCTCATCGATGAGGAGAATATCCATCAGATGGTGATTCGGCTTGTCCCGCTCATCCAGTTTTGCCGCAATCAGCCTGCCCTGCCGGAGAATGATCCCGAGACCTTTCTTTTCTCCGGCTCCCCAGGAATCCCCGTTCAGGGCAACGATGGCATTGACATGCTGCGCCAGCTTGACGGGATCCATGACTTTCCTGTTGTTGCTGAAGTCCTGGCAGGCGGAAACAGTCCGAAGCTGGGAAGGATCGGAAATCACGATATCCGCAGCCCAGAAACGGCAGTTCTCCCACCGGTCGTCCGTAATAGCCACCCGGATGGTACTGTCCTCATACACCCCTTCGGAGAGATGCTCCGCCGAAGGCTCCGGCCCGCCTGAAAAGTCAATGGGCAGGGCATAGCTTCTGTCTGAAAAATCGGGCACTGCGGACTCCGCAAAGGCCGGCAAAGCAACCAGGAAGAGAAGACCTGCGAGAATCAGGACGACAACGCGCCTGGGGTGAGAAAAATTCATGATCGGAGCTCCTTGGGAGGAATTCTGGCAAACCAGTTCTCTAATTATAAAGTACGAAAAAAACCTTGTCAAACTTCCCGTAGACCCTTCCATTCATGAACGCCGACGATTCCGCCCGCAGGGCTCAAGAAGAAAAGCCCGCCGAAAGGCGGACTTAAAACAGATCGCGGCAATGAAACAGCGGAGATTACTTTACCGTAATCAGGCAGGTCGCAAAGACATCGCTGTCATCGGCAGCGGCACAGGTAATCACGCATTTGCCGCGGCCTTTGGCCTTGACTTTTCCGGAAGCATTTACGGTGGCGACAGTCTTGTCGCTGGAGGACCAGACGACGCTGAATGAGGTAACCGAAGCGGGCGTAACTTTGCTGATCTTCAGTTTCAGGGACTTTCCCTTCTTCAGGGTGGCCTTTGTCTTGTTCAGCTTGATGGATGTAATCCCCGCGGGCTGATCGATATCATCCCATTCACAGATATAGCTGCACCAGCCTTCCGTATCCTCCGCATCATCCCATTCGCCCGCAAAGATACCCCACCACTGCGCCTCGGTATATATCGTTCCGCAGTACGCGTTGCCTTCATTATCCGGCTGGTTGGCTGCCCAGTTTTCATATTTCCATTTTTCATTGGTGACCCAACGCCAGTCTCCCTCATGGCCTTTATCGGTACAACCGATCCAGAAAACCTCCCCGACGTACTTTTTCAGCTCTTTCATGATCATCTTCTGCTCGGCGGAAGAGGTAATTGTAATCAGATGGCCGCCCTTTTGCTCGCAGGCCAGCTTTGCCTGCGTCCAGGTCAGTTTATCAAAAAACAGCTGATAGGTATGGCCCTTCCATTCAATCTGCTTCTCCGCGAAGGCCGCAGAGCAAAGAAGCGCCAGCAGGACAGCCAGAACCAGCAACCAGAAACCGTATTTCCTTTTCATTCCAAGGACTCCTTTCACATCAGAAAAAACTGATATTGCCGTATGGAATTTCCATATCCTGTTAATATCATACAATATTCTGGAACGGCAGGCAACATTTTTATCTGTGTGAATCTGTTTTGGGCTTTCAGTTCAGAGTGAATTGTGATATAATTCAAACACCAGAATAATTCAAAAGGAGGATTTCCCATGAAAAAACTTCTTGGTATTTTGCTGGCGCTGGCTCTGCTGCTGGGTTGCGCCGCAGCGGAAGAGGCGGCGGCCCCCACACTGACAAAAAACCTCGTGGTCCTGTTTACCAGTGACGTGCACTGCGGCATCGATCAGGGCTGGGGCTATGCCGGCCTGTACGCGGTCAAGGAAAGCCTGGCCAAGGACAACTATGTACTGCTGGTGGATGACGGAGACGCCATTCAGGGTGAACCGATCGGTACCATGACGACCGGCGAAGGGATCATCGATATCATGAACGCGGTCGGATACGATATCGCGGTTCCGGGCAACCACGAGTTCGACTATGGAACGGACCGCTTCCTGGAACTGACTGAAAAGGCGAACGCCGAATACATCAGCTGCAACTTCAACAAGGAAGGGGAACTGGTTTTCAAACCGTATGTCATCAAGGAATTCGACGGAGTGAAGTTCGCCTTTGTGGGCGTGAGCACCCCCATGACCCTGCGCTCCTCCACTCCGCGGTACTTCATGGATGAGAACGGCGAATATATCTACGGTTTCCTGCAGGATGAAACCGGCGAAGCCCTGTACGCGGCTGTGCAGAACGCCGTGGACGCGGCGCGGGCTGAAGGCGCAGCCTATGTGATCGTGCTGGCGCATCTGGGGAATGAAGCAGAGTGCTCACCCTGGATGTACAGTGACGTTATCGCAAATACCAACGGGATCGACGCCTGGCTGGACGGACACAGCCATGACACCGACCAGGTAGTGATGCAGAACAAGGACGGCCAGGACGTAATCCGCAGCGGATGCGGCACGAAGCTGGCCAATATCGGCGCGTTGACGATTACCACGGACGGCAAGATCAGCGCCGAGCTGTACGGCTGGGATTCCAGCATTCCCGCTCCCGCGCTGCTGGGCCTGGAAAACACAGGCAGCGAAGCGGTGGATAAAGCCAGCGAGGTACTGAACGAAAAACTGCAGCAGGTTGTTGCCAGCACGGCAGTGGATCTGCTGATCAACGATCCAACTGCGGTGACCGAAGACGGGAAACCGATCCGGATCATCCGCAGGGCGGAAACAAACCTCGGCGATCTGTGCGCTGACGCGTACAGGGATCAGGGCGGCGGAACGGATATCGCCTTTGTCAACGGCGGAGGCATCCGTGTTCAGCTTCCGGCCGGAGATCTGACGCTGAATGATATTCTGAGAGTGCATCCTTTCGGCAACAGCCTGACCGTTATTGAGGTGACAGGGCAGCAGGTTCTGGACGCTCTGGAATGGTCCGTGCATTCCCTGCCTGGCGAGTTTGGCGGATTCGACCAGGTGTCCGGTATTACCTTCACAGTGGATCCCACGATTGAGACTCCCTGTGTTGAGGACGAGAGCAGGATGTTTGACCATGTAGATGACAGCATGCCACGCCGTGTGAGCAATGTCCTGGTCGGCGGCGAACCGCTGGATCCCGAAAAGATCTATACGCTTGCTTCCCATGACTATCAGCTGCTGAACAACGGTGACGGATACACCATGTTCAAGGGCTGCAAGGTGCTGCAGGAATCCGTGAAGCTGGACAATCAGGTATTGATTGACTACATCACGGAAACACTGGGCGGCGTAGTCAGTGACGGATATACGGAACCCTACGGCCAGGGCCGGATTCAGGGAATCGGCGAATAACACTTCCGGAAATAAAAAAAATGCGCGGGCGGAGAAGATTCTCCGCCCGTGTTGCTGCTTGTAAGGATGAGGCCTCTCCGGAAAGATGCAATCCGGGAAAAGGCAAACAAAAAAACCCCCGGAGCCATTGACACAACGTCCTCGGGAGTTCTGGAGCTGATAGCCAGATTCGAACTGGCGACCTCATCCTTACCAAGGATGCGCTCTACCGACTGAGCTATATCAGCATGCTGCCTTTCGGCAACGGACGTATCATAGCATAACAAAAAAGAAAAAGCAAGCTTTTTTTCTGTCAGGGCGCTTCCGGGCCGAAACCGGGGAGAATCCCTTGACACAAACGATCCGGAGGCATAGTATGGGCATATCCTTACAAGGAGGATGTGCATGGAAAGCAAGCTGTCGCTTCCGGAAAAGTGGCCGGAACATTTTCAATACACAAACGACGGAGGGCTGACCGCGGAACAGGCAGAGGAACGCATGCGGAACGGCCTGGGCAACACGATGGATCAGGATCAGGGGAAACCGCTGAAAAAAATTCTGTTTGACAATCTGTTTACCTTTTTCAATTTCCTGAATTTCGGACTTGCAATCTGCCTGCTGCTTGTGGGAAGCTACCGAAACATGCTGTTTATTTCGGTGGTTATATTCAATATTCTGATTGGGACGATTCAGGAATACAGAGCACAGAAAACCATCCGGCAGCTGCAGCTGCTCAACACGCCTGCTGCACATGTGCTGCGCGAAGGACAGGAACTGACCATGCGTCCGGAGGAAGCCGTGCGTGACGATCTTGTCATCTTCCGCGCGGGAGACCAGGTTATTGCAGACGCGGTGGTGGTCAGCGGTACCGGCGCGGCCATGGAATCCCTGCTGACCGGCGAGAGCGATCCCGTACCCAAGCAGGTCAACAGCTGGCTGTATTCGGGCAGCTATATTACAGAAGGGAAACTGACCGCACAGCTGGTATATGTGGCAAATGAAAGCTATGTTGGCAGGCTGACCCGGGAAGCACGGAAAACAACCCGCCCGGGATCACATCTGATGCATGAACTGAACCGGCTGATCCGCCTTGATACAATGGTTCTGGTTCCGCTGGGAATCCTGCTGTTTCTGAAACAGATGCTGTTGAACCATTGGGCCGGGGAGAACGCGGTTTCCTTTGTCGAGATGGCCCGGACCGCAGTGCCCAGTTCCGTGGCTGCCATGATCGGCATGATACCGGAAGGGCTGATTCTGCTGACCAGCGTGGCGATGGCGGTGGGCGTTATCAAACTCGGACGGAAAAAGACGCTTGTGCAGGAACTGGCCGGCATTGAGACCCTGGCACGTGCGGATGTACTGTGCCTGGATAAAACGGGCACCATTACGACAGGCGAGATGGATCTTGCGCTGATTGAAGGAGCAGACCGGACAGACGCGGAAACCGAACGCGCGCTGAGCCGTTTTCTCGGAGCTTTTGACGAGAAGAGCCCGACCCTTGACGCCATCCGAAAAAGCGTTACACCGGGGACGGAAACGCCGCGGGCGGTGGTTCCGTTTTCTTCCGCACGAAAAAAGTCCGCCGCGACCTTTGCGGACGGGACCGCGCTGATTTTCGGGGCGCCTGAATATGTGCTGGGAGACCGGTGCCCGGCAGAACTGCGCCGCCGGATTGAGGAACTTGCTTCAGAGGGAAAACGAATCCTTGTGCTGGCGGAAGGACACGGTATTGCCACTCCTGAGACAATTCCGGAAGTCTCCGCGATTATCGGACTGTGCGCATTGACGGACCAGGTACGCCCCGGGGCGGAACAGACCCTCCGCTACTTCCGGGAACAGGGCGTAGCGCTGAAGGTGATATCCGGGGACAATCCCCGGACGGTGTCCAATATTGCCAGGCAGGCCGGGATGGAAGGATGGGACCGGGCGGTGGATGCCCGTACCCTGACCACACCGGAAGAACTGGCGGAAGCATGCGAGAAATACACCGTATTCGGCCGGGTTTCTCCGGAACAGAAGAAGGAACTGGTCCTGGCCCTGAAAAGGAACGGACACAATGTTGCCATGACGGGTGACGGCGTCAACGATATTCCCGCACTGAAGGCTGCCGACTGTTCCATTGCCATGGCCGGAGGCGCAGACGCGGCCCGGCACGCAGCCCAGCTGACGCTGCTGAGTTCCGATTTCAGTGTTATGCCTGAGATTGTGATGGAGGGGCGCAGGGTCATCAACAATATCACCCGAACAGCCAGCCTTTTCCTGACAAAGACTATATTCAGCTTCCTGCTGAGTATCCTGATGCTGATCCTGCCGGGAAGCTATCCCTTCCAGCCGATTCAGCTGACGCTGGTTTCCTCGCTGACGGTAGGGATTCCGGGATTCTTTCTGGCACTGGAACCCTGCAAGGAACGAATCCGCGGCAATTTCCTGCAAACGGTTCTTACACGGGCTTTGCCGGGCGGGGTGGCAGTGGCTGCCTGTGCCGGAGCCTCCATGTTCCTGACCGGGTTCGGATGGGAACGTGAGATGTGCAGCACACTGGCTACCCTCGTAGCGTGGGGCATCGGTTATCTGGTGCTGCTGCGCACCTGCCTGCCGCTGAACCGGAAACGTGCCCTGCTGCTGGGATGCATTCCGGCGATGTTCGCGGGCATTACCCTGAGTGCCGGACACATTTTCAGCCTGGTCACCCCGGACCGGAAAGCGTGGATTGCGCTGCTGATTCTGATGGGCGCGGGAACGGGAATTATCATGATTACCGATCTGGTCAAGGGAAGACTCTGCAGCCGTGCGCTTGCTTTTTCGAAGAAGCATTTGGTATAATAATACAGCCATCCAGAACATGAATGAAACAGGTGATACCGTTTGAGAACAATCAGGAAAATCGTCTTACAGGTATTGGTCCTGTACCTGCTGGCTGCCGCAGGGGCGGGGCTGGCAGAAGTGCGGGCGGAAGAGACAACCCAAAATGGCAGGGTTACCGAGATCAGCTGGAAAGATGACCGGGGAGAGCCTGCAGCCGGGCCGGAAGGCTATGCCACGGTTCGCTACAGCTATGCCAGAAACACCACGACAGAGCGATATTATGACGAAGAAGGCACGCCCTACCGGATGCAGGGCGGGTACTATGGGAAAGCCGTCACGACGGAAGGAAAAAACAGGGTGACGGAGATCGTGTATCTGGATGAGAACGGCGAAAAAACCATGACCGAGATGGGTTATGCCCGGGTGATGATGAACTATATGTCCTCCGGGGATATCACATACATCGGCTACTACGGGCTGGGAAAGAAGCGTGTGCTTGTGCCATCCCTGGGATATGCCTGTGTGGTGACAGAATACAGCAGCACGGGAATGACCCGGCGCACGTACCAGGATGAGAACGGAAACCCGATCGATCAGGCAGACGGATATGCCATCATTCGTCAGAAACTGAACAAGCTTCATCAGGTGATCCGGACCCGGTACGAACACGCGGACGGAACACCGGCCCTTTGCGCGGACGGATGGTACCTGTGCGAGCGGGAACGGGATGACAAGGGACGGATTACAGCCGTCAAATACTACGATACGGAAGAGAAACTGACGGACCGCGGCGCGGGATATGCCTGGGAGGAATACCGCTACAGCGACGGAACCGTGACGGTGACCCGATACAATCTGCAGGGTGAACAGGTGCCGGTCAGCGGAGATGCCGTAAGCATCCTCCGCAGGATGGCGGAGGACCGGATTACGGAAGAAACTTATCTGGATGAGGCGGGAGATCCTGTCAACGGAGCAAAAGGGTACAGCCGGATCGCCTACACCTATGACGAAGCCGGCATGCTGACGGGTACGGCCTGCTACGATGTTTACGGAAATGTGATTGCACCATAAGGACAGAGGAGGCAGACGATGGAGATCAACAAGCTGGAAGCCCCGTACGCGATTACGACCATTGACCCCTGGCTGGCTCCGCACGCCGGAGATATTGAGCTGCGGATGAACCGATTCAAGGAAAAACGCCGGCAGATTGCCGGGGATTCCCGGACGCTGTCGGACTTTGCCAACGGCGCACTCTTTTTCGGCTTTCACCGGACCAGGAACGGATGGGTTTTCCGCGAATGGATGCCCGGCGCGGATGAAGTACGCCTGATCGGCGATTTCAACCAGTGGAACCGGGAAAGCCATCCGCTTGAACGCACCGAGAACGGCGTATGGGAAATCATCCTGAGCGGACGCAACGGACTGCGCCACGGCCAGCATGTGAAATTGTGGGTACGAAAAGGCGGGAACTGGTTTGAACGCCTGCCTGCCTACAGCCTGAAAGTCAGCATGAATGAGGATACCCATGTGCTGTGCACACAGGTATGGGCGCCTGAAGAAGCGTTTCCCTGGACGGATGAGGAATTCATGAAGCAGCGCCCGGCAGCTCCGCTGATTTATGAAGCGCACGTGGGAATGGCGCAGGACAAGGAAGGCATCGGCACATACCGTGAATTCGCGGACGGGATTCTGCCACGGATTCGAAAACTCGGATACAATACGGTGCAGCTGATGGCGATTCAGGAACATCCCTATTATGGGTCGTTCGGCTATCAGGTGACGAATTTCTTCGCCGCAGCCCACTGGTACGGCGAACCGGACGAACTGAAATACCTGGTGAACAAGGCTCATGAAATGGGCATCCGTGTCCTTCTGGACGTGGTGCACAGCCACGCATGCCCCAATGTGGGAGAAGGGCTGCAGCTGCAGGACGGAACGGACGACCAGTACTTCCTGACGGGAGAGAGGGGATGGCATCCTGCCTGGGGAACCCGGCTGTTCAATTATGACCGGCCTGAGGTGCTGCATTTTCTGCTGAGCAATCTGAAATACTGGCAGACGGAATACCATTTTGACGGATTCCGCTTTGACGGTGTGACCAGCATGATCTACCACGATCACGGGCTCGGCTCCGCGTTCACCAACTATGACATGTATTTCAACATGAACACGGATCTGGAGGCGCTGAACTATCTCCAGCTGGCCAACGAACTGATCCATGAGGTCAATCCAAACGCGCTGACCGTGGCGGAGGATATGAGCGGAATGCCCGGCATGTGCCTGCCCATTGAGGAAGGCGGTATCGGATTCGACTACCGGCTGGCGATGGGTGAACCGGATTACTGGATCAAGCTGCTGAAGGATACACGGGATGAGGACTGGAACATGCATGCCCTGTGGCATGAAATGACCACCCGCCGGCCGCAGGAAAAGGTGATCGGGTACTGCGAGAGCCACGACCAGGCGCTGGTCGGTGACAAAACCATTCTGTTCCGCATGGCGGACGCCGAAATGTATACCGGGATGATGAAGGATTATCATTCCATCACCATGGACCGGGCCATTGAGCTGCACAAGATCATCCGCCTGTACACGATGAGCCTGGGCGGAAACGGCTATCTGACCTTTATGGGCAACGAGTTCGGACATCCGGAATGGATCGATTTCCCGCGGGAAGGAAACGGATGGAGCTACAAGTATTGCCGGAGGCAATGGTCCCTGGTTGACAATAAGAATCTGAAGTATGAGTGGCTGAACAACTTTGATGAAGCAATGATTACGCTGGCCCGGGACAGAAAGGTTCTGGATGATCCCTTCGCAGTCAGCCTGTGGATCGATCCGGACCGGAAAATCATCTCCTTCAGCCGCGGGAAACTGCTGTTTGTATTCAACTTCCATTCCAGTTACTCCGAAACCCAGTTCTTCCTGCACACACATACGGTGGGTGAAGGACGGTACAGGGTAGTGCTGAGCACCGATGAACCCAGATTCGGCGGATCCGGGCTGATTGACCACAGTGTCGTATACAGTACAGAATACCAGGAAGGCAAAGGACTCGGATTTGAAGTGTACAGTCCATGCAGGACGGCAATGGTATTGGAAAGAATCGGAGAGTGAGCTGAGGACACGGGAGATTCTGCCTCACGCCGGGAAGGTACAGGGGCGGACGGAGAAAAACATTCATGCAGGCGGAGGATGGATATGCAGTTTAATGCTGAAGGAAACGTTTTGACCGCACGGCGGGGCGGAGAAACCCTGCGCATTGAGGGATGGGGAGAGAACAGCCTTCGGGTACGCGCGGTGATGTATGACGGATGGACCGGAAACGACTGGGCCTTGACGGAGCAGCCGGCAACGCCAGACTGCAAAATCCTGATCGGAGAAGAAGAATCCGGGAACGGAGACGGGACCGTCGGGAAAGTACCCTGCGCGGAAATCATCAACGGCCGGATCCGGGCTGCAGTGAACTTTGCCGGCGTCATCAGCTTTTACCGGGACGGGGAACTGATTCTGCGGGAATACTACCGCAGCTACGGCGGAACACTGTCCAAAGGCAGCCGCTGCCTGAAGATCGTCAACCGGGAATGGAAAGGATGCATCGGCGGAAGCGAATACCAGCTTACGGTGAAGTTTGATGCCTACGAGGGCGAGAAAATCTACGGTATGGGCCAGTATCAGCAGCCTTATCTGAACCTGAAGGGAAACATGCTGGAACTGGCACAGCGCAACAGCCAGATTTCCGTTCCGTTCATGGTGAGCAGCCTGGGATACGGACTGCTGTGGAATAACCCCGCAGTGGGGCACGCGGCCTTCGCAAACAATTATACAGAATGGACAGCCCGGAGCACCCGGCAGATGGATTACTGGATCACAGCCGGAGACAGCCCGAAGGAAATCCTGAAGAACTACACGGGCGTTACGGGACGGGCCCCCATGTTTCCGGAAAACCTGATGGGGCTGTGGCAGTGCAAGCTGCGGTACAGAACACAGGAGGAAGTGCTGACGGTTGCAAGGCAGTACAGGCTGGAAGGCATACACATCGATCAGATCGTGATTGATTTCTTCCATTGGACGGTGCAGGGCGACTGGAAGTTTGACAAAACCTACTGGCCGGATCCCAAGGCGATGGTGGACGAACTGCACAGCATGGGAACCCGGGTCATTGTATCTATCTGGCCCAGCGTGGATCGCAAGAGTGAAAACTTTGCACCGATGATGGAACGGGGCCTGCTGATCCGCACGGAACGCGGGGCCGCGCAGACCTATGACTATCAGGGAGACTGCGTGGAGATCGATCCCTTTAACCCGGAAACCCGGAAGTATATCTGGGAAGTATGCAGCAGAAACTACGCAGCGTACGGCATCGACGGGTTCTGGCTGGACAATTCCGAGCCGGACTACGGCGTGTACGACTTTGAGAACTACCGATACTGCGCGGGGCCGGCCCTGTCCTGCAGCAACATGTATCCCCAGATGTTCTCGCGGGCATTCTTTGAGCCGATGCGGGCGGAAAAAGAGGAAACGCCGGTGAACCTTCTGCGCTGCGCCTGGGCAGGCAGCCAGAAATACGGCAACGTGGTCTGGAGCGGCGACGTTCCCAGCACCTTCGAAGCGATGCAGGAGCAGCTGCAGGCCGGGCTGAACATCGGCCTGGCGGGTATTCCCTGGTGGACCACGGATATCGGCGGCTTTATGACAGACGATGTGAATGACCCGGACTTCCGGCAGCTGCTGATCCGGTGGTACCAGTTCATGGTCTACTCTGCAGTCCTGAGAATGCACGGAGACCGGGGGCCCTACAACATTCCTCCGCTGGACGAGCGGGACTGGGGCGGCGGATACCTGCATACCGGCCAGCCCAACGAGCTGTGGAGCTACGGGGAAGACAACTACCGGATTATGCGAAAGTACTACGATGTCCGCATCGCGATGCACGACTATATCCGGGAACTGTACCGGGAAGCCCATGAAAACGGATCCCCGCTGATCCGCACGATGTTCTACGAATTCCCGGAGGACGAAAAGTGCTGGGAGCTGCAGGACCAGTATATGTTCGGAGGCAGGTATCTGGTTGCCCCGGTGCTGCACCTGAATGAATTTGAACGTGATGTTTACCTGCCTGCCGGAACATGGAAAAACGTTAACAGCGGTGAACGGATCGAAGGCGGCCGGAGCATTCGTGTACAGGCTCCGATCGAAGAAATTCCAGTGTTTGAAAGGGTGTAATTCCGCGCAGATGATCCGGGCCGGACGGAAACGCGGACCTGTCGGCCGAAAAACCTTTGAAATCCTTCAAAACGTTGGAAAAAAAGGATTGTCAAGCGCCGGAAAGTGTGTTATACTTTCCGGCGCATGGTTTTCCATGCAATCAAACGGCAGAATGCCTTGAAAGAAGGGTTTAGCGTAAAGAGTGGGAACAGCCTGAAGGCCTTCGCATTCCGGAAGAGGGGAGCCTTTTCCCGGGAAGCAGCGTCGGCTGAGGAAGGTTCTGTTTTCCGCTCTTTTTGATTGCCCGGAAAGAGTGTATAGAAATGGCGAAAGCGCAGACCGCCGCAATTGAGGCCCGGTGCGGGAAGATTGCGGAGGAGATGGGGTTTGAACTGGTGGATGTATGCGTGGAGAAGGAGCCGACAGGACGGTATCTCCGCTTCTACATCGACAAACCGGAGGGAATCTCCCTGGACGACTGCGAAGCCTATCACAAGGCAGTACGCGGGCTTGCGGATTCCGTGGATTACGATTTCATGGAGGTATCCTCCCCGGGGATTGACCGGCCCCTGAAAAAGGACCGGGATTTTGAACGGAACCTGGGCAGCGAAATCGAGGTAAAACTGTTTAAGCCCGAAAACGGCGCCAAGGTTCTGACAGGGGTTCTGGCCGGGTATGAAGACGGAGAAATCCTGCTGGAGACAGCGGAGGGCTTCCGGAGCATTCCGCGAAAGGCTGCCGCAATGGTCAGGCCGGTTGTGGATATGGAAGGAATCGAAGACGTAGATCTTTCGGAGAATACAGAAAGCGGGGAAGAAAACGATGAAGTCTGAAGTCATTGAAGCAATCAGAATGCTTGCAAAGGAAAAGGATATCAGCGAGGAAACGCTATTTAATACCATCGAGGAAGCGCTGAAGGCCGCTTACAAGAAGAACCTGCCCAAGGGCGAGATTGCGCCGAACAGCCTGGATGTTTCCGTAAACCGGGAGACCGGGGCGATTTCCGTCTATGCCAGAAAGCTGATTCTTGAGGATGAGGAGATTGAGGATTCCACCAACCAGATCTCCCTGAAGGAAGCGCAAAAGATCAACCCCACGTACCAGATGGGAGATATTGCCGAGGTGAACGTTACGCCCAACGGATTCCTGCGGGTGGCGGCCCAGACCGCGAAGCAGGTGATTATCCAGCATATCCGGGAAGCGGAACGCGGGAAGATCTACGACGAATATGTGGAAAAGGAAAGCGAAATCCTGACGGGTATCGTCGAGCGGATCGAGCCTAAAGCCGTGTATGTGGATCTGGGCCGGACGGAAGGTGTCCTTGAAAAGGAAGAAATGATTCCCGGCGAGGTCCTGCATGATGATGACCACATCAAGGTATATATTCTGGAGGTGCACAGGACCAGCCAGAATGCCGGATATACCCCGCAGGTCTATGTGAGCCGGATTCATCCGAACCTGGTCAAGCGCCTGTTCGAAATGGAGGTGCCGGAGATTGCCGGCGGCATCGTGACAATCAAGAACATTGCCCGGGAAGCCGGCAGCCGTACGAAGATCGCGGTGCACAGCTCCGACATGATGATTGACCCGGTAGGCGCCTGCGTCGGACAGCGGGGTGGCCGGGTAGACCGGGTTGTGACTGAGCTGAAGGGCGAGAAGATCGATATCATTAAGTGGAGCAGCAATCCCGCCGAATTTGTCGCGAACGCGCTGAACCCCGCCCATGTTCTGAGCGTGTATCAGGCACGGGATGAAAAGGCCTTCCGGGTGATCGTGCCGGACAATCAGCTGAGCCTGGCCATCGGCAAGGAAGGACAGAATGCCCGCCTGGCCGCCAAGCTGACCGGTTGGAAAATTGATATCAAGAGCCAGAGCCAGGCAGCCGAAATGAACGATATGGTGGATGAAAACGGCGAAATGACCGAATACGTCCAGGTGGAGACACCCACCTATGAGAGCTTCACAATGGACTTTGACGCATCGCTGAACGGGGACGACGACACCATGTAACCCTCATGCTTCGGTAGGAAAGACAATAAAGGGGTATGCCATGAAGCCGAGAAAAATCCCCATGCGCATGTGCGTGGGATGCCGGGAAATGAAGGAAAAGCTGGATCTGATCCGGGTGGTACGAAGCCCGGAA
Organism: Clostridia bacterium; assembly: GCA_017541105.1. Classification (GTDB taxonomy): domain Bacteria; phylum Bacillota; class Clostridia; order Christensenellales; family Aristaeellaceae; genus Aristaeella. The sequence continues at coordinate 30,350 of JAFXZS010000004.1, forward strand.
GGAGCTGTTTTTCTGGATCCGACGGGCAAGAAATCAGGGCGGGGCGCCTATGTCTGCCGGAATGCCGAATGCCTGAAACGGGCGATTCGGCAGAAACAGCTGGAACGACAGCTGGAGATTACGCTGCCGGAAGAGACAGTCTCGGCCCTGAACGAGGAGATGGCAGCCCTGAATACCGCGGAGGAATACTCATGGATGAGCAGCGGATCAGGGGATTGATGGGGCTTTGCGTCCGCGCGGGGCAGGCGGTTTTCGGGGAAGACGGATGCCGGAAAGCCCTGGTACAGGGGAAATGCGGCCTCCTGCTGGCGGACGGGAATATCAGCCTAAACTCCCGGAAACGCTATGAAGAGCTGTGCGAGCGGACCGCAACTCCCATGCGGGTTCTGCCGCCGGGACTTCTGGAGGAGGCCACGGGGAAACCCGGCGCGGCCATGGCTGTAAAACCGGGCTCCTTTTCGGAACAGATGATCCGCTGTCTCTGACGGGACAGCTTGAAATACACAACATTCATGCCGAATACGGCAGGGGGTACAAACGTCGAATGGCGAAGGTGAACTTGAAGGATACCACCAAAGGGCTGGTAGAAGAAGCTTCCGGAATTCTTGAAAAAGCAACGGGAATCCGCAAAGAGGCGGATGCTCTCTTTGAGGCGCTCCGGCGGATGGATCAGGAGATCAGCCGGCAGAAGGATGAGGAAGCGCTGCGCAGAAGACAGCAGGAACAGATGAAAGCGCAGTCTTCGCACACAAAAGCTTTTACCATGCTGGATGATGACGAAAAGCAGATGATGGAAGCGGCGCTGCAGGAGGAGAAGACGAAAAAAGCGTCTCCCCCGGCAGAAGCGGAAACGCCGAAAGAACCGGCGGCGACGCAGGCCGAACCGGCTGCCGTACCCGAAGAATCCGCAAAGGCCGCGAAAGCAGCGCCGGCGCCGGAACCTGCCGCTGAGCCGCCCAAACCCGCAAAGCAGGCGAAACCCGAAGAGCCGAAAAAACCGGCTATCGGGCAGATTATCAGCCGTCCCGGAGACCATCCGAAACCCGCACAGAATCCGCCGGCACAGCGTCCGGCGGGACAGGGTCCCTATGGCCGTCCGGCGGGACAAGGCCCCTATGGCCGTCCGGCAGGCGGACCGCAGCAGGGTCCCTATGGCCGCCCGGCAGGCGGACAACAGCAGGGCCCGTATGGCCGTCCGGCAGGGCAGGGTCCCTACGGCCGCCCGGCCGGCAGCCCGCAGCAGGGCCCGTATGGCCGTCCGGCAGGCGGACAACAGGGCGGATTTGCCCGTCCCGCAGGGCAGGGGAACTACGGCCGTCCGGCAGGCGGTCCCCAGGGAGGACAGGGACGCGCAGCCGGCGGGCAGCAGGGCGGACCGCGCGGCGGCGCCGGCGGACGCAGCAGAACTCCTGAGCTGGCAGTTCCCATGGAAAAGGAACGGGTTTCCAATTACGATCCGAACAAAAAGAATTATATCCGGCAGCATGATCCGGAACACGTCAGCAGAAACCGGAAACAGGCCAGCAAGAACAGCGGCTTCAACGGATATGACGACGAGGTGATCCGCGGCGGGAAGCGGGCGAGAAGCAAGAAGCCCAGCGCGCAGCAGATGATGGCGCCCATCAAGATTGAAACCGCCTATATGGCCGGTGATACCATCACAGTCCGCGATCTGACCGAAAAGATCGGCAAGCCTGCCGGAGAAATCATCAAAAAACTGATCATGCTGGGCAATTTCGCAACCATCAACAGCGAGATCGATTTTGATACGGCACAGCTTGTCTGTTCTGACTTTGAGATTACGCTGGAACGCAAGCAGGAGCAGACGGCGGAAGCGGCTCTGGTAGCGGAAGACTTTGATGATGCCGAGGAGAACCTGAAGGCACGTCCGCCGGTTGTGACGATTATGGGCCACGTGGATCACGGCAAAACAAGCCTGCTGGATTATATCCGCAAGAGCCGTGTGACGGCAGGCGAAGCCGGCGGAATCACCCAGCATATCGGCGCATATACGGTCAACGTGGACGGAAGACAGATCACTTTCCTCGATACACCCGGACACGAAGCATTCACCGCCATGCGCGCCCGCGGAACCCAGGCGACGGATATTGCCGTACTGGTGGTTGCAGCGGATGACTCCGTGATGCCGCAAACCGTCGAATCCATCAACCACGCGAAGGCGGCTGAAGTACCGATCATCGTGGCAATCAACAAGATGGACAAGCCGGATGCCAATCCGGAGAAGGTCAAGCAGGATCTGACACAGTACGGCCTTGTCTGTGAAGACTGGGGCGGTGAAACGATCTGTGTGCCCGTATCCGCCAAGACCGGTGACGGTGTGGACGAGCTGCTGGAGATGATTCTTCTGCAGGCGGACGTACTGCAGCTGCAGGCCAATCCGAACCGTCTGGGGCGCGGTGTCATTATCGAAGCGAAGCTGGATAAGGCCCGCGGCCCGCTGGCCACTGTATTGCTGCAGAACGGTACGCTGCACGTGGGCGACAGCATCATCGCGGGCATGGCATCCGGCAAGGTCCGGGCGCTGATTAACGACAAGGGTGATCGCGTGGATTCCGCCGGGCCTTCCATGCCGGTTGAGATTATGGGCTTCGATGATGTGCCCAGCGCCGGCGATGAAATGATTGCCGTCGGCGACGATCATCTGAGCCGCCAGGTGGCGGATGAGCGCCGTGAGAAGCTGAAGGCCAGCCGCGAGGCGACTATGGCGAAGATGACCATGGAGAACCTGTTCTCCACCATTGAAGCCGGCAAGGTGACCACGCTGAACCTGATCATCAAGGCAGACGTGCAGGGATCCGTGGAAGCGGTCAAGCAGGCCATGGAAAAACTGAGCAGCGAAGAAGTCCGGATCCGCGTGCTGCACAGCGCGGCAGGCGCGATCACCAAGGACGACGTCAACCTGGCTTCCGCGTTCAACGCCATTATCATCGGGTTCAATATCCGGCCGGACGCATCCGCACGGGAAGCGGCCGAAAAGGCCAAGGTGGATGTACGGCTGTACACCGTCATCTATAAGGCGATCGAGGATATGGAACTGGCCATGAAGGGGATGCTCGAACCGGAATACAGGGAAGTGCTGCTGGGCCATGCCGAAGTACGGAATGTATTCAAGATTACCGGCGCGGGCATTATTGCCGGCTGCTATGTGCAGGACGGCAAGATGCAGCGGAACGCCGGAGTCCGGCTGCTGCGTGACAGCGTGGTCGTGTTCGAAGGCAAGCTGAGCAGCCTTCGCCATCTGAAGGATGATGTGAAGGAAATGGCGGCAGGATATGAATGCGGTATGAGCCTGGAAGGCCATAACGACATCAAGGAAGGCGATATCGTCGAGTGCTACATGATGGAGGAGATTCCGCGGTAAAATGAGTTATCAAAGAATCGACAGAATTTCGGAGGAGGTCCGCCGGGAGGTGGATGCAATTATCCGGGAGGAACTGGGAGACCCCAGAATCGACGGTACATTTTCCATCACCAGGGCAGAGGTGACGGGCGATCTGCGGTACGCGAAGATCTATGTCAGCGTGCTGGAGGATGACAGGAGAGAAAGCCTGATGGAAGCCCTCAAAAACGCGAAGGGGTTCATCCGCCGCTCCCTCGGAAAACGGATGATTATCCGATACAGTCCGGAACTGGTTTTCATCAGCGACAAGAATATTGAGTACGGCGTACATATCGCCAAAGTGCTTGCGGAAACGGTGAGAGCAGAGGAAAACGCAGATGGGAACCATGAAAACAAATCCTGAAGCGATTGCCCGTTGTATCCAAGAGGCCCGGACCATTGCGGTTGTGAGCCATGTCAACCCGGACGGAGACACACTGGGAAGCGCGACAGCCATGCGCCTGATTCTGCGGAAAATGGGCAAGGAAGTGACACTGTTCTGCGACGGAAAGGTTCCGGACATGCTGTGCTTTCTGCCCGGGGCGGAGCTTTTCCGGGTTCCCGGGGAGAATGAAGGCCCCTTTGACCTGATGCTGGCCGTGGACGTGAGCGATGAAAAGCGCCTTGGAGCCTGCGCCGTGCTGAAGGAAAAAAGCCGGAGAACAGCACAGATCGACCATCATCCCACCAATCCGCGCTATATGGAGGAAAACAGTGTGGACGGGGGCTGTGCGGCTACATGCCTGCTGATCCGCGAACAGATGCGGACGCTGGGAGTGAAACTGGATCAGGAGATTGCTGTTTGCCTGTATACCGGAATCAGTACGGACACGGGTAATTTTTCCTTCGGATCCACAAACGCGGACGCCTTCCGTGTGATGGGTGAACTGATGGAGCATGATCTGCCGCTGGCAAAACTGAACCGGATCCTGTTCCGGGAAAGAAGCCGGGAGCAGATCAAACTGCTGGGCCGCGCCATTGAGAGCATGACCTTCCGCGGAAACGGAAAGATTGCCGTGATGAAACTGACAAAGCAGGATTTTGCTGACAGCGGCGCGCTGAGCGAACATACGGATACGCTGGTGAACTACGGGCTGGATACGGTCGGAACGGAAATGGCTTTGCTTGCGCGGGAGGCTGACAGCGGACAGATAAAATTCAGCCTGCGGGCACGGGAGCCAAAGCGGGTGGATGAGATCGCAAAGCTTTTCGGCGGGGGAGGACATCCGCAGGCAGCCGGAATCACCATGGACGGAACCATGGAAGACTGCGTGGAAGCGGTGCTCGCCGAAATGGAAAAAGCAGAAGGATAGGGAATGAACGGCTATTTCAATATCATGAAACCCTCGGGAATGTCCAGCGCTGCCGCAGTGGCAGTGATGAGACGGCTGTCGGGGGAAAAACGCACGGGTCACGCCGGCACACTGGATCCGGAAGCCGCAGGCGTTCTCCCTGTTATGACAGGGAAAGCCACGCGGCTTTTCGATTATCTGGTTGACAAGGAAAAGGAATATGAAGCCGTAGCGGCTTTCGGGCGAAGCACAGATACCCAGGATGCCACCGGGGAAACCCTGGAAACGGGAGACCGGTATCCGGATCTGGAAACGGTTCGGGAAAAGGCCGGAGAGATGACGGGAGAAATCCTGCAGCGCCCGAGCATGTACAGCGCCATCAAGGTCGGCGGAAAGCCTCTTTACGCCCGGGCACGAAGAGGGGAAACCGTGGAAGTGCCGGAGCGCAAGGTTATGATTTACAGCATCGATGTGCTGGGAGAAGCACCTGAACACGGCGTCCGGCTGCGCATCCGATGCGGAAAGGGAACCTATATCCGTACACTTTGCGATGACCTTGGAAAAAAATGCGGTTGTCCGGCCCATATGCGAAGCCTGCTGCGAACGCAGAGCGGCGCGTTTTCCCTGGATACGGCGATGACGCTGGAGGAAGCCCGGGAACTGGCCGCGGCCGGAAGGCTGACGGAACGGCTGCTGCCTCCGGATTATCCCCTGATGCATCTGCCGGCGGCGGATATTCCGGAAAGATTTGAGAAGCTGGTGCGGGCCGGCGCAAAGATTCCTGCAGGAAGGCTTATTGAGACACTGCCTGTGGAGGGCAGGTTTCTGCGGGTCTACCTGCGGAAAGAGTTCTGGGGAATCATGCAGCGGGAAAAGGATATGCTGGTCTGGAAAGTACAGATTTCACCGGAACAGGAATGATGGAAGAGGATGCTTATGCGTGTAATCCGGAAGCAGGAACCAGGCGGGGAGCGGGTTCTGGCCCTGGGGACGTTTGACGGCGTACACAGGGGGCACCAGAAGCTGCTGGAAACCGGGAAGGCTTATGCCACGGGACATGGCATTCCGCTGCGGGCCTGTTCCTTCGACAGGCATCCGCTGGAGGTGCTTTGTCCGGAAAAGGCACCAAAACTGCTGACGACTCTGGCGGAAAAGACGGAACTGATGCAGCAGTGCCAGGTGGATGAACTGCTGCTTATGCCCTTTACACGGGAAACGGCGGACCGGGAACCGGAGGATTTTCTGCAGCAGCTGAGAGACTCTGTGATATTGCGGGCTGTGGTGGCCGGATGGAATTATACCTTCGGCAAAGGCGGCAGAGGGAACGCGGAAATGCTGCGGGAAGACGGCCGTAAACACGGATACCGGGTACTGATTGTGCCGCCTGTCAAAGACGGGACGGGAGAGATTATTTCCTCGAGCCTGGTCCGCAGCCGGCTGCAGGAAGGAAAAATCGAGGATGCAGAAAAATTGCTCGGGCACCATTATTCCCTTCGCGGGAGAGTGACGGACGGGAAGCATATGGGGCATCGGATCGGTATGCCGACAGCCAACGTGCAAACCGCGCCGAGTAAACAGCTCCCTGCTTTCGGGGTCTACCCCGGTATCGCGGCGATTGCCGGACATCGTTGGGCCGCGGCGGTCAATATCGGGGTGCAGCCAACGCTTCCGTCCGGCCGGGTGACTGTCGAGGCGCATATACTGGATGATGAACCGGACCTGTACGGAAAGGAAATCCGGCTTATGCTGGGAAACCGCATCCGTACGGAGCGCAAATTCGGGTCACCGGAGGAACTGACCTGTCAGATCCGGAAGGATATGGAAGATGTACGAAAATGGATTAGATGGTCAGAAATCGGACAGTTCGCTGCCTTGCAAGGAAACGGCAGAGAATGATATAATCAAAAGGCTTGCGGGAAACCGTAATGACGGCGCAGGATTTGAGGAGGAACGGTATGCCAGCGACAAAGTTCGATAAGGAATCCATCAAAAGCACAATCGTCGGAAAAGTGCAGCGGTACAACGGACTGCCTATTCAGGAAGCATCCAAGGCGCAGATTTACCGCGCGGTGGCATCCACCGTGCGTGACCAGATTATGCAGAAGGTCATGATTGCCCGGGAAGCGCGGAAACGCCAGAAGGGGAAGCGCCTCTATTATCTGAGTGTTGAATATCTGATGGGGCGGAGCATGTACTGCAACATGCTGAACCTCCTGTCCACCCGGGAATATACGGAAGCACTGGAAGAGCTGGGGATTGATATCCGGGATATCCTGAAGGAGGAGCCGGAACCCGGCCTTGGCAACGGCGGCCTTGGGCGCCTGGCAGCATGTTTCCTGGACAGCCTGAGCAGCCTGGATCTGCCTGCTATGGGCTGCACAATCCGCTACGAATACGGGCTGTTCCGCCAAAAGATTGTGGACGGACAGCAGGTGGAACTGCCGGACAGCTGGCTCGATAACGGAAACGCTTGGGAAACCGCCGTGATGGAGGACGCCTGCGAAGTACACTTCGGCGGCCACGTGGAAGAAATCGAAATCAACGGGAAACAGCAGTTTATAACCCGGGATTATTATACTGTGGAAGCCGTACCCTATGATATGCCTGTGGTCGGCTATGATGCCGTGGCTGTGAATCCGCTGCGGATGTGGTCTGCCCGGAGTCCGAAAAAACTGGATCTTAACAGCTTCGGCGAAGGCCGCTACCTGCAGGCATCTGAAGAGATCGAACTGGCGGAAGCAATCAGCAAGGTCCTGTATCCGGAAGACCGGCATTATGAAGGAAAAATGCTTCGGCTGAAACAGCACTACTTCTTTACCAGCGCCTCCCTGCAGTATATCCTGAAGGATTACAAGAACCGCTTCGGCAGCGATATGAGCAAACTGCCGGAAAAGGTTACGATTCATATCAACGATACGCATCCCGGCATGGCCGTGCCCGAACTGATGCGCCTGCTGATCGACGAGGAAGGCCTGGGCTGGGATGAAGCCAGCGCCATTGTGCAGAAGACCATTGCCTATACCAACCACACCATCATGGCTGAAGCACTGGAGAAATGGCCGGTCAATATGGTGCAGCAGCTTCTGCCCAGGTGCTATCAGATTATCTGTGAAATGAACCGGCGGCTGTGCGAACGCCTGTGGAATTTCTTCCCGGGGGACTGGGACAGGATTGCGCGGATGGCCATCGTCAGCTATGATCATGTCCATATGGCCAACATGTGCGTCGCTATGAGCTATTCCGTCAACGGTGTAAGCCAGCTGCACGGAGATATCCTGAAGGAAGAGACCTTCCATGATTACAACCTGGTGATGCCGGAGAAGTTCAGTGCCATTACCAACGGCATCACGCACCGCCGCTGGCTGATGAACTGCAACCCGGAACTGACGGACCTGATCTGCAGCACCATCGGACGCGACTGGATCAAGAATCCTGAACGGCTGAGCGATCTGAAGCCTTACGCGGATGACGCAGCTTTCCGGGAAACGTTCGCAAAGATCAAGCGCCATAATAAAGAGCGCCTTGCCACAATGCTCAGGGAACGGCAGAACGCCATTGTGGATCCCTCCTTCATTTTTGATGTGCAGGCCAAGCGGCTTCACGAGTACAAGCGGCAGATGCTGAATGCACTCCACATCCTTGTACTGTATAACCGGATCGTATCGGATGAGAACTATACGATGGAACCGCGCTGCTTCATTTTCGGCGCGAAAGCCAGCCCCGGATATTACCGTGCGAAGCAGATTATCCGTATGATCTGTGCCCTGAGCACCCTGATTGCGAAGCATCCCCGGGCCAGTAAGATGCTGCAGGTGGTTTTCCTTGAGAACTATGATGTCAGCAGCGCCGAAGTGCTGATTCCGGCGGCGGAAGTTTCCGAGCAGCTGTCCACCGCCAGCAAAGAAGCCAGCGGCACAGGCAATATGAAGTTCATGATGAACGGTGCGGTAACCATCGGCACGATGGACGGCGCAAACGTTGAAATCAGCCAGCAGGTAGGTATGGATAACATCTATATTTTCGGCATGCGCGCGGATACTGTGCGGGATATGTACCGGGAGCATACCTACAATCCAATGAACATCTATGAGACGAACCATGAGATTCGCCGCGCGATGACCCAGATGATCGACGGTACCCTGATGCCTGGAAATCCCGCCGCCCTGCAGGATCTGTACCACAGCCTGCTGCTGGGAGACTGGGGCAGCATGGGAGACAGCTATTTTGTTCTGAAGGACTTCGGTTCTTATTCCATGTGGCAGCGCCGCCTGAACGACGATTACGCGGACCAGAAAAAATGGCAGAAAATGGCAATCATCAATACGGCCATGTCCGGTGTGTTCTCCTCTGACCGGACAATCCGGGAATACAATGAGAAAATCTGGCACCTGACGCCTCTGGGGACGGCAAAAAAGAAGTAATCCGTATATGAATACGAACCAGATTATTCTTCTGTCCTTTTTATCGGCCGCCAATCTGCTTTCCTTTGTACTTATGGGTCATGACAAGCGATGCGCAAGGCAGGGAAAGAGGAGAGTGCCGGAAAGAACGCTGTTTCTGTGTGCCGCCTTTTTCGGCGCCGCCGGCGCTACGGCGGGCATGTGGCTCTTTCGCCACAAAACAAAGCATTGGTATTTCAGGCTGTTCTTTCCGCTGATGCTGTTTTTGCAGGCGATCATTGTCGGATACGCCCTGGTGAGATGGCTGTGACACACAAAAAACCGGACTGCCCGAATCATTGAGGCGGTCCGGTTTTCCTTTACACTTTTTTCGTCAAGAAAGAAATACAACATCAGGGATTGAAAGTTTTTACTTTGGGAGATACAATACGCATAAAGATATATAAGCCTTTCAGGCAAGATATTCCAGAAGGAGGAACTGATTATGGCAGCTACAGCAAAAAAGACGACGACCGCGGCGAAGACCACGGCTGCAAAGACAGCGACCGCGGCGAAAACCGCCGCCGCAAAGAAGACGGCGACCGCGGCGAAAGCCACAGCTGCAAAGACATCGACCGCAGCGAAGACCGCCGCCGCGAAGAAGACATCGACCGCAGCGAAGACCACCGCCGCCAAGAAGACATCGACCGCAGCGAAGACCGCCGCCGCCAAGAAGACATCGACCGCAGCGAAGACCGCCGCCGCAAAGAAGACATCGACCGCGGCAAAGACCGCCGCCGCCAAGAAGACATCGACTGCGGCGAAGACCGCCGCCGCGAAGAAGACATCGACCGCGGCGAAGACCGCAGCCGCGAAGAAGACATCGACCGCGGCGAAGACCGCCGCCGCCAAGAAGACATCGACCGCGGCGAAGACTGCCGCCGCTAAGAAGACGACTGTTCCTGTCGGCGCCAACACATCCATGAAGGTGACAGCATCCGAAAAGAAACTGGTGGAAGCCTATCGCGGCGCCTCCTCGGACCTGAAGAAAATCGCGCTGAAGATTCTGAAAGGGGACTACGGAGACACTGTCACCGGAATCCTGAATATGGTCGGAGGCGGCGGAACCGCTTCCCAGGCCAATTCCATCGGTGATACGATCGGTAACCTGCTTGGCGGGCTGCTGGGGAAATAATCCTGATTGACAGACCGTATCAAATAAACGGGCTCTCATGATATTCATGAGAGCCCGTTTTAACGGAATCATTCATCACAGACTTCCGCAAACACCTCAGGGGAGGGTAATGACAGTATCCTCGGTAATGGTCAGCCGGAAAGAAAGCTTGCCGGTCTGTTCCGCTTCACCGCCATTGATCCTGTAACCGGACTGCGCAGCATCCCGATTGTCCGCCAGAACGATGATGGTTGCTCCGGAAGGAACGGACCCGGACGCAACGGATTTCAGCCCGCCGGCGAGATAGGTGAACGAACAGCCGGTGCAGGTCACCTGGCACTGAATGCTCGTATCCAATTCGGCAGCAGGTGTCTGACTCGCCAAGTCAAACTGTGCTGAAATGGTCAGATCCGTCGTGACATTCTTCAGGATAAAAGCATTCACGTTTGCGCCGATGGGCTCAATGCGGATTCCGTTGATGACCCAGTACTTTACAGGATTCTCGGAACGAACTTCCACATTTGCGTTGTCAGCGCCTTCAAAGGTCAGCGTGGAAGCCTGCTGATCCTCCAGGGGATTTCCTCTGGCATCCAGCGGGCAGAGAATCAGATCCTGCGCGGAGATGGTAATCTGCCTGGTGGCTTCGCTCAGCAGCGCATCATCTTCCGCATTGTGGAACGGGTCTTCGGGAGCAGGGGTCTCCGCAAAGCCTTCAGGCTGTGTATCCGAAGCCGGAGCGGGCTGCGGCGTGACCGCGGCAGGCTCTGCCTGCACATCCGAAACAGAAGCAGGCTCCGGCGTGGCAGTAACAGGTTCCGGAGTGACCGCCGCAGGATCCGCCTGAACATCCGAGGCGGAAGCAGGTTCCGGTGTAATGACTTCATCATCCGGCATGCCATAGACCTTCAGCTGGACGATATCAGAATTTATATGATATCCATTTCCGGTAAGATGGCAGTACAGCGACCAGTTATGCATCTCCTGCGGGACCTTTTTCAGGGTGAGGTTTGTCCCGTTGGGATTGGCCACTTTCAGGCCTTTGAAGAGTTTTGAGATATTGCGGGCAGTAATCTCTTCCCCGTTGGCGGGATTGATGAAGTACCAGGTGATGGCTTTCGCGTTTTTCACCTTGATGGAGAAAGTGACCTTGCCGTTCTTATCCGTAGTGGCGGAAACGGGCTGTTTGGTGATCTTCGGAGCACCGGCAGCAGCCAGCGCGGCAGAAACGATCCCCAATACAAGACAGAGAGCTAACAGGAGCGCAAGAATCTTCTTCATACAGGCAACCTCCGTCAAAGGGATTCTTCGTAATAATACGAAGATCGTAATATATGATTCATTATTTTATCACACAAAATTAAGGAATTCAATCTTTTATGCGAAGATTCAAAAGCTTCAGCATCACAGATTCCAGGGCCCCTTCCTGATTGAGACGGCCGGATTTTACGGCAACCTCCGTATCAAAACAGATATTGACCGCTTTTTTCACCTGCCCGTTTGTATAACCCGCCGCCTGCCGGATATACTGCTCCACGGCAAAAGGAGGAACGCCCAATGATGCACGGATAAAGTCTCCGGAACATTTTTCATATTGCATGATTTTGATATGCTGCAGGAGGCGGAACTGACGAAGCAGCATGGACAGCATATACAGGCGGTCAGTACCTGCCAGCAACTGACTGCGCATCAGAAGGAAGGCGCGGTCACTTTTGCCCGATACGACGGCATCCACCATCTGAAACACGGTGCATTCCGCGGACGGGGTTGCCAGCGCACGGACCGAATCCGGAAGGATGGAAGAGGCTTCTCCGGCATAGGCGGCAATCTTTGCAATTTCCGTCAACAACAGGCCGGTATCCGAGCCGCAGGTAAAAATCAGATAGTCCGCGGTCCGTTCGTCGCATTCCTTTCCAAGATCGTGAAAGGCAGAGGTAACAAAAGAGGTCAATTCCCGGTCCCGCAGGGGGGTGAAGGTGACGATCCCATTCAGCTTTTTGATGGCTGTGTAGAGCTTTTTCCGCCCGTCCGGATTCTGTTGACAGTAAAAGAGGAGGACGGAGGTTGAAGGAACCGTGGGAAGATATTCCGCCAGGCGGTCGTCCGCTTCCTGACGGCCAGTCAGGGCCGGATGATTCCGGACGACAATCAGGCGGCGTTCTGCCAGAAAGGGGAGCGTTTCGGCAGCCGCGATGATCTGATCCGTTTCCGGCGCATCCAGCAAAGTCAGATTGAGGTCTTCCATGCCTTCGGGCAGCAACTTCCGACGGAGATCTTCCTGCGCGGTCTGTTTCAGATGCTCTTCATCGCCTTCAAACAGCAGAACGGAAGGAAGAGCATTCCGAGCAAGCAGCTGTTCAAAATCCTTGCGATTCATGGATTACATACCTCCGGAGTCAGAAGATTCAAGGTCAGACGGAAGAATATACGGGGTGATGGTAAAAGCGCCGTTCTCAAAGCGAACCGTCAGCGCTCCATGAACAGCAGTGGACCAGAGCGGGATCTCTCCAAGGCGTGCGCCGAAGCTTTCATGGCGGGTGACGCGCTGACAGCTGAGCAGCACAGCCCGGGGGTCAACCCGGCGCAGAAACTCAGCGGAAGAGGAGGATGCGGATCCGTGATGCGCGGCTTTCAGAAGATCCGCAGACACAGCGACGTAGGATTCATACAGACCGGTCAGATCCCCGGCCTGCAGAAACGAAACACCGTTCAGGCGCAGAAGCGAAACCAGTGAATAATCATTTGCGTCCTGGTTTGTTCTGGTTCTGCCGGATTCGGGCCAGAGTACGGAAAGCGAACCGGAAGGCAGGGACAATTCATCTCCCCGGGAAAGTATACCGATCTTTGTCCCGGACGCACGCAGGGAAGCCAGCAGCCCTAGCATATCCTCATGAATCAGCTGGTCCTCCGCTCCTGCGGGCAGATACAGAAGACGGATTGGGATTTCATCATCCAGAAGGGACTGCAGACCGCCTGCGTGATCCGTATGAAGGTGCGTCAGAATCACTGCGTCCGGCGTCAATCGGTTGCGGCGGAGGAAACCGCTCAATACACCGTCCTCCGTCCCGGTATCCATTACATAAACCGAATCCCTGTCCCACAGCACGGCAGCATCAGCATTACCGACGGAGAACTGAATATATTCCGTGGACGTATGCGGCAGGGGCAGGAGGGAAAAGACCACGCATGCCATCCCGCCGAAAAGGCAGAGCCCTCTCCGGAGGCGGGAGGGACGAAACAAGCCGCTCAGGGCATAAAAAACCGGGAGCATTCCCAGAACGGTCAGCCAGGTGGGTGAATGGATCCACAAGGTGACTCCGGGAAGATCGGAAAGGGCCTTCACACCCCGGACGAACAGAGAAGCCGCCGCCGCGGCCGGAACAGCCAGAAGACCGGAAAGGAACGGAACCGGCAGCAGGATAAGAATGATCCAATCCAGCAGAATCAGAGCGGTTGCGGCAGCGGTTGCAGGAAGGTTTACCAGGAAGGAGAGAAGAGGCAGCTTCTGATAATGATACAGGACAGGCAGGAACGTTCCCGCCTGGGCCGCAAGAATCATCGCGGCAGATGACCACAGGCGGCGGGGAATCTTTCCGGAAAAGGGATTCAGACGATCCAGGAAAGGCATTATCATCACGATGCCGAAAAACGCACCGAAGGAAAGCTGAAAAGAAACGCCGGTAAGCTGTACCGGGGAGAGCAGGAGCATCGCGAACAGAACCGCACAGAGGAGGTGCAGGCCGACTCTCGGGCGATTCAGCAGCTTGCCGCCGAGGGACAGCATCAGCAGGAAGGAGGCCCGAAGAACCGGCTGGTTCATTCCGCAAAGGCCGCAGTACAGCAGCAGAATGAACCCGCAGAGTACCAGACGGACAGACGGACGCAGACGCAGCATGCGAAAGAGCGCGGAAAGCAGCATCACGAGAATACCGGTATGAAAACCGCTGACGGAAAGAAGGTGCGCGATGCCGAGGCGGGCAAAGGCAGCACGGTCCTCCGAAGGAATCAGAGAACGGTTGCCCAGCAGCAGAGCAGAAGCATATCCGCCTGCCTCCTCGCCCAGTGTACGGACCAGTGCTTGCGTAAGACGATGGCGGATGGATGCGGCGGCTCCGGAAAAGGAAAAAGAGGACGGTATGCTGACGCGCAGGCCTTCCGCTCCGTACAGTCCGACGGTGATTCCGCGGCGGAGCAACTCCTCCCGAAAATCATATCCGTCCGGATTATCAGCCCCGGAAGGGGCATACACGGTGCCCCGAAAGCAGACCTCCCGTCCGGGAATCAATTCCGCAGGGAGCTCTTCCTCTTCCGTATAATAGGTCCAGTAACCGCCGGAGGAGAGCGGCAGCCCGTTCAGTGCCACATCCGCCAAGGTGGTGCGCACCTGGCCGAAACTGCCCCGGCGAACTTCATCCGAGATGATGCCCCGGATTTCATATTCTCCCTCCGCAGGCAGGGAAGGATGCCAGGCCATCTGCCCCGCCGCCGTGCCAAGGGTCAGGGACAGCACCAGACACGCAGCGAACCGGGGACGGCTCCGGAGAAGCAGGACAGCGGCAAGCGCAGGGACGCAGGCCAGGAAGGGAAGCAGCGGAGAAACGCAGCTGCGTCCAAGCAGAATACCGGCGATCAGGCAGAGCGACGCAAAGGGCAGAAGCCATGCTCTCTGGGAGGGAGTCATACTTCCAGAACGGTGCCGGCAGCCGCCAGGGTCACATGCGGATGGCGCGACTGTGCTTCCCGCAGCAGCAGGCGTGGGGAGTAAAGCGGGTTCAGGTGTGTCAGAACCAAATGCTCCGCGCCGGCTTCCCGGGCGAGATCAGCGGCCAGCGCCGCAGAGAGGTGGGGCTTCTGTCCGGACCAGTTTTCTTCCGGAAACAGCCCGTCTGCCAGCAACAGATGGCATCCGCGATACCGGTCCGCCAGTTCAGGCAGCGAGTTGGTGTCCCCGGTATACCCGAAGACACGGCTGCCTGCCTTCACACGATAACCGACAGCAGGCACGGGATGGCGGGCTTCACAAACCAGAACGGTACTTCCGCCGACGGAAACCTCCTGCCCCGGGACGATATCATTCAGCTGAAAGCAGGATGCGGATGCAACGGCCCGCCGAAGCACGGAGGATTCATCTACGGGAGCAAAGACGCGAAGCGTTTCACCCATGGCTTCCAGCCGGTACATCAGCACAGGCAGATCAGAAATATGATCGAAGTGCCAGTGCGAGAGAAAGAGCGCAGAAAGAGACTCCGGCGGCGCCAGCGCCGTCAGGCGGGCGAGCACCCCGCTGCCCAGGTCAAACTGCAGCAGTTCCTGTTCCGTCTGCAGCAAATAGCCGGAGGTGGCGCCTCTGCTCTCCGGGAAAGGACCGTTGACTCCCAGCAAATGAAGCTTCATTCCGTCAGATCTCCTTTACAGTTCCTCCAAGATCTTCCACAACCGCACAGACCGCGGACAGAGAGCGAGCGACTTCACCTTCTCCCGCGGAAGCAATCCAGAGGCGGAGAGGCTCCCGACGTTCAGAAAGGCAGTCATGCAGCGCGTCAGCATTCATTCCGTAGTATGCCGGCAGGTTCAGCATGGCCTGAATGGCGATATGCAGTTCCCGGGGTGTCCGATACCGGGAACCGTCCAGCAGAAGGGTCGTCATATAATTCACCTCTAACAATCCAGTCATATGATGCGTCCGGTACGGATGGAAAAAGCGAGGAGATAGGCGGCAAAGGCACTTTCCACCGCGACAATCCAGGAACCGGAGGCATCGGAGGAAACCACCAGCAGCCGAAGCAGCGGGATCGTACGCCCCACGTCCACCGAGGCCAGATACTGGTACAGCAATACCAGCAGGATCACTGCCGCAGGCACACACAGCAGCCAGGCAAACGGTTCCCGCAGGCGGGTGGCGCCGGACAGCGGAAGCAGCAGGCTGAGCAGTGTGCCGAGGAGCAGGCCGATCAGCAAACTGCCCAGATACCAGCTCAGAGAAAAAAGAAGCGGCATCAGCAGGCAGAGCAGCAACAGCATGCACAGGGGCACCAGAATCACGGTCAGCTTTCGGAGAAACATGGATGCGCCAGCTCCTTTAATATTTTGTGATCGGCAGGGGATAAATCCGCGGACTCCAGCAGATCCGGACGATGCCTGAGCGTGGCGGCCAGGCTTTCCCTGCGCCGCCACGCACGGATTTTCGAATGATCCCCGGAGAGCAGTACCTCAGGGACAGTATGCCCGTTCAGATCCCTGGGACGGGTATACTGAGGATATTCAAGCAGCCCGTCCGAGAATGACTCTTCTTCCGGGCTGTCCGAACTGCCCAGAACTCCCGGAATAAAACGGGCAACGCAGTCTACCAGCACCATGGCTGCCAGTTCGCCGCCTGTCAGGATATAATCGCCGATACTGATTTCTTCATCCACACAGGTATCCAGCGCCCGCTGATCCACCCCTTCGTAATGACCGCAGAGCAGGATCAGCGATTTTTCCGCAGCCAGTTCCCGGGCAACTCCGGTGGTCAGCCTGCGGCCGCGGGGTCCCAGATATATTCTGCGCGCACCGGGAAGCGAGGCGGATACGGAAGCCATGGCATCCTGAATCGGCTGGGCCATCATCACCATCCCGGCGCCGCCGCCGAAGGGATAATCATCCGTATTTTTATGCTTGGAGGCAGAGAAAGGCCGGATATCCGTCAGACGGATATCCAGCAGCTTCTGCTCCCGCGCACGGCCCAGAATGCTGGACGAGAAGACGCTTTCAAACATTCCCGGAAAGATGGTCAGAATATCAATGATCAAGGACAGACACCTCCCGCAGCTTTTCAGCAACGGCATAAATCCGGCCGGCCTCGGGATCCACCCTGGGGAAAACAGCCAGAAGCGCGGGGGCCATCAGGGTTCCGTCCGGCGTATTGAAAACCCATGTATCCACGGGACCATGCTGGTACACATCGGTCAGGGTGCCGATGATCTGCCCGTTTTCATCTTCAGCGACACATCCGATCAGATCGGCAATATATACAGAGCCGTCTTCCGCCGGCGCGGCATGCGCGCGGTCAATATATAATTCGCGGCCGCGGAAGGCTTCCGCATCATCGGCGGAAGCGCACTCTCCCAGAAAGGAATACACAAAACCGTCATGGATCCGGGTGACGCGGGAGGAGACAGGAGTGTAAATGCCATGATCCTCCAGGTACAGGGTTTCCCATTCGGAAAACAGTTCCACCCGGGCGGCATAGGGCTTGATTTTGCATTCTCCCCGGATGCCCTGCGGTTTGAGAACGGTCCCGATCATCAGATAATTCCGCATGATTGAACAACTCCCGAAAAAGCGCGGGATCCGCTTCTGAACCGGACCCCGCGCTGCAGATTACTGAATTTCGACAAAAACAGGCTTGCTGTTTTTTGCCGTAGCCGCCTTGACCACGGCGCGGATCGCCTTGGCTATACGGCCTTGCTTTCCGATGACCTTGCCCATATCATCTTCTGCCACATGGAGCTCCAGAATGATGGCTTCCGGGCCTTCGGTCTCAGTGACGCTCACCTGTTCGGGATGTTCCACCAGTGACTGCGCCACGAAGGTAAGAAGTTCTTGCATGGGTACATCCTTTCTCTGTCACTGCGGCGGAAAAAGCTTGTATCCGCCGCATGGTGATCGCCCGCTTATTTCTCCTCGATGGCGCCGGACTTTTTCAGCAGAATACGGACGGTATCGGTAGGCTGGGCACCAACGCCGAGCCAATACTTTGCACGGTCGTTGTTCACCTTGATTTCAGCAGGCTGCGTCATGGGATCATAGTAGCCGATTTCCTCAATGAAACGGCCGTCCCGGGGGCTGCGGATATCAGCGACAACCACACGATAGAAAGGCTTTTTCTTCATACCCATTCTCTTCAGACGAATTTTGACAGACATTTCGGAATCCTCCTTAAATAATTGAAATATGAATCATATCTATGGAAAACATATACCTTTCAGTGTATATGAGTCCAACAAAAGGGAAGGGAATTACATCATCCCCGGGAAACGCATCCGCATCCGGCCTTTGCCCTTGCTGTTCATCATCTGCTTCATCATCTGCTGGGCTTGCTCAAACTGGCGGATCAGGGCGTTCACATCCTGAACGGTGGTGCCGGAACCGGCGGCGATCCGCTTTCTCCGGGAAGCGTTCAGAATCGAGGGATCCCGCCGTTCCTTCGGCGTCATGGAACGGATGATGGCTTCAGGCTTTTTGAGGGCGCTGTCATCCACATCGATCTCTTTTCCGCTCATGCCGGGAAGCATTCCCAGCATGCTCCGGATGCCGCCCATCTTCTTCATGCTCTGCATCTGATCGAGAAAGTCTTCCAGGGTGAGACGGTTGCTCATTCCCTTGCGGGCAAACTTTTCCGCGTCCTTTTCATCGAAGGCTTCGGTCGCCTTATCGATCAGGGTCAGCACGTCGCCCATGCCGAGAATGCGGGAAGCCATCCGGTCCGGATGGAAGGGCTCCACATCAGAAAGCTTTTCGCCGATTCCGCTGAACTTGATGGGCTTGCCGGTCACTGCCTTAATGGACAGCGCCGCGCCGCCGCGGGTATCGCCGTCCAGCTTGGTCAGGATTACGCCGGTCACGTCCAGCTTCTCATCGAAGGTTTTGGCGACAGTTACCGCATCCTGACCGGTCATGGCATCGACGGTCAGCAGAATCTCTGTCGGACGAACGGCAGCTTTGATCCGGGCCAGCTCTTCCATCAACTCCTCATCGATATGCAGCCGGCCGGCGGTATCGATAATCAGCACATCCCGCTGGTAATACCGGGCGTATTCGATCGCTTCCTTCGCGGTCTTTACCGGATCCTGGGTTCCCTTTTCAAAGACAGGGACATTTACCTGCTGTCCGACCACCTGCAGCTGTTTGATAGCCGCGGGGCGGTAGATGTCGCAGGCGGCCAGCATGGGCCGCTTGCCCTGTTTGACAAGATAACCGGCAAGCTTCGCGCACATGGTGGTTTTACCGGCGCCCTGCAGTCCGCAGAGCATGAAGATCGTCGGTACGGAGGGAGACCAGTTGAGCCGGGCATTGGTGCTGCCCATCAGTGCGGTCATTTCCTCATTGACGATCTTGATGACCTGCTGGGTGGGGGAGAGGGAAGACAGCACATCCGTACCGACGCACCGCTCGGTTACCTTCTTAATGAAATCCTTGGCGACGGCGTAGTTTACATCCGCTTCCAAAAGAGCCATGCGTACTTCACGCATGCCTTCCCGGACAGCCTGCTCGGTAAGACGGCCGCGGCCGGTCATCTTCCGTAAGGCACCCTGCAGCTTTTCACTTAAGCCTTCAAAGGCCATTGTTCTCCTCCTGATCAAGGGTGAGCAAGCCGGATAGCAGCTGCTCCGCCCGGTCATATTCCTGGTGTTTCAGTGCGGAAAGAGCCGACTCCAGGCCGGACTCCATCCGGCGGAAACGGGATGCCATTCCGAGGGAGGATTCCATCCCGTTGAGACGGGAGGCTGCACGGACTATGGTCTCATGCACCGCCTGGCGGGAGATGCCAACCTCCTCCGCGATTTCCCCAAGGGAAAGATCCTCTTCGCAGTGGAGAGCGATAACACGGCGCTGTTTCTCCGTCAGCAGACCGCCGTAGAACGCGGAAAGGAAGGCAAGATCCACCTTTTTCCGAAGATCCTCCTGCGCCATTGACAAACCCTCCTGTCAAGGGGAAACCGTTGACAGGAGGATATTATACAGAAAGAAAATGAATTGTCAAGGGATTTTCCCTGACAGGATTCATTTTTCTGAACAGGGATGGTGTTTTTCCCTTTTTCGTGAGATAATGCTGCGAGAAAACGACGGGGAGGAACAACAAATGCTGAGTCTGGAACGTGCAGCGGAGCTGAATGCGACGATGGTATCCGAGGAACATCTGATCATCCACGCCAAGAACGTACGTTATGCCATGGGTGCCATGGCGGAACACTTCGGAGAAAACCGTGAACACTGGGAAGCAGTGGGTCTGCTGCATGACTACGATTATGAGAAGTATCCGGAAGAACATCTGCAGCATACGAAGGAGCCCCTTTTGAGTGCCGGTGTTCCGGAGGAGGATGTCCGGGCAATTCTGAGCCACGGATGGGGAATCTGTTCGGATGTGGAGCCGAAGTCCAATCTGGAAAAAAGCCTGTTTACCGTAGATGAACTGACGGGCATCATTCAGGCCTGCGCCAGAATGCGGCCCAACGGAATCAGCGATCTGGAAATCAAAAGTTTCATGAAGAAATACAAGGACAAGAAATTTGCGGCAAAATGCGACCGGGAACTGATCGAGAAAGGCTGCGCGATGCTGGGGATGGAGGTCCGGGAAGTTGCGGAGATCTGCATCAACGGCATGAAACCGCATGCCGCTGAAATCGGCCTGGAAGGTACCGGCGCGGAATAATCCGGCAAGAAAAATGAAAAATCACTCAAAAAGGGGTTGAACCGGATCGAAAAATATGATATGATCCGCTAAACCGCTGAAGAAGAGTGAGTACTTTTCCGGAAATCCTTTACAGAGAGCTGCCGGCGGTGGAAAGGCAGCAGGGAGCGGAAAGGGAATGGACTTCCGAGGGCAAGCAGAAAGGATCTTTCCGGGAAAGGGTCTGAGTATGGGAGACGGAGCTGACCCTCCGTGAACAAAGGTTCGCGTATGAAGTACGCGATGAGAGGGCGCAATGCGCCAAGCCGGGTGGCACCGCAGGTATGATGATCAGACCTGTCCCAGCGAAAAAAACGCGGGACAGGTTTTTTCTGTCCCAAAAGAAAGGAGCCGTACATATGGCAAACAAGGAAATCCCCTACAAGATCTATCTGAACGAGAGCGAGATGCCCAAGTACTGGTACAACCTGCGGGCGGACATGAAGAACAAGCCCGCCCCGCTGCTGAACCCGGGCACGGCGAAGCCTATGACTGCGGAAGAGCTGGGCGGCGTTTTCTGCGAGGAACTGGTACAGCAGGAACTGGACAACGACACCCGGGAATATCCCGTGCCCCAGGAAATCCTGGACTTCTACAAAATGTACCGTCCTTCGCCGCTGGTCCGTGCGTACTGCCTGGAAAAGAAACTGAATACGCCGGCAAAGATTTATTACAAGTTCGAGGGTAATAACACCAGCGGCAGCCATAAGCTGAATTCGGCCATCGCACAGGCATATTATGCCAAGAAACAAGGCCTGAAGGGTGTTACGACGGAGACCGGCGCAGGACAATGGGGTACAGCGCTGTCGATGGCATGCGCATACTTCGAACTGGACTGCAAGGTATTTATGGTGAAGGTTTCCTATGAACAAAAACCGTTCCGCCGCGAAGTGATGCGGGTCTACGGTGCGGATGTTACGCCTTCGCCGTCCATGACCACCCGGATCGGCCAGAAGATTCTTTCCGAGCATCCCGGTACTACCGGCTCCCTCGGCTGCGCAATCTCCGAGGCGGTCGAGGTTGCCGTAGGCACACCCGGGTACCGCTATGTTCTGGGCAGCGTGCTGAACCAGGTCCTGCTCCACCAGTCTGTTATCGGCATGGAAACAAAAATCGCCATGGACAAATACGGGATCCGGCCGGATGTGATTATCGGCTGCGCGGGAGGCGGCAGCAATCTGGGCGGCCTGATTGCCCCCTTCATGGGAGAAAAACTGCGGGGTGAAGCGGATTACCGCATCGTTGCGGTGGAGCCTGCCTCCTGCCCGAGCTTCACGCGGGGTGTCTATGCCTATGACTTTGCCGATACCGGAATGGTTTGCCCCCTGGCGAAAATGTATACCCTGGGATCGGATTTCATTCCGGCACCGAACCACGCGGGCGGGCTGCGCTATCACGGCATGAGCCCGATCCTGTCCCAGCTGTATAACGACGGCCTGATGGAAGCGGTCTCTGTTCCGCAAACCCGGGTATTCGACGCAGCGGAAACCTTTGCCCGTACGGAAGGAATCCTGCCTGCCCCCGAGAGCAGCCACGCGATCTGCGCAGCGATCGACGAGGCCATGAAGTGCAGGGAAACCGGGGAGGAGAAGACCATCCTCTTCGGCCTGACAGGCACCGGGTATTTCGATCTGGTGGCATATCAGAAATACCACGACGGGCTGATGGACGATTATGTCCCGACGGATGAAGAACTGGCGAAATTCCGCGCGAGGCTCCCGAAAGTGTAAGGGCCGGGTTTGCAAACCGCCTTTGTTAACAGCAGGCCTTCCGGTGTATGAAACCGGAAGGCCTTTTTAGTATGCCGGATCCGACCGGATAACGCATTTTCAGGCAGGAGCCTGCATTTCGACGGCAGAATCCTTTTTCAGATATCAGAAGGATTATTTGGAGAAGAAATCAAAGCGAAAGCCCCCAGGTCCGTGAAGACCGGAGGGCTGCTTTTCTGTTCCGGGGACAAAGATCCACTCATCAGTATGAGATGTCTTCTCCGGTCAGGGATTTCCAGAGCTTGCGGATGGTTTCCTGATTGGCGACGCCGTATTTGGGATCGTTCTTTTTGGCTTCATCCATATCGCGAAGGAAATGAACGCACAGGTGACCGTTGAAGCCGTTATCCTTGATGCTGCCGGAATCGTGGGGCATATCATGCGTGGAACCGATTGTCCAGATTCCGGAGGGGAGCATGACATATACGCCTTTCTGTGTCCAGGTGTTTTTTCCGCCAAATGCCTGAACCATACGGTCGGTATCCTCCTGTGTCAGCGGTTCGCTGTCGCAGTGACGCCCCCTTGAATAAACCCGGAGGGTCCAGCTGATCCCCGTGGAGGGATCGTAGATCAGGAGATGGTCGCCTGATTTCAGTGTCGGCTTGATATCATTGAACCAGTGAAGCAGTTTGATGGAACTTCCGTCCGGAGCTTTAGTGGAAGAGGCCTTTTCTGGAGCATTGCCCTCTTCCTTCTGCGCCGCGGAATAAACCGCCCCGTCCTTTATCGCTTTTTCCAGCGCTTTCAGCGTTTTTTTCCCGGCAATCCCGTCCGCGGAGAGTTTGTTCTGCTGCTGGAACAACAGGACGGCCTCCTGCGTTTTTTTGCCGTAGATCCCGTCGCTTTTGCCGGAAAGATATTTCAGCTCGATCAGTGCTTTCTGAAGTATTTTGACACGTTTTCCGGTATCATCCGGACGGATTGCGGAATAATCGCCGGAAAACAGATTTCCGTCGGAGGCAGAGCCATTTTCTTCCTTCCCGACGGATCCGGAAGCCGCGGCGGCCTTTTCCAGCAGGAGGGCAAGGGTTTTCGAGCCGACGAGGCCATCCACCTTCAGGCCGTTCTTTTTCTGAAATTTCCGAACGGCGTTCTCCGTCTTGTTGCCGAATATGCCGTCCGCTTCTATTTTCAGCAGGCCGAGAGTTATCAGCGCCTCCTGTACTTTGCGGACATCACTGCCCCGGGAGCCGTGTTTCAGGGTGGAAGCTTCCAGCGCAAAGGCGGGAGTACAGGAAGAAACCGCCAGCACAAGGACGGCCAGCAGACAGAACAGACGACAGCGCAAGATGAACTCCCTCCTTCCGGAAACGGCAAAAATCTTCTTCAACTTCAGGCGCGCCCATGTCCGAATCAACACGGAAAGTGCCTGCGAAAACAAATAAAGCATATCAGAAAAGGACAAATTTGTAAAGAAACCATTACGCAAAGTTTACAAAATTAGCTTCTTCCCACAGGCGGCAAGATATGGTATACTACATTATACTGAAAAGCCGTCCGGAGAGCGGCAGGCAAAGGAGCGAACGAACACCATGAGGAAAATCGGTGTATTGACAAGCGGCGGCGACAGCCCGGGAATGAACGCGGCTGTGATGTCCGTAGCCCGCAGCGCCGCACTGTACAACATTCCGCTGATCGGAATCAAGCGCGGATACAACGGCCTGCTGAGGAAGAGCAGCAATATTCATGATGACCTGCAGGAGCTGACGCTGGATCTTGTTCTGGATATCGCGGATGAACCCGGTACCTATCTGCGGACAGCGCGATGCGACGAGTTCCGCCAGCTGGAATACCGGGAGATTGCCGTCCGGACACTGAAAGCCATGGAGATTGACGGCCTGGTGGTGATCGGCGGAGACGGAAGCTTCAACGGCGCCAAATGCCTTTGTGAAATGGGCATTCCCTGCATCGGGATTCCGGGTACGATCGATAATGACCTGGGATACACGGAAATGTCTCTGGGATTTGACACGGCCGTGAACGTCTGCGTGGATGCCATCCGTAAAATCCGGGCAACCTCCCGAAGCCATGACCGTCCCGCAGTCGTGGAGGTCATGGGAAGGCATTGCGGGGATATCGCACTGACCGCCGCGGTTTCCACGGGCAGTGAGATCGTTATCGTTCCCGAGGTTCCGTGGACGGTGGAAAGCATGGCGCTGAAATTGCAGAGCCAGCTGACCAAGGGCAATTTCCGGGCAACCATCGTCATGGCAGAAGGCTGTTATGAAGCCATGGCTCCCTTCAACCTGTACAAGTTCCTGACCGCGCACGGGAAGCCCTGTTATCCGGAGGAACCTATGAGCGCAGTGCGCTTCGCCTCCGTGATGAAGCGGATGTGCGGCGGAGCGGAGGCCCGGGCAACTGTTATCGGATATGTCCAGCGCGGCGCGGAGCCTACCGCCAGAGACAGCGCTTTCGCCTTCGAGGCCGGAAACCTGGCTGTGCGCCTGCTTCGCGACGGCATCAGCAACCAGGTGATCGGCATGCAGAAAGGCCGGGTCATGTATATGCCCATTATGGAAGCGCTGAAGTGCAAGAAACAGTTCAACACCACATTGTATGATCTGGTGAATTCGCTGTAAAAATCGCTGTAAAAATCCCGGATTGCCATATTGACAATTCCATCGGGATATGGTATTCTCCCATTTGTTTGAAAGCAGAGGCCTGCCCGTCTCTCACCTTGTGTGGTTTTCACCGCCGGGTTTTGAAGCATCCTGTATAAAGGATTTTGCTGAGCATCGATGAGCGACGGGTTTTGCCCGCCGCTCATTTTATTCCGGAGGTGTATGGACATCGCAACCGAACTGATGATCAATGAGGAAATCCGCGACAAGGAAGTTCGACTGATCGACGAGAACGGCGAACAGCTTGGTGTCATGTCGACGCAGCAGGCGCTGCAGCTGGCGGATGAAAGAGGGTATGATCTGGCAAAGATCCAGCCTTCTGCCGTGCCCCCTGTATGCAAGCTGCTGGATTATGACAAATACCGCTATGAGCAAAGCAAGCGGGAGCGCGAGAACCGGAAGAATCAGCGCGTTGTCGATATCAAGGAAGTGCAGCTGTCTGCCACGATCGAAGAAAACGACGTGAATACAAAGGCAAAGATGGCCATCCGCTTCCTGGAGAACGGCGACAAGGTCAAGGTATCCATTCGCTTCCGCGGCCGCCAGATTACGCACAGCGAGATCGGTATGAAGGTGATGCTGGATTTCGCAGAACGCTGCAAGGACGTCAGCATGGTGGAGCGCCGCCCGCTGCTGGATGGCCGCAACATGATCATGATCCTGGCTCCCAAAGCCATGAAGGCTTCTTTTGCCGAAAAGAAGGCAAAGAGGGAGATCGCTGCCTCGAAAGAGACGCAGGAATAACCGCACTGGAAGGAGGACCAAGCTATGCCTAAACAGAAATCCCATCGCGGAGCTGCCAAGCGCTTTTCCTTTACCAAATCCGGTATTGTAAAGCATAAGCAGATGAACGCCAACCATCAGGTGCACCTGAAGACCACCAAACGCACCCGTCACCTGCGGAACGCCGGTATTGTCGACAATGCCGCCGAAGCCCGCACCATTCATAAGCTGCTGCCTTACAAATAAGCTCATTTACCGGCAAGGAGGAAAGAAATCATGGCACGCATTAAGAGGGCTGTCAATGCCCATAAGAGTCGCCGCAAGGTCATGAAGCTGGCGAAGGGCTACTGGGGAGCAAAATCCAAGCAGTACCGCGCCGCGAAAGAACAGGTTGCACGCAGCCTGCGTTACGCATTCGTAGGAAGGAAGCTCCGCAAGCGCGAATTCCGCCGCCTGTGGATTACCCGTATCAATGCCGCGGCCCGGCTGAACGGAATGAGTTATTCCGCGTTCATTGCCGGACTGAAGAAGCAGAATATCGAAGTGAACCGCAAGATGCTGGCTGATCTGGCTGTCAACGATGCCGCCGGCTTTGCCAAGCTCGTGGAAATTGCGAAACAGTAATCGCGCAACACCTCATGTGCCTGTGAAACCGTTCACAGGCACATTTTATATTTTTGCCTGGATTTTCAGGTTCCGTATTTTCTTTGTTTCCCGAAATTGTTAACTTTCCGTACACAATTCATTCAAAATAGTTTGCTATGATGCAAACCGTAAATTACGGCATGGAGTCCGAGAAAGCGGGGGACAGCAAATGAGCGAGAACGAAAAGCTCAAAGAAAAGGAAAAGGCAAAGAAGTCCCGGAAAATCCGGAGACGGATCAGACGCCTGATCGTGCTGGCGATCCTCCTGGTACTGATCGGAGGCATCGGCTTTTTGGTCGTACGGAAGCTGCAGCGGGATTATACCGTGACGTACGACACCTATACGACGACGATGGGAAGCATTTCCAATTCCATGAGTTACAGCGGAAGCATGCAGCTGATCAACAACACGACGTACACAGCGGAGAATGATGCAAAAGTCCGGGAGGTCTATGTATCGGCCGGGGACCATGTGGCGGAGGGAGCCAAGCTGATGCGCCTGTCAGACGGAACCACCCTGACAGCCGAATTCGACGGGACAGTCAATAAGGTCGAGGCGGAGAAGGGGGATTCGGTACAGAAGGACGATACCCTGGTGCAGGTGGCTGATTTCGGCAAAATGCAGGTTTCTTTCCGGATCGGTGAAAGTGATATCTCCCAGATGACGGTCGGGCAGAATGTACGCGTAACGGTGGCTTCCGCGGACGCTACATTTGACGCGGCGGTCAAGAGCATTGATTACGCATCCTACACGGGAAACAACGTGGCCTACTACACGGCACTGGTCGAGGTCGATACTTCCGGGTCAAGCAATATTTATCCCGGGATGCAGGCGACGGTCACCGTTTCCAAGGAAGAGGTGACGGATGTCATCATTCTGAAGATGGATGCCATCTCCACGGCCATGGATAATTCAGCTTACGTCTATGTGCAGCAGGAGGATGGCACCATGACGGAACAGCCGATCACAGTGGGCGTTTCCAACGGGAACTATGTGGAGATTAAGGAAGGGCTCAGCGAAGGGGAAACCGTCTACGTGGTCGCGAAGACTGAGGAGAAGGAAACCGGATTGCTGGCCGGGCTCTTCGGAACACAGCAGGTGAATGTTCCCAGCGGCTTCGGCGGAGGCGGAAGCCGGCCAGGCGGCGGAAGCGGTTTCGGCGGCGGAAGCGGCGGGAGCGGGTTCCCGTCCAATTTCAGCCCGGGCCGATAATGGGGTGAGTGCAATGGCGGAAGGCATTTTCTTTGAGATGAAGGGAATTGATAAAGACTATATCATGGGCGGCGAGCCGGTCCATGTGCTCAAAAAAATAGATCTTTCCATTGAAGAGGGCGAGTATCTGTCCGTCCTGGGGCCATCCGGCAGCGGAAAATCCACGCTGATGAATATCATCGGATGCCTGGACACACCCACTGCCGGACAGTATATCCTGCGGGGCCGCGAGGTGGAAGAGCTGGATGAGGTGGAACTGGCACAACTGAGAAGCCTGGAAATCGGTTTCATTTTCCAGAACTCCCAGCTGCTGAACCGGCTGACAGCCCGGAAAAATGTGGAACTGCCGCTGATCTATGCCGGCGTTCTGCCGAAGGAACGGCGGAGAAGGGCGGAAGCCATGCTTGAACGGGTCGGCCTGGCAGACCGGATGGATCACCTTCCGACACAGCTGTCCGGCGGCCAACAGCAGCGCGTGGCCATTGCCAGGGCGCTGGTCGGGAACCCTTCCCTGCTGCTGGCAGACGAGCCCACCGGGGCCCTGGACCAGAAGACCGGCGCACAGATCATGGAGCTTTTCAGTGAACTGAACCGGGAGCACCATACGGTCATCATGATCACCCACGATATGAACATCGCCGCTCATGCCCGGAGAATTATCCGGATTATTGACGGAGAAATCATGGAAGGAGGGTCGACAAAGGATGCTTAAATCAATCCGGAGTACCGTCGTCATGCTGGGCGAATGCGTCCGGATGTCACTGGATAACATCCTGAGCAACAAGGTACGCTCATTCCTGACGCTGCTGGGTATTATGATCGGTGTTACAGCGGTTATCGCACTGATTTCCACTGTGTCCGGAGTCTCCGGTTCCATTTCTACCTCCTTCTCCAGCATGGGCGCGGGAAGGTTGTCGGTGAGTATTACCGGAAGCGATCTGAAAACTGGCATGACACCGGAAGACCTGGCAGAGATTTCATCCCTGGACAGCGTGGACGGCCTGGTGCCCAGCGTCAGCCTGAACGGGCGGGTTTCCTATGAACGAACCGTTGAAACCAACGTCACCGTTTCCGGCAGGAATGCCTATTATTTTCAGAGCAATCCCGATCTGATCCTGCAGGGAAGGGCACTGAATTTTATTGATGACGACAACAGCACCTATTGCTGCGTAATCAGCCAGGAAATGGTGGATACGTTCTTCTTCGGCGTCAATCCGCTGGGAAAAACAATCTATATTTCCGGAATTCCCTTTACTGTGGTCGGTCGGTTTGAGGAGGATTCCGGCGGAGGCGTCGCCTCGATCTTCAGCGGCACACCGAACATCCTGATTCCCTATACCACGGCAATGAAGATCAACAATACCCGGGAAATAACCAGCTTTACCGTCTACCTGAAGGAGGGGACGGACTCCGAAGCCGCAGCTTCGGAAATCGAAGAGCGTATGGATACCCTGTTCGATTACGAGGATGACTGCTTTACAGTGACCAGTATGAGCAGCATCGAAGAGACGATGGAAACCATGATGAGCATGATGAGCAGCCTGCTGGCCGGCATTGCTTCCATTGCGCTGATTGTCGGCGGTATCGGCATCATGAACATGATGCTGACAACTGTCAACGAACGTACGGTGGAGATCGGCCTGAAAAAAGCCCTTGGTGCGATCTCCTGGCAGATTCAGGCGCAATTCCTGATTGAATCCTTCCTGCTCTCCATGATCGGCGGCCTGCTGGGGGTGGTGGCAGGACTTGGATTGAGCTACGCGCTGTGCAAGGTGCTTGAAACAAGCTTTGTATTGAACACCGGCGCGATTGTGCTCGGCGTCGGATTTTCCGCCGCTGTCGGAATTCTATTCGGATGGGCCCCGGCCCGGAAAGCCAGTAAACTGAACCCGATAAATGCTCTGCGAGCATCCTGAAAAAGAAAGAGAGGACAAACAACATGAAGAAGCGGTTATTCACTTGTCTGGCAGTAATGCTTTGCGGAGTTCTCCTGATTACAGGCGCCTGTGCGGATTCCATTACCCTGAGCGGCACAGTTATCCCGGCTGAATCAATCCAGGTTTGCGCGCCTATCGGAGGTACCGTCGGTGCAGTTTTGGTTGAAGCGGGACAA
Source organism: Clostridia bacterium (assembly GCA_017541105.1). Lineage (GTDB taxonomy): Bacteria > Bacillota > Clostridia > Christensenellales > Aristaeellaceae > Aristaeella. Next base: position 60,108 of record JAFXZS010000004.1, read on the forward strand.
AAGGTGCAGGCAAAGGACCTGCTCTATACGATGAGAACCACCAAAATCTACGCGGAAGAAGACGGAACGGTCACGGGCGTGTTCGGCCAGCCCGGAGGTTCGGCTGACACAGTGACAAACCGGTACGGCGCGGTCCTGTATCTGGAAGGAAAAAACGCTTTCACCGTGAGCGCTTCCACAGACAATGCCTACGCCACTATCGAGACCAAATTTGTTCACGCGGGAGAAACGGTGTGGCTGCAGTGCAGAAGCAACGCGGACCGTAAGGGCAAGGGCATCATCACAAAGATTGACGGCAACAGCTATGAAATCGAAGTGACAGAGGGGAACTTTATCCATAAGGATTCTGTGGAAATCTACCGGGATGAGGCGCATACCGCCACACTGAAGATCGGCCGCGGGACTGCCAGCCGGACAACGCCCACTGCCGTAACGCCCACCGGCGCCATCGTACAGATTGCCGTGAAGGACGGCGATGAGGTCAAACGCGGCGATCTGCTGCTGGAAACACTGGACGATAACTTTGAAGGCTATGTCATGAGCGGAACTGAAATCACCGCAGGCCAGGCCGGCGTTGTGGGCAGTATCAGCGTCCAGACAGGCGATAGCGTTCAGAAGGACAGCGTTGCAGCCGTCATCTATCCTGTGGACAAGATGCGGGTCGAAGCAACCGTTCCAGAAGAATACTCCAGCCAGATCCAGGAAGGAGATTCCGTGACCGTTGAACTGGAAACGGATGAAAACAGGACCTTCCAGGGAACCGTGGTTCTTATCTCCTCAGTGGCGGAAGAAGGAGCCGAGGAAGTATGCTATCGGATCGTCGCGGAGTTTACGCCCGATGAAGCCGTCCGTTTCGGAATGAGCGCTTCCATCACTGCCGGAGAGGAGCCTGAACCGGAGACGGAGGCGGATGAAGTCCCTGCTGCGGATGAGGACGCGGAACCGGATGAAACGGCGACAGAAGAGGGAGAAAACGCATCCGGGGAAGCTGAAACGGCAGAAGGCGAAAAGAAGGAACGTCCTGAGAAGCCGGAGGGTTTTGATCCTTCCAATCTGCCGGAAGGCTTTGATCCTTCCAATTTGCCGGAACGGCCCGAAAACGGAGAGAAACCGAACAACTGACGCCTGATGATATTTGATGAGAGGATTATTCTTCTATCAATAGATATACTCGGTCCCAAGGGTTCCGTTTACAGCGGGATCCGTGGAATCCACCCCTGTGAAGCACTCCGGGAACAGGCCGGCAGTGCTTCTTTTTTCACCGGCGGATTCCAGGTGAGAGATATCTCCCAGCCGGGTAATCCGGAATGAGACCACACCTTTGGTACGCTCTTCGGTGACCACCTCTGTCAGGGAGGAAGGGAGCGCCAGAGTGCGGTGCCAGAGCACAACGGGTGAGGTCTCCGTCAGCACACCCAGAATGGCCATGGAAATACCAAAGTGGCAGAACAAGGCAATGGTATCCCGCGGATTGTTTTCTACGCGCCATACCGGGCCGTCTTTCCGGAATCCATACCGGCCCAGAAGATCCTGCACACCGGTCACGGTTTCCTGCCAGACGATACGGACATCCCCATTTCCGAAGAGAGGAGCGTCCGTCCAGGTGCGGATATCGTACACGCCGGGAAGCGAAGTCCACAGGAGAGGAGGAAGATCCCAGGGAAGGCGGGGCTTACCGGTTTCCGGATCGGAACAGCGGCCCCGGAACTCCTGCAGCCAGGGGAGCGATTCGGCTGCGCGGTGCAGGCGATTCAGCGTATACGCAGCGGTTTCCTTCGCGCGCCCAAGCGGAGACACGTAGAAATCACGGATCTGATAATTGGCCAGGCGCCGGCTGAGAAGATCCGCCTCTGTCCGGCCTTTGGCAGTCAGGGAATCAATCGTGTAATCAGGTTCCGCGTGGCGAATAAGCAATATGCGCATGAAGTCCTCCGATAACCTTTCTCTTTTCTATTTTACAGGGAGGAAAAGAGAAATTCAAGCTTGACAGCATGCATTCTCTCCATCATAATACAAATGGAATAAGTTCGTACAAATTACGCTATAACCTGAGATGACGGAGGCAATATGAGCAACGGCAGGCCGGCAGGCGATTATTACCCGAATTATCTTGCTGAGATCGGTATCAGCGCAGAACAGGCACAGGACCTGGTGAACCATGCTTTTGACACAATTTTCTTCGATCCGGAGGAAAACTTCTGCCATCGTACGGAAGAGGATGCCTGGTGCATGGTGGATACCGGCAACGTGGACGCAAGAACCGAGGGCATGAGCTACGGAATGATGATGTGTGTCCAGATGGACCGGAAAGATATTTTTGATAAGCTCTGGACATTTTCGGACCGTTACATGCGGCTGAAGGAGGGGCCGAACGCGGGATATTTCGCCTGGTCGGTACAGCTGGACGGGAAACACAACGCGGAAGGCCCGGCGCCGGACGGAGAGGAATACTTCGCAATGGCGCTGTTCATGGCAGCCGCCCGGTGGGGAGACGGGGAGGGTCTGTATAACTACACAGCGCAGGCCAGGGAGATTCTCCGGCACGCGGTGCATCAGCACGAGATGATTCCCGGCGGCCAGCCCATGTGGGAGCCTGAAAACGGATATGTCCGCTTTGTTCCGGGCATGAAGATATCCGATCCGAGCTATCATCTTCCGCATTTCTATGATCTGTTTGCACAGAAGGCGGACGAAGAGGACCGGAACTTCTGGAAGTGGGCCGCGGAGCAAAGCCGGAAGTATCTGATCCGGTCCGCAGATCCGGAGACGGGACTGAGCCCGGAATATGCCGACTATAACGGGAAGGCGGTTCTGCTGTTCGGTAAGCCATGGGTATACTATTCCGACGCGTACAGGGTGGCGGAAAATATCGCACTGGACCATGTATGGTTCGGTCCGCATCCGGAAGAAGATGATGTGACCACGCGGCTGCAGGATTTCTTTGCGAAGCAGAACCTGCAGGATCTGCGGGCATATGAGCTGGACGGCACACCGCAGACGGAGCCTGCTATGCATCCTACCGCGATTCTGGCTGTGCTCGGCGCGGCCTCCATCTCCAGCAAAAGCGTACACCGGACACGGTTCCTAAAGCTTTTTGTCCAGACGCCTCTGAGGAAAGGCGTCCGTCGGTACTACGATAACTGCCTCTATTTCTTCTGTCTGCTGATGCTGACGGGGAATTACCGGATATATCTGTAAAAAATGAAAGGAGATATGGTCATGAAGTACTATGTGGACATTCAGGCGGGACGGGAAGGGAACGGAAGCCGGGAAACCCCATTCCGGCGCATTCAGGACGCAGCGAAGATTGCCCTTCCGGGGGATGAAATCCTGGTGGCTCCGGGTGTATACCGGGAAAAGGTAAACCCCATTCACGCGGGCACGGAAGATCAGCGCATCACCTACCGCAGCACAGAACCGAGAGGCGCGGTCATTACCGGCGCGGAGGAAGTGACAGGCTGGAAGAAAGTGAAGGGAAACACCTGGACGGTCCGGGTGAACAACAGCGTTTTCGGTTCCTACAATCCATATACCACGGTGGTGTGCGGGGACTGGTACTTTTCTCCGGCAATCCGGCATACCGGATCCGTGTATCTGAACGACCGGGCGATGTATGAGACTGACTCGCTGAAAGCCTGTGAAGCGGGAAAACCGGATCCTTTCGCATGGAATCAGGAGGAGGCATCCTTCCTGTGGTATACGGAGCAGGACGGAAACGACACCGTGCTGTATGCCAATTTTCAGGGGAAGAATCCGAACGAGGAAAAGGTGGAAATCAGCGTTCGAAGGAATTGTTTCATGCCGGAAGAGACCGGAGTCGGATATATCACAGTAAGCGGATTTGTGCTGACCAAGGCGGCCACAACCTGGGCTCCGCCGGCCGCATATCAGGACGGCCTGATCGGCCCGCACTGGTCCAGGGGATGGATCATTGAGGACTGCGAAGTGTCCAACAGCCGGTGCTGCGGGATCTCGCTCGGGAAATACCTGGATCCCGAAAACGACATGTACTTTTTCCACAAGCGGGTCAAGAGCCCGACACAGATGGAACGCGACGCGGTCTGCCGCGGCCAGTATCACGGATGGCTGAAGGAAAAGGTCGGAAGCCATATCGTCCGCCGGTGCGAAGTACATCACTGCGAACAGACCGGCATCGTGGGACGGATGGGCGGTGTGTTTTCCACGATTGAGGACTGCCATATCCATCATATCTGCAATTCCCAGCAGCTGGGCGGCGCGGAGACGGCCGGCATCAAGCTGCATGCCGCAATTGACGTGACCATCCGGCGGAATCATATTCATGACTGCATCATGGGTGTGTGGCTGGACTGGGAAGCGCAAGGCGCGCGGATCAGCCAGAACCTGATGCACAACAACTGGCGGCCGGAAGGACGGGAGCAGGCCCGGGGTGCCATGTTCTCCACGGATATCTTCATTGAAGTCGGGCACGGGCCCACACTGATTGACAACAACCTGCTGCTTTCCCCGGTATCCGTGACGATCCCCAGCGAAGGCATCGCCTGCGTGCATAATCTGATGCTGGGTGCTTTCAGCCTGATTAACAGCGGTGTGGACAGCATCGTGAACGGGCAGAGGGAACCCCGCTATACGCCGTATCACATCCGCCACCGGACTGAAGTGGCCGGCTTTATGACCATCCTCCACGGCGATGACAGGATTTACAACAATATCTTTGTCCAGGCCGGGCCGACGGATCCGGAAAAGAAGCCCACCGACGCGGATTACCGAACGGTCGGAACAGCGCCCTTCGATATCTTCCCGACCAAGGAGGAATGGGACGCGCCTTTCGCAGACGGCATACCGAATATGGGCGGCCTGGCACAGGCCCACTTCGGCCATCTGCCTGTATGGGTGGACGGAAATGCGTATTTCAACGGCGCCACGGTTTATCATAAGGAAAACCATTTCCTGGAGGATTCCAAAGGTGGCGTGAAAGTTGTGCTGACAGAAAAAGACGGGCATTATACCCTGAAAACCAACCTGTACAGCCGGCTGAAGAGCTTCCGGGACGGCATCATCACCTCCGATCTTCTGGGGATTGCCTTTGAACCGGAACAGCGCTTCGAGAATCCGGACGGCACGGAGATTATCTTCAACAGGGACTATTTCGGCAATCCGCGGGGCGTGGACACATTGCCGGGCCCCTTTGCGCAGGCAGAGGACAGCGGAAAACAGCTCTGGTAAGCAGAAAACGGAAAATCCCGGTTGCAAAACAGGGCGGAAATGAGTATAATACTTCCAACAAGAACACCGTGCGCGGTGCAAATCTATATTGGGAGGCATGTATTCATGAAAAAGTTTTTGGCTGTTCTCCTGAGCGTTCTGCTCGTCCTGTCCATGCTCAGCTTTGCGAGCGCGGACGGCTACACCATCCGGATTTATTCCAATTCAAACTCGACTGAGCGTACAACCTGGCTGATCGAAAAAGCCAAGGAAGCCGGCTTCAGCATTTCCATTGATGATAACTCCGTCATTTCCGGCGACAGTGCCGCCGTACAGGCCGCTGATGAAAAGAAAGACGGCGATCTGATCTTCGGCCTGAACGAGACCCGCTGGGATCAGCTGATCAAGGGCAAGTATGAGAACCTGTCCATTATCGACTGGACTCCTTCCTGGGCGGATAAGGTCGGTAACTACAAGTATGACGGCAAAGCCTACGGACTTGTTGTGCAGAATGTACTGATGCTGTACCGGACGGACGATCTGGGCACCAGCGGCGAAGCGCTCCACTTTGCGCACTGGGCGGATATGGTTGGCTGCGGCTACAAATGGTATCGCCAGGGCAAGGTCGGCGGAACCACGAATGCCAACATCAACAGCGCGATGCTGTATCCCTTTGTGGATCCCGCTTCTCCCGCCGGCGGCATCTCCGTGGACGGCTGGAAGACCCTTTGGGCCTACTGCGCAAACGGCAACTTCACCGGTGACTCCTACGGCCTGGATCCCCTGATCCGCGGTGACGTCCAGGTTTCCACCTTCTATTCTTCTTCCCTGTACGGCAATATCGAAGCGGCTGAGGAGGCCGGTATCGAAACCGCGCTGCACGGTACGCTGGAACCCGAAAACTGGGCGCTGGTTGATATCGACGACGGCACCTACTACATCGCTGAGTACATCGGTATTCTCGACAAGGAAGGCCGCAGCGAAGAAGAGACCGAAACCGTCAAGGCTTTCGCAGAGTGGTTCGGTTCCGCCGAAACCCAGACGGCCTGGTCTGAAGAATTCGATTCCTTCCCCTGCAACGAGGATGCTGCTGCGGCGGCGTATCCGGACGGAATTCCCGGAATCTACTCCCTGCCGAACTTTGCTCTGAACGCCATCGAGGGAACGGATATGAACTATGCCCAGTACGTGGCTGCGCACAGTGCGGAGTGGACCAACATCATGACTAACCTGGGCTTCTACTGGGCAGACAATGCTGCCGCGCCTGCGGAACCGGATTGGGAGAACATCGATTGGGCAACCATGACACAGAAAGCTGAATAAGCTTATATAACATCTGGGCGAGCCTCGTTCAGGCTCGCCTCCTTTTATGTAAGAGGGAGGATCGCATGAGATCCGGCATCTGAAAAGAATGAAAGATTTTTTGGATTAAAGGAGTGGACGGAACCATGATTAAACTGACGGACATTGTTGTTAAATTCGGCGATTTTGAAGCGCTGCACAACATCAATGTACATGTGAAGGAAGGCGAGTTTTTCACTTTCCTGGGACCTTCCGGCTGCGGAAAGACCACGACGCTCCGGACCATTACAGGGTTTATCGATCCCGTCAGCGGGACCGTCCAGATGCAGAACCGGGATATTACCCATGTGCCGATCGAAAAGCGGAATATCGGCATCGTGTTTCAGAGCTACGCACTTTTCCCGACGATGACAGTGCATGACAACATTGCTTTCGGCCTGAAAATCAAGAAGCTGAAGAAGGACGAGATCGAAAAGAAGGTCACAGAGATCGCGAAGAAGGTGGACCTGAGTGACGAACAGCTGAAAAAAGCGGTTTCCCAGCTGAGCGGCGGCCAGCAGCAGCGCGTGGCCATCGCCCGGGCTCTGGTCACGGAGCCGGCCATCATCTGCATGGACGAACCGCTGTCCAATCTGGACGCAAAGCTCCGCGTACAGCTGCGGAACGAACTGAAGAAGATGCAGAAGGAATTCGGCATCACAACGATCTACGTTACACACGACCAGGAAGAGGCGCTGACCCTTTCCGACCGGATCGCTGTCTTCAACAAGGGATATATTGAGCAGATCGGAACTCCGAACGAGGTCTACAACCATTCTGAGACGGAATTTGTCGCAAACTTCATCGGCGACATTAATCCGCTGAAGGATGAGATCATCCGGGACATGCAGCTGGACGAAAACAAGCATCATTTCATCCGCCTGGAGCGGCTGCGGGTCAATCAGAACGCGGAAGGCGAGGGCGTCTTTAAGATACAGGGCGTCATTGAAAGCCGGGAATACTATGGACTGTACATCAAGTACTACATCACCGCGGCCAACCAGCAGCTGAAAGTGATTGAGAAGAACGACGGAATCAATATTTATGAACCGGGCGAAACCGTGAAGGTCGGAATTCATCCGGATGATGTCATGAGCTACTGAGGGGGTGAGATTCGTGCAGGCTCCGACTGGCGCTAAACAAAAATACGGTTTAGGTAAACTATGGGGCATTTTCGGTGGTGTCCTGTTCGTATACCTTTTTCTGGGCTTCATGGTGATGCCGTGCCTGGATACGCTGACCTCCATTTTCTCCGCGAAGGATGCGGCCGGCAACACAGATCCTTTTGCTGTAATCCGGTTCTTCTTTGCCGGCAACATGCCAAGCTTTGTCCTGAACTCCCTGAAACTTGCAGTCCTGCTGGTCGTAACCGTCAATATCGTCGGTATTTCCATCGTTCTTCTGACGGAATATTTCGATATCAAAGGCGCGAAAATTCTCCGCCTCGGTTATATGACGACATTGATTTATTCCGGTGTCGCTCTGGTTACCGGCTATCAGTTCCTGTATGACAAGGACGGCATTCTTACAAACTGGCTGCTGCAGTTTTTCCCGAATATGGACCGGCAATGGTTTTCCGGTTTCATCTCTGTGCTGTTTACCATGACTTTCGCCTGCACCTCGAACCATGCGCTGTTCCTTCGCAACGCGATCCGCGGCATCGACTACAACACGGTTGAGGCAGCGCGAAACATGGGAGCAAAACCTTTCAAAGTACTGCTGAAGGTAGTTATGCCTACGCTGCTTCCGACACTGTTCTCCCTGACGGTGATGACTTTCATTACCGGATTGTGTGCGATGTCCGCGCCGACCCTGTTAGGCTACAATTCAATCAACCCGGAGATTGTCCGCCTGGCAGGTTCCACGACAGCCGACGAGGCCTTTCCGCAGGCCCGGGCAGCACTGCTGTCCATTATTCTGGCGCTGTTTACCATCGTTCTTCTGAGCGTACTGAACCATTACGAGCGAAAAGGCCATTACCTTTCCGTCAGCAAGACGAAAGCCAAACTTGTAAAACAGAAAATTCAGAATCCGGTTGCCAATGTGCTGGCGCATATCTATGCCTATGTGCTGTTTGTGATTTATATGACGCCGGTTGTGATGATTATCATCTTCTCCCTGCAGAACTGGCAGGCGATCCGTTCCAAAACGCTGGATTTTTCCGGCTGGACACTGATCAATTATTTCGGCTCACAGGATTATTCGTATACCACGTCCCGCGGTAAAACCAAGCTGCGGCCGAATGCGATTTCCGGGGTCTTCGCGAATGAAAAAACAATCGGCGGCATCCGCCTGAGCTTTATTCTGTCCGCGATCGCGGCAGCGCTGGCCTGTGTGATTGTCGTGGTGGCGGTCAACTATATCTTCAAGCATAAGAATAAGAAGCGCAGCAAGGCAGTGGAAGCCTGCCTCCTGTTCCCGTGGCTCCTGCCGACAATCCTGATCTGCTACAGCTACCGCATTTTCTTCAACCAGAATGTATGGTACGTCTTCGGAAACAATCTGTATTACGCGGAGAATGTCCGTTTCCTGATCATTATGGCGTATACGGTGGTTAAGCTGCCATTTGCCCTGCGCATGGTCAAGGCCGCCTTCTATGCGATTGATGAAGAACTGGAGGACGCCGCAAGAAACCTCGGCGCCAGTTCGCTGGTGACCTTCCTGAGGGTTAAACTGCCGATTGTGCTGCCGAGCGTCCTTGCGGTGTTTGCGCTGAATTTCAACGCACTGTTCACAGAATACGACATGAGCGCGACATTCCATTCCAGCCATGGGACTTCGTATGCCATGGTCATCCAGAGCATGTGCAATGAGGAAGGACGGGACGGCATGAACATGAATGCCTCCGGCCGCCGATGCGCCTCCACGGTCTTTATTATGCTGGTGTCCGGACTGATCCTGTATCTTGTATACGGCGTCGGCGCACGGGATCTGGGCGAACGCCTGGCCATCCGGGAAAAGCGCCGTAAAAAGTTTGAAAACCTTCGCAACAGTATCGGCCTGGGCGGTGCCAAGGAGGAAGCAGTTCCCGTCGACGTAAAGGAAGCAGTGAAATAAGCCAATGATTCGGAATATTGTATTTGATATGGGGAATGTTCTGATCCTGTTTGATCCGAACCGGTTTATGGACCGGGAGGGCATTACGGATCCTGAAGACCGGCGGCTCCTGATGAATGAGCTGTTTCTGTCCGTGGAATGGGCGCAGATGGACTGCGGCACACTTACGGAGGAAACAGCTGAGCCGCAGATTCTGCAGCGCATTCCGGAAAGGCTGCATGCGCAGACACGCAGGCTTCTTACCGCGTGGGCAGATCCCCGGGAAACAATCGGGGGAATGGAGGCGCTGGTAGAGCGCCTTCGGAATCAGGGATACCGTCTCTTCCTTCTGAGCAATGCCAGCGTTGCGCAGCATTCCTATTGGCCAAGGTACACAGTCAGCCGCCTGATGGAGGGGAAACTGATCTCCTGCGATGTACATACGGTCAAGCCGAATCCGGACATTTACAGGCTGTTTACCGACCGGTTTGAACTGAAACCGGAAGAGTGCCTGTTTGTCGATGACGCGCCGGCCAACGTTGCCGCCGCTATTCTCTGTGGATGGCAGGGAATCGTTTTCCACGGATCCGCGGAGGAACTGGAGCGGAAAATGAAACTGCTGGGAGTACGCCTGTAGCCCGAAAACCCGAAAACCGTCCGAAACCTGTCCAAATCAACTGATAAACGTGAAAAAAAGCTTGACTTCAGCAGATCAAATGAAGTATTATATTATTTGGCTTCAAAAGCTCCGCTAGCCCCGGTAGCTCTTGATACTGATTCCGAACATGCGACCATCATGGGAGGAACGATTTACCAATACTCGAGGAGGACAATCCTTTGAAGACTTTTATTCCGAAAGCTGCAGACATTGACCGCAAATGGTATGTCATCGATGCAGAGGGAATGGTGCTGGGCCGTCTGGCCAGCCAGGTCGCGAACATTCTGCGCGGCAAGAACAAGCCAATTTATACCCCGAACATGGATACCGGTGACTATGTTATTATCATCAATGCTTCCAAGGCCGTGCTGACCGGGAAAAAGCTGGACCAGAAGATTTATTATCATCACAGCGGATATGCCGGCGGCCTGAAAGAGACCAAGTATCGCAAGCTGATGGCTGAAAAGCCTGAGTTTGCGGTTCGCCGTGCGGTGGTGGGCATGCTGCCCAAAGGACCGCTGGGACGCCAGATGGCGAAAAAGCTGAAAGTATATGCCGGTGCCGAGCACGAGCAGGCCGCCCAGAAGCCTGAAGTGCTGGACCTGAAGTGAGACGCGGAAAGGAGTAAGAGAGAATGGCTAAGGTTGAATACAGTGCTGTAGGCCGTCGCAAGAAAGCCGTTGCCCGCGTCCGTCTGGTTGCCGGCGATGGCAAGATCGTGATCAACAAGCGCGATATTGACAATTATTTCGGACTGGAGACCCTGAAGATGACGGTGCGCCAGCCCCTGAACCTGACCAACATCGGAAATTATGACGTGATGGTCAACGTAAAGGGCGGCGGACTGACCGGCCAGGCCGGCGCGATCCGGCACGGCATAAGCCGCGCCCTGTGCAAGGCTGATCCGGAACTGCGCGGTACCCTGAAGAAAGCCGGGCTGCTGACGCGTGATCCTCGGATGAAGGAACGCAAGAAGTACGGCCTGAAGGCTGCCCGCCGGGCTCCCCAGTTCAGCAAGCGCTGATCCTACGAATTCATTTTTCACCCGTGCAAGACGCACGGGTTTTTTTGTGTCAGCCCTGTATTATTCTGTACATCAAAAAAACTTGTAAGCACAGGAGGGGAAACATACAATAAAATTGGTTTCCTGATGAACGAATTATGGTCTGGAGGGTGAAAAATGAAAAAGATTTTGTCTGTGATGATGGTGCTGATGCTGGTGCTGGCTTCTGCCGCGTGCGCGGAAGGCGCCATTCCCAGCCTGGAAGACGGAGTGCTTACCGTCGCGATGGAGTGCGCCTATGCTCCCTACAACTGGGCGCAGCCGGATGATTCCAACGGCGCTGTGCCGATCCGGGATTCCGCACTGTATGCCAACGGGTACGATGTCATGACCGCGAAGGCCATTTGCGAAGCCAACGGCTGGCAGCTGGAAATCATGCAGCTCGACTGGGATTCCCTGATTCCCGCGGTGCAGTCCGGTGTGTGCGATGCGGTTATTGCCGGCCAGAGCATGACCTCTGAACGGATGGAAGCCGTCGATTTTGCAGGCCCGTATCTGTATGCTACGATCGTATGCCTGGTCAAGAAGGACAGCGCTTTCGCCAATGCCAAGGGCATTTCCGAACTGGCGGGCGGTACCTGCACGAGCCAGAGCGGTACCATCTGGTACGATTCCTGCCTGCCGCAGATTCCGGACGCGAAAATTCAAATGCCTGCCGAGTCCGCTCCTGCGATGCTGATGGCTGTTGAAACCGGCACAGTGGACTTCGTCTGCACCGATATGCCGACCGCACAGGGCGCCGTCATCGCCTACCCGGATCTGATGATCCTCGACTTTGCCGGCAGTGATGATGATTTTACGGTTTCCGATGAAGAAATCAACATCGGTATTTCCGTGATGAAAGGCAACACCGTACTGGTCGACGCCATCAACAGCTACCTGAGCGACAAGACGGCGGACGACTTCAATGCCCTGATGCAGGAAGCCATCAAGGTGCAGCCGCTGAGCGAATAATCGGAACCATAAGGAAGTACAGATCATATGTTTGCACAGCTCTTTTCCGATATCGGGAGCCTCTGGGCGAAATACGGCACCGTTTATCTGAACGGGATTGCCAACACGCTCATTCTGGCCATCACGGCCACGCTGATCGGCTGCGTGATCGGTTTTTTCTGCGGTATTCTGCAGACGATTCCGTGCGGCTTGAATGAGAATCTTCTCAAGCGCGCGCTGCTGAAACTGATCCGGATCCTTATTCGCGCATATGTCGAGATTTTCCGCGGAACTCCTATGATTCTGCAGGCCGTATTTATCTATTACGGCATGCCGTATTTCTTCGGTGTTTCCTTCAAGGATATCTGGACGGTCAGCATCATCGTCGTGTCGATTAACACCGGCGCGTACATGGCGGAGTCGGTCCGCGGCGGCATTATGAGCATTGACCCCGGCCAGTTCGAAGGCGCCAAGGCCATCGGTATGAACCACTGGCAGACAATGCTGTACATTATTCTGCCGCAGACGCTGCGAAACATTATGCCGCAGATCGGGAACAACTACATCATCAACGTAAAAGACACCTCGGTGATGTTCATCATCGGTTTTTCCGATTTCTTTGCCGTGCATAAGATGGTATCCGGAGCTGTGTTCAAGTATTTTCCCTCTGCGTTTATGGAGATGGGCGGTTATCTGTGCCTGACCCTTCTGGCTTCCTTCCTGCTGCGCAGGCTGGAAAAGAAGCTGGCAGGCAAATCCAATTACGAGCTGGTTAATACGGACCAGCTGGTCATGACCGCCGGCACCTACAGCTATCCGGCAGATACCGGTTCGCCCTTTGACGAAGTGAATAAAGATTATAAAGGAGAGAAATCATGAGCGAACACATTCTCGAGATTCGTCATCTCTCCAAAGCCTTCGGATCCCACGCGGTACTGAAAGATATCGATTTTACAGTCGACAAGGGCGATGTAACCACGATTATCGGCGCGAGCGGCAGCGGAAAATCCACGCTGCTCCGATGCATCAACCTGCTTGAAACTTTGACTACCGGCGAAATACTGTTTCACGGACAGGATGTATCCAAAGGCAGGATCAATTCCTCCGCCTACCGCGCAAAGGTCGGCATGGTATTCCAGAGCTTCAACCTTTTCAGTAATCTGACTGTGCTGGCCAACTGTATGATCGGCCAGCAGAAGGTGCTGAAGGTTCCGAAAGAAGAAGCAAAGAAGCGGGCGCTGTACTATTTGAACAAGGTCGGCATGGCGCCGTATATCAATGCCCGGCCGGACCAGATTTCCGGCGGACAGAAACAGCGCGTCGCAATTGCGCGGGCGCTGGCGATGGAACCGGAAGTACTGCTGTTTGATGAACCGACCTCCGCACTGGACCCGGAAATGGTGGGCGAGGTGCTGGACGTCATGAAATCCCTCGCGACCAAGGACAACATGACCATGCTGGTGGTCACGCACGAGATGTCCTTCGCGAGGGAAGTCAGCACCCATGTGGTGTATATGGCAGACGGAGTGATTGAAGAGGAAGGGCCTCCGGAGAAGATCTTTACCCATCCGGAGAGCCCGCGCGCCAGAGAGTTCCTGAAGCGCATCCTGAACGACTGACACACGGGATTGCTATTCCCCTCACCGGGTTATTCGGCAATAGCCTGCACGCCGGTCAGGTTTCCATTGAGATCATATTCAGCCAGGAAGGCATTGTCTTCCTGGCTTCTGTATTTGACCCGAATGCGGTCTTCCGCGATGGCCACGGCATATGGCCACACCAGGCGCCCGTCCGACGATTCCGCCTTCCACAGCACGGTGCCCTCCGCTGAAATGGCCACGGGATGCGGACCGTAGTATCCGGTGATGTAAACGATGCCGTCATCTGATACGGCTTTCGCATTCCCGGCACCCAGGGAGCAGTCTGCCGGAGACAGTGTCCATTTTTCTTCACCGGTAACCAGGTCCAGCATGGTCAGCCCGAGCTCGCAGTGATAGACCATAACCTGTGGATCCGCGGCAGTGCCGCCCATGAAGGCAGTCAGACCCTGCAGTTCACCGCTGTCCGGGAGCACGAGCATATACGTCCAGGAAGGCGTCACGGCATCACCGGCAAAAACACCCAGAATCAGCGCCTCGGTTCCGTCCGAATCCCCATAATGATTGGCCAGCACACGGACACCGTATTTCTCCCAGTCGAGCTCCGTATCCGCTTCATCCACAAAAAGATTCAGCGTCATGGGCAGGGGGCATTTTCCGCGGTACATCTGACCGGCGGCCTGTTTCCAGAAAGGTTCCAGATACTCTTCCAGGATAAACCCGTATTCCCCTTCATATTTGCAGAAAACCATCCCGCTGCCGTCCCGGATACAGCTGTTCACAACCGCACCGAGAGGGACCTTGGCCAGACGCCGGGAAGACGTGTCGCTCTTTTCCCGAAGGCTGACCCACTCCTTACAGCGGACCACACGCATACTTTCCACCGATTCAATTCCGTCATCATCGCCGTAATCCCGCGCCGCGGCAGGAAGAACAGCCAGTAAAAGGCACAGCGCAAGCAGCAGGGAGAACCATTTCCGGAATGACATTTCAACCCCTCCGTTCCGTTTTCTGCTATATTTATTTTACTTCACGGAGCGGGGAAAAGTCCACTTCTTTTTCCGGCGCTTGAAAGAGAAAGGGGAGCGCTGTATAATGGGAAGGGAGATATAAATCTGTCAACAGGAGGACTGCACATGAATCAGTGGAAAAACCTGGATATGCTGAAATCGTACCAGGAAATCAGGAACCACAATCACCCTGTGGATCTGACCCGGGAGCTGGCCGGTGCAAACGGCGCCGAACGGGTCGCGAGGTATCAGATTCCCATGGCTGCCGGCCTGGTATACAACTACGCGGCGAAGCAGGTGGATGACTCCCTCCTGCAGCAACTGAGCAATCTGGCAGAGGAATGTGAACTCTCCGGAAAATTCGAGGAACTGTACAACGGCGCCGTGATCAATACAGGAGAGAAGCGGCTGGTGCTGCATCAGCTGACCCGCGGACAGCTCGGCAATCCGGTGACGGCAGACGGAACCGACAAACGGGTTTTCTATACGGATCAGCAGGTGAAGATCGCTGATTTTGCCAAGAAGGTACACAGCGGCGCAATCGTCAACGAGAAGGGCGAGCGGTTTACCACAGTCGTGCAGATCGGCATCGGCGGCAGCGATCTGGGTCCGCGGGCGATGTACCTGGCACTGGAAAACTGGGCAAAGAAGAATGGCTGCTTCAAAATGGCCGCAAAGTTCATCAGCAATGTGGATCCGGATGACGCCGCGGGCGTGCTGGCAGATACCGATCCCGAAAAGACGATCTTTATTTTGGTTTCCAAGAGCGGCACCACACTGGAGACGCTGACGAACGAGGCATTTGTCAGGGACGCCCTGAAGAACCGGGGTCTGGATGTTTCCAGGCATATGATCGCGGTTACGAGCGAGACATCCCCGCTGGCCAGCAGCAGCGATTATCTGGCTGCGTTCTTCATGGACGACTATATCGGCGGGCGCTATTCCTCCACGTCAGCTGTGGGAGGCGCCGTGCTTTCCCTGGCCTTCGGACCGGAAATCTTCAGCCGTTTCCTGCAGGGAGCCGCGGAAGAAGACAAACTGGCCACGGAAAAGGATCCATTGAAAAATCCGGCTATGCTGGATGCCCTGATCGGGGTATACGAGCGGAATATCCTCGGGTATCCTGTGACTGCTGTACTTCCGTACAGCCAGGCGTTAAGCCGTTTTCCGGCCCATCTGCAGCAGATGGATATGGAGTCTAACGGTAAGAGCGTAAACCGGTTTGGGGAACCTGTGGGGTACGCGACCGGCCCGGTTATTTTCGGCGAACCCGGAACAAACGGCCAGCACTCCTTCTATCAGCTGCTGCATCAGGGGACGGATATTATTCCGCTGCAGTTCATCGGCTTCAAGAGCAGCCAGGCGGAAACGGATGTCCTGATTCAGGGCAGCACCAGCCAGCAGAAGCTTTGCGCCAATGTTGCTGCGCAGATTATGGCCTTTGCGTGCGGCAAGCAGGATGAAAACCGCAACAAGAATTTCGCGGGCAACCGTCCTTCCAGCATTATCATCGGCGAACAGCTGACGCCGGAAGCGCTTGGCGCGCTGCTGTCCCACTTTGAGAACAAGGTCATGTTCCAGGGCTTCCTATGGAACCTGAACAGTTTTGACCAGGAGGGTGTCCAGCTGGGCAAAGTGCTTGCGAAACGCGTATTGGCACACGAGACAGACGGCGCACTGAAAGCTTTCAGTGATCTGCTGAACATATAACCGGGAATCAAAAAGCTCCTCCCGCAGCGGGAGGAGTTTTTTATTCCGCATGCATGATCCGAAAAGCAGCGGCACGGCCGAGACGGTTCATTACCGCAAGGCCGACGCCTTCGGGAGGAATAACTTCGCTGAAGACGGATTCCATGTTTTCATCGTCCAGGGAACGGAGAACACTGAAGAGCCGATGGGCAACTTCTTCAGGGTGATTCCGGGAACCGATTTCATGGGGACAGCATTCACGCAGTGTATCCAAATGCTCGGAAAAGCAAAGGACACAGGCTTTTTCCCCCCGCCGGGAGGCCTGCCGGTAGGATTCCTTCAGGAAGGAAAGCACAGCATCTTCCGTGCCTTCCACCAGAGTCACAACCGCGCGCGGCGCATAATGCTGATAACGCATACCGGGGGAGAGCGCCTTTTCGCCCGGCTGCAGCGGACGGAGAATACTGCCGGCCAGCGCAACCTCCTCATGAAGGACATCCTCCAGCATTTCCTTTGTGACGCCGCCCGGACGCAGTATGGTCGGCACCCCATGGCACAGATCCAGCACGGTGGATTCCACCCCCACTTCACAGGGACCGCCGTTCAGAATCAGCGGAATTCGTCCGTCCATATCCTCCAGCACATGCGCGGCTGTGGTCGGACTGGGACGGCCGGAACGATTGGCGGAAGGAGCGGCAACCGGCAGATTGCAGGCTTTCAGCATCGCAGTGGCAACCGGATGGGAAGGCATCCGCACAGCAACTGTCGGAAGGCCTGCGGTTACCACATCCGGAATGACCGGCAGCTTTTCGAATAAAATCGTCAGCGGCCCGGGCCAGAATGCATCCATCAGCTGTTCTGCCTTGTCCGGAACGATACAGATCCGATTCAGCTGGGATCTGTCATGGATGTGCACAATCAGGGGATTATCCGCCGGACGTCCTTTGGCCTGAAAGATCGAAAGGACGGCATCCCGGTCTTCCGCGTTGGCCCCCAGGCCGTAGACCGTCTCCGTAGGGAAGGCCACCAAACGACCGGAGGTAAGCAAATCTGCAGCCAGGGCAAGGGAATGCCGGTCTGCATGAAGCACTTCAGTTTTCAAAACACGCCCTCCCGTCTGTCCGACATTTTTTCTGCTTTTTCCGCGAGGCGGAGCGCGTCCACAAAGGGAGACAGATCCCCGTTGAGTACATTTGATACCCGGTTTATCGTCAATCCGAGGCGGTGGTCCACCACGTAGTCATGGTTGAAATAGTACGTTCGGATCCGGTCGCTGCGGTCTCCCCATCGGATCTGGCTTTTCCGATCCTGTGCATTTGCCTCTTCCTGATCCCGGCGCAGCTGATCCAATAAACGCGAACGAAGGACTTTCAGGGCTTTTGCCTTGTTTTCCAGCTGGCTGCGCTCATCCTGACAGGTGACGACCGTTCCGGTGGGAAGGTGGGTGACGCGTACGGCACTGTCGGTCGTATTGACTCCCTGTCCGCCGTGGCCGGAAGCGTGATAGACATCAATCCGTAGATCGGCCGGATTGATTTCCAGTTCAATCTCTTCTGCTTCAGGCAGGACGGCAACCGTGACAGTGGAGGTATGGATCCGGCCGCTGCTTTCCGTAACCGGCACCCTTTTCACACAGTGCACACCGCTTTCAAATTTCATCCGCGCAAAGGCCTCTGTTCCAGTGAACATGACAAGCGCCTCGTTTACCCCGCCAAGATCCGTTTCACTGATTGAGAGAAGGTCTGCGTTCAGCCCGTTCCGATCCGCGTATTTCAGATACATACGGAGAAGATCCCCGGCGAAAAGGGACGCTTCTTCCCCGCCGACACCCGCGCGGATCTCCAGAATAACATTCCGGGAATCAAGCGGGTCCGGGGGAACAAGGAGAAGCTTCAGCTCTTCCGTAAGCTGTGCCTGCTCTCCGGAAAGAAACTGCACTTCTGTTTCCGCTTCCGCTGCCAGATCAGGGTCGGAAAGAAGGGAACGGGCGTCTTCAAGATGACGGGATACGGAAAGATACCGCTGATAGGTTTCCACCAGCACCTGCAGGGAGGAGCGTTCTTTCAGAAGAGACTGATATTTTCCGTAATTTTGAATTATTTCCGGCTGGGCAATCGCCTCATTCAGTTCCTGCCACCGATCCAGCAAAGCATTCAGTTTCTCGAACATAATTCCTCCGGGGGAGTGCATACAGCATATATCATCCGATGGATGCCGTTAAAGTCGTCACGTACGGTTACCGATGAAAAACTGTGCCCCTTCAACAGGCCGGCCACAATATCGGATTCCTCCCAGCCCAGTTCCATCAGCAGATATCCGCCGGGCCGGAGTATCCGGCGCACATCCGGCACAATACGCCGGTACAGATCACATCCGTCCGTACCGCCGTCCAGCGCGAGACGCGGCTCCCGCAGTACTTCCGGCTGCAAATGCGGGCATTGGGAGGAGGGAATATAAGGAGGATTGGAAACAACCATATCAAAAGAAGCATCCGGAAGGCCTTCAGCCAGATCCCCCTGACGAAGGTGCACCTTCAGCGCAAGACGATCCGCGTTTTCCGCGGCAACCGCGAGCGCGTCTGCTGAAAGATCCGACAGCGTAACCGCGGCATCCGGACGCCTGGCGGAGAGGCTCAGGCCGATACAACCGCTTCCGCAGCAGAGATCCAGGATTCTGGGGGAAGGGACTTCCTCCAAGCATTCCAGCGCCCATTCGCACAGCAGTTCCGTTTCCGGACGGGGAATCAGTACCCGCGGATCCACCCGGAAAACCAGGCCGAAGAAAGGTGCTTCCCCGGTAATATACTGCAGAGGTTCCCGGCTCAGACGGCGCTTCGTAAGCGCATGAAACGCAGACAGCAGTTTCTCATCCAGCTCCGAATCCGTATCAAGACGAAGTTCCAGAGGCGGACGCCCGCACAGGGAGGAGAGGAGCAGAGCGCTGTCGGTTTCCGCATCGGGAATCCCCGCCTGCCGAAAGCAGGCAGCCGTTTCCCGCAGCAGAGTGCAGGGCGTCATGCCTGCGGCTCCCCGGCAGTTTCGGAAGCTGAATCCAGACGGGTATATCCGGGCTCGGATTCCTGCCAGGAATGGAAGACGCCCCAGCCTTCCGGTGTTTTAGGAGTACCTTCCGGGAAACCGTTCAGCACCACATTCACAGAAACAATCGCGCATTCAAGCATGGATACATCGGGCTCACGCGTGGTAAGGCGCTGCATCTGCATGCCGGGCGTGCGCAGGGTACAGGCTGTTTTCGAATCAGAATGGGCCAGGCCCATCAACACTTCATAACTGACCCCGGCCACAATGGGCAGCATCATCAGATGGAACAAAAAGCGCAGGAAGAAATTGCCGATGGGAAGCAGTACATTTAAAACCAGGAACAGCGTAATGCTGACCAGGAAGACAATCAGCAGGAAAGCGGTGCCGCACCGTGGATGCAGGCGGGAAAACGTCTGCGCGTTCTCCGGCGTCAGCGGAAGCCCTGATTCCTGGCAATGGACGGATTTATGCTCCGCGCCGTGGTACTGAAAGGTGCGGCGGACATCCGGAACAAACCCCATCAGGAACATATATCCGACAAGGATCAGGATTTTGACGAGCCCGCCGATCAGGGTATAACCCACAGGGCTGACCCCCGCGCTTTTCAGCAGGGACTCCACACCGGCAGGGAGGGCCATAAAAAGGCCGAGGGACAGCAGCACAGCCAGCACAATGGCCATCCCCATGACGATTTTATCCACCCCTTTGCCAAGCTTCTTCGCGAGCCATTTCTCAAACTTTGAGGGCTCCTCATCCAGAATTCCCAGCATCCTGGTTGAATCCTGCAATGTATTCATTCCATAGTACAGCATGGTCCCCATATTGATGACTCCGCGGATGAAACGTTTTCCCATCCAGGGATGCTTTTCTTTCAGCGGAACAAACGGCGTCAGCTTGGTAACCATGGTACCGTCCGGACGGCGTACGGTGACAGCAGTGGCCCGCGGCGAGCGCATCATGACACCTTCCATCACGGCCTGGCCGCCCACATCGAACTTCTCGGGATTAGCAGGTTTTACCTGACTCATAAGTGAATCCTCCAGCAATAAAAAAAATATCCAAATTCATTTATTCGCCATGATTCATCAGGAATCCTTTTGATGAAATTCCGGAAGAAAAGATAAAAAAACGGTTGCAAATGAAAAACGGATATGATATTATATGTTTTGCGTTTAGCGCCATTGCATACGCGAAAGAGGTGAAACAGCAATGAAGGAAAAGATCCATCCCCAGTACGGCAAGTGCATAGTTCGCTGCGTATGCGGTGAAACTTTTGAGACCGGCTCCACGAAGAAAGAGATGAAGGTTGATATCTGCTCCAAGTGCCATCCTTTCTATACCGGTAAGCAAAAGCTGGTTGACACTGGCGGACGTGTTGATCGCTTCAAGAAGCGCTTCAATATCGAATAAAAGGGCGGGGACGTGCAGGTGCGCGTTCCCTTTCTTTTTTTATTCATTAAGGTATTTTCTGCTTGTCTGAAGAGGGGAACCGCTGTATAATGGTTGACAAATAATAGCAAGGAGGGGCGGCATGAAAAGGTTGACAGCAATTCTGGCAGCTGCAGTTCTTTTGATGCTTCAGGCCTGTGCCCTGGCAGACCGGATTCCGGAAAAGAAATCACGCAACTATATCGGGGCCATGCGCGTTGTATACTGCAAAGAATATGTTACACTGCGGGAAGAGCCGAGAAAGACATCAATGTCCCTGATGCATGTACCGCTGGGGGAAATTGTGTATTCCTGCACGAAAATCAAGAGCGAGCTTTTTGTGCAGTGTGAATACCAGGGACAGACGGGGTATATTCTCAAAAAGTATCTCCAGCCTGCTCCCGAATTCGAACCTCCGGTTTCCAGCGCAATCTCCATGAAAATGACGCTGGAAGAGGTTACCGAGGACGGTGAAACCGTACTGGAATGGAACGATTACAACATTTCCGTGGTGGCCGCCCGCAGCATGGGCAAGATCGAAGGGAAGGACAGTGAGATTCTGCGGATCGGCTGTTTTCTCGACGGGGAACCTCTCTGGGGCCATGTGGAGACGGTTGAGAACAACGGACAGCACAGCCTACTGAAAGTGTTTATCGGAGGTACAGAGGACGATCCTCAGGTGATGCTGTTTGACGGCGGCTACGGGCTGACGATGATCGATCTGCTGAGCGGCAAGGAAAAATGGACTGTCAATATCGGGAACTGCCCGATGGGTGACGCTGCCGTGACAGCGGTGAACGATATCGGCGTGATTTATCTTGCCGGGACAGACGGACCGCATCCTGTTGCCATCTCCGCGGACGGGCATGTGCTATGGCGTTCCGAGATTTCCAATCCAAGCGTTTATGAGCCATATGAGATGGAAGTGGTAAACGGCCTGATTCTGGTGAAATACAGAAGCGGGATGACAGACGGATACAAACTGGTTACACTGGACGGCACAGGGGAACTGATGGAGATCCGGGAAGAAAAGGACTCCTGAAGAAAAGGAAAAAAGCTGCCTGTACGGCAGCTTTTTTCATGCCCGGATTATCGGTTCATGAGCGCAAACCAGTCCTTTATTTTCACAAGCAGATCCGCGTTCGTGTCGGCTTTATCCATCATGGAAAGCAGCTGGGGAATAGCTACGGCGGAAGTAGTCGAACCAAGCATCGTCCGGATCAGGGTCAAACCTTCCTTCTGCTGATCATTCAGGAGCAGATCGGAATTTTTGGTGAAGCTGTTCTGGAGATTCAGCGCCGGGCTGATGCCTGCGCGGGCAACAGAAAGATCCAGCGTCAGTTCCATATTTGCCGTGCCCTTAAACTCTTCCACCACGGAATCATCCACCTTGGAACCGGTTGAGATATCCATGGCGGCAATCACCGTCAGGCTTCCGCCTTCCTTGCAGGAGCGGGCAGCGCCAAACATCCGTTTCGCACGGAAGAGGCTTGCCGGATTGACCATGCCCGGCAAACTGCGCCCCTGCTGGACTGCAGCGGTGGTATATACTTTTGCCAGGCGTGTCAGGCTGTCTACCAGCAGGACTACGTCTTTTTTCTGTTCCACCAGGCGCATGGCGCGTTCCAGTACGATTTCTGAGAGGCGGAGATGTGCTTCAGGTGCCTGGTCAAAGCTGGAGGAAAGGACCTGACAGGGAACAGATTCCCGCATCATGGTTGCGTCCTCAGGATTGACGTCAATCAATAGCATCAGGACTTCCGCTTCCGGATAATTTCCGCAGATTACTTTGGCAAAATCCCGCATAAGCTCGGATTTTCCGGTGTTGGGGGGACACAGCATCAGCCCGCGCTGGCCAAAGCCGATAGGGGCGATCAGGTCAATCATCCGCATTTCCGGGAGAGATTTACCGTCCTTTGACTCCAGGGAGATCCGATGATCAGGATATACGGGTGTCAGCTCATCAAAGGCAGGACGGGAGAAAGCTTCTTCCTCCGGGACACCGTTTACCGTAGAAATATACAGCAAGGCGGCATACTTGTCCCCTTCCCGCTGGGGGCGGATCTTGCCCTCGATAAAATCACCTGTTCGCAGCGCGAAACGACGAATCTGCGCCATGGAAACGTAGATATCCTTAGTGGAAGGAAGGAAAGACGGCGCGCGAAGGAAGCCATAGCCGTCCGGATGAAGTTCCAGGATCCCGCTTCCTTCCTGGTAGTCCCCGGAAGCAAGAAGTTCCTCCAGTGTAGGTGCACTGATGCCGGCATCCTGCGGCTGCAGCGGAGAAAACGGCTCCTGCGGCCGGGCCGGGGGAGTATAGGCAGGGTTATAGTTTGCGGAGATCCGATGCGTATAGGATGCGGTATCCCCGAAACGCCGGTCGGGCAGAGGATTGCTGATCGGATGGGAAATCTGCTCCTGGGGACGGACGGCAGGGGTTTCCTCCTGCTGAACCGGTGCCGCGGCTGCAGGACCAAAGCGGGGAGTGAAGCTTCCGGGACGAACCGGCTGCATGCGCTGCTGCTCCCGGGGAATCTGATGACCGGAAGGAGTTGTATTCTGCCAGGCAGGACGCGCGGCGGCACCGGGTGCCTGATAAGCGGGACGCGCATTGAAACGCGGAGCATCCGAATTGTGCCAGGCAGCCTGAAAACGAGGCTCATTTTCAGCCTGGGAAACCGGCGCTTCGTCAGATTCCGGGACATCATCGGACGCGCCGGATTCCTGGCATTGAGACAATATTTTCTGAATGATGCCGGCTTTATCAATACCGGCGCCCAGTGTTACTTTATTCTCCTTTGCAATCTTACGAAGCTGCATTACAGTCAGAGCAGATAATTCGTTTTCAGTCATGAAAGGGAACCTCCTTATCAGGTGTCATTTGACGGCAAAAACCACATCACGCACAACAGCCTGCTCTACTTCATGGCGGAGCTGGTTAAACAGCCCGCCTTCACAGGGTGTCAGGCCGGCGGAACGAACAATTTCAAGCACCTGGCGGGTCGGGAAGGTCAGCGTATTGAAGCTGAGGGCGACCGCGCCTCCGGGAAGAAGCGCATCCTTCCATCGGGGAAGGGCACGGGAAAGCAACTGCCGGAAAGATTCCGGCTTGCTTCCGAACTGCGGAGCATGCTGAATTCCATAGGGAAGATCGGCGATGACAGCATGAACCGGGATACGGCGGGAGAAGACCGGCGCCATGGCAGTATCCCCGCAGGCCAGGCGGAGAAACCGGGTTTCACCCTGCTGATAATGCTCCTTTGTATCGGCAAAGATAAACTCCGTGACCGGCAGGGAAGTTTTTCCGGAGGTTTCTGAAAGCGTCCGGGTGGAATGCTTCAGAAAATGGAGCTTCAAATAACGGGCGAAATAATCTGACGCCTCACGAACGGCTTTTGCATCCACATCCAGGCCAAGCGCATTCAGCCCGGCCTGCAGGGCACAAAAGCACCCGGTCCCCTTCCCGCAGAGAGGATCCAGAACCGTCAGGGGAGAGGTGACGGCAAACGCCGTCCGGGCCAGGGCTATGTTCAGCATCAGACGGGTGAAGGGAACGGATGTTTTCCCTTTATACTTCAGGATCTCAGGAAGATCCTCCTCCAGATAATCCATACCGGGGACGGACAGGGGACGAAGCATTTCCCCCTTTTTCTCCGCGAAAAACACGGCAGAGGAATGGCTGGAGAGGCGGGACAGCTCGTGCTCAGAGAGCTCACGACACTCAAAGGTCAGGAAATCTGTTCCTCCGAGGCATTCTGCCCGCACATCACAATCCAGCCCCAGCGAGCGAAGCATGGCAATCAGCTCGCACCGGCTTAACCGGACAGATGAATCACGATAGCGGATATTCGCATGCTTGACCAGACCGAATGTATAAACCATGACATCCTCTTTTCGTCAGATCATCTGTTAGGCAAATTATACCAGAAATCCTGTTGATTTTCAACAGGTTTTTTACGCTGACAAAAGAAAAACCCTTCCCGGCAGGGAAGGGAATTCTGCGAAATTTTTACCATTTGCGCTTGCGGGCGGCTTCAGCCTTTTTCTTGCGCTTTACGCTGGGCTTTTCGTAATGCTCGCGCTTGCGAACTTCCTGGAGAACGCCGCTGCGGGCGCACTGCCGCTTAAACCGTTTGAGCGCACTTTCCAGGGACTCATTTTCGCGGATACGAACCTCAGACACTTTTATCCCTCCCCTCGCTCATTCAACGCCTTGCCAGCAGCCGGCCAGACGGACGGACGGCAAAACCGTAGCATTATTATACAGCGAATTCCGGTATGCGTCAATGTTTTTTCAAAAATCATGCCATCTGGTCGGACATCCGGCGGCCTCCGAGAATATGGAAATGAAGATGGGGAACGGACTGGCAGGCGTCCGGACCGCAATTCGAAATCACACGATATCCGCCGGAAAGGGATTCCTGCCGGGCAATCAGAGAAACGGCCCTCAGGCAGGCAGCAACGTCTTCATCCGAAAGAAGATCGATTTCCGATACGGAAGCAACATGTGTTTTCGGAACAACCAGGACATGCACAGGCGCCTGAGGATTGATATCCTTGAAGGCGTATACCTGATCGTTTTCATAGACCCTGGCAGAAGGGATTTCACCTTTGATGATTTTGCAGAAGAGACAGTTTTCCATAAGGGATCCTTCCTTTCCTAATCATAGATTATCTGTTATCACACCGTTCAGAAAACGGGGAGAAAGACCTGTAATGCGCACCTGGACGGGAACGCCCCGGAAACACTCCGATCCGGCTGGCAGACGAACCCGCAGGTATTCAGGGGTGTAGCCTTCCCAACACCCATCCACCTGTTCTTCAGGGAGAAGCAGTGTATCCTTTCCGAGCCACTGGCGCTGATAATTCCCTGAGACAGCACGGCCAAGGGCGATCAGACGGCGGGCGCGCTCCTGTTTTACAGCCTCCGGCAGCTGCCCGGACATCAGGGCGGCCGGAGTATCGGGACGCGGTGAATAGGGGAAAACATGGATACGGGCGAATCCGACCGTACGGATCAGGTCCTCTGTTTCACGCAGTTCTTCCTCCGATTCCCCGGGAAAGCCGGTCAGGATATCCGTCGTAAAGGCAGCCTGAGGGAAAACAGCACGCAGGTTCATTACAGCTTCCAGATACTGGCGGGAATTGTATTGCCTGCGCATTCTGCGCAGAACGCTGTCGCTGCCGGACTGCAGGGCAAGATGAAACTGGGGGCAGACTTTTTTCATGTTCCCCAGAGCGGAGGCAAAGGCCGGCGTGGAGATTCCGGGCTCAAGGGAGCCCAGCCGAATCCGCAGGATACCTTCTGTTTCTTCCAGAAAACGCACCGCATCCAGAAGCGTCAGCTGCGGCGTGAGATCCACACCGTAGGAGGAAAGATGAATCCCGGTCAGCACAATTTCACGGAATCCGGAGGCGGCCAGCCGCGCGGCTTCTTCCCGGATCTCCTCCGGCGGCCTGGAACGGAGCGGCCCGCGCACGGCAGGAATGATACAGTAGGAACAACGGTTCCGGCAGCCTTCCTGGATTTTCAGAACCGCGCGGGTATGTTCCTGCTGGGAGGTGACATGCAGCGGTTCATAAGGCATGGATTCCGGAAGCGGACGGACAGCACATAACGGCTGCCCGGTGGCTAACATCTTCTCCAGAAGGGTGACAATCTGACTGCGGTATTGTGTGCCGATGACCAAATCAGCACCGACGGAAAACAGCTCTTTTCCCTTCAGCTGTGCCATACAGCCGCACAGCAGCAGCCTGCTTTCCGGATACTCTCGCTTTAAACGGCGGATCAGCTGAAAGCATTTCCGGTCTCCGGATCCGGTTACCGTACAGGTGTTGATCAGATAGAAATCTGCTTTTTCCGGAAACGGAACGGTCTGGTATCCGGCGGCGGAAAGAAGCTCCTCCATTGCCAGCGTATCATATTGATTGACCTTGCAGCCCAGGGTATGATAAGCGATCGTGTACATCCTGCTACTCCATTTCTCCGTAGAGCCCGAGCAGCACACTTGCCGCAGCGAGGCCGGCCGTCTCCGTACGGAGAATCCGCCTGCCCAGGGTGATCGGTTCGCATCCCAAGGTCATTAACAAATCCATCTCTTCCCAGGAAATGCCGCCTTCCGGGCCGATGACAATGCCGAGGGAAGAAAGGGAAGGATGACGGCGGACAAATGCAAGGGGTCCCCCTTCCGTACAGTTTTCCCACGGAACCGCGACAGTTTCGCAGGAAGAGAACAGAGGACCAAGCGCGGAAAGGGAAACCGGCAATGCCACTTCCGGAATCACGCAGCGTCCGCACTGCTTTCCGGCTTCCCGTGAGATGCGCTGCCAGCGTTCCACCTTGCGGGAGGCATCCTTCGGGTCCAGGTGCACGACGCAGCGCGAGAACGCAACCGGAACAATCCGGGTGACTCCCAGCTCCACGGATTTCTGGACAATCCAATCCATCTTATCGTTTTTTGCGAGCCCCTGGAACAGGGTGACAGAGAGCGATGGCTCCGTGGACGAGAGAAGCTCCAACGGGTTCAGCAAGACCCGGTCTGCTGCAACGGAGGTGATTTCTGCCAGGTACCGCTGTTCATGCAGAATCAGCTCCACCCGGTCTCCGGGACGAAGGCGCAGCACTTTCAGGGCATGACGTGCATCCTCAGGCGCAAGCGACACCGAGGAATCACCGGAACGATCCGGATCCGCATAAAACCGGTGCATCAGGCTTTCCTCCCGGACAGAAAAGCAACCCACTCACCCCGGAAAACGGTTTTGATGATTTCAAATCCGGCTTCCAGCAATGCTGTGCGTACTTCTTCAGTTCTTTCCTTCACAATCCCGGAACATACGAACAGACCTCCGGGTACGATGTGATCCATCAGCGGCCGGGCAAAAGCGATGATAATATCGGAAATAATATTGGTAACACAAATATCACAGGTTTCATCCGTGCTTTTCAGCAGGTCGCCCTCCCGGACGGTAATAACTGAATCCACGTGATTATGCCGGACGTTCTCAGAAGCGACACGAACGGCATCCGGATCTATATCGACAGCAAGGACAGAACCGGCTCCGAGCAGCGCGGCGGCGATGGCGAGGATTCCGCTGCCTGTTCCGACATCAATAACACGTTCTCCGCCGCGTATGATTTCCTGCAGCAGGGAGATACACATTCCTGTGGTTTCATGGGTTCCGCTGCCGAATGCCATACCCGGATCGATTTCGATGATCTTATCCCCGGGGGCGGCCGTAAAATCCTCCCACGTAGGCTTGACAACCAGGTGATCTCCCACATAGAACGGTTTATAGAACTTTTTCCAGACTTCCGTCCAGGAATCTTCAGAGACGGTACGGGTATCCATCCGAAGGGAACCGAAATCAGAATGCTCCGCGGTCATCCGGGCCAAACGGGCACGGAGCCGGTCCATCAGCAGGGGAAACGATTCGTCCGGCGGAAACCAGGCATGCACCAGCACATCTTCCGGCATGTTTTCCAGAAGCCGGGGATCAATGATTTCCCAGATACCGTGCGGCTTGGACGGGTCCGGGATATCTGCACGATCCTCGATCATCGTTCCGGAAGCCCCAAACTCCATCAGGCATTCGGATACCAGATCGGATCCCGCTGTAGTGGTATGGATAACCAGTTCGATCCAGTTCATAAGGATATTCCTCCGTTTCGGACAAGATCAGCGTGTGAAAAAAGACTCAATTCCGCGAAGCAGTTCATACTCCCGGACATCCCTGCAGGCCGTGTACATATAGCGTGTTATCACGTTTCCGGTTCTCCAGACCAGGCAGACCATCGGACAATCAGAAAGGAAAACATTCTGGATTTCCATCAGCTTCTGCCGGTAATCTTCCATGGTAACCTGTTTGCGCAGGCTGTTGCAGAGTTCCTCCATCCGTTCGCTTTTATACCGCATATAATTGCCGCTGTTTCCCTTCATCAGGAGGAAACCGGGATCCGGGGTTACATCCATTGCAAAGGAGACAAGCGCAAGATCATAGCTGCCGCTTTTCAGGTATTTCTGCAGATCACTCATCGTCATTGCGGTGATTTTACATTCGATTCCGACCTCTGTAAGTGCGTCTGCAATGATATTGGCCGTTTCAGCCCGCACATCGTTATCAGGCTCTTCATAATAATAAAAACGGAGGTGCAGGTTTTCCAGCTCACCCTTGCCGTTGAGACGGTCCAGCACACCGTTTTCGTCCGAGTCCTCCCATCCGGCTTCCGCCAGGAGGCGACGGGCTTCCTCAACATCCCGGGTGATGGAAGAATCCAGTGCCTCGTTATACATCCATGTTCCGGGGAAGAACGGGAAATTGGTGGCAACGGCCAGTCCGGAATACGCATTGCTGATTATTTTGCTTTTGTCAATCAGGCTCCGGATTGCCTTTCGGACTTCCAGGGTCAGCTCCCGCGCATTATTATTCATCATCAGGCATTCCAGCTGATTGGTCCGATAGGACATGGTCAGGGAATTGGTGCCGGTTTTATACTGGGATCCCGCTATGGAACGGGTAAAGACCGCGTCCACCCGGGCGTATTCATAGTTTTCCACCACAGAAGAAGCCGTATCATAGAAAGTGAAGAGGATTTCATTCACCTGAGGCTGAGCTTTCCACCAGTAGGGATTTGCCGCAAGCCACATACGCTGGCCGGCATGAAACTCCGTAATGACATACGGCCCAGAGCCGGGGGGATTATCTGCGGCAACCATACTTTCCGGAACCACCGGAAAAGTCATCTGATACAACAAGCCGTAATAGGGACGCTTCGCCTTTACAGAAAGCGTATAATCATCCTTGACGGTAACAGAGGAAACGAAATAGTTCAGAATGGCATAAAAACCATGATCCGCAATGCTTTCATCCTGCGCTTTTTCAAGAATATAATTCGCTGAAGCAGCAACATCCCTGGCTGTCAGAGGGGTGCCGTCGGAAAAACGGACGTCATTCCGGAGATGAAAGACCCAGGCTTTACCGGAAGCAGATACCTCCCAGCTTTCTGCCAGGCAGGGCTGGGGAAGATAGTTGTCATCGATCGTGACAAGCGATTCATATACCGCATTATACGCGGAAAGGATATCCCTTTCCACCGGCTCAAACGGCCGGACCATCAGCGTTTTCGTCGATTGAATGCCGATAATGATACTGTTACGTATGCTCTCCGCTCTGGTCGGGGGACAGAAGAACAGCATCACCCAAATCAGGTTCCAGCACATCAGGCGTAAAATATTTTTCCTGATAGATTCCATAATCCCTGGTCACCTTTCCTGTGTAATTCCTGGTAGGCCCTTCCGGAAGCGCGGAAAGGAGCATCGTATAGCCGTCCTCACTGCGCTGGGAATCAGACAGCCAGACCTTTACCTGCCCCTGCCCCGCGTGATAGGCGGCGGTAACACAGACAGGATTTCCGAGAAACATCTTACTGAGGTAATTCAGATACCAGCAGCCGAAACGAATGTTCGATGCCGGATCATACATCCGCTCAAAAGCGTACCCTTCCACACCGAGCTTATGAGCAATCCATTCAGCGGTATCCGGCATAAGCTGCATCAGTCCCCGTGCACCCACCGCGGACTCCGCGCGCGGCTGAAAGGAGCTTTCATTGCGGATGATTGCCGCGACATAGGCGGGGGCGAGATTGAATTCTCCGGCATATTGTTCGATCAGCTCCCGATACAGAAGGGGATAATGATTGTCGATCGACCTCTGTTCCTCTTCATGCAGATCCATCTGGCGGTGAAGATACGCGCTCATGAGGCTGAATGCAGTGACTCCCACAAGGATCAGGGAAGAGAGGACAATCAGGGAGGACTTAAGCCATACAGGCATCTTCCATCCTGCTTTACGGGAAGCAGGTTTGCGTATTGCAGAGGCGGGACGTTCTATGGGGGGCGACGGAACTGCCGGAGCAGGAGGATACCCTGATGAAGAAGGAACTGCCGGAACCTGAGCGCAGTGTTTCCTGAGCTCTTCTGCAGCCGCCGGAGGATGAAGGATCTCTTCCAGAAGACCGGAAACCAGGGCAGCTGTTTCCTCTGGTGTGCCCGAATTATCGATAACCCGGTCCGCACGGCGGGCTTTTTCGTCAGAGGACATAACGGCACGGACCCTGCTCAGGGCTTCCTCCCGGGAATATCCGTCTCTCGCCATCAGACGCGAGAGCTGTATCTCCTGCGGAAGCCATACAGTCCAGACTGCATCGCAAAAGCGGTCATACCCCTTCTCAAAGAGAAGCGGCATATCCAGAAAACACAGGGCAGCCCCCGAATCACGCGCTTCTTCCAACCGCCGGAGCGTGAGCGCTTCCAGATGAGGCGCCATCAGCTGATCCAATCTCTCACGAGCCCGGTCATCACTGAAGATCAGCCGGCCGAGCCGGCGCCGGTTCAGCGTTCCCTCCGGAGAAATATATTCATTCCCGAAGGAACGGCGTATTTCTTCCAACACAGGGCTGCCGGGAACCGTCAGTTCACGGGAAAGCCGGTCTCCGTCCACAACAGGGAAGGACCGGGCCAGCAGATAATTGCTGACGGTGGATTTGCCGCAGGCGATACTGCCGGTTAAACCGATGACTTGCATGAATCCACAATACCCTCAGCTTTCATATTTTGAAAAAGGCCCGGCTTCAACACGGCCGGGCCGGAAACAATTCTCATCACAGGTTGGTTGAAAGAAGCTTTTTCTTCAGCTCAGCTTCCATGCTGTAGAGCTGTTTTTCCGCTTCGATTCGTTTGGCACGGCCTTCGGACTGGATACTCATTACCTCATTGATGGTATCTATCAGATCCTGATTGGTTTGCACCAGTGTTTCGATATCGATAATGCCGCGCTCCGCTTCCCGCGCGGTCTGAATGGTACCGACCTTGAGAGCTTCCGCATTCTTGCGGAGCAGTTCATTCGTCATATCCGTGACCGCGGTCTGTGCCTGCAGGGCCTGCTGGGAATGATGCATTCCAAGAGCAAGTACCATCTGACTTTTCCAGAGAGGCAGTGTGTTGGAAAGCGTGGACTGAATCCGTTCCACAAGCAGGCTGTCATTATTCTGAAGGAGACGGATCTGCGGCGCCATCTGAATGGAAACCTGCCGTGTCAGTTTCAGATCGTAGAGCTTTTTCTCAAAGCGGTCGCACTGCGCTGCGAGATCGTTTGCCTTTTGGGCATCCATCGCATCCCCGGACAGGGCAGCTTTTTGCTGCAGCTCTTTCAGCTCGGTTGCGCGTACCTGCTCCAGCTTTTTGTCGCCGGCGATAATATAAAGTGTCAGCTGATGGAAGTAATCGTTATTCTGATCATACAGCCGGTCAAACATTGCTACGTCTTTGAGCAGCTGTGTCTGATAACCTTCGAGGGAACCGGCAATATTGTCCACATTGGCGGAAACCTTATTATAACGAGCTTTCATACGGGTGATTTTATCCTCACCCTTGGCGAACAGCTTGGCCAGCCCTTTGGGCTCTTCAGAATCCTTCTGGAACCCTTTCAGCTCCGCAACCAGATTCACAAGCATATTGCCGACTTCGCCGGTATCCTGCGTCTTGACGGCATCCAGCGCGGTCTGAGAAAAATCGGCAATGCGCTTCTGCGCATCTGCGCCGAAAAGCAGTACATGATCCGGGTTTGTCACATCCACTTTCTGAATAAAATCATTGATGGCCTTCTTTTCAGCTTCCGTCAGTTGGCTTTCATCCAGCTTCGGCGCGGCTTCTTCCTGTTTGGCGGGAGCAGGCGACTGCTGAATGCTTTCAGCAGCGGCCGGAGCGAGTTCGGGCTCCGGAGCGGAAGGAACCAGAGACAGCTGAGGCATCGGATTGGATTCTGACATGGGAAAGTACCTCCTTTTAAACTGATGGAATCTTACTCAACCGAGTGGGCAGAGGATGAGGCAGGTATGTCTTCGCTGCTTTCCACGGGAAAATCAAGAATCGGAGCGGAAGAAACGCGCATCTGTGCTTCGGCCGCGGTCCGGGCTTCATTGGCTTTCTGACGGGCAATGATTTCGTTATCAGTGTACCCGTCCCGTTTAAGCATCTGCTCCATGACATCAATGTCGGTGGAAATATCCAGCATATTATCCTTATGCAGGTTGTCAATCTGCTTCTGACAGGCGGTGAGCACCATGTTCATGCAGCGCACGGCGGATTCGCGGGCCTGCCCCATCTCCAGATAGGAAACACCGCGTTCCTGCATGGTCCGGTAATTTGCCAGGACCTTCAGCGTGGTGGGAAGGTAATAATTCATGAACTTGCGCACCTGGGGAGCTTTTTCCGGAGATTCCGAAACGGTGCGGAAGATGATCTGGCATTTGTCCGCCAGGGTGTTCATCTGGGCGGTAAGTGTTTCGTCAGGGATCTGGGCATTTTCTTCCCGGATGGTTTTCAGCATATCCTGTCCTTTAAGGATCACGTTGTCTGCCTGTTCATTTCCGGTCAGCGGAATCTGGGAAGCGGCTTCGCGGCGCTGCTTTTGCTCCTGCTGCTGGCGTACCACGGCCTCCTGCTTTTCACGCTCGACATCCCGTTTGTTATGCGTCGTGGTATCGAGCTTGCTGCCCATAATACTGGCAACCGCACCGACCCCGGCGCCGATGACAACCCCGAGCAGCAAGCCGGGGAGCCCTTTCAGCGCCAGGAAAATGATGCCTGCTGTAATCAGAAAACCCGTACCGCCGGACTTGCGGTTATAATTCGAATTCTTTCCAGCCACTTCACCAATCTCCTTGATACACAAATCAATTAATTATACCACGGAGCGGATGGAAAAGAAAGAGAAAAACGCTCCCTTTGCTGAAAAATAGCAGGCGCTATTCACACGAATCCGGGAAGTATTCAGCAGGATCTTTCTGCCAGAGACCGTAAGGCTCATGCTGCAGGGCATGAAGAAAACGATCCGGGGCATCCGGATACAGACGTTTCATGCCGGCCAGAAGACGGTCCATCTCCGCACGCTTGGTTTTCCCGTCCACAGGGCAGGGAGATTTGATGACAGGGAGGTTGAGCGACTTCTGCATGTGGCGGACATGGCTTTCCGGCAGGTAAATAATGGGACGGATGACTGTGATGCCGGTGCGGCTCAGCGTTGTTTTCGGATGGAAGGTATGGAAGCGTCCCTCATAAAACAGGGAGAGGAGAAGCGTTTCGATGGCATCCTCCCTGTGATGCGCCAGCGCGAGTTTGTTGAAACCGTTTTCCGCGCAGGTGTTGGCAAGGACGGCCCGGCGCATCTTGGCACAGAGAGCGCAGGGATTCTTTTCCTTTCTGTATTCAAAAATGATTTCGCCGATCTGTGTTTTCCGCAGCATAAAAGGTATTTCCAGGGAATCGCAGAGGGAAGCGACGGCGGAGAAGTCCGTAATGCCCAGGCCGATATCCACGGTTATGGCGTGCAGGGAGAAATCCTTATGTGTAAACTTCCGGTAAAGGGAGAGCGCATGGAGCAGCAACAGCGAATCCTTTCCTCCGGAAACGCCGACCGCAATCCGGTCTCCCGGTTCGATCAGATGGAAATCCGTATCCGCCTTCCGGATACATCCAAGGGTTTTCTTCATTCATTCCTCCATGATCCGGATGCTGTCCGACTGCGTGTGGCAAAGAAAAATACGGCGGTAGCGCGGGGAAAGCGCTTCCATGGCTTTCCCGGCTACGGAAGCGGAACGGAAAACACCAAAAACGGCACTGCCGCTGCCGGTCATCTGCGCAGCGACGGCACCGTAAGCTTTCAGGGAAGCCACGGCCTCGGAAATTTCCGGACAGCGGGCGGCGGAGACAGGTTCGAGCACGTTGGCCATCGAACAGGAAAGCAGGGAAAGATCCCCCTGTTCCAGGGCACGAAGGACCCCGCCGGTATCAGGATGACGGACGGATTCCGCTGCATGATAAGCCGCAAAAATATCCCGTGTGCTCAAAGCCCGGCAAGGCTGAAAGATCAGCAGCCAAAAACTGGAACGGAACGGCCGGTCTTCCAGATCTTCCCCGATGCCTCGGGTATGCACCAGGCCGCCATGCAGGCAGAAGGGGATATCTGCCCCCAGAGACAACCCGAGCTTTTCCAGCCTTTCAGCCGGATAATGCAGTTTCCACAACTGGTTCAGCCCTGTCAGAACAGCCGCGGCATCCGCGCTTCCGCCGCCGAGGCCCGCCCCCATGGGAATCTGCTTGTGCAGATGAATCCGAACCCCGCCGGCAAAACCTGCTGTTTCGCGAAGAAGTAATGCGGCACGAAGCGCCAGATTGCTGCCGTCGGCTCTGGAAAGGGGATAACCGCCTGTCGTGATTGACAGATCCGGAGATGGTACCAGAGTAATCTCATCCGCCAGGGAGACGGGTTGCATGACCATATCCATCAGATGGTATCCGTCGGAACGGTTTCCGGTGATATCCAGAGACCAGTTGATTTTCGCAAAGGCCTTCAGCAGCATGGGCGCCTCCGAACAGTTGATACGCAGATGATACCTCTTCCGGGCGGAAAACGCAAGAACGGGGAGGTTCCTTCTTGCGCGGGAAGAATAACCGATGTACAATATAACTGCAATACGGGAAAGGAGGCATTGCAGATGAAAAAGGATGAAACTTCTGTACTGATTAATCTGCTTGCGATCGCGAAATACGATCGGGCTCCTGACTATCCGATTCAGTTTATGACCCGCGGCACACTGAGCATGGAGGAGAGCGGAAACGCGGTTCTGGCATACAATGAGACGCAGCAGGACGAGGAAACAGGAGAGATGACCACAGCGCAGATCACCCTGTCCCTTGAAAAAAACCGGGTTACAATGACGCGGATGGGAGAATACTCCAACACGATGGTGTTTGTTCCTGACCGGCGGTTTGAGGGGACCTACCATACTCCTTTCGGCAATATGGATATGGCCGTATATGCCAGGGGCGTACAATGCAATATCGGCAGGGAAAAAGGGTCCGTGCATCTGAAATACCAACTGGATCTTCAGGGTGCTTATGCTTCTTCCAACGAGCTTCATCTTGAATACACGGCCAGCGGAAAGGAAAAAGCACAATGAAGATCGCGATCATCGGATCCGGCACGTGGGGAGTTGCATTAAGCAGAGTTCTTTGCCTGAACGGGCATGAAATTACTGTGTGGAGCAAATTTCCGGAGGAAGCGGCACAGCTGGACGCAGAACGGGAAGCTCCGAACCTGCCGGGAATCCGGATTCCGGACGCGATCCGGTTTACGGCTGACGCGGAAGAAGCGGTGCACGATGCGGATTATCTGATAAATGCGGTTCCTTCCATTTTTGTCCGGGAGACCGTACGTCTGCTGGCCGGAAAAGTACGGGGAATTCCAATCTGGATCAACGCCTCCAAGGGGATCGAATGCGAAACCCTTATGACGCTGACGGAGGTCATTGAGGACGAAGCAATCCGGAACGGTTTGTCCGGGATCCGTACGGTTGCGCTCAGCGGCCCGACACACGCGGAGGAAGTGGCAAGGGATTTGCCGACTCTGATTGTTGCGGCCGGAAAAGAACCGGAAACAACAGCGGTGCAGAAGCTTTTCGAGGGCACCTGCATCCGTCCGTATACCAATCAGGACAAACGGGGAGTTCAGATCTGCGGCGCGCTGAAAAACGTGGAAGCACTGGCGGTCGGGATCGCCCGGGGCCTCGGATACGGGGACAATACCCGGGCAGCCATGATTACCCGCGGAATGGAGGAAATCCGCCGGCTCGGCCTGGCGATGGGATGCAATGAACGAACCTTTTTCGGCCTGGCGGGGATCGGGGACCTGATTGTAACCGCCACAAGCGAACACAGCCGGAACAACCGCGCGGGCACCCTGATCGGACAGGGAATGAAAACGGAAGAAGCTCTGAAGAAGGTTGGCATGGTCGTTGAAGGCGTTAACGCACTGCCGGCAGCCCTGCAGCTGTGCGAACGGTACGGAATGGATATGCCGCTGATCCGGGCCGTGGAGGATGTCGTACTGAAAGGCGCGGATCCGAAGGAAATCGTTCAGGATCTTATGAACAGAAAACTGAAACAGGAAATGATCTGACGGACAGCAGCTGCGGTCCGTTTTTTATCAACAGAAGGAAAGGCAGAATACCGGAAATGAAAAAACTGCTGAACGATGGATGGGAATACCTCAAACTGCCTGCCGGGAGCGGGCGGAATGACCTGGAGGGAAAGTCATGGAACCCAACGGACCTTCCGCATGACTGGCTGATCTGGCAGAGCGACAGGGACCTGTATGAAAGTGCAGATGTTTGGTACCGAAAGCGCCTGTCTTTTCCGGGAAATCTGCCGGAAGTCTGCCTGCTGCATTTTGACGGTGTCTATATGGACTGCGATGTGCTGCTGAACGGGGAAATTGTCCGCAGCCATGCTTACGGATACACGGCTTTTTATGCGGAGCTGACCGGGAGGCTTCGCCCGGGAGAAAACGAAATACTGGTGCATATCCGCCATCAGAGCCCAAACTCCCGCTGGTATTCAGGAAGCGGCATTTTCCGGGATGTCACGCTGATTACTCTGCCTGCCGATCACATTGTGCCGGACAGCTTCCGGATTACAGAACGGCAGGAAGGCGAGAACTGGGAAATCACAATCCATGCGGAAGCGACCGGAACAGACTCCGGTCTGTTTGAATGCGCGGTGACGGATCCGGACGGAAAGGAAGCTGCCCGTTCGGAAACAATCGCCAAGGACGGAAAAATCTGCATCCGAATGACCCTGCAGAATGCCAGGAAATGGGATCTTACCGATCCCGCGATATATATACTGCGTTATACCTACGGGCAGGAGACAGGCAAAATCAGATTCGGACTGCGGTCTGTTGAATATACGACGGACCATGGATTCCTGCTGAACGGCAGGCACGTTAAACTGAAAGGGGTCTGCCTGCACCATGATCTCGGTGCACTGGGAGCGGCATTCCATGAAAAAGCAGCCCG
This sequence comes from Clostridia bacterium, assembly GCA_017541105.1. Lineage (GTDB taxonomy): Bacteria > Bacillota > Clostridia > Christensenellales > Aristaeellaceae > Aristaeella. The sequence goes on from JAFXZS010000004.1 coordinate 98,001, forward strand.
CAGACAGCTGCTTCTGATGAAGCGGATGGGTGCCAACGCCGTACGTACTTCCCACAATCCGCCTGCATCCCGGTTTCTGGATCTCTGCGACGAAATGGGCATTCTGGTCATCGATGAAGCTTTTGACATGTGGGAAAGACCGAAGACGACCTACGATTACGCCCGCTTTTTTCCGGAACACGAAGCGGAAGATGTGGCGCTGTGGATCCGGCGTGACCGGTGCCATCCGAGCGTGATCCTGTGGTCAATCGGAAACGAGATCTATGATATGCACGCGGACCTGAGGGGCACGGAAGTTTGCAGAATGCTGACGGAGCAGGTGCGTTCCCATGATCCGGACGGACATGCCGCGGTCACCTTCGGCTGCAACTATATGCCTTGGGAAGGAGGCCAGCGGTGCGCGGACATCGTGAAGATCGCCGGATACAATTACGGGGAAAAATGTTATGCGGAGCATCACAGAAACCATCCGGACTGGACGATCTACGGCAGCGAGACAGCAAGCGTTCTGAGCAGCCGCGGAATCTATCATTTTCCGATTGAAAAAAGCATCATGAGCGAGGCAGATCTCCAGTGCAGCGCGCTTGGGAACAGCAATACGAGCTGGGGCGCTACGGATCTGAGAAAAATGATTATCGATGACCTGCAGTGCGAATACAGCATGGGGCAGTTTATCTGGAGCGGTATCGATTATATCGGGGAGCCTACGCCCTACCACACCCGGAGCTGCTATTTCGGGCAGGCAGATACAGCCTGTTTTCCCAAGGATCCGTACTATCTCTTCCAAAGCCTGTGGAGCGATGCACCTGTGCTGCATATCGGCGTTCACTGGGACTGGAACCCGGGGCAGCGGATTGATGTGCCAATCATGACAAACTATGACCGAGTGGAGCTGATGGTGAATCACAGAAGCCTCGGGATCCGGGAAGTATCACGGGAGGATCCGGAAAGATGCCTGCCCGTCTGGAAGGTTCCGTTTGAGGCGGGGGAACTGCGGGTCCGGGCACTGGATTCCGAAGGGAATGTGCTGCGGGAAGATTTCCGTAAAACTCCCGGGGAAACGGCCAGGCTGACAGTGACGGCAGAAGAATCATTCCTCCGGAGCGACGGGAAGGATCTCGCGTTTCTGACGGTACAGGCAGAGGATGCTGACGGGTACCCGGTGGATAACGCACGGGACAGGGTCTGCATCACCGTATCCGGCGGAGCGGTGCTGGCCGGGACGGATAACGGCGATTCGACGGATCCGGACGGATACAAGCAGGCCTGCCGCCGCCTGTTTGGAGGGAAACTGCTGTTGATCCTGGCTTCCAACGGAGTGAAAAAGGACGCGGTGGTCCGGATGGAGAGCACGTCCGGACTGTGTACGGAAACGCGGCTGCACGTGCAGGAATGTGAATGCACGGAGGATGCCGGCCGTATGCAGGGAATACCGGAAGGAAATGCGGACGGAATCATTCCGCTGCGGAAGATTGAAATCACCGCGGAAGGCAGCCGTACACTGAACCGGGAACGGAATACCTGTGTATTCCGCTGGGCTGTAAAACCGGCAAACGCAACCCTGAAAAAACTGATCTGGCAGATCACAAATGACGGAGGAATTGAAACTCCCTTTGCGGATGCAGCAGAGACCGGAGATCATCAGATTACGGTGACAGTCCGGGGAGACGGTGTATTTTACCTGCGGGCGCTGGGCAGCAGCTCGGCAGACCATCCGGAGGTTATCAGCCAGATTGAGCTGGCTGCTGAGGGCATCGGGCGGCCGGCTTTAAACCCCTATGAGTTTATCAGCGCGGGACTGTATGACCTGCATGACGGAGAAATCGGAACGGGAAACGAGAAAGGAATTGCGTTTGCGCGGGACGGGGCCAGCATGGCAGGGTTCAGCCGGATAGATTTCGGGAAAGCCGGTTCGGATACGCTGACAATCCCTGTGTTCGCGCTGGATGACAAACCGTATGAGATTGAATTGCTGGACGGAGACCCGAGGGAAGGCGGAAGGGTTCTTTCGGTGCTGCACTATGAGAAACCCAGCATCTGGAATCAGTATCAGGAAGAAACCTATCACCTGCCTGAGCGGCTGACCGGAATCCATACGCTGTGTTTCCGGATGAATCAGAAAGTGCATCTGAAGGGATTCAGCTTTGAACAGCAGAGCCGGGCGTTTGTGCTGCAGTCCGCCGGGGACGCGGACATCGTTTACGGGGATTCTTTTGTCCGGGACGGTTCCACGATCCGGAAGATCGGAAACAACGTCTCGCTGCGCTTCGGGGAGATGGACTTCGGCACGTTGAAAGAATGCGTTCTCGAAATTCACGGGAAGACAGATCTGGCCGTGAACGCGATCACTGTACGAATAGACGGGGAGAACGGGGAGAACAGGACGGAAATTGCAAATTTCCTTGGAACGAAAGAGGCGTGCCAGCGGTTTCCGGTGCATGTACCCGGTGGGATGTGTACGGTCACATTCGTGTTTTTACCCGGCAGCCATTTTGATTTCGAAGCGTTCCGTTTTGACAAAATCAGGAATAAGGAGTAAAATAAAAAGGTTAATATGGGGATTGATCCGCAGCGGTGATGGGAGGACGGCATGTCGACGAAGCTCAAAAAGGTTCTGAGTTTTCTGTTCATTGCGGCCTCCGTGACTGCTGTGTTTTTTATTGCATTCAGCAATACCGAGCTGAAGGATGCATGGGGCGCGATCTCAAGGCTGGATCTGTGGTGGCTGGCCGGCATCTTCCTTTGCTGGGTGGTTTGTACGGTATTTGACGGGCTGAATTATTGGTGCTATCTCCGCAGGGAGAAATTCAAGATCAGCGTGGGGCGCGCCATCAATGTATCTTTGATCGGATTCTATTACAGCAATATCACTCCGAGCGCTGCCGGCGGGCAGCCCATGCAGGTCAATTCCCTCCGGAAGGCAGGGATTCCCGTCGGTTACGGAACCATGGCGGTGACCATCCGCTTTTTTACCAATCAGTTCACGATCACCATGATGGCCTTGCTGCTGTTTCTGTTTAACCGGAGTTTTGTGTATGACAAGCTGGGCGGGGTCATGTGGCTGGTTCGAATCGGATGGCTGATCAATTTCGCGGCAGTGCCGCTGGTTGTGCTGGCCACATGGAAACGCAGCTGGGTACAGGGGCTCGCGAACTGGCTGATCTCCCTGCTTTCAAAGATCCGGGTAATCAGGAACCGGGAAGCAATGACAGCGAAGGTGACGGAAGTCCTGGACACTTACAACAAGGCCATGCTGGATCTGCTGCGGCGGCCCGGACAGATTCTGATTCAGTTCCTGTGCAGCTTTGTCAGCCTTCTGGGGCTGACGGCAACAATCATTTTTGTCTATCACGCTTTCGGGCAGCATGGAACACACTGGTACCAGCTGCTGACGCTGAGCTGCCTGCTATATGTCAGCGCCAGCTACACGCCGCTGCCCGGGGCCAGCGGCGCCCAGGAAGGCGGATTTCTTGTGTTCTATAACGGGATTTTCAAAAACGGAACCATCGGCATGGCCTTGCTGACATGGAGGTTCTTTACGTTCTACCAGTTCCTGATTGTCGGAGTCGGTACGGTAGTGCTTGAAAAGATCATCATCAAAGCGGAAAAGAAAAAACGCCTGCGGGAGGGACAGCCCGCAGACTGACGGAAGCAACAAGATCATCTGTATTGACAAGCGTTAAATAAGACGTTATAATACATCTGTTTATGGACGGATTTAGCAGATGCTGTCCAATTCAATCTGTGAATCTGGAGGGAAGTTATGGGTAAATATTTCGGAACAGACGGATTCCGCGGTAAAGCCGGCGTGGATCTGACTGCGGAGCATGCCTTTAAAACAGGACGGTTTCTTGGTTGGTATTACGCGAAGAAGCATCTGGATGACAAGGCAAAGATTGTGATCGGAAAGGATACGCGCCGCTCTTCCTATATGTATGAAAACGCTTTGGCCGCGGGCATTACCTCCTCCGGCACAGATGTCTATCTGCTGCACGTAACAACCACCCCGTGTGTCAGCTACATCACCCGGACGGAAGGGTTCGACTGCGGCGTCATGATCTCCGCCAGCCATAATCCTTACGGCGATAACGGGATCAAGCTGATGAACAACAAAGGCGAGAAGATGGACGATGATCTCCAGGATGCCGTGGAAAAGTATATCGACGGGGAGAGGGAAGAACTCCCCTTCGCGGTCGGAGACAAGATCGGCTGCACGGTGGACTTTTATACCGGACGGAACCGTTATATCGGATATCTGACCAATCTGGCGACCCGGCCGTTTGACGATCATAAGGTGGCACTGGACTGTTCCAACGGATCCAGCTGGATGATCGGGCCCGCGGTTTTCAACGCATTAGGCGCAAAGACTTATGTCATCCATGATAAGCCCGACGGCCTGAACATCAATAAGGACTGCGGAAGTACACACCTGGACAGCCTGAAGGATTATGTCCGTGAAAACAAGCTGGATGTTGGTTTTGCCTTTGACGGGGACGCAGACCGCTGCCTTGCCGTGGACGAGAACGGAAACGAAGTCAACGGCGACAAGATCATGTACATCTGCGCCAAGCATCTCAAGAGCAAAGGCCAGCTGCCCAGCAATACCGTGGTGACCACGATCATGAGCAACTTCGGGCTGTACAAGGCGCTGGATGCTGCCGGTATCAACTATGAAAAGACCGCGGTCGGAGACAGGTATGTCTATGAAAATATGAAGGCATATGATCATCTGATCGGCGGGGAACAGAGCGGACATATCATCTTCCGGAAACACGCGAGGACCGGTGACGGGCTGATTACAGCTATTATGCTGATGGGCGTCATGATCGATACCCAGCTGCCGCTTTCCGTGCTGGCGGAGGGATGCAAAATGTATCCGCAGGTGCTGAAAAACGTCAAAGTGGATGACAAGGATGAAACCCTGAGCGAACAGAAGGTAATGGACGCGGTAAACGCCTGCACCGAGGAACTGGAGGACAGCGGGCGCGTGCTGCTGCGCAAGAGCGGTACGGAGCCTGTGCTGCGGGTCATGGCAGAAGCTGGAACCACCGAGGAATGCGAAAAATATGTGGACATGATTATTGAGGCCATTAAAGAAAGCGGCCATCTGTCTGAGGTGAAAAAATAATGCTGAAAACATGTGATTTATACGATCTGAGCCATACAAGGGCTGCGGCGCTGCTGGAGAAGACCACCTATCCCTGGGAAGCGCTGAAGAGCATCAAGGAATTTATTCTGGAACTGGGGAAAACGCTGCCGAAGGACGAGTTTGATGAGGTCAGCGAAAATGTCTGGATCGCGAAGGACGCGGTCATCTATCCCAACAATTATATCGGAGCTCCCTGCATCATCGGCCATGAGACGGAGGTGCGGCCCGGCGCATTTATCCGCGGAAGCGCGCTGGTAGGTGACCACTGCGTGGTAGGCAACAGTACGGAACTGAAAAATGTGATATTATTCGACAATGTTCAGGTTCCGCACTATAATTATGTCGGCGACAGCATTCTGGGCTATAAGAGCCATATGGGTGCCGGATCCATTACTTCCAATGTGAAGAGCGATAAGCTGCTGGTGACGGTGAAATGCGGGGAGGAAAAGATTGAGACCGGGCTGAAAAAAATCGGCGCCATGCTGGGTGACCGGGTTGAGGTCGGATGCAACAGCGTGCTGAACCCCGGAACGATTATCGGGCGTGATTCCAACGTTTACCCCACTTCCTGCGTCCGGGGGACCGTACCGGAAAAGTCCATATGGAAAAATAACGGCGTGATTGCCGCCAAACATGATTAAGAATAAGGAGAAAAGAAACATGAAAGTACTTATTGTTGAAGATTATCAGGATGGAGCCCGGAAAGCCGCGGACATCATCGAGAAAATTGTCCGGGAAAACCCGGAATGCACGCTCGGCCTTGCGACCGGCAGCAGCCCCGTGGGCATGTATCAGGAGCTGGCCCGGCGCTGCAGGGAAGAGGGCCTGGATTTCAGCAGAATTCACAGCGTGAACCTGGATGAATATGTCGGGCTGGACGGCACCCATGACCAGAGCTACCGCTACTTCATGAACAGCAACCTTTTCGACCACATCAACATCGACAAGAAGAACACCTATGTTGCGAAGGGCACGGGGGACGTACAGGCAAACCTGAAGGAATTCAACGAAGTGCTGGACAGGACAGAGATCGAGATTCAGGTCCTGGGTGTCGGCCCGGACGGCCATCTTGGATTCAACGAACCGGGCGAAACGCTGTACGACGGCGCACATGAGGAAACACTGGACGATTCCACCATCGAAGCAAACAAACGCTTCTTTGCCAGCAAGGAAGATGTTCCCACCCACGCGGTGACCATGGGGATGGGCAATATCATGAGAGCAAAACGGCTGCTGATGATTATCAACGGCAATAAACAGGAAGCGGCGACAAAGCTGCTGATCGAAGACAAAATTGATCCGCGCTGCCCCTGCACCTTCATGCGGATGCACCGGGACGCCACGGTGATTATCGAGAAGAAACTGGCGGAAGAGATCGGCTACCGCGGATAAACTGCTTTGTTATCCATTCAGGCGGGCGTTACAGAAACGCCCGCCTTTTCAGGAGGTACAAGGACATGTTCCGTTTCAATCGGGTTTTTCCGGGGATTGTGCATATCCAGGACAATATGGGGGTCTGCTTCACGCTGCTGGCCGGCAGCGAAAAGGCAGTGGTCATTGACACGGGATACGGGCTGGAAAACGTCCGGAACTGTATTTCATCCCTGACGAACAGGCCGGTCCTGCCGCTGCTTACCCACGGGCACCATGACCACGTGCTGGGAGCCAGATGGTTTGCGCATGCGGTGCTGGATTCGGCGGACCTGGAAGAATATGCCCTGCGGACCGGGCGTGAACAGCGGGAAAAGGTTGCGGAACAGGCCCGGGGGCTCGGACTGACAACGCCGGAAGATTTCATGACCGCACCGGTGCCCGGAACCGAAGCGCCGGAGTATAACGGCGAGACAGCGGGCTTTGCCTGCCAGAGAACGGATCTGGGCGGAATGGAAATAAACATTATTCATGTACCTGGACATACAGCAGGCAGCCTTGTGATCCACGTGCCTGCCTGGCAGCTGCTGCTGACGGGTGACGACTGGAACCCGTGTACGTGGATGTGGTTTCCCTGCTCCCTGCCGGTACAGGACTGGCTGGGCAACATGCACAGCCTCCTGCGCGGGCTGGAGCAGGAAGGAGGCGTCACCAGGGTGCTCTGTTCCCATCAGCCGATGATGCGGGAAGGAAAGGAACTTAAGGAATTCCTGGCCTGGGCGACGCCGGAAAGGCTGGACGAGGCGGAAAAAAGTGAAATCAGCTCCGACATCCGGGTGCGGAGGATTTCGGACCCGCAGCGTGGATGGGAGCTGCTGTTTGACGGAAATAAATACGAAAAGCGGTGATTACTGGACGCTGAAAAGCAGTTCGTCATAGGTGGGGAACGGCCAGTCCGTCCGGTCGGTCATGCACTCCAGATGATCTGCCGATTCCCGAAGTGCAGCCATGGCCGGGAGGACGCTGTCGTGCATATAGGCAGCGTTTTTTTCCGGTGTGCCTTCGGCAGGTTTTTGATTCAGAATACCGGATAACGTGTCAATTCCGCTCTTCAGGCGGTCGATTTCCCCGCACAGATCGGAAAGAAGGGCAGAACCGCAGGAGAGGGAGGCACCGGCATTCTTCAGCGAAACGCAGGAAGCGGAAAGCCTGCCGGCATATCGAAGCACGGAAGGCAGGATCTGGCGGCGGGCCATCATCAGCATGGTCTCCGCCTCGATATTGATCATTTTGGCATAGGAATCCAAACCGATATCACGGCGGGAACGGAGCTCTGAAGCGGACAGCACCCTGTGCGTTTCGAAGAGATGGATGTTCTTTTCCGCGGTATAGCAGGGAAGCGCGTCCACAGTGGAGGAAAGACAGATGAGACCGCGCTTCCGGGCTTCTTCCACCCAGTCGAGGGAATAGTTGTTTCCGTTGAAAATGATCCTCTTATGGTCGTGAATGGTGCGAACGATAAGCGCGTGCAGCGCAGCGCGGAAATCATCCGCTTTTTCCAGCTCATCAGCAAACTGACGAAGCGATTCGGCCACAATCGTGTTAAGCACCACATTGGCATCCGAGACAGACGCGGAGGAACCAAGGGAACGGAACTCAAATTTATTACCCGTAAAGGCGAAGGGAGAGGTACGGTTCCGATCCGTCGTATCCCGGGGAAATTTCGGCAGCATATGTACACCGATCGTCATATCCGTTTTTTCCCGGCCGTTATAGATCGCGCCGGCTTCCAGCGCTTCCAGAATCTCGGTCAGTTCATCGCCGAGGAAGATGCTGATAATCGCGGGGGGTGCTTCAAAACCGCCAAGGCGGTGATCGTTTCCCGCGGAGGCAACGGAGGCGCGGAGCAGATCCTGATTCTCATCAACCGCCTTGATCACAGAGGTCAGGAACAGGAGAAACTGGGCGCTTTCATGCGGGCTGTCTCCCGGTTCGAGCAGATTGTATCCGGTATTGGTGAACATGGACCAGTTGTTATGTTTGCCGCTTCCGTTCACACCGGCAAAGGGCTTCTCCGCCAGCAGGCAGACGAGATTGTGGCGAAGGGCAACCTTTTTCATCATCTCCATCGTGATCTGGTTATGATCGCAGGCGATGTTGGCGATGGCATAAATCGGAGCCATCTCATGCTGCGCCGGAGCGGTTTCATTATGCTCCGTTTTGGCAAGCACCCCCAGCTTCCACAATTCGTCATTCAGATCTGCCATAAAGGCCTGGACACGGGTCTGAATTGTACCGAAAAAATGGTCTCCGAGCTCCTGACCTTTGGGCGGTTTTGCGCCAAAGAGGGTGCGCCCGGCAAAAATCAGATCGCTGCGGCGGTCAAACAGATCTTTATCGACAAGAAAATATTCCTGTTCGGGGCCGACAGTGGGTGTTACTCTGGTCGTATCCATCCGGCCGAACAAATGCAGAATCCGGACAGCCTGACGGTTCAGGGCTTCCATGGAACGGAGAAGGGGCGTTTTTTTGTCCAGTGCCTCGCCGCCATAGGAGCAATACGCCGTCGGAATGCAGAGGACGTGATCCTTGATAAAAGCGTAGGAAGTGGGATCCCAGGCGGTATAACCGCGGGCTTCGAAAGTGGAGCGCAGGCCGCCGTTGGGAAGTGAAGACGCGTCCGCCTCACCGCGGACCAGCTCTTTGCCGGAAAACTCCTGGATGACCGCACCGCCCGGAAGCGGGGAGATGAAGGCGTCATGCTTTTCCGCAGTCACAGAATTCAGCGGCTGGAACCAATGGGTATAGTGCGTGGCACCGTGTTCCAGCGCCCAGTCCTTCATCGCATTGGCGACGACGCTGGCCACGTCGGCATCCAGGCGGCGGCCATCGTCAATGGTCTTGTGCAGGGCCTTATACGTCTCTCTGGGAAGGCGCTGGCGCATTACGGAATCGTTGAACACATTGATTCCAAAGATTTCTTCCATTCCGGCCATAAAGCGCCACCTCCCGAACTGATCGATTCAGTTTAGAAGAGAAAATGAGAAAAGTCAAGGGAGATTAGGTTTGTTTTTCAGGGCAAAATATGGTAATATTAACTGATACACTAAAGTGTAAAACCGTGGAGGGGACAGGGATGTTTGAGCCGAAGATAAAAAACCATCAGACGGATCTTCTGATCAAGGCCGTACTCCTGCTGAATGAAGAGGAAGACGCATATCGCTTTTTTGAAGATCTCTGCACGATCCCCGAAATCAAGAGCATCAGCCAGCGGCTTGAAGTGGCGGAGCTGCTGCGCAAAAAGGAAACCTATCAGAAAATTGCCGAGGAGACCGGGGCGTCAAGCGCGACCATCTCCAGGGTGAACCGGGCGCTGACATACGGGGCAGACGGATACCACCGGGTGCTGGAAAAAATGGAGAAGGAGTAAGCACTTCCATGGATCTGAGTATGCTGAACCGGGAACAGCGGACTGCCGCCGAGACGCTGGAGGGCCCGGTACTGATACTGGCCGGCGCCGGCAGCGGGAAAACCCGGGCGCTGACCTGCCGGCTGGCCAACCTGATTGATCACGGAATACCGGCATACAATATTCTGGCGCTGACATTCACGAATAAAGCCGCAAAGGAAATGAAAACGCGCGTGGAAGGGCTGATCGGCGCGGAAGCCGCGCAGGAAGCCTGGATCAGCACGTTTCATTCCTCCTGCGCACGGATTCTTCGGCGGGACATCGAGAAACTGGGGTACAGCAGATCCTTTGTTATCTATGATGACGAGGATCAGAGCCGCGTGCTGAAGGAGATTTACAAGCAGCTGAATATCGACGACGCGTTTCTCCCGATCCGGGAAGTAAGGAGTAAGATCGGAGATGCGAAAAACCGGCTGCTTACACCGGACGAATGGTTTGCGAAGACCGTGCGGGACAGGCGCAACAGCCTGATTCATGATGTGATGACGGTCTATACACAGCGAATGAGAAGCCTGAACGCGCTGGATTTTGACGACCTGCTGATGAAGACCCTGGAGCTTTTTGCCGATCATCCCCCCGTGCTGGAAGCTTACAGGAGGCGTTTCAGGTACGTGCTTGTGGACGAATACCAGGATACCAACAGAGCACAGTACGAGATGGTGCGGCTGCTGACTGCGGAGAGCCGGAATCTCTGCGTGGTGGGCGATGACGACCAGAGCATCTACGGATGGCGCGGCGCGGATATCCGGAACATTCTGGATTTCGAGGACGATTATCCGGACGCGAAAGTCATCAAACTGGAGCAGAATTACCGTTCCACAGCCAATATCCTGGACGCGGCAAACCAGGTCATTGTCCACAATGAGGGACGGAAGGACAAGAAGCTCTGGACGGAATACGAGGCCGGAGAAAAGATCCGTGTATACCGGGCAGCGGATGAACATGACGAGAGTACCTGGATCGTACGGAATATCGCGGAACTGCGCCGGACTGGCGAGGGATACGGCCAGTGCGCCGTCCTGTACCGGACGAACGCGCAGAGCCGCATTCCCGAAGAGATGCTGATGCGCAGCGGTATTCCATACCGGGTCTTCGGCGGACAGAAGTTTTATGAACGGAAGGAAATCAAAGATATCCTGGCCTATCTGCGGGTTATCGTGAATCCCGCGGACGATATTTCCCTGACCCGGATCATCAATGTGCCCAAACGGGCGATCGGAGAAGCAACGGTAAAAATTCTATCAGCGCACGCCGCATCGCAGGGGATGCCGCTGTTCAGTGCGATGGTCAGTCTTCCGGAAGAGCTTGGCACCCGCGCAAAGAGCCATGTGACAGATTTTTTCAGGATGATGACGCTGCTGGGCGCCATGAAGGAAAGCATGCAGCTGGAGGAATTCGTCGAAACCCTGATCGAAAAGACCGGGCTGGAACGGCAGTACGAGGCGGAAAGCACGGATGAAGCCCGGGACCGGCTTGAAAATATGAGTGAATTCATGAGCGCGCTGCACGAGTATGCCGAAAATGAGGAAAACCCTACGCTGGAAGGATTTCTGGAGAATGTCGCCCTGGTGACGGATCTGGACCGGGCATCGGAGGAAAACGGCGCGGTGACGCTGATGACGCTGCACAGCGCCAAGGGTCTGGAATTTGACAATGTATTTATCCCCGGGCTGGAAGAGAATGTCTTTCCCAGCTTCCGGAGCGTAACGGAGGAAAACCGGCTGGAGGAGGAACGCCGGCTGATGTATGTCGGGATTACCCGCGCCCGCCGGCGCCTGTATCTGTCCTACGCCTCCATGCGGATGACATATAATCAGTTCAGCCATAACGCGCCGAGCCGGTTCCTGGAGGAGATTCCTTCCCGGCTGATTCAGCGGGACGGAGGCCTGCGGCAGGAGAGCCATGCGCCGTCTGCACGGTTCCGTGCGGACAGCGAGGACAGGATTGACGGGAGCATCAGGCAGCAGACCGGCGGCAGGCCGATGGTTCCTCCGGTTCCGGGAAAGCCGAAACTGACCTTCAAGGGCATGGGGCTGGATCAGATTCCGGGTGTCAAAAAAGGTTTTGTTCCAAGTGCCGCCCGGGCAGCGGAAGACGCCTCCCTGCAACAGCTGTTTGCCGACGGAGAGCGGGTTCTGCATCCTAAGTTCGGCATGGGCACGGTAATGGGAACCACAGGAAGCGGAAAGGACGCACGAATCCGGATTGCGTTTGACAAGGCCGGGGAAAAGGAACTGGCACTGGCCATTGCGCCGATCGTACGGATGGAGGAGGAGAAATGAGTCCGGAGAAACGGGAGCGGATGGAAGAGCTGATCCGGGAAATCAGCAAGGCTTCCTACGCCTATTATGTCCTGGACGATCCCTATATTTCGGATATGCAGTGGGACCGGCTGTACGACGAGCTGAAAGCAATCGAGGCGGAAACCGGGGAAACGCTTCCGGACAGCCCGACCAGGAAGGTCGGCGGGGAGACGCTGCGGGGTTTTGAAGAGCATACGCATCTGAACCGTCTGTGGTCCATGGACAAGGTGCAGAGCCTGGGAGAACTGGACGCGTGGATTGCGAGGACGGAAAAACTGGCCGGACAGTCTCCGCTGCAGTATTACGTGGAATACAAGTTTGACGGGCTGACCCTGAATCTGACCTATAACGGGGGACAGCTGATCCAGGCTGCGACCCGGGGGGACGGCGTGAAGGGAGAGGCCATTCTGCCGCAGGCCCGAACCATTCACAGCGTTCCCCGGACGATTCCGTACCAGGGTCTGCTGGAGGTGCAGGGAGAGTGCATCATGCGGCTGAGCACCCTGGAGAAGTACAACGCTTCGCATCCGGACGCTCCCCTGAAGAACGCACGGAACGCCGCGGCCGGTGCGCTGCGGAATCTGGATCCTTCCGTAACGGCCGCCAGGCACCTGGATGCGTTCTTTTATCAGATCGGCACGATCGAAAATCCGCCGTACCGTACACAGCCGGACATGCTGCAGTTCCTGCGGGACAACGGTTTCCAGGTCAGTCCTTTCCTCGGAACGGGGAAGGGCCGGGAAGAGCTGGAAAAGTGTATCCGGCAGATTGAAGCGGAGCGCGAGAAGCTGGACTGGCTGATCGACGGCGTGGTCATCAAGGTCGGAGACAGCACCCTGCGGGAACAGATGGGATTCACGGAGAAATTTCCCCGGTGGGCCGTCGCTTATAAATTCGAGGCGGAGGAAGCCGTTACCCGTGTACTGGACGTGACCTGGGAACTGGGGCGCACCGGCAAGCTGACACCGCTGGCGCACGTCGCCCCGGTGGATTTCTACGGGGTGACCGTGCGCAAAGCGACACTGAACAATCTGGGAGATATTCAGCGCAAGGATGTAACCATCGGCTGTAACGTATGGATCCGACGGAGCAACGACGTGATTCCGGAAATCATGGGCCGCGCCGGAGAAATTCAGCCGGGTGAGCGGCCCATCGTCAAACCGGCAGTCTGCCCTGCCTGCGGACAACCGCTGACGGAGCGCGGCGCGCATCTGTTCTGCATGAACCGGGAAAGCTGCCGGCCGCAGGCCGTTGCACGGATCGCGCATTTCGCAAGCCGGGAAGCGATGGATATCGGCGGACTGAGCGAAAAGACAGCCGGGCAGCTGTATGACCAGGCCGGTATCCGGGAAATTGCGGATCTGTACCGGCTGACACCGATGGACCTGCTGATGCTGGAAGGATTTAAGGAAAAAAAGGCCGCGAATCTCGGGGACGCGCTTGAGAAGAGCAAGCACTGCGATCTGGACGCGTTCCTGTACGCGCTCGGGATTCCGAACGTGGGCCGGAAAATCGCCCGGGATCTGGCACAGGCTTTCGGCACGCTGGAAAACCTGAAGAAAGCTACGGCAGAGCAGCTGACTGCCCTGCCGGATATCGGGGAAATTGTCGCCGCGAGTATTACGGAATACTTCAGCTTCCCGGAGAACCTGAAGATGATCGACCGGATGCTGGCGGCGGGTGTTCAGCTCCGGGAAATGGCACACGCGGGCGAAGGCGTGTTCAGCGGAATGAGCATCGTGGTGACCGGAACGCTTCCGACGATGAGCCGCAAGCAGGCGGAGGATCTGATCCGGTCCCGGGGCGGAAACGCGTCTTCCGCCGTAAGCAAAAAGACGGCCTTCGTGGTTGTTGGAGAAGACGCGGGGAGCAAACTGACAAAAGCCCGGAACCTGGGAATCGAGACAATCGATGAGGCAGAACTGATCAGAAGGGCCGGGCAATAAAAGCTGAAAAAAGATTGGGAGGTAAGACAGAGAATGTTTTCCGGTATAACCGAATGGATCAATGAACTGACGGCCAATCCGTCCGCAACGCTGATTACTTTGGCGTATGTGGCAGTCTGCATTCTGTTCAGCCTGATTCTGCATGAGTGCGCCCACGGCTGGGTCGCGCTGAAATGCGGGGATCCTACGGCAAAAATGCTCGGCAGGCTGACCTTGAACCCCATGAAGCATCTGGATCCCTTCGGAACGATCTGCATGGTGTTTCTGCATGTCGGATGGGCAAAGCCGGTGCCGATCAACCCCCGGAATTTCCGGCATTACCGGCGTGATTATATTCTTGTCTCCCTGGCCGGAATCACAGTCAATCTGCTGATCTGCATGGCGAGCCTGCTGGTTTCCGCGCTGATCTGCAAAGTCATGTATGAGCCGCTGCTTCTGGATTATCTTCGTAAACAGGGCATGCAGAACAATCTGCTGGATATTTATCATTTTTATGTTCCCAGCGCGATCTACGGCGGATTGTTCGAGCTGGCTCCGAATATTACCGCATCCTGTGAATGGATGCTGTATGTGCAGCGGCTGTTTCTGATGCTGGCGCAGATGAACCTGGGCCTGGCAATCTTCAACCTGATTCCTGTGCCTCCGCTGGACGGATACCGTTTTCTGGACATGTTTGTGTTCAAGGGACGGCTGGCAATGGAACGCAGCATGATGAACATTATCCAGATTGCCTTTCTGGTCATTTGTATGTCCGGTGTGCTGAGCAATCTGCTTTCGACCGTAAACGGAGCGGTTTTCGGCCTTCTGAGCAGTCTGATTGCACAGATTATCTGAGGCGGGATACTGGAAATGCTGACACGGGAATTCAAGCTGAAGGATTTCGACGGTCCGCTGGACCTGCTGCTGACGCTGATCGGCAAGGCACAGATCGACATCCGCGATATCTTTGTGAGTGAGATTACGGACCAATACCTGGAGATCGTCCGGAACGCTCCGGATCTGAATATGGATGAGAGCAGCGATTTTCTTGTGATGGCTGCCACGCTGCTGGAGATCAAGAGCCGGGCAATGCTGCCTAAAGCGCCGGATCCAGAGGAAGAGGATCCCGAAAAGGAGCTGATCCGGCGGCTGGAGGAATACAGGCAGTTTCGGGAAACCGCGGAAAACATGAAACGCTTTGAGGAAGCGGCGAAGTATGTTTTCACAAAGCTGCCGGAGGAATACCCGCTGCCGCCGCAGGAATACGAGCTGACCGGGCTGACCCTGGAAGGGCTGACGGAAGCGTTTGCACGGATCTGGAGCCGGAAACCGGCACTGGACGACAATCCGGAGAGCAATCACTACGCGGCACGGAATATCCGGCGGGACAGCCATACGGTGAAGGAATGCATGCTGGATCTGATGCATGCGGTGAAAAAGAAAAAGCGGATGCGTTTTGAGGAAGCGTTTGCCAACGCGCCGACCAGGGAAGCTGTGGTGACGTACTTCCTGGCTGTGCTGGAGCTGCTGAAGCTCGGACAAATGCACATCCGCCAGAAGTCAGTTTACGGCGACATTGAACTGATTTACGGCCGATATATGCCAAAGAAAGAGGAAGACCTGACAAACGGAGATGAGACGGCCGGGAAGGAAGCGAGTGAGTGAGCGAAAAGACACAGGGGATGGAAGGAAACCTGAAGGGAAGAATTGAAGCCATCCTTTTTGTTGCCGGGGAGGCAGTCGGGATCAGGGACATGGCGAAAGCGCTGCAGATTGACGAAAAAGCGCTGCAGGAAGCACTGAACGAGATCGGCAGCGAATACGACTATGAACAGCGGGGATTCCTGCTGAAACGCTTCGGGGATAAAGTCCAGCTGGCTACGCGTCCTTTATATTCCGATG
The DNA here is from genome assembly GCA_017541105.1 of Clostridia bacterium. Taxonomy (GTDB): domain Bacteria; phylum Bacillota; class Clostridia; order Christensenellales; family Aristaeellaceae; genus Aristaeella. The sequence continues at coordinate 114,120 of JAFXZS010000004.1, forward strand.
ACGTTCTGCGTCTGCTGCAGCCGGTGCAGCAGCAAAGCCTGAGCCAGGCCGCGATGGAAACACTGGCAGTTGTCGCCTACAAACAGCCTGTGACCCGGGCTGAAGTGGAACAAATCCGCGGAGTAAAATGCGACTACAGCCTGCAGAGCCTGATGATGAAAGGCCTGATTCAGGAAGCGGGACGAAAGGACACGATCGGGCGGCCGATCCTTTATGCGACAACCGATATGTTTCTGAGCCACTTCGGGATCCGGGAACTGGAAGACCTGCCTCCGCTTCCGGAGGATGAGAGCGAGGCCGGCGAAGAGACAGACAACACAGAAGAACTGATACCATAAAAAGAGACCAGGCTGAACAGTGAAGATTGATACGGACACGGGTATGATGGCAGATGAGACGCTGATGGCGGCAGTGAAAGACCATGAATCTGAACCGTAAAAGTGTAAAAAATACAGGTTAACTCAATACAGAAGCAAAGGAGAGGGAACCATGGACGAACAGAACAAGCCGAACGCAAGGAAAAAGAGAGTTGTCGGCGACGGAAAAGGCATCGAGAAGCATGGCGAAGGACTGGGAACCGGTCCGGTCGGGCAGAACAGTCAGCGGCCGCCTCAAAGCGCCTTCAGTCAGCAGGCACAGCAGAGCTCCCGTCCGATACAGCAATCCGCACGACAAAGCGCACAGAGGCCGGCGCAGAATCCTTTCAGCCAGAACAGCCAAAGTACGCAGCGGCCTGCACAGAATTCATTCAGCCAGAGCGGACAGCGGCCTGAACAAATTCCGTTCGGGCAGAGCAGACCGCAGTCCAATCCGTTCGTGCAGAGCCAGCGGCCCCAGCAATCCGCACAGCGGCCGGCATCCGGCGTGAAGCAGAATACACAGCAGGCGGCATACGGGGTAAAGCAGAGTTCGGCCCAGCAGGGATCCGGCCAGCGAAGCAGCGGATCATCCCGGGGCGGCGGGGGCGGGAAAATGATCCTGATTCTGGCTGCTGTGTTGGCTATCTTCCTTTTTGGCGGGAAAAACCTGCTTGGCGGAGACAATTCCGGAAACGACACCAGCCTGACCGGAAGCAACACCAGCACGACACAGACCCAGACCAGCAGCACAAACGGCAGCAGCTCCATCATGAACCTGCTGAGCACCTTCATGAGCGGAACAAGCAACAACTCTGCCTATGACTTCAGCGGAATGCTGAGCGGACTGACAGGCGGCGGACTGACGGACTCCACCGGGCTGACCGGTACAACGAGCACCGCCAATTCGACAGGCAGCGATTCAGGATCCTATCAGCAGTATTTTACAACGAACCTTGAAAACAACGACCAGGAAGCGGACACAACGGTTGTGACCGGCGCACGGGAGAAATACACCGTGATCAAAGGGAACAACAAGGATTCGATGACTATCCTGGTTTACATGTGCGGCGCGGACCTGGAAAGCCAGAACGGCATGGCTACCTCCGACCTGAAGGAAATGGTGAACGCAAACCTCAGTGACAACATCAACCTGATTGTTTTCACCGGCGGTGCACGGAGATGGAAGAATAACGTTGTGAGCAGCAACGTTAACCAGATTTACCAGATAAAAAACGGAAGCCTGACGAGGCTGGTTGAGGACGGCGGAAACGCCAGCATGACCAAGCCGGAAACACTGGCTTCCTTCATCCGGTTCGGCAAGGAGAACTTTCCGGCAAACCGGATGTGCCTGATCTTCTGGGATCACGGCGGCGGCAGCGTGAGCGGATACGGATACGACGAACGCTATGGGCAGGGACAGACTATGACCCTTGCCGGCATAAACCAGGCGCTGAAAGCCGGGGACGTAAAGTTTGACTTCATTGGATTCGACACATGCCTGATGGCAACGGTGGAAAACGGCCTGATGCTGAACCAGTACGCCGACTACATGATCGCCAGCGAGGAAAGCGAACCTGGTGTCGGCTGGTACTACACGAACTGGCTGAACAAGGTGAGCAAAAACTCCTCAATGAGCACGGTTCAGATCGGTAAGACGATCGTGGACGATTTTGTTGAGGTCTGTGACCGACAGTGCCGCGGACAGGCGACAACGCTGAGCGTTGTAGACCTGGCAGAGCTGAGCGAAACGGTTCCGACGGAACTGAAGGAGTTCAGTATCGACACGAATAACATGATCCAGAACAAGGAATACAAAAAGATTTCCACTGCACGAAGCAAGACACGTGAATTTGCCCAACAAGCGAAGATTGACCAGATAGACTTGATTCACTTCGCGAAAAACATGGGCACAAAGGAAGGAAAAGAGCTTGCAGCAGCACTTCAGGGCGCAATCAAATACAACCGGACGGGCGGCGGCATCAGCAACGCCTACGGCCTGAGCATCTACTTCCCTTACAAGAAAACCGGGAATGTGAACCAGGCTGTGTCGACCTACAAGGCGATTGGTATGGACGACGAATATACCCGGTGCATCCAGGAGTTCGCAAGCCTTGAGGTGAGCGGTCAGCTGAGCGGAGGCGTGAACCCGCAGACCTACGGAAGCGGCAACGCCATGACCGGCCTGATGGAAAGCCTGATGGGGGGCGGGAGCAGTTACAGCGACATCGGAAACGGATACAGCGGCGGCGGACTGGAAAGCCTGCTGAGCGGATATTTCGGCGGAAGCTCAGGAGGTAATTCCGGCGGAAGCACGGGCAGCATCCTTGACCTTCTGATTGGCCGGAGTATAACAGCGGAAACCGCGGCGGAATACATCCGTGAAAACCATTTCGACCCGAGCAACCTGCAGTGGCAGAACGGGAAGATTTCCCTGACGGACGATCAGTGGAGCAACCTGCTGAGCATCGAAAAGAATATGTTCTTCGACGACGGCGAAGGATTCATCGACATGGGTTTTGATGCAAGCGTTGAACTGCAGGGGCATGACCTGATTTACGAATTTGACGGAACATGGCTGTCCATCGACCGCCAGCCAGTGGCTTATTACCGGATTGGTTACGTGGAGCAGGAAGAATGCTACGCGGAAGTCGGGTATGTTCCGGCGATCGTGAACGGGACGCGCGCGAACCTGATTCTTGTATTCGACCAGGACAATCCATACGGATATATTGCCGGGGCACAGCCTGTTTACCTGAACGGGGAAACGGACGCGCAGGCGAAAAACCTGGCTGGCATCGGAAAGGGAGATCAGATTCAGGCTGTATGCGACTACTACGACTACGACGGGAACTATAAGGACAGTTACAAGCTGGGCAGCGCCTTTACGCTGGGGGACGAGACCGAAATCGGAAACACGTATGTGGACGCTGAAAAATGCCGGCTGACCTACTGCCTGACGGATATTTACCAGATGCAGTACTGGACGCCGGTGAAGTAAGAGAAAAGATATGGATTATCGAGAGAAGTTTGAAATGGCCCTGGAAAAGGTGCAGAAGGCGCCTCGCTACACAGGCGGGGAGATGAACACTTCCGTCAAAGAGTGGGACGAGGCACCGCTGCACTTTGGCTTCTGCTTTCCGGACACATATGAAGTCGGCATGAGCCACCTGGGACTGAAGATCCTGTACGGGCTGATCAACAGGGAAAGCTGGAGCCTGTGTGAACGATTCTTTATGCCATGGACTGACATGATTGCGATCATGAAGGAAGAAGACATTCCGCTGCTGAGCATTGAAAGCCGTCGTCCGCTGAAGGATTTTGATGTGATCGGATTTACGCTGCAGTACGAAATGAGCTACAGTAATATCCTGGCGATGATGGACATGGGCGGAGTGCCGCTTGAAAACACCGAGCGGGGCGAAAAAGACCCGATTGTCGTGGCCGGCGGCCCCTGCGCCTTCAACCCGGAGCCTCTGGCACTGTTCATCGATGCATTCATGATCGGTGACGGCGAAGACGTGATGACAGAACTGAACCGGGTGATCCTGCAGCGGAAAAAAGAAGGCTGGTGCCGGGAAAAATGCCTGCGGGAGCTGGCAAAACTGGAAGGCGTCTATGTGCCGTCCTTGTATGATGTGACATACGAAGAGGACGGATGCGTGCAGTCCGTTGTACCGAACTGCGCGGAAGCGCAGGCAACTGTAAAGAAGCGCGTTGTTACCGATCTAAACAATACGTATTATCCAGAAGAGATCCCGGTTCCGTATACAGAGGTTGTATTTGACCGGATTATGCTGGAGATCATGCGGGGATGCACGCGGGGATGCCGCTTCTGCCAGGCAGGCATGCTGTACCGTCCGGTGCGTGAACGCAGCCTGGAAACGCTTCTGCATCTGGCAGACCGCCTTCAGGAGGCGACAGGGTACGAAGAAATCAGTCTGAGCAGCCTCTCCAGCGGTGACTACAGCTGCCTGCCGGAGCTGATCCGGGAACTGATGAAACGCATGAAGGACAAACGGGTTTCCATCAGCCTGCCGAGCCTGCGGATCGACAGTGTGCTGAAGGAAAGCCTGGAGGAAACCCAGCAGGTTCGGAAAACCAGCCTGACCTTTGCTCCGGAGGCAGGTACCCAGCGAATGCGGGACGTGATCAATAAAGGCGTCACCGAAGAAGACCTGCTGGAGAAGGTACGGGACGCCTTCCGGGGCGGGTGGAACAGCGTCAAGCTGTATTTTATGGACGGGCTTCCGACAGAAACAGAGGAGGATCTAAACGGTATCGCCGATCTGGCGCGAAAGGTTGTCGGAGAGTATTTCGCTGTTCCGAAGGATCAGCGGGCCAGAGGGCTCCGGGTGACAGTCAGCGTCAGCATCTTTGTACCAAAGCCTTTTACTCCGTTCCAGTGGGAACCGCAGGATACGCTGGAGGTAATCCGGGAAAAGACAGAGCATCTGAAACATGTGCTGAACATCAAAGGTGTGACCTTTAACTGGCATGAACCCTACGTCAGCTTTATGGAAGCCTGTTTCGCCCGCGGAGACCGGAGAATCGGCCAGGTTCTCCGGAAGGCTTATGAAAAGGGATGCATACTGGACGGATGGAACGAGACTTTCCGGTTTGACCTGTGGATGGAAGCTTTCCGCGACTGCGGACTGGATCCAGCCTTTTACGCAAACCGCAGAAGGGAGCGAACGGAAGTTCTGCCATGGGATCATATCGACAGCGGGATTTCACGGGAATTTCTGCTGCGTGAATACGACAGGAGCCTGAAGGGAGAAACCACACGTGACTGCCGGAAGGGCTGCAACGGTTGCGGATTACAAAAATGGAAAGGCGTGTGCGGATATGCGAATGCTGGCAGTGTTTGAGAAAAGCGAGAGAATCCGCCATATCGGACACCTGGATATCCAGCGGAGCGTCCAGCGCGGACTGCGGCGCAGCGGGCTTCCTGTGGCATACAGCCAGGGATTCAATCCGCATATCCTGATTACGTTTGCTTCCGCACTGAGTACCGGTGCCTGCGGCAAACGGGAAATCATGGATGTGACGATGGCGGAGGATACGGACGCGGAGACATTTATGCAGCGCATGAACCGGGCCATGCCGCCGGAAATGCAGCTGACGGAAGCAAGGCCGGTGGATGACCGTCATCCGTCCCTGATGGGCAGCCTTCGGGCAGCGGTGTATGATCTGACAATCCGGGAAAAAGATCAGGCTGAAAAGCTGATTTCCGCAATCCCTGCAATGATGGAAAAGGAAAAGATTCTGACGCTCCGGAAAACTAAAACCAAGCTGGCGGAATGCGATATCAAACCGCTGATCTACGCCCTGCGCGGAAGAGACTGCCATGTATACGCCACGCTGGCGCTGACGGAGCGGGAAAGCTGCAAGCCGCAGATGCTGCTGGAGGCGCTGAAAGCCGAAGCAGGGATTTCCGAAGAGGTCCGCATGCTGGTGACCCGGGAAGCGCTGCTGGGAGAGAATGGAGCGGGAGAACTGATCCCGCTGGAGAAACTATGAAGCGAACGATCTGGAAGGGACCCGGATTCTGTGCCGCGGAGGAGGACGGCCTGCTGACGGAATATCTGCAGGCGGACCCGGAAAACCAGGCCGGGGATATCCTGCTGGGCAAAGTGGAGCGCATGATGCCCGGGCTGGACTGCGCCTTTGTGGATATCGGCCGGGAAAAGGCCGGATATCTGCCCATGCGGGAGAACAGCCAAAGCTTTACAGGAGGCCCGATACGGAGCGGCGACCGGATTCCGGTACAGATTCGCAAAGAGGAAACCGGAGGGAAAGGAGCCTATCTGACACGAGACCTGACCCTGGCGGGACAGTATGTGCTTCTGATGCCTGTGAACCGGTATTTCGGCGTCAGCGGCCGGATCGCTGACGAAACGCAGAAAAAAGAGCTCCGGGAAACAGGCAGGAGGATAGCGGGAGAACGGACAGGACTGGTGATGCGCTCCGGTGCGGCCCGGGCGGAGGAACGCCTGCTTCGGGATGAAACGGAACGACTGCTGGAAACATGGCACAATATTGCTGCCAGAATCAGTGAAGCCTCACGGCCTGGAGAAATCCTGTATCATGATGACCCGATCCGGCAGATGATTACGGATTACGAGGTGCTTGGGACAGACTGCATACGGGAAACGGAGACGCTTCCGCCGGAGCTGGAGAGGCAGCGGCGCAGGAGCGGTGAACGCACTGTCCGCCTTCCGAACGGAGGGAACATCGTAATTGACCGCTGCGAAGCCATGACGGTGATCGACGTGAATACAGGAAGTGCCTGCGGTACCGGAACGGACGTCCGGATGGAGACAAATCTTTCGGCCTGTGAGACGCTGGCGGCGCAGGTGCGGCTGCGGAACCTGGCCGGGATTCTTCTGATCGACTTTATCGATATGGATCGGGAAGAGGACCGGGAACGTGTAGCGGAACGGCTGCGCGAAGTGTTTTCCCGGGACCGCAGGAAGACCGTACTCCACGGATGGACGAACCTGGGACTGATGGAAATGACAAGAAAAAGGACGGGAAAAGGATGAAACGAACCGCGCATACGGTTTCTGCGGAAGAAATGAAACGTCAGCATGCTTTTACGGAAGAAATCCGGACGCTGCCCCAGCGGCCGGAAACCTATTATGTCGTGACGTACGGCTGCCAGATGAATGCCCATGACAGCGAAAAGCTCGCAGGTATGCTGCGGGAAATGGGAATGACTGAAGCAAAGGCCAAGGACGAAGCGGACTTTGTAATTTTCAACACCTGCTGCATACGGGAGAATGCGGAACGGCGGGCCCTCGGCAATATTACCTGGCTGCGGGAGGTCCGAAAGAAGAATCCGGGGCTGATGATCGCCGTGTGCGGGTGTATGATACAGGAACCCGGGATGGCGGAGAAGATCCTGAAACAGTATGGATTTATCAATCTGGCTTTCGGTACGTCCAATCTGTACCGCTTTCCGGAATTGCTGTACAGAGCGCTTAATACAGACCAGAGTACGGTCATTGTGGAGGAATGTGACGTTGTGCCCGAGGGGCTTCCGATTCTCCGGGCACGGAAGGAATCTGCCTATCTGACGATTATGTACGGCTGCAACAATTACTGTTCCTACTGTATCGTGCCCTATGTGCGCGGAAGGGAACGGAGCCGGGAACCCGCCGCGATTCTGCGGGAAGCGGAAGACCTGCTCAATAGCGGTGTCCGGGAAATCATGCTTTTAGGGCAGAACGTGAACAGCTACGGAAAGGATCTGCCGGAGGGTAAATCCTTTGCAGGGCTGCTGAAGGAGCTGGACCGGATGGGTATTCCCCGGATTCGTTTCATGACCAGCCATCCGAAAGACCTGAGCGACGAGCTGATTGACGCCATGGCAGGAAGCGTGCATATCCTGCCCCAGTTTCATCTGCCGGTTCAGAGCGGCAGCGACCGGATCCTGGAAGCTATGAACCGGCACTATACACGCCGGCAGTATCTGGACCGTGTGCGCAGGCTGCGGGACGCTGTTCCCGGTATCGGGCTGAGCACGGACATTATCGTCGGATTTCCGGGAGAGACGGAAGAAGACTTTCTGCAGACCATGGAACTGGTCCGGGAGGTCGGATATGACAGCGCATTTACCTTCATCTATTCGCCCAGGACAGGCACCCGGGCAGCGTCGCTGCCGGATCAGATCATTCCGGAAACCGCAACGGAGCGGATTCAGCGGCTGATCAGCCTGCAGGAAACCCTGCAGCAGACGACCATGAGCCGCTTTATCGGTATGGAAGAGGAAATCCTGACGGAAGGCTTCAGCCGGAGGAGCAGCGAGGCTGTTTCCGGCAAAGGCCGGCACGGGATCTCCGTGACGGTGCCCGGAAGCGCAAAGGATATCGGGAAGATCGTGAAATGCCGGATTACCGGACTGAAAAACAATACGCTGACCGCTGAAAGAATTGAGTAATCGGAAAGAAGGATCCAGATGGCCTTATCCCCAATGATGCAGCAGTACCTGCAGATTCATGACGCATACCCGGACTGTCTTCTTCTTTTCCGTCTGGGGGATTTTTACGAACTGTTCTTTGAGGACGCGAAAACAGCAAGCCGGGAACTGGAGCTGACGCTGACGGGAAAGGACTGCGGACTGGAGGAACGCGCGCCGATGTGCGGCGTACCGTTCCACAGCGTGAACACATATATAGAAAAGCTTATCGAACGCGGCTACAAGGTTGCAATCTGCGAACAGATGGAAGATCCGGCACTGGCAAAAGGACTGGTCCGGCGGGACGTGGTTCGGGTCATTACCGCCGGGACAGTGACGGATCCGATGATGCTGGAAGAAAAGAACAACAATTATCTCATGAGCGTGGCCATGAACGGAAACAACATCGGTATAGCCTTTGCCGACGTTTCCACCGGGGAATTCTACGTGGCAGAGCCGGAGATCCGTATCCTGCGGACAGAGATTCTGCGGATCGCTCCGACAGAAATTCTGTGCGCCAGCCGGACTGATCTGAGAGAAAAAGCCGGGGATCTGCAAGGCGTACTGATCAGCGAACAGAACGCAAACTGGTTCCAGCATCATAACGCACGGGAAACCCTGTGCAATCATTTTCATCTGCCTCACCTGGCCGGGCTGGGACTGGAGGATCATAAGGCGGCAGCCTGTGCAGCGGGTGCCCTGATGAAATACCTGTACGAGACCCAAAAAAACAGTCTGGAGCATATCACGGAGATTCGCTTTTCCCAGAGTGGAAACCGGATGATGCTGGATCCGAATACAAGGCGGAATCTGGAACTTACGGAAAGCCTGCGCGGCAAGGGAAAGAAAGGCACATTGCTGCAGCTTTTGGATCAGACCTGCACCGCTATGGGCGGACGCCTGCTGAGAAGCTGGGTTGAGCAGCCTCTGATCCGCCGGGAGGAGATCAACGAGCGGCTGGATGCAGTGGAGGAACTGACGGAAAACCGAATGATCGGTATGTCCCTGGCAGAAGAACTCACGGGCGTATACGATATGGAAAGGCTGCTGAGCAAAGTTGCCTACAGGAACCTGAACGCGCGGGACTGTCTGGCGCTGTGTGCCAGCCTGAAGCGGATTCCCGGGATCCGGAACCTGCTGGAACCGCTGAAAAGTACGGCAATGTCAGGGATCCGGGCGGACCTGGATCCGATGGAGGATCTGACGGCCCTGCTGGACGCATCGGTTCATCCGGACGCGCCGATCCAGATTACGGAGGGCGGAATTATCCGGGACGGGTATTCCGCGCAGCTGGACGAATACCGGGAAGCGCAGAAAAACGGAAAGCAATGGATTCTGGAACTTGAAGCAAGGGAAAGGGACGCGACGGGTATCCGGAATCTGCGGGTGCAGTACAATAAGGTTTTCGGCTATTACATAGAGGTTACAAAAAGCTTCCTGAACCTGGTGCCGGAACGGTATATCCGCAAGCAAACACTGACGAATGCGGAGCGGTTTATGACGCCGGAACTCAAAGAGATGGAGCAGAAGATCATTGGCGCGCAGGAACAGAGCATCCGGCTGGAACTGCAGATTTTCGGTGAAATCCGGGACAGGATTGCGGAACAAATCAGCAGGATTCAACGTACGGCGACCGCGTTGAAAACATTGGATGCCTACCAGAGCCTGAGCCGCACCGCATCAGAGAACCGTTATGTCCGCCCGGAAATCGGGACAGACGGCGTGCTGAGCATTACCGAAGGCAGGCACCCTGTGGTCGAACAAAGCCTGCCGGACAACAGCTTTGTACCGAACGACACGCTGCTGGATCCGGACGATAACCGCATGATGATCATCACCGGACCGAACATGGCCGGGAAAAGTACATATATGCGCCAGGTTGCGCTGATCTGCCTGATGGCGCAGATAGGCTCCTTCGTTCCGGCCCGGGAAGCGCATCTGCCGGTCTGCGATCAGATTTTTACCCGCGTCGGTGCCAGCGATGACCTGGCCAGCGGCCAGAGCACCTTTATGGTGGAAATGAGCGAGACCGCTTATATTCTGCGGAACGCTACAAAAGACAGCCTGATCATTCTCGATGAGATCGGCCGGGGTACGAGTACGTTTGACGGACTGGCCATCGCCTGGGCAGTGGTGGAATACATCTGTGACCGGGAAAAGATCGGCGCCAAAACACTGTTTGCGACCCATTATCATGAGCTGAGCGAATTGGAAGGCCATCTTGAGGGAATCAAGAACTACTGCATCTCCGTCAAGGAACACGGGGAAGATGTCATCTTTCTGCGGAAGATCAACCGGGGAGGAGCGGACAAGAGCTTCGGCGTTCATGTCGCCCGCCTTGCAGGTGTGCCGCATCCGGTCATCGTCCGGGCGCACGAAATTCAGGCACGCCTGGAAGTCAGCGACATCAACCAGAACACGATCGGACAGAATATTCTCGGGGAGGAAGATCATCCCCGTATGAATGAGCAGGTGGATCTGTTTGAATACAGGAAAACAGAGATTATCCAGGAGCTGCAGGAACTGGATGTAATGGCGCTTACACCGATTGATGCCATGAATAAACTGTTTCTGCTGCGGGAGAAGGCAAGAAAGGTCTGAAAAGGAGAGAACCATGGGAAAGATCAGAATGCTGAGCGAGAGCATGATCGGGAAGATCGCTGCCGGGGAGGTGGTGGAACGTCCCGTCTCTGCAATCAAGGAGCTGATTGAAAACAGTCTGGATGCCGGTTCCTCCGCGATTACGGCAGAGATTCGGGAGGGCGGACTGACCTATATCCGTGTAACGGACAACGGAAGCGGCATAGAGGAAAGCGATTTGCGGCTGGCCTTTGAACGGCATGCGACCAGCAAGATTTCCCGTGAGCAGGATCTGTATTCCATTCAGACGCTGGGATTCCGCGGAGAAGCGCTGGCCAGCATCGCTGCCGTATCCCACGTGGTGATGACGACACGGACGGCGCAGCATGAAACCGGTCTGAAGGTGACCAATGAGGGCGGAAAGATCACGAAGATCGAGGAATCCGCCTGTACAGTGGGAACGACAATCATTGTGACGGATCTGTTCTTCAACACGCCGGTGAGAAAAGGTTTTATGAAAAAAGCTTCAGCGGAAGCCTCAGCTGTGACGGAAGTGCTGACACAGTTTATCCTCAGCCGTCCGGATGTCAGTTTCCGCTATCTGAACGGCGGAAAGACCATGTATCACAGTCCGGGAGACGGGCAGCTGGCATCGGCGGTACACGCGGTTTTCGGCGGGCAGGCCATGAAGACAATGCGCAAAGTGGAAGGCCATGCGAATGGGGTGCTTCTGAAAGGATATGTGGGTATCGGCGAAAACGCCCGGGGAAACCGGGGCCAGGAGTATTTCTTCATTAACGGCCGGATGATGCACAGCAGCCTGCTGTCCGGCGCCCTGGAGACAGCCTGCCGGGAAAGGGTAATGATCGGAAAATTTCCGGTCTGTGCGCTGCACCTGCAGATTGCCTATGAAGCGGTGGATGTGAATGTGCATCCGAACAAGCTGGAGGTACGGTTCCGGGATGAGCAGGCGGTTTGTGAGGCGGTAACCGGCCTGGTGACTGAAGCGCTGCGTGAAGCCGACGCTTTTGAAAAGCCTGTGGAAATGGTATTTGCCCCTCAAAAGACCGAACAGGTTCCGAACATGCCTTCCAGGGAGCAACTCCGCGAAGGCATCCGCAAGCATCATGCGGAGATCAGCGTTTCCGCAACCCTGCCGCCGCAGGCCCGGAAGCAGCCGGCCGAAAGCCCGAAGGCTGAGCCTGTCCTGCGGGAAAGCGGCATGGCGCAGAGGCAAGCCTTTGATATGCCAGGCGTTCCGGGGAAAGAAAACCATTCTGTGCAGGTCGTTCCGACGCCAAAGCCCACGGCGGAAACTACGGCAGATCTTCCCATGCGGGAGGAGAAGGCGGAACAGGTTAATACGATTCTGCCGCAGATCCGGAAACCGCTGAAGGTGTTTGGAGCCCTGTTCAATACATATATCCTTGCGGAATATGAGGATCAGCTGATGATGGTGGATCAGCATGCCGTTCATGAACGGCTTCTGTTCGACCGGCTGATGAAGGAACAGCAAACCCAACAGGCAGGCCAGGAGATGCTTGTTCCGCTGGTGCTGAGCGTGACGAAGAAGGAACAGGAACTGCTGGAGGAAAACCGGGAGGCACTGGAGTCCATCGGTCTGGTGATCGAAGCTTTCGGCGCCCAGGACGCAGCGGTCCGTTCAATTCCCATGGTGCTTGGAGAACCCGAAACGGCCGGCTTTGTCCGGGATGTACTCAGCGAACTGGAAACGGGACGCGGGATCAGCCTTGAAAAGAAACGTGCCGTCCTGCTGCAGACCGCCTGCAAACATGCGGTAAAAGGCGGGGAAAGGCTCACTGAGGATCAGCTCCGGAGCCTGCTGGAGGAAATGCTGGAGAAACATGTGACACCGACCTGCCCCCACGGCCGTCCTCTTGTTGTCATGATATCCCACCGGGAATTGGACCGGAAATTCAAAAGGATTCAGGACTGAAGACATGAGCGAGAAGATCATCTGCCGGGTCATCACGGGGCCTACGGCCAGCGGGAAGAGCGAAATCGCTGTACGTATGGCAGAGGAAGAGGGCTGGGAAATCCTGTGCATGGACAGCATGCAGATATACCGCGGAATGGATATCGGGACCGCAAAGCCCACCCGGGAGGAACAGAACCGGGTGCCCCACCATCTTCTGGATCTGTGCGATCCACGGGAAAGCTACAGCGTCTCCCACTACATTGAGGATGCGGAGAGGAAAATCCTCGAGCTGCACGAAAAAGGCAGGCATGTACTTTTCGTCGGCGGAACCGGGCTGTATCTGCAGGGCCTCGTGACGCCGATGGGGATGGGCAGCATTCCCGCCCGGGAAGAATTGCGGGAGGAACTGCGCACGATTGCGGAAGGCCCGGATGGGCGGCAGCTGCTGGATGAACGGCTGCGGAAATCGGACCCGGAAACTGCCGACAGGCTGCCGCTCAATGACCTGCGGCGCCGGATCCGCGCAATTGAAGTTTCAGAGACAACGGGGATTCCGTTTTCCCATCAGCCGCAGCGGCAGGGTCAAAATTCTTTCATATGGAGAATTGCTGCCACTGCTCCGGAACGCAGCTGCCTGTACGAGCGCATCAACCTTCGTGTCAGCAGAATGATGGAAGCCGGACTGGAACAGGAAGTGCGAAGGCTGCTGGATTCCGGTGTGCCGGAGGATGCGCAGAGCATGTCTGCAATCGGGTATAAAGAAATGATTCCTTTGATTTACGGGGAAGTGACAGCTGAAGAGGCGGCAGAGGAAATCCGCCTCCGGAGCCGCCACTACGCAAAGCGGCAGATGACTTTTCTTCGAAGAATCGAAGGAATCCGATACGTGGATCCGGAGTCAGGGGGGGCATACCAGGAAATCCGGAGCATCCTGGCATCATAAAAAAGACAGAAAGCAGAGAAACAAACCATGATACTTGATCAAATAATCCGGGAAGCAGAGGAACAGCTGCGGGAACGGTTCGCGGAGATCGACCGGAATGAAGCAGTCAGAACCAGCCAGGTGCTGGATGCCTTCCGGGAAGAGGGCGTCAGTTACCGGCACTTCGCATCGACGAGCGGATACGGATATGACGATGTGGGACGGGACACGCTGGAACGGGTTTATGCCCGCATTTTCCATGCGGAAGCCTGCCTGATGCGTCCGCATATCGCCAGCGGCACCGCAGCGCTGAGCCATACCCTGTTCGGACTGTCCAGGCCCGGAGAAAGGATCCTCAGCGCGACCGGTATGCCTTATGATACACTGCTTGGCGTGCTTGGCCTGGGCAAGGAACCGCCTGCCGGATCCCTGCGGGAAATGAATGTTGCGTTTGACTGCGTCGAACTGAAAGACGGACACATCGACGCGGATGCAGTGGAGGCGGCGATCAGGGACAACACCTCCCTGGTGATTGCTCAGCGGAGCCGGGGATACTCCTGGCGCCCGAGCCTGATGCCGGAAGAGTTCCTGGAACTGGCAGAGAGGATTCATACGAATCATCCAGGTATCCGACTGATGGTGGACAATTGCTACGGAGAATTCGTTTGCAGAAAGGAACCGACTGATTTCGGCGCAGACGTCTGCGTCGGAAGCCTGATCAAGAATCCCGGCGGCGGAATCGCACCGACTGGCGGATACGTCGTTGGCAGAGCAGAAGCGGTGGAACGCGTGGCGAACCGGCTGACCGCTCCGGGGCTCGGCAGGGAACTGGGCTCCTATGAATCCACCTACCGCCCGTTTTATCAGGGACTGTTCATGGCACCGCATACGGTCGCCCAGGCCCTGAAAACAGCCCTGCTGGCCGCCAGAATTTTCGAGAACCTTGGTTTCGAAACAACGCCTCCGTCCGCGGAAAAACGGGCGGATATTATCCAGGCTATCAGGATGGAATCTCCGGAACGCATGGTGGCTTTCTGCCAGGGAATACAGCATGCGAGCCCGGTAGACAGCCAGGCTTTGCCAGAACCGTGGAACATGCCTGGATATGAGGATCCGGTCGTGATGGCTGCCGGCACCTTTGTGGCCGGGGCCAGCATCGAACTGAGCGCAGACGGACCCATCCGGCCTCCGTACACGGTATATATGCAGGGCGGACTGACCTACACGCACGGGAAGATTGCCCTGGAGGAGGCACTGCGGCGGATGGTGCAAAATGGCTCCCTGACGATTGACAAGTAAGGCCATAAATCATATAATTTTTCTGTTCGGACAATTTCAACCAGGAGGTAGAGGAATGGAACTTCAGGCATTGGAAAAGAAGGCACGTGCGGTACGCCGGAATATCATTACCATGACAGCCAAAGCGGGCGCCGGTCATCCGGGCGGATCCCTGTCCTGCACCGACGCGCTGGTTGCGCTGTACTTCGAAATTATGAATGTAAGCCCTGAGAACGAGAAGGATCCTCAACGGGATCGCTTTGTTCTGTCCAAGGGCCACGCGGCTCCCGCCCTGTATGGCACCTTATGCGAGCGCGGATATTTCGGCCCCGAAGAGTTTGACAGGTTCCGCCAGCTCCACGGGATCCTGCAGGGCCATCCGGACATCAAGAAGTGTCCGGGTGTGGATGCGTCCACCGGTTCTCTCGGACAGGGGATTTCCATAGCCGTCGGCATGGCACTTGGCGCAAAGCATACAGGCAATCCATGCCATGTCTATACCGTTATCGGTGACGGGGAAAGCCAGGAAGGCCTTGTGTGGGAAGCCAGCATGGCAGCCGCTCACTACAAACTGGACAATCTGACCGTTATTCTTGATCATAACGGAATGCAGATCGACGGCACCAACGACGAAGTCATGAGCCTGGGAGATATCAAGGCAAAAGCGCTTGCCTTCGGATACGACGTAATCGAAGTGAAGGACGGCAATGATATGCAGCAGGTGCTTGACGCGCTGCGCGCACCGGCCTGCCCCGGGAAACCGAGGTATATTCTGCTGAACACGCTTAAGGGCAAGGGCGTCAGTTTCATGGAAGGCCAGGTCGGATGGCACGGGAAAGCCCCGAACGCTGAGCAGGCTGCCCAGGCTTTGAAAGAATTGGAGGACTGAGAAGATGGAAAAGAAAGCTGTACGTGTCGCCTACGGTGAGGCTCTTGTCAAGCTTGGGGAGCAGAATGACAAGGTCGTCGTGCTGGATGCCGATCTCGCGGCTGCCACAATGACGAATGCTTTCAAAAAAGCGTATCCGGACCGGTTCTATGACTGCGGTATTGCCGAAGCCAACATGGTGGATATGGCAGCCGGTATGAGCACAATGGGACTGATTCCGTTCTGTTCCACATTCGCGGTCTTTGCCGGCAGAAACTATGACCAGATCCGTAACGGTGTATGCTATCCGAAGTTCAATGTCAAGTTCGGCTTCAGCCACGCAGGCATCACACTGGGAGAGGACGGCGGAAGCCACCAGGCGATTGAGGATCTTGCGCTTATGCGTGTCCTGCCCGGCATGACCGTATTTGTTCCCTCGGATGCGAATGAATGCTATCAGTGCGTGGAGGCTGCTGCGAAGATTGAGGGGCCTGTATATATCCGCACGGCCCGGCTGGCATCCCCTGTATATGATCCGCGTCCCTTTACCGTCGGTAAGGGTACAGTGATCAGGGACGGAAAGGACTGTGTCATCTTCACCTGCGGCATTATGCTGGAGCATACGCTGGCCGCGGTGGACATCCTGGCCCAGAAAGGCATTGACGCCGCATTGGTTTCTTTCCACACCCTCAAGCCCTTTGATGAAGAACTGGCCAGGGAATATACGGCCAAATGCAGGAAGGTATTCACGGTGGAGGAACATTCCATTATCGGCGGACTGGGGGACACTGTGGCTTCCGCCATTATCGGGCACGGAGTGGAATCCTTCATGAAGATCGGTATCAACGACGAGTTCGGACAGAGCGGAAAACCGGCAGACCTGCTTGTGGAATACGGTCTGACCGGAGCACAGATCGCAGACAAGATGATGAACAATCTGTAAGAAACGATAAAATGCTCCCTTTCCGCCTGAAAAGCGGAAAGGGAGTTTTTGCAACAAGGAGGGATACGACATGGCAGACCGGGGACTGAATCTGAAGAATATGGTAATCAAGGGGATGGAAGCTATCGGAAATACAGCGACATCCATTGCGAACAGCACCCGACAGAAAATGGACGCGCTCAGCCTGCAGGGAGAAAAGGAGGAACTGCTGACGAAGATCGGTGAGCAGGTTGTCGAACTGTGGAAAGCCGGGGAAAACCTGCCGGGAGAACTGACGGAGAACGTGGAAAAAGCCATCCTGATTGATGAACAGATGAAGGTGGTTCAGCGGGAACAGTCTGCGGAAGAAACCAGCGGGGAAGCGGAAGAAACACCGGCGCCGGTACTGCAGCAGGAGATGCCGCAGGAGGCTCCTGCCGTACGGGGAGCGCAGGCAGTGGAATATACGGCGCAGGATGATCATGACATTCCCGTGATCGAAGTGGAGAGGGAAGAGGGAAAAGCAACGGAGGAAGAGCCCTGTCCGCTGAGTTCCGCCATCAACGACCTGTTCGAAAAGATGCCGCCGGTGGATAAGATGGCCGAGAAGGTAAACTCTTCGCTGGATGAGCTGGGAGAAAATCTGCGGAAATTTTCCGGAGAATTCGATAAGGAACTGAACCGATTTGCCGATCAGATGATGGGTAAGGACGGGGACAGAGAAGATTGAGGATCAAAGCATATGAAATCATACGCGACCTGGTTTCAGAACGACGAAAAAAGGCCGCTGGTTTACGGTGAAGCGGAACTGATCAATCCGCTCCGCCGGCGGCTGCGCGGGGAACCGCTGGTGGAAGGTATTCCGGTTCATCCGGTGATAGTGGGTTTCTGCGGCACAGACTATGAACTGATGCAAATGGGACGCAGAGGACAGCTGACAGCAAAATTTCCGTCGGGGCAGAGCCGTCTGATTAACGGCCATGAAGGAGTCGTCTGGGTCCCTTCCCAGAACCGGTTTGCCATCGTTCTGATTCGCGGCGGAGACAGCGTGGATCCGACCCGGTATACGGAAGATGAAACCTATTTCGAGTATGGATGCGATCAGGCGGACGGTCTGTTCAGCGATACAATGTACGTGAACCCGGACATGCTGCTGCGGATTCCGGACGGACACACACACGACGGGAAGCTGGATCTGTCTTTCGCAAAGAAAATGGTTTTTCCGGATCCCTTCGCCTGCATGCTCTTCCAGCTTGAACGCATGGAAGATCTCGGATCGGCGCACTGGTTCCGCCAGACGGCGCGGCGCAGAGGATGCGGGCTTGAAGAGGCACGGAAAATTGCCGCAGACGAGATTTTTGATCGGACCGTTATTTTCGGCCTGGGAACCACCGGGATGTTCATCGGTGACGTGCTGCGGAAAGCACATCCTGAATCCAGAATCGTTTTTGTTGCCCGGAGCCCGGAGGACAGTCCAAAGGTACAATTTGCCCTGGAACAGACCGGCGCGGTATATGTCCGGAACATCTATGAGGATCCGTCAAAGCTCGCCGGTGCCATCCGAAATACGCTGGGCGGAAGAGCAACCTGTTTTATCGGAGTCAGCGGAACAAACCTGGAACACGAGATTGCCTTCAGCCAGGGTGTACTGGGCTGCAACGGCCTGTATAACAGTTTTTCCCTGGGACCGAGGATTTCCTTCGATACCATGCCCTTCGGATTTGAAAATCATCTGATCTTCGGGTCTATCAATTTCAGGCAGGATCATATGGAAAAAGCCATTGAGATGCTGGCGGTGAGTCCCTATGACCGGATTGTGGAGCTGATTGACCGGGAAGTATTTACCGCCGACCCGATCAGCTCCTATGAAAACAGGATCTACTGCAAGAACGCACCGATGAAAACCGCTGTCATCTGGGATGCTTCCCGGATTGATCCGGAGCGCTGAGGAGGAAAGCGGCAATGAAAGCTGTATGCATTGAAAAACCTTACGAAATTCGAATCAAGGAAATACCGGCACCGGAACCCAAGGAAAACGAAGCCCTGCTGCAGGTGCTGTATTGCGGGATCTGCGGTGCGGATGTGGCCAGCTTTACAGGAAATCAGCCATTTACCACCTATCCCCGTATTCCCGGGCATGAGTTTTCCGCGCGAATCGTCACTGTTCCGACAAATGAGCGGGGACTGAAGGCCGGGGATCTTGTGACCTGCAATCCGTACTTCAACTGCGGAAAATGTTATGCCTGCAGAAAAGGGCTCGTAAACGCCTGTAAGGACAATCAGACCATGGGTGTACAGCGGGATGGTGCCTTCTGTGAATATATTGCCATTCCTGCAGATCGGATAATTCCGGGTAACGGGCTGACCGCCCGGCAGCTGGCTCTGATCGAGCCTTTTTCGATCAGTCATCATGCCATCCATCGCTGCGATATCCGTCCCGGAGACCGGGTGCTGATTCTCGGCGCGGGGCCGATTGGTTTGTTTGCACTGCTGGCTGCAAAAGCCCGCGGTGCCATTGTGACCGTCAGCGACGTGCTGCAGGGAAGGCTGGAAAAGGCGGTTTCCTTCGGAGCCGACAGTGTTGTAAACGCGGCGGACGAAAATGCCGGCCGGATGATGAAAGACTTATCGGATGGAAGAGGGTTTGATATTTGCGTCGAAGCATGCGGACGATCCGAAACCTTCCTGACGTGTATTGAACAAGCCTGCCAGGGCGCCAGCTTGATTCTGATCGGCAACGGAAAAACGGAAACGACCTTCCTGCATTCCGTTCTGCTGAAAAAGGAACTGAATGTGTTCGGGAGCCGAAACGCGTATACCCGGGACTTCGAGAACCTGATCCGCCTGGTTTTATCGGGAAATGCGGATCCTGAAAAGATGATCAGCGCGGAATACGATTATATGGACGCATCCGCGGCTTTTGATGCACTGACGCATAATGACGGAAGCCTGGAAAAAGTACTGCTGCGCTTTGCGGCGGAATAATCCGGAAAGGGGAGGCGCTATGATCGACGCACATGTTCATCTGTGGCTGAAACAGCGGGGACGGGTAAACGGTCTGCCTGTATATGATCTGGGAGGCGGACGCAGTATGTTCGGCGATGAAATCCGCCAGATGCTGCCGCCTGCGATGACAGACGGGGTCAACAGTGCGGAACGTCTTCTTGCGCATATGGATTTTTCCTGCGTGGGCGGAGCTGTCGTGACACAGGAGATTATCGACGGAAATCAGGATGAGTACCTTCGTCAGGTCCGGCAAATGTATCCGGACCGTTTTCGTGTGACCGTATTATATGAAGAGCAGGGACTTCCGGAGACGAACGGTGCAGACGGGATCAAGATTTGTGCGGGGCGGCTGCAGGATCCGGATCTGACACATCATGCTGCGGTGTTTGCACACGCCGCGGAAGAAGGACTGTTTCTGGCGATCGATCTGGCGGACGGAACTGCGCAAACCGCCATGCTGCGCGAAATGGCACAGGCTTTTCCGTTGCTGCGGATTGCGATCGGTCATTTCGGCATGGTGAACCGGCCAGGCTGGAAGGAGCAGGTGTGCCTGGCACGAATGGAAAATGTGTTTGTTGAATCCGGCGGAATCACCTGGCTGTATAATGATGAATATTATCCCTATCCTTCTGCTGTACGGGCCATTCTGGAAGCCAGAGATCTCTGCGGCATGGAAAAACTGATGTGGGGATCGGATTATCCCCGTACAATGACGGCGATCACTTATCGGATGAGCTGGGATTTTGTTGAAAAATCTCCTCTTCTGAACGAAGAGGAGAAAAAACTGTTCTTTCACAAAAACGCGCATACATTCTATCGGTTCGGTAAATTGCCGGAGCTTCCGGCGATCCGCCATATGGCAGAATAATTCTATGCCTCCCGGTCCCGAAGAATCAATTTCCGGATGGCGAGTGTACCTACGCGGACAGCAGCTTCTGTATCCAAAACCATCGGATCCTCCAGCCCGAGAGCCCGGCGGGTCTGATTCGCAAAGACCTGTACAATGCAGCCTGTCCTAACACGGCGGATACTTCCGATGATAAACAGGGCAGCAGATTCCATTTCGCTGGCTAGCGCACCGCATTCCATAAATGCCTGCCATTTGGACTTCAGCTGATCACGGACCGGCATGGTATCCGGACTGTGCTGGCCATAAAAGTTATCCTTATTATGCAGGATGCCGACATGGAAACGCACCCCGTATTCTTTTGCGGCGTCAGCCAAGGCATTGACCACCCGGTAATCCGCAACCGCAGGAACCTCTTCCGGAGCGTATTCCCTGGTTGTACCTTCCATCCTGATCGCGCCGGAGCCGATAACCACATCTCCACCCAGCACCTCCTCTGCCATGCCGCCGGCGGAGCCGATGCGGATGAATGTGTCCGCTCCGCAGTGAATCAGTTCTTCCACGCCGATGGCCAGAGAAGGCCCTCCGATCCCGGTGCTGCAGACACTGACCTTCTCACCTTCCATGGTTCCGGTATAAATCGTGTATTCCCGGTTGGATTTTACAAAAGCTGCTGTGTCAAAACAATTTGCGATTTTCTCACAGCGCCCGGGATCTCCGCACAGAAGGACATAACGCCCCACATCTCCGGGTTTGATTTTCAGGTGGAATTCCTCATTGGGTGAATAGACAGTCGACATATTTTCTTCCTCCCCAGCATATCATATCAACAGTTCTTTTTGATTATTATATCACGAAACTTTCCGGTTGATAAGCTGTTCAGGGAATGTTTCGCTTGTGAAGAACGGTTTTTTCTGATATAATTCGCAAAAAGGGAGCAATCAGGCATTATACAGTAAAAATCTGAAGAATAAACAAAAGAGAAAAGGAGAACAATATGAGCCGCGTGTTTTTAACAGTACTGGATGCTGCAGGGGCCGGAGAAGCACCGGATGCAGCGGAATACGGAGATCTCGGAACAAATACGCTGGGGCATGTGATTTCTGCCTGCCATCCCAACCTTCCGAACATGGCCGCAATGGGCCTTGGCCGGATTCCGAATACCGGATATGAATGGAATGGATCTGTGGCCGGCGCTTTCGGACGGGCCATGGAGGTCAGCAAAGGGAAGGATACCACATCCGGTCATTGGGAAATAGCCGGCGTTCGTGTCATGCAGCCGTTTCCAACGTTTCCTGACGGATTTCCTCAAAGCTTTATCGACGCGTTTGAAAAAGCAATCGGGTATTCATGTATAGGAAACAAACCTGCTTCCGGAACAGCTATCCTGGAGGAACTGGGTGCACAGCATCTGCGGGATCATACACCCATTGTATATACTAGTGCAGACAGCGTGTTTCAGATTGCCTGCCATGAGGAGCTTTTTCCGCCGGAAAAGCTGTATGAATTCTGCCGCATTGCCCGGGAAATGCTCCAGGGAGAACTGGGTGTAGGCCGGGTAATCGCACGTCCTTTTATCGGACAGCCGGGAAGCTTTGTGCGGACAGGGAACCGGAGAGATTTCTCCATGCCGCCCTGCGGGCGGACTTTGCCGCAGGCAGTGATGGATGCAGGCATGGAAAGCATCGGGGTGGGGAAGATCGAGGATATCTTCGCCCATGAGGGACTGACGAAGATCGACCACGCGGCGGGGAATCCCGCCTGCATGGACGCACTGATCCGTTTCATGAAAGAAGACTTCAACGGCTTGTGCTTCACCAACCTGGTGGATACAGACTCCGTATACGGCCACCGGAACGATCCGAAGGGCTTTGCCGGCGCGCTGGAGGCCTTCGACGCGCGGCTCAAAGAGATGGTGGACCTGCTGAAACCCGGCGACCTGATGATCGTCACGGCGGACCACGGATGCGATCCCTGCGACATCAGCACCGACCACACGCGGGAGTATATCCCGATCCTGGCATACACTCCGGGGATGACAAAGAGCGTGAACCTGGGAACGAGGAGCACCTTCGCGGATATCGCCGCGACTTGCTCCGAGTGGCTGGGTCTGGAGGACCGGTTCGGCGCCGCATCCTTCGCGAATGATATTCGCGAAGGATGAGTGGCCAGTTATCAGTGGACAGTTGTCAGTGATCAGTGGTCAGTATATAAGGAAGCACTCCCGGAAAATTTCGGGAGCGCTTTTCTGGTTGTTTTGTTTATGATTCGCCGAACAGCTGGTAGATCATATCCTGGAGCGTGTTCTCCTGCCATTCCCAGTCGGGCGCTGCGAGATAATCCTTTTCGTCTCTTATGCTGTCCATAGATTTCTCAAACCCGCCATAGTCACAGTACTGCACATATTGCCCAAGCGCCGTGATGTTTCTTTCCTGGATGATCAGGTCATAATTCTTCTGATTCTTTTCGGACGGATCAAGCTGCTTCAGGTCTTCCGTCATCTTCCAGAAGTATTCTAACGCCAGCTGACCTGCCGTACCATACTTCTTCAGCGACAGGCATGAAATCCACAGGTCTTTTTCTTCCTGGGAAACAAAGTCATACGATTCAATCAGTTCCTTTGCCGCGCTGGCATCCACCGCGTTTTCATCCGCCAGAATGTCCATCAGTTCCGCGAGATACACCATATTATTCCAGTGCCGGCTGGCGTCAGGATTCCTGGCGAACAGCTTTCCCGGCGTCTGTTTTGTATCATACAGGGCACTTCGTTTCGTGGCTGTTTCATAAATCGAAATAAACGCGAACGATTCAAACACGGGATAATAGGCCTTGGACTCCACTTCCGGTTGGCGGGCTGCAAAGTATTCGATCATTTCCTCCGTTGATTCAAACTCCGGAGCCTCTTCGTTATCCTTCTTTTTATAGTTCGTCACGACGATCGTACTCGCCAGGAAATAGATATCTTCCGCGAGGATAATGTAAGTCGCGTCTTCCAATGAATTTGCGCGGAAATCGGAAGAGAGATTTTCCATCAGGTCGCCCCTGTACCACACGCGGCTTTCCCCGAGGTCCACTCCATCAAAATCAGCCGGAAAGCCATCATTATCGCTGAACGGAGGATACTTCATCAATTCCGTAAACTCTTTCTCCGGCGAACGCCGTTCCAGGATAATGAATTTCAGCCTGTCAGCGGGCCAGTCGCTCCATTGCTCATTAAACACGGAATATGCGTCCAGGTTGTCGGACACTTCAACACGCTGATTTTCGCCCATGCCTATCAGCATATCAATGGACGGAAGCGCGGCGTCCTCCGCAGCTGCCGCGGCGGTTAACAGGCAAAGAACCAGGCCAATGCAGAAACACAGGATTCTTTTCATGATTTTGCACCTCATAAACGATTCAGTTTTTTCGCAGGGGACGTTTTTCTTTTTGGAGATTCGGGTTCATCTGTTAAACACACTATAACATAACCGTTCCCAAAACAAAAGAAAAATTCCGGAATCACATCAGATCCCGGAAGAGGTTTTTCACCGACCGTTATGCAATTTCGAGGGCAAGTTTGATCATGTCGTGGAAGCTGTTCTGCCGATCCTCGGCGGAGAGGGATTCCCCGGTGATCAGATGGTCGGAGATGGTGCAGATGGCCAGGGCACTCTTGCCGGTGACGGCCGCGTTCAGGTACAGGGCGGCGGCCTCCATTTCTACGGCCATGACGCCGAATTTCTGCAGAATCGCGGACTCCTCACCCTCGCCGTAGAAGGTCTCGCTGGTGAACAGGGCGCCGCAGTGGGCGTGGATCTTCATCTTTTTCGCAGCTTTCATGGCTTTGGAGAGCAGATCATAATCCGCACAGGGAGCGTTGTCCCCGGGGAAGCCGAAGGCCTTCAGGTAGGAACTGTTGGTGTAGGCGCTCATACCGATGACCACGTCCCGCACCTTGATTTTTTCGTTCATAGCGCCGGCAGAACCCACGCGGATGATGTTTTTCACATCGTAGAACTTGAACAGCTCATAGGAATAGATGCCGATGGAGGGAGCACCCATGCCGCTGGCCATGACGGAGACGCGCTTGCCGTTATAGGTGCCGGTATAACCCTGCACGCCGCGGACGTCGTTGACCAGGACAGCGTTCTCCAGATATTGATCCGCGATCAGTTTTGACCGTTTCGGGTCGCCAGGCATCAGGACGGTGTCGGCAAAGGCACCGGCAGGAGCGTTAATGTGGGGAGTCGGGATAGGCATGGATAAATCCTCCTTTACAGATTAACGGGATCCTTTATCGTAGGGAATACCTTCCGCCTTCGGGGCACGGGATGCTTTCGAGGTGAAGGCCAGCACAATCAGGCAGACAATGTAAGGCATCATGTTGTAGACATTGCCCGGCAGATTCAGGGAAACCAGGAAGGGGAAACCCGTATACGTATTGGATAGCGCACGGAACAAACCGAAGATCAGGGCTGCCAGCGCGATCCGTGTCGGTTTCCACTGGCCGAAGATCATGACTGCGAGGGCCAGGAAACCGAAGCCGGCCACGCCGTTTTCAAACTTCCAGACGGAAACGCCGGCCAGGATGTAGCACAGTCCGCCGAGGCCGCCCAGGGCGCCGGACATCAGTACGCCGGTCCAGCGCATCTTGTACACGCTCACGCCGACGGAAGCCGCTGCCTGAGGATGCTCGCCGCAGGCCATCAGGCGCAGGCCGAGCCGGTTTTTATAGAGCAGAAAATATACAAGCACGACGGCGATAACTGCCACCAGCATGAACCAGTTGAATTCGAAGCCGTTGATGTTCACGATGAACATTTTCCGTGCGGAGATGTATTCGATTTCTGAGGAATGGTTATCGGGATTGGCCGCAGTGTTCATAGCTTTGACAAACACTGTTGCGGCTGCGGTGGCCAGAAGGTTCATAGCAGTTCCGACCAGCGTCTGATCCGCTTTAAAATGTATGGCAGCGACACCCAGCAGGCACGAGTACAGCATGCCGGCCAGGATGGCGGCAAGCATGGCGACCAGCACCATGACAAACGCGGAGGACGTACCCAGGGAGCTCATGACCAGCGCGCCTCCAAGCGCACCGACGACCATTATACCTTCCAGGCCCAGGTTGATAACGCCGGAATGTTCCGAAATGCAGCCGCCCAGGGCGACCAGCAGGAGAACGGAGGCGAAGATCAGTGTGTATTGAATCAGAAGCAGCATGATTATTTCGCCCCTTTCTTTTCTTCTTTATTGGCCAGGATCTTCTTCATGGTCAGCTTGATGAAGAGCACGAAGCCGCAAAGGTAAATGATCACAGAAGAGATCACGTCCGAAATCTGGGAGGAATAGAAATTGGTGTTCACGTACTGACCGCCGTCCGTGATATGCTGGATGAAGAAGGAGGAGAAGATGGCGCCGAGAGGATGCAGCCCGCCGAGGAAGGCGGCGGCGATCCCGTTGAAGCCCATGGAGGGAACGGACGACTGTGTGCATTCCCAGCGCATGTATCCGGTCAGGTACAGCAGGGCAGCGGCAAGACCGGCCAGCGCACCGGAAATAGCCAGGGTCATGATGATGTTCCGGTTCTGCGCCATGCCGGCATACTTTGCGGCGTTCTTGTTGTTGCCGGTGGCTTTCAGTTCATATCCCAGCTTTGTTTTGGACAGAATGATCCAGACAGCGAACGCAGCCAGGATGGTTATCGGAACCGCGATGGTTACGTTGGCATTTTTGTTGAAAAGCGTATCCAGCCCCAGGGTCGGCAGCAGTGCTTTGGGGTTGGTTTTGTCCAGATACAGGGTGTAGGGGCTCGCGGTTTCCTTGACGTTAGTCAGAAGCGTATTGGTGAGATACAGTGAAATCCAGTTCAGCATGATGCCGGAAATGACCTCGTTCACATTACAATAGGCCTTCAGGAGGCCGGTAATGGTTCCCAGGAAAGCACCGGCAAAGACCGCGAAAAGGACGCAGGGCAGCCAGCCCCATCCCCAGGCCAGCGCCGCGTACAGGCTGGCGCAGGCACCTGCCACATATTGGCCGGCGGTACCGATATTGAAAAGGCCAACCTTGTAGGAGAACAGGATGCTCAGGGAGCAGAGAATCAGGGGCATGGTTTTGGCCAGCGTATTACCCAGCTGCTTCATCTGGCTGGCGGGCCGGCTCCAAGTGAAGAAATTTTTAATGACATTTACAATGGATTCGCCGGCACCGGCCGGGTTGATGAACAGCAGGACGATATAGCCGATCAGGATGCCCAGCAGGATACATATGACAGAGGCGATGAAAGCCTGAACGGCCTCGTTTTTCAGCACTTTTCTCATGCGTCCTTCACCTCATCTCTTTTTGCACCGGCCATGTAAAGGCCGAGCTCTTCCTGCGTGGTCTGTTTCGGATCCAGTTCGCCGACGATTTCCCCCTCATACATAACCAGGATCCGATCCGGCACATCCATCACCTCGTCCAGTTCCAGAGAGATCAGGAGAACTGCTTTTCCGGCATCCCGCTGTGCCACCAGCTGCTTATGGATATATTCGATGGCACCGACATCCAGGCCGCGAGTGGGCTGCACGGCAACAAGGACTTCGGGATCCTTGTCGATTTCACGGGCGATAATCGCTTTTTGCTGGTTACCGCCGGACATGGACCGTGCGGTGGTCAGAGAACCCTGACCTGAACGTACATCATACTGTTCGATCAGCTTATCGGAATACTCCCGGATATTCTTCCGGCGAAGGAATCCGATCTTCTTTGTAAACCTGGACTCAAAATAGGTTTGCAGGATCATATTGTATTCCAGGGAATAATCGAGCACAAGGCCATGCTTATGCCGGTCTTCCGGGATGTGGCTCATGCCGGAGACGGAGCGTTTCCGGATGGAGCTTTTTGTAATATCTTTTCCGTCCATCAGGATCGAACCGCTGACCAGCGGTTCCAGGCCGGTGATTCCGTAAACCAGTTCGGACTGACCATTGCCGTCGATCCCGGCGATGCAGACGATCTCGCCGCGGCGGACCTTGAAGGAGACGTCTTTTACGGCATTGTTGTTATGAACCTTGGAGGCGACGGTCATATGACTGACTTCCAGAACAACATCACCCGGAACAGCAGGCTTCTTCTCCACATGGAAGTTAACGTTGCGGCCGACCATCATGGCGGAGAGCTCCTCCATGGTGGTATCCTTCGTTTCCACGGTACCTATATACTTCCCTTTGCGCAGCACACTGCAGCGGTCGGCCACTGCCATGATCTCCGCCAGCTTATGGCTGATGAAAAGGATGGACTTGCCCTCAGCCGCCAGGTTCCGCATGATCTGCATGAGCTCCTCGATTTCCTGGGGCGTCAGCACGGCGGTCGGCTCGTCGAAAATCAGGATCTCATTGTCCCGGTAAAGCATTTTCAGGATTTCGGTCCGCTGCTGCATGCCAACGGTGATATCCTCAATCTTCGCGTCAGGATCCACCTGCAGGCCGTACTTTCTGGAAAGCTCGAGGACCTTTTCCCGGGCCTGTTTCTTTTGCAGGAAGCCCAGCGCGCCGACCGGCTCCACGCCCATGATGATGTTGTCGAGAACGGTAAAACATTCCACCAGCTTGAAATGCTGGTGCACCATGCCGATACCCAGCGCATTGGCATCGTTCGGGTTGTTGATTTTAACCTCTTTTCCGTCCTTTTTGATGGTGCCTTCTTCCGCCTGGTACAGACCGAAGAGCACACTCATCAGAGTGGATTTCCCGGCGCCGTTTTCACCCAGCAGCGCGTGGATTTCTCCGTGGCGCAGCTGTAAGGTCACATCATCATTGGCGATGATGCCCGGGAAACGTTTGGTGATATGCAGCATCTCGATTGCATATTCACTCGCATGCGTTCCGCTCAATGCGCAGCCCCCGCTTTCTTAGTTGAGAATACCTGAAGAAACACAGATTGCGGAGCTTCCGCTCCGCTTTCTGAAAGAAACCCCCGTTCCCGGGAGGAAAACAGGGGCTTCTTTCAAAAACCGGGGATGCGGCGCATCCCCGGAAGAACGGGACAGATTACTTGATGTTGCCCTGATAGTCCACCGGGATGGATACCGTGGGCTCTACATCGATCGCGTTGGAGACGGTGATCTCACCGGCGAACATCTTGGCGACCAGCGCCAGATAGTCGTCCTGCGTGAAGCTGTCCGCAAACTGGGTAGAAGGAGCGATCTGCACGAAGTTGGCATCGGGATCATCGCCGACCAGGCCCAGATTCTCAACCTTGCCGCCTTCAAATTCGCCGTTCAGGACGGCAGCCAGCTCCGCGTACACGGTGGCAGCCAGGCCCTTCATGGCAGAGGTAACAGTGATGCCTTCGCCATATGCCGCGTCGATGATGGCAGCCTGATCGACGTCCACGCCGATGACCTTGCCGCCGACCTTCGCAGCCGCTTCACCGGCAGAGGAGTAGATGCCGCCGCCGCAGGCGAAGACGATCTCAGTGCCGTTGGCATACCAGGTGTCCATGTAAGCGGTGATGTCCGCGTCGCCGTAGAACTGGTTGCCGTAGACATACTTGATTTCCACATCGGAAGCGCCCAGCTCAGCAGCGGCAGCATCCGCGCCCTGCACGAAGCCGTAGCCATAGCGGACTACTGCGGGAACCGCCATGCCGCCCAGGAAGCCCAGCTTCTTGTAGCCCAGCTTCACAGCCGCGTAGCCAGCCATATAACCGCACAGCTCTTCCTGATATACGGCACTGTACAGGTTGGAAGGATAAACCCAGGAGAAGTCAGCATCTGTGCCCTTTGCAGCCTGCAGGTCATATTCGGAAACATCCAGCGCGATAAATGTAATGTCAGAGTATTCTTCAACCGTGCCGACGATGGCAGCGGCGAACGCGTAACCGGGCATCACAATGACGTTGTAGCCGTCATCAATCGCCTTTTCAATGGAAGAAATACGGTCCGTATCAGAGTCGGAAGCGGGCTTGTAGTACTGGAAGTCCAGCCCGGCAGTCTCGCAGAAGGCCTTGCAGGCTTCGTACGTAGTCTGGTTGAAGGACTGGTCGGTAATGTCACCGTAGTCGGTGATCATCGCGACTTTCATGCTGCTTCCTTCTGCAACGGCA
Source organism: Clostridia bacterium (assembly GCA_017541105.1). Classification (GTDB taxonomy): domain Bacteria; phylum Bacillota; class Clostridia; order Christensenellales; family Aristaeellaceae; genus Aristaeella. The sequence goes on from JAFXZS010000004.1 coordinate 143,870, forward strand.
AAGGAAGCCACGGAGAACAGCATGGCAACGGTCAGCAGAAGCGAGAGAAACTTTTTCATGGAAAAACCTCCTTTTATTATGTGAACCATCAGGTTCACGTGTAAACAACTACTGGTATTATACCAGAATTCCGACGGAAGAATAAGAAGAAAATATTACAATTTATAGGATGATTCTTCTTATTTTTCCTGTCCGGAAAACTCGTCCAGAATCTGTTTTCCCGCACTGGCTCCGATGCGATCCGCACCTGCTTCGATCATGGCTCGGCAGGAAGCCCAGTCACGAATTCCGCCGGCGGCTTTCACTTTTACCGCACCGCCGACAGTCTCTTTCATCAGGCGAACATCCTCCGGTGTAGCTCCGCCGGTGCCAAAACCGGTGGATGTTTTGATGAAGTCCGGTTTCACGTCCCGCGCGATTTCAGCGAGGGCAATGATCTCATCCTTCGTCAGATAACAATTCTCAAAGATGACTTTGCAGCATGCACCCTGACGATGACAGGCGGATGTGATTCTCTCCATCTCGTCCCGCAGGTAGTTCCAGTTCCTGTTTTTCACTTCCGCGATGTTGACAACATAATCAATTTCATCCGCACCGTCAGCGATTGCCGTTTGCGCCTCAAAAACTTTGGCAGCCACTGACATCTGACCAAGCGGAAACCCCACTACCGTCCCGACCAGAACAGGCGTGTTTCTCAGCTGCTGCCGGCAGAGGGCGGTATAAGCGGAATTAACCATCACAGAAGCAAATCCGAAGGCCTTTGCTTCGCTGCACAGCTTTTCAATCGCAGCGCGGTCCGCGGTGGCTTTCAGGTTGGTGTGATCGATCAGCGCAGCGATGGATTCCTTTGTCCATTCATTCAGATTCATTGTCCATGCCTCCTTATTCAAGAACAGTAGTAAGGTTTTCCGAAAGATATAGTGTTTTTCTGGAAACAGTATAGCACAGAAAAGGGAACATGAAAATTGCTGTTGAATAATTATTGTGAAACTGGCAATCTCAGATGCATACTGCGGAGGTAGAGAGATTGAACACACAGAATGAAAAGAATCCTGCGGCGGATGCAGAGGCGATTCGCAGGAAGCTGATCCGGCGGGCGATAACCCAGCTGAAAGCTTCTTATGCGCCTTATTCGGGATTTCATGTATCTGCGGCTTTGCTGGCTGAATCCGGGAAGATCTATACCGGCGTAAACGTGGAAAACGCGTCTTTTCCTGCAGGGATCTGCGCGGAACGGAATGCGGTATTCCATGCAATTGCATGCGGCGAGAAGCGATTCCGGGCGATCGCGATTGTCGGAGGCCCACACGGGGAGATTCGGGATTACTGTACCCCCTGCGGCATCTGCAGGCAAGTGCTTCGTGAATTCTGTGATCCCGGGGAAATGACAGTTCTCCTGGCAAAGAGTGTGAACGACTACCGGGAGATGACGCTGGAGGATTTGCTGCCGGAAAGCTTCGGCCCCGAATCATTGACAGGATTTGTATCCTATATTTGAATTGTCTGCCGCATAATGATATAATCACTCTATCTTTTGACTTGGAGGTCAGGGAATGAGGCGCAGATTTCTGTGGTTCATGCTGATTGCGACTGTCTTCCTGTGTACGGGCTTTGCGCTGGCCGGGGAAGATCCGTCCCTTACAATGCAGGTGGCGGAATGGTCATGGGAGGATGACAGTGTCTCCGTTTTCGAGGGGACGGCTGCTTTTTCAGAAGCCCCGTCGCAGAAGGTGATCCTGCGGTTTTCACATGAAGCGATGCCGTCATCGGCTGAAAGCGGTGAAGTGGTATTTCTTTCTGCGAACGGGAAACAGCTGACGCTCCGCAAACAGTTGCCGGAAATGACATTTCCTGCGGACGGATCCGCAGAGCTTCACTTCTCCGGATGCTGGAAATGCCCATCCAAGGCAGATGTTTTCCGGGTAAACATTACCCTGCAGGCAGTGACAGAGGATGGAAACATCCTGGCAGAAAAGACGCTGACTGTGGAGAATGAATCTGGGGAGCCGCCTCAGGCAGAGGATGTCCGATATCGTATTCCCATGGATCTGGATCAATGGATCCTATGGTTGTTTTTGGCGGCTGCGGCAGTATGGGCCGCGGCGATTCTGAGAATCATCATCAATCAAAAAAGAGGCAAGAGAGGATAAAAAATATGCAAATCTATAACAGCCTGACCAGAAAAAAGGAAGAATTCAAGCCGCTGCGTGAAGGAAAAGCCGGTATTTATGCCTGCGGTCCGACTGTGTACAACTATTTCCATATCGGCAATGCCCGCCCTTTTATCACATTCGATGTGCTTCGCAGGCAGCTCGAGAGAGAAGGGTATGAAGTCACGTTCGTCCAGAATTTTACGGATATTGACGACAAAATGATCCGCCGTGCTAACGAGGAAGGCATTACCGTGGCGGAACTGGCCGAACGTTTTATCGGGGAATACTACAAAGACGCGAAAGCACTGGGTATCCGTCCTGCTACGGTGCATCCGAAGGCCACGGAGCATATTCCTGAAATTATCGATCTGATTTCCCGCCTGATCGCGAACGGCCATGCATACGCCACGCCGTCGGGAGATGTTTATTACCGTGTATCTGCTTTCCCCGGTTACGGAAAGCTTTCCGGCCAGAGGACGGAGGACCGGGAAACAGGCGCCAGTGAGCGGCTGGACGTCGAAACGGACAAGGAAAGCCCTGAGGATTTTACTTTGTGGAAGGGACAGAAGCCCGGCGAACCGGCATGGGACAGCCCATGGGGAAAAGGCCGGCCGGGCTGGCATATCGAATGCTCAGCGATGAGCATGAAGTATCTGGGAGAGACCTTTGACATCCACTGCGGCGGGAAGGATTTGCTGTTCCCGCATCACGAGAATGAGATCGCGCAGAGCGAAGGCGCCACCGGGAAACCTTATGTGCGCTACTGGATGCATAACGGATTTATCAATGTGGACAACCAGAAGATGAGCAAGAGCCTGAATAATTTCTTTACGGTACGCGATATATCCAGGGAGTTTGATCTGGAAGCGGTGCGGCTGTTCATGCTCAGCGCTCATTACCGCAGCCCGATTAATTTCAGCCGGGAACAGATCGAAGCGGCCAACGCGAGTCTGAACCGTCTGTATACCGCCAGGGATCATCTGCGTTTCTGCGCTGCAAACGGGGAAGACCGTCCTCTCAACGAACAGGAGGCAGCGTTCATAAAGCGCATCGCGGAATATGAGAAACGATTTGATGCAGCCATGGACGACGACCTGAATACGGCGGACGCACTCGGCGCGATCTTTGAACTGGTGAAGGACAGCAATATCTCCATCGGCGAAAAAAGTTCCAAAGCCGTTGCGGAGGCTGCCCTGAAAAGCCTGACAGCCGTGTGCGGCGTGCTTGGATTCCTGACAAAAGGAAATGAGGAATTGCCGGAGGAAATCGCCCGTATGGTCAGGGAACGGGAAGAAGCCCGGAAGAACAAGGACTGGAAGAAGAGCGACGAACTGCGCGACGCGATCCGGGCAGAAGGGTATATCCTGGAGGACACCAAACAAGGCCAGAAGGTTCGTAAAGATGTCTGACGGGAAGCGCCTTCTTTTGGGTATCGCGCTGATGCTTGCAGCGGTCGTGACTGTGGCTGCCGGGATTCTGCCTATCCCTCAGACAGGGGAGACTATGTATTCCGGGAAGGGAGAAGGCACCATGGAAATCCTCCCGATTCCGGTCCTGCGGGAAGATGCCCCCGTCAATACGGGAAATGCGCGGGAACTGAGCGCGATCCCGGGGATCGGAGAGACGATTGGGGAAAACATGGTGTCGGAGAGAACGGAAAACGGTCTGTTCCTTTATCCGGAAGATCTGATCTCAGTTCGCGGAATCGGGCAAAAGAAACTGGAACAGATCCTTCCGCTGCTGATCCTGGCCGGGGAAGAAGGGGAGAGGTAAATCATGGCATACCGCGCGTTATACCGTCAATGGCGTCCGAAGGACTTTTCACATGTGGTCGGACAGCGGGCAATTATTGAAACATTGCGCAACCAGGTACTCCAGGACCGTATCGCACATGCCTATCTGTTCTGCGGCAGCCGAGGTACCGGCAAAACTTCCACCGCCAAGATAATGGCCCGGGCTATCAACTGTGAGCAGCCGAAAAACGGAGATCCGTGCGGGGAATGTCCAAGCTGCCTGCGAATGGAAAATGATGAAAGCCTGGACGTGATCGAAATCGACGCTGCCAGCAACAACAGCGTGGACGAGATGCGCGATTTGCGTGAAACGGTGAAGTATCCGCCTCAGTATGGCAGATATAAGGTTTATATCATTGACGAAGTACATATGCTTTCCACCAGTGCTTTTAACGCGCTGCTGAAAACACTTGAGGAACCGCCGGCGCATATTGTTTTTATCCTGGCGACCACGGAGCCTCAAAAGCTTCCGGAAACGATTCTCAGCCGGTGCCAGCGGTTTGATTTCGGCCGCATTGCGGTTACGGATATCCAGCAGCGCCTGCGGGAAGCAGCGGAAGGATGCGGTGCCAGAGTTTCCAGCGGCGCGCTGACAGTTATCGCCCGTGCCGCGGAAGGCGGGATGCGGGATGCTCTGAGCCTGCTGGATATGTGCCTTGGATACAGCGACGAAATTGACGAGGCATTGGTGCGCAGGATTTTAGGCACCTGCGATCAGGCTTTTCTTTTCAGCTACGGAAATGCACTGGCAGGACAGCAGGCCGGTGAGGTGTTCCGAATGATCGACCGAATGATGCGGGACGGCCGGGATCCGGCTGTATTTGCCAAAGACGTCAGCTATCATTTACGGACACTGCTGATGGCTAAATGCTGCCCGAAAGAAATGGCGGATATCCTGGATCTGACGGAGGAAGATGCAGAGGAATACCAAAAACAGGCCGAGAGCTTTACCGTCACACGCCTGATGAAAATGCTGGATCTGTATATGTCACTGGAAGCGGAGATGCGGTATTCTTCCAGCCCGCGGCTGGCGCTGGAAAACACCAGCCTGAAATGCTGCATTCGAATCGAGGAAGCTGATGCCCAGGCAGTGAACGACCGGTTTGCGGAGCTGGAGAAGATGATCGGAGATCTGAAAGCACAGGTTTTATCCGGAACCGCCCTCCCTGCGGCGCCCATCACGAAGCGGCAGCCAGAAGAACAGGCGGCATCTCAGACGGCAGTGCCGTCTCAAAAACCCGCGCCGGCTGCGAAAAAACCTGCCGGGGATGCTTCAAAAGCCTGGAAAGAGCTGATGAACCGTTTCATGAAGGAAGAACCCTATCTTTACAGCGTATTATCCGCGGGTGCGCTGACGAACGAAGGCGGCGATGAAAACGTCTATTCCTGGCAGCCGAAGCAAACGGAAGGCCTGGAATTTCTGATTGACTCCCTGAAGAAGGATGAAAGGCGTCAGAAAATACTCAAGGGGCTGAAAGACATTACAGGAGCAGAATGCCATTTTGAGATTGTCCAGTCAGGTCATGTACGGAAGGAAGATGTATCGGAAAAGGCGTACATCAACCAGCTTTATGAGACATTTGGAAAAGAGCCGGTTGTAATTCAGGAATAAGGGAACGAAAGCAGGCAAAACGCTTTATCCACCAAACGGTATTCAGACACGGGAAAACACGGGAAAAAAAAACCGGAATCATATCGATTCCGGTTTTGTATCATCGGTGCAAATCAATTGAGCTCCTGTGCATCATTTTCAATGGTGACTTCTTCCACGCTGCGGATGCCCCAGCGGGCGATTACCATGGACGTATTCTCACGGCCTACAGCCAGCGTTACGGTATCATCCTTAATGCCGGTGATGGTGCCGTAGATGCCGCCGATGGTGCAGACCCGGTCCCCGGCCTTCAGATTGTTCAGCATTTCCTTAACCTGCTTATCCTTTTTCCTCTGGGGACGGATCATCATGAACCAGAAGATTACGAAGATCAGCACCAGGGGGGCAAAGGTGAACAGCAAGGAAACAACAGGATTAACTTCAGCCTCTGCAGCGGCAGCCGCATCTCCGGAGGCAGCCTGCTCAGCCACCGCGGAAGCAATGCCCCAGATAAATTCAAACATGACAGAGTTCTCCTTTCAGTATGTTACAACAAAAATTATTATATCAAATGATCACACGTGACACAAGCACAAAATTCAATTCACTGTTTTATGGTCCGAAATACAGATGTTGTGTTTTCCTTGACATGACATGAGGTGTCTGACATAATTAGATATTGTGGAAGGCAAAAATCTTAACAGGGGGAATGAAACATGAAGAGAAAATTCGTTAAGCCGGCCGTTCTGTGCCTGCTCCTGGCTGCAGCGCTGATGCTGCCGCTTGCGCTGCCCGTAAGTGCGGGTTGCAATGCCGTGGCTGAAAAAAGCCAGATTAAGCTGGACGCTACTGAAATCGAAGTTTACAACGGAGTCGGGTATCTGCTGGAAGTTGAGGGGACGAACAAGAAAGCAACCTGGTCCTCGTCCGACAGGAAAATTGCCACTGTGAACTCAAAGGGAATGGTGATGGGGAAGAAACCGGGCAGCGCGGTGATCACCTGCAAGGTTGCCGGCAGGAAGCTGAAATGCACGGTTACGGTTTTGCCGACACTGTCTGTCAACAAAACCAAGTTGAAGATTACAAAAGGCGATAAAGGAATTGTGAAGTGTACCTATGCCCTTCCGTATCAGAATGTACATCTTACATATCATATTGCAGATGAGGATATCGTATCGTGCAAATGGGATGATGCATGGGATAACGGGGATATCTGGCTGACGGTCAAAGGACTGAAAGCCGGCTCCACCACCATTACCATTACCAACGACATGAATAAGGAAAAGATCAAGATCAAAGTGAAGGTACAATAAGGATTGAAACGGGCTCTTGAAAGATTGTCCAAACAACCTGAAAAGAATCGGAGAGGATAAAACAGATGCTGCAGGACATTTTATCAGCAAAAAAAGCGTTGTTCGCCGCTGATGTGCATACGGAGCTGCGCGGACAGAAGAGTCGGAACCGCAGGGTGGTTCTGCTCAACGGCGATATCATCGGAAATGTGCGTTCAGATGTATCCGGAATCTCCGCCAGGGTATACAGGAGCGGAGTGTACGGTTTCTCCTCCATGGCGGAATATACTTCCGAAGCGGCAGAGACCGTTCTGAAAGCGGCTACGGAGAATGCGGCCTTTATGGACAGGCATGCCGGTATCGGGAAATCCCCGCTTCCTTCGCTGCCCGCCAAAAAGATCCCGCCCAAGGCAGAGCTTCATGATCCTGAACAGAAGATCTATGTGGACTTTGCCCGGGAAGTGGACGCCTATATAGCGGAGCACTATCCGAAGCTTGCCAGCCGCAGGGTCGTATCCACAGAGGATTCCATGGAGAAACTGCTGGTCGTATCGGACGGCGCAGACGCGCACATCATCGCACCCAGGTCCTATCTGTATGTGATGATGACCGCACAGACAGATGCGGGAGCGCCTGTGGAGCTCTTCAAGGCTTTCGGAGGCAGAGGGACCTTTGACCTGAATTTTGCAGATCCTTCCGCCCTGTATCCGGAGATCGATGCCCTGTATGAGCGGCTGATGCAAAAACGGGAAGGCATCTATGCAGACGCCGGCGAAAAGACAGTGATTCTAGGCGGCATGATGACCGGGATGCTGTCCCATGAGGCGGTGGGCCATACCGTGGAAGCGGATCTGGTACTGGGCGGCAGTGTGGCGGCTCACAACCTGAACAAGCGTGTGGCCAGCGACCTGGTAACGCTTACGGACTTTGCCCATACCGCTTTCGGAGAGACCTGCCCGCTGCCGGTGTATGTGGACGACGAAGGCACCGAAGCAACAGACGCAGCCCTGATCCGGGACGGTATCCTGACCGGATATATGAACAGCCGCGAGAGCGCGCAGCACTTTGGAATGCAGCCGGGCGGAAACGCACGGGCCTGGGCCTTCTCCGATGAACCGCTGATCCGGATGCGGAATACCGCGGTGCATCCCGGCAAGGACAGGCTGGAGGATATGATCGCTTCCATCGATGACGGATACTATCTGATTGATTCCGGAAACGGGCAGGCGGATACCACGGGTGAATTCATGTTTGGTGTGACGATGGGTTACGAGATCAGGAAGGGAAAACTCGGAAGGGCACTGCTGGACACCACGATTTCAGGCGTCGCTTTTGAAATGCTGAAAACGGTGGATATGGTCAGCGATAAGCTGGAATGGAGCAGTTCCGGCTTCTGCGGAAAGAAACAGCCGATGCCTGTGGGCATGGGCGGACCCGCACTGCGCTGCAAAGTGAAGATCGGAGGCCGATAAGATATGGAAAGATTGAACGAGCTGGCCAGGGACATTCTGGCAGAGGCCAAGGCGCAGGGGGCTGATTATGCTCAGTGCTCTGTGAGCGAAAGCGAAAAAAAGGAATTCAACGTGGACGGCGGCCGTTTTTCCCTGATGCGGACCTTGTACAACCGCAACGTAGTCATCACGGTACTTAAGGAGCAGCGGAAGGGAACGGTACAGATCAACCAGTTTGAAAGTGAAGCGATCCGGGATGCCGTCCGGGATGCCATTGCTGCAGCTGAAAGCGGCAAGCCTGACCCCGCATGGGAATATGCGGAAGGTCCGGTGGAACAGGAGTTCACCGACGGCGCGCCCGACTGTGACACGGACAAACTGTTCGAACGGACGAAGGAACTGCTGGAGACCATCCGGTTAAGGCATCCGAAGATCCTGATGGAGCAGATGATCACCGAGCATGATGCCGGATATGAAGTGTTTATGACCAGCCGGGGGGTGACCTACCGGACCCGGTCCGGAGCTTATTCGTTCAGCCTGATGTATTCCGGCCATGAGGGAGAAAAGAGTACCTCCTTCTACGGCAGCGACATCAAACTGAAAGATCTGGACAAACCGGTCATCGAATGCGGGTTTATCGAACGGGATCTGGCCATGGTGGAGAAACAGATTGACCCCAAGACGCTGGAAGGGAAGTTTACCGGCCCGGTGGTCCTGGCTCCCTATGCGCTGGCAGAAATCGTCCTTTGGACAATCATCGGGAATTTCGTAAGCGACAGCTGTCTGATCGATGGGACCAGTATCTGGAAGGACAAGCTTGGGGAACAGGTGGCGGATCCGGCATTCAGTATGTCTTTTGAGCCGTACAACGAGGATGTGGTGGTTCGCAGCCGGCATACAGGAGAAGGATACCCTACGGAGGACTTCGATCTGATCCGGGACGGAAAACTTGTCAGTTTCGTTCTCAGCCAATACGGCGCAAACAAAACCGGCGGGAAACGCTCCGGAAACACAGGGTCCAATATGCGGATAAAAGCCGGAGAAAAAACGCTGGAGGAACTGATTTCCGGGATTGAAAAAGGGATTCTGGTCATGCGTTTCTCGGGCGGCCAGCCCGCTCCGAGCGGAGAGTTTTCCGGCGTGGCGAAGAACAGTTTCCTGATTGAAAACGGAAAAATTACAGAAGCGCTTTCCGAAACGATGATCAGCGGCTGTGTGCCTGATATGCTGAAGAACATTCGCGGAATCAGCAGCGACGTGCTGACAGACGGAGACGGAAGCCTGCCGTATATTGCTTTCAACGGACTGACGATATCCGGGAAATAAAAGGGCAAAAAAAGGGCCCCCTGTGAATCAGGAGGCTCATTTTTTCATATGTGCGCCCGGCGGCGCACGTTTCTACAGAACCTTGTTCAGGAAATCCTGGGTTCGGGGGTTCCGGGGATTCCGGAAAATCTCCTCCGGGGTTCCTTCCTCCAGAATCAGCCCGCCGTCCATAAAAAGCACACGGTCTGCAACTTCCCGCGCGAAGCCCATTTCATGGGTGACAATAATCATCGTCATGCCTTCCCGTGCCAGCTCTTTCATAACGTCAAGGACTTCGCCAACCATTTCGGGATCCAGAGCGGAAGTTGGTTCATCAAAAAGCATGATATCCGGTTTCATGCAAAGCGCACGGGCGATCGCGACACGCTGCTTCTGGCCGCCGGACAGCTGCTGGGGATAGGCATTCGATTTGTCACTCAACCCGACACGCTGGAGCATGGCCAGTGCATGCACGCGGGCCTCTTCCTTGCTTTCCTTCTTTAAATCCACAGGGGCAAGCATCAGATTCCGGAGTACACTCATATTTTTGAACAGATTGAAATGCTGGAAGACCATACCGACCCGTTCGCGTACCCGGTTGATATCCGTTTTTTTGTCGGTAATGTCGATGCCGTCCACCAGGATTTCACCGCCGGAGCTTTCTTCCAGACGGTTCAGACAGCGAAGGAAAGTGGACTTTCCGCTGCCGGAAGGCCCGATGACCACAACAACTTCCCCTTCACGGATATCCACGGAAACATCCTTGAGCACTTCAAGCTTTTTGAAGTTTTTCTTCAGGTGGCTGACATGAATTTTGACATTTTCAGGATTCATATTTCAGCCTCCTTTCCAGCACCTTTGCAGCCCACTGCAGCAGCAGGATGATAATCAGATACATGGATCCGACAATGGCCCAGGTCTGAAAGGACATGAATGTCGCCGCAACAACATTTTTCGCCGCATTTACAAGTTCCGGGAATCCGATGACCGAAAGGATAGATGTATCCTTCAGAGTAATAATGAACTGGTTGATAATGCTGGGAATCATCGTCCGGATCGCCTGCGGCAGCACAACGCGCTGCATCGAACGCCAGTATGGCAGGCCGAGGCTGCGGGAGGCTTCCATCTGGCCGACGTCCACGGACTGAATACCAGCCCGGATAATTTCAGCCATGTATGCGCCGCAGTTCAGGGCCAGACAGATGCTGCCGGCCTCCAGGGCCGACAGCGTTATTCCGCCGAAGCCAAGGATGGTATTCCACAGATAGGGAACTCCAAAGTAAATAAGATAGGCAAGCACGATCATCGGAACACCGCGGATCAGGTTCACAAACACCATCGCGATCGCCCGGCTGACCTTGCTTTTCAGTACACTCATAATGCCTGCAATCATTCCGATGATGCAGGCAAAGAATAATCCATACAAAGCGAGCAGCAGCGTCTGCCCCATTGCTGTGAGCAGTAGACGCCCGTAGACACTGATGATCTTATCCATGAAATTCAGACATTATTCTCCCAGATATTTTGCGATAATCTGATCGTAAATACCGTTTTCCCTGATATGCGCCAGACCGGCATTGAACATATCCACCAGCGCCTGCTTGTCAGGAGAGAAAACCGCAAAGCCGTAATCATTGCCTTCATTGGCGGTGCCGTCCACCAGCTTCAGCGGCACACCGTTGGACTTAATGTAATCCGCCATAATGGGAGTGTCATCAAAACAGGCAGCAGCCTGACCGCTGATGACCGCCTGATAAATATCAGGAGAGCTTTCGAAGGTCATCACCGTGAAGCCGTAAGTTTCAGCAAGGCTGTCCGCGTAATCCTTGCTCATGGTGCCAGTTTTTACAGCCACATTCTTGCCCTGCAGACCGTCAAAGCCGGTGATGTCTGAGTTTTGTGCCACGGCCATGGACTGGGTTGCATTGTAGTACCCGTCTGAGAAAATCCAGCCGTTTTCTTTCCGCGCATCGGTAATGGAAGCACCGGCAATCATTCCGTCCTTCTGGCCGGCCTGGCATGCCGCAATGGAGGCATCCCAGCCAAGAGGCTCAATTGTATAGGTGAAACCCTGATCTTCGGCAATGGCCGCCAGCAGTTCCACATCGATCCCAACCAGCGTACCGCTCTCATCCGTGTACTCGAAAGGGCGGAAAGCCGTATCGGTTGCAATGGCATAGTCCTCCGACGCAGCGGCTCCCACACCCAGCATCATGGCCAGGCAAAGTATCCAGGCAATCGCTTTTCTCATTTTTAGTTCCTCCTTCAATATTGATTCGGAATATCTGTTCCGAAAACGCACTTTATTATAGTAAAGGAAATGTGCTTTTTCAATGAACATTGCCGGGATTTGCGAGCAGAACATCAGAAAAACAATCAATACTGGAATCTTAAAGGAGACTGATAGAATTCAAATGGCTTTGCCGGTATATCTTCCTTCTTGCCGGGAGGAAAACATTGCATTTGCGCATGAAAGCAGGTACAATGTCATGGAATCGGCCGGGAGTACGGTTTCGGAAGGAAAAGACAAGGGTGGAACGGATGACGGAAATAATCACATACCGTCTGTCTGCTACAGGCGTTTGGGGATATGAATTTTACAGAGAACGGTTGATGATCGGTTCTGTAAGCGCGGTGGTATCACCCTCCGCACCTGTACAGATCGAAAGCGCCAACTGCCGGTGGTACAGCCGTTTCGACATGGACACGACGGTTGTTCCCGGCATCGGACGCCGGATCATGGACAATCGGAACGGACAGGAATTATTTCGCCTGGTCTACTGGAACAGGGGGTTATATCAGGCAAAAAACCAAAGCAGGCAATCCATTAACATTGAGATTCGGAACGGATCCTATCTGTTCGGTGAAGAAGGAATGCCGGTCATCGCCATGACCGAGAGAATGAATAGTCCGGAGCTTTGGGTTCCGAGATATGATGTGGATGAGGAAGCATACTTTAAAACCGTTTTTTTTGAAGAAGTATCGGAAGCTTTCGCGCTGATGGTGCTTTCATTTCCGGCACTCCGGTTTTACTGAAACAAAAACACGGCCGGAGAGATATGCGGAAAATGAAAAACATAGGGGGAAACTGAACGATGAAATGGCTGGAAAAGCTGAAGAACCTGTTTCATAAGAAAAATGCGGAAGCAACGGATTCCCGGACGCAGGCTCCCGGGAGAATCAGAAAAACATGCAAAAATTGCGGGAAATCATTTTCAGTGGATCCATCCTGGGAGCATATACCGAACTATTGCAAGGAATGCAAACAGAAATTTGCCCGGGAAAAAGAAGAACGCCAACGGGCCGGAGCAAAAAAGAAGATTACCCGTAAATGCAAGAACTGCGGGAAGTTTTTCACATTCCCGAGCAATTTACCGCACTATCCGAATTATTGCAATAACTGCAGAAAACAGCATCAGGCGGAGATGAAAGCCAAATACGGCAGGCCGGTGAACAGAAAAAAGAATGAGGAAAACCCGCAAAACATGGAAAAGAAGGGATAATATGCCTTGCGCCGCAAGTGCCGCGGAAGCATTTTACAGGATATCAAAAATCCGGGGAGAAACTGACTGGAATACAATTCCACAGCTTTGCGCAGACCGGGTGTTATGGCTTCCGGACGCCGGCATTCGGGCCTTCGGGCAGCTTTGCCATGATGATGAACAGTTGTATATCCATCTGAGGGCTGAAGAAAATGCAATACGCGCGGAGCATACAAAACCGATGTCACCGGTATGCGAAGACAGCTGCCTGGAATTTTTCTTTATGATGCCGGAGGATGAATGTTATTTTAACTTTGAAATCAATCCAAATGGCTGCCTGCGGGCCGAAATCGGCAGAGACAGGACAGACAGGATCATGCTTGTGGCACCCTTCGCGGAGAGCCTGTTTGATATTCATACAGGCATGACATCAGACGGATGGGAGGTGTTTTACCGGATTCCGCTTTCTTTTCTGCGCATTTTTCGTCCGGAATTCAAGTTTTCCGGATCGATCCGGGCGAATGTATATAAGTGTGGAGATTTAACCGTAAAACCGCATTATCTGGCATGGAGCCCCATCCATTCCGAACAGCCGGACTTTCATCAGCCGGCTTTTTTCGGAGTGATGCATTTCGGGGAATGACAGGGAGCCGCGGATTTCAGGAAAACATGCCTATTCCGCTCCCCAGATCACAGAAGGATCAATATGCTTCAGATCGACGGAACCGGTTCTGTACATCATAGACTGCAGCTGTTTTGTCATGGTAACGATTACTTGCCTGACACCGTCTGCTCCGGATTCCTTCAATGCGGGTATTAATCCTCTTCCCACCGTGACAGCATCAGCCCCAAGGGCCAAAGCCTTAAAAGCATCATAACCACTTTCAATACCGCCGTCTGCAATCAGCAGCAGATGACTTCCAACCGCGGCACGCAGTTTGGGCAGCAGGCGACCCGGCGGAACCGCATAGCGCATCAGCCCGTTATGATGGCTGAGAATTGCTCCGGCGCAGCCGAGATCCACACATTTTTCAGCATCCTGCAGACTCAGCACACCTTTGATGAAAAACGGAAGCTTTGTCGATTGAATATATCCGCGAAGTTCATCCAGTGTTGGGAGCTTCATTTCCAGCCCATGAATCCGGTCCGGTTCCGCGTCATCTGCGTGGATGGAGTGTTCCAAATCCATTCCCACCGCGAGCGCACCATGATCTTCGGCAAAACGAATACGGCTGAGGATTGCATCAGGATCAGCATATGGTTTAATGATCTTGATGACTTTTGCTCCGGTGGCGAGAACAGCATCGAGTTCCTCGTTGCTGCCCATGCCGATGGAGACGGGTGCGCCTGCCTGCTTTGCACCTTCTGCCATTGATACAAGATCAATATGACTCAGGGCTGCGGTCATGATGGGCGTCTCGAAGATTTCTCCAAGAAATCCAAAGCGGGAAGATGGTTTTCCGGCACCGACGATTCTGCTTTCCACCAGCAGGGAATCCATGTATTCCCTAGCAATTCGCACAGAGTCTCCCGGAAGATCGTGCATTTTTCTGTCCTCCTTTTCCCTGACAGGCCATTTTTAAACAATCTGACAACATTACTAAGAATTCTCCCCGGTCAGGGGAAAAACCTTCTGACACTGTCCCGGAGTCCGCAAATCAACCGAACCAGCGGTATGAAACAAGAAGAACCGCAACCGACTATTTGTTCATTGGACTCAATGTGATATGATTACTATACGAATATGATTCTTACGGATGGTATGGTTTTCAGGAACCCGGAAGATGATATGTGCGCTTTTACAGGGGAGGGCAAAAAGGCATGGCGGAAGGCGCTGAGAAAACAGAACCCGATTCCAGGAAGGAATACGGAGATATCATTGATCTGCCGCATTGGGAACCGGTCACATTTACCCGGATGAGCATGAAACAGCGCGCCGCGCAATTTGCGCCGTTTGCTGCACTTACAGGCTATGAAGAGATGGTACAGGAAGAAGCCCGTGAAACCGGCAGGCGGTCGGATCTGAGCGAGGAGGAAACAGAAGAACTCAACAGGCAGATCCTTCTTGCTGCGAGATCTCTCGATCAGGGAGCACGGACTGTTTGCTCCATAACTTTCTTTGTTCCGGACCGGCTGAAAGACGGAGGCGAGTACAGAACAGTTACGGAAGCTGTACATCAGATTGATGCGGTTCGGAGAAAAATTGTACTGGAGAGGAAGAAAAAAGGATCCGGTGCCCGGGAGGAAATAGAATTGGATCAGCTGATCCGGATGGTTCTGATGCCGGCAGACTGACCTGCCGACGGTCATTGGCACCTGAAAACCGCGCAGGCTTAAGGGATTGCAGCATGCTGCAGGATTATGCATATTTATATCAGGTGCTTTATGATACGGGGGAAAGCTGATTTGAAATACCGCAGGCAGACCATGAAAAGCCGGCCTGAACAGCCGGTACGCGGGACGGGAACGGTTGCGTAAGAATTGCGGGAATGATATAATAATTTGATATGATTTCCCATACAGAAAGGATGGTGCGAATGATTTCGGCAATCTGCATGAATCCCTGTTTTGACAAGACGGTGGACGTGGACAGCCTGAAACCCGGCCAGGTAAACCGGATCAAGAATGTTCGGCTGGACCTGGGCGGAAAGGGCATCAATGTTGCTGTTGTGGCGGAACGGCTGGGTCTGGAGGTTCAATGTATCGGAATCATGGGGAAGGAAGGCGGCGTCGAACTTTCCGATATGATGGATCGGGAACATCTGCGGCATACTTTTATGGAGATCCCCGGCCACGTGCGCACCAACACCAAGATATTCAGCCGTGACGGACAGGGCGTTACGGAATTGAATGAACCGGGCACGACCGTGACACCGGAACAGCTGCAGGAATTCATCACCCTGATGAGGGATGAAACACGCGGCAGCGATATGGTTGTGCTGACAGGCAGCCTTCCGCCGGGTTGTCCGGAGGGAACCTATTGCGAACTGATGAAAGCACTTGACGGGAAAAGGGTTATTCTGGATACAGAAGGAAAGGAACTGGAGCTGGCCGCGAAAGGAGCCCATCCATTTCTGATTAAGCCGAATCTTCGGGAGATGGAAGCGACACTGGGAATTGAGCTCCGCACGATTCGTACAATCCGGGATGCAGCGTTGCTGTTCATTCGGCTGGGTGTCGAGCATGCCGTCGTCTCCATGGGAGAGATGGGCGCGATGTATGTCAGCGCGGACAAGACGCTGTTTGCGCCGGCGCTGCGGGTGGAAACAAAGTCCACGGTCGGCGCCGGGGATGCCATGATCGGCGGTATGCTGCTGGGATACGAAAAAGAAAAGGACATGGCCCGGGCATTCCGCTACGGCATTGCAGCCGGCGCAGCGAGCGTTATGACGGAGGGGACGCAGCTGATTGTTCTGAGCGACTTTGAACGCCTGCTGGAACAGGTAAAGATTCAGGAAGTATAAAGCATATGATTTTTCGCAGATACCGGGCAGAATACAGTGACCAGGTCATTGACCTGATTCCGATGATGTTTGATCCGCCGGACCCGGAAATGGGTTTCGGACGTGAACAGGTATGGAAGATTACACTGCACAACAGCCGGAAGGAAATCGGCCAGATCAGCTACCGGACCGGAGAAAGCCGATGTATATACTATTTCGGTCATATCGGATACCACATCAATCCCGAATACCGCGGGCACCACTACGCACGGAGAGCGTGCCTGCTCCTGAAACAGGAGATCCGGATGAGCGGAAAGAGAAGTATAGTCATCACATGTGATCCGGATAATATTCCCAGCCGAAAGACCTGCGAGCATCTTGGATGCCTGTGGGAAGGAATTACGGCGGTTGCGGAAGACATACGGAAGAAATACGAGATCAGCGACAGGAAATGCCGGTATATCTGGCATATTCCGGAAGAACGGGATGAAAAATGATCAAGGAAATCAACGGCGTATCCGTCTGTTATTCCCGAAGCGGACAGCAGGGAGGAAAGGTTCTGCTGCTGCATGGATGGGGATGCGACAGCGGGATGATGAACCCGATTGAAGAGGCGCTGAAAGGAGAACATGAGGTATTCAGCCTGGACTTTCCCGGACACGGGAAGAGCGGAAGGCCGCCGGAACCCTGGGGCGTGCCGGAATACGCCGAGTGTCTGCTTCATCTGCTGAAAGAGACCGGCTTTTATCCATGCGACGTGATTGCGCACAGTTTCGGATGCCGGGTGGCAACATGGATCGCGACGGAATATCCTGAACTGTTCCGGAAGATGATATTTACCGGAGCAGCAGGAATTAGGCCAAAACAAAGCGAAGAGGCGAAGAAACGGAGCGAACAGTACAGAAAGCTGAAGAAAGCGGCGGAGAAGATCGGAAAGCTTCCGCTGATGAGCTCCGCAGCCCGGAGGATGCAGGACATGCTGCGGCAGAAATACGGCAGCAGGGACTACAACGCGCTGGATGAGGAGATGCGCAAGACCTTCGTGAAGGTGATTACGCTGGACCTGACGGACCGATATGACAAAATCCGCCAGAGTACGCTGCTGATCTGGGGCGACGCGGATACGGAGACACCCCTGTGGATGGCAAAGGAGATGGAGAAACGGATACCAGACTGCGGTCTGGTCCTGCTGGAGGGCGGCACGCATTTTGCCTTCCTGGAGCAGCGGGACCGCTTCAACACGATTGCAAGATATTTTTTATCGGAGGGCTGAGGGTATGTCGATCTGGTCCATGCTGATGATCATGGCGGGCACGCTGGCCTGCCTCCTGAGCGGCAGGAACCTTTTCCACTATTTTCAGCTGGAAAGCTATCAGTTTCCCGGATACTTCCGTACGCTGAAAAGGAATTTGCTGAAAGCCCTGTTTCCGGGTGCCCTCCTGACCGCGGTCATGATTCTTGCGATGACAGCAGGCGCCGTCATCATCCCGCCGGAAAACGGCTGGCTGCCTCAGATCGCATGCGGCATACTGATGATCGGAACAGGATGGATCATCCGCCGGAAAGGACTGAAAATCAAGGCCAAGAAACCAATGGCCATGACTGCACGCATGAAACGCCTGTACGGCGCAGCAGCAGTGGCCTTTACCGGGATCCAGATGCTTTTTGTCATCCTTGACCTGAAAATTCCCTATCTTATTTTTCCGCTGATGCTCCCCCTGTGGGTTGCTTTGGCGGGGTTGACTGCCTGGCCGATTGAAAAAGGAATCAGCGAGATGTATTTCCGGGACGCACAGCGTATCCTGCGGGAAAGGAAGGACCTGATTCGCATCGGCATTACCGGAAGCTGGGGAAAAACCAGCGTTAAATTCATTCTGGGAACCATGCTGGAAGAAAAGTATCATACCCTGATTACACCGGCAAGCTACAACACCCCCATGGGTGTGACAAAAGTGATTCGGAGCAGGCTTGAACCGGGACACCGGATTTTCGTTTCAGAGATGGGCGCGCGGCACGTCGGAGATATCAGGGAGATGTGCCGGCTGGTGCATCCCCAGATGGGACTGCTGACGAGTGTCGGCCCTCAGCATTTGGACACGTTCCATACATTGGAACGTGTAATCAGAACGAAATATGAGCTGATGGATGCAATTCCGGAGGACGGCACATGTTTCTTCGCAGATGACGGGGATATCTGCCGGGATCTGTGGAAGCGGACGGAGAAAGAAAAATGGATTACCGGTCTGGATTCCGGAACGGACGATGTCTGGGCAGAGGAAATCCATGTCAGCGGAGAAGGAAGCCGGTTCCTGCTTTGCACACAGGAAAGACGGATTCAGTGCCATACGAGGCTGCTGGGCGAACTGAATATCCGGAATATTCTCCTGTGCGCTGCTGTATGTATGAAGCTTGGGATGACGGATGAGCAGATTGCCCGGGGAATCGGGAAGATCGTGCCGGTGGAACACCGGCTGCAGCTGATTCCCAATCCCGGCGGAATGACGGTCATCGACGATGCATTCAACAGCAATATCCGCGGAGCGGAGCAGGCATTCCGTGTGATGAAGGAAATGCAGGGAGCGCGTTTCCTGATTACGCCCGGCATGGTGGAGCTGGGGAAACAGGAAGAAGAAATGAACCGGGAATTCGGCGCGCTGGCCGCAGATTGCTGTGATGTTGCCATTCTGGTTGGGAAAAAGAGAAGCGAGGCCATCATGCATGGGCTGAAAGATAAAGGATTTCCGGAGGAGAACATTCACGTAACAACCAGCCTGGACGAAGCGACAGAGCTGCTGGGCCGTTTGGTCAGGCCGGGAGATACGGCGCTGTTTGAAAATGACCTGCCGGACAACTATACCGAATAAGGAGAGGCTGAGAGCAAGATGAAGAAGCAAATCGGCGTGATCTTCGGAAGCAGAAGCTGCGAACGGGAAGTCGCCATTATCAGCGCGGTGCAGATGATGCGGCACGCGAACAGGGACAAATATGATGTGATCCCGGTTTATATTGATGAACAGGGCGGATGGTATACAGGAGAGCCGCTGAAGGACATTCGCTGTTATCAGCCGTTCAATCCCGACCGAAACGGTATTATCAAAGTGTTTCCCGATCTTACGAGCGGCAGCGGCGCGCTGCTGGCGATCCGGAAGGGCAGCGGATTGATTGCGAAGGACAGGATCGAAATGGTGGCCCGGATCGATGTATATGTAGTCGTCATGCATGGGATGAACGGTGAGGACGGGACGCTGCAGGGCCTGCTGGAACTGGCGAATGTGCCGTATACCTCCACAGGGGTCAGCGGAAGCGCCATCGGTATGGACAAGATCATGATGAAACAGTTTTTCCGCGGGGCAGAGCTGCCTGTGCTGCCCGGAGAATGGTTCACAAGGAAGGAATTCCGTGAAAAGCCGGAAAACGTAATTGCCCGGACGGAAGAGCGCCTCGGGTATCCTGTGTTTATCAAACCGGCAAATCTGGGCAGCAGTATCGGTGTCAGCCGGGCAGACAATGCGGAGGAGCTTCGGGACGGACTGGAACTGGCTTTCGAATACGACCGGCGTGTGCTGATTGAAAAGGGGCTGGACAAGCCGATAGAACTGAACTGCAGTGTGCTGGGATACGATGGGGAAATTGAAGCTTCCCCGATTGAAATGCCGCTGAACCATGATGAATTTCTCGACTTCAGGGACAAATACCTGGGCGGCGGCGGTAACAAGGGCATGGCAAGCCTGAGCCGGGTCCTGCCCGCACCGATTGAGGACAGCCTGAAGGAAGAAATACAGGAACTGAGCCGGAAGATTTTCCGGCTGATGGACTGCAAGGGCGTCGTCCGGATCGACTACATGTTCGACCGGGAAAGCGAAAAACTGTATATTACGGAGATCAACACGATTCCGGGAAGCCTTGCATTTTACCTGTGGGAAAATGCCGGCATGAGCTATGAGAAGATGATCGACCGGTTGATTGAGACTGCGGAACAGGCGCATGCGGATAAAAACCAGGCCGTTTACGCATATACAAGCGATATTCTGAAAGGCGCCGCAATCGGAAGCAAGGGCAGTAAAGGCACGAAGGGAATAAAGGGATAAGAGAGACGGAGTTATTAATATGCTTGAGAAGATTGCATCGTCAGCAGACCTGAAGGGACTGGGAGCGGATCAGCTGAAGGATCTTTGCGCCGAAATCCGCCGGGAGCTGATCCGAACGGTATCCGCCAACGGCGGACACCTGGCATCCAATCTGGGCATTGTTGAGCTGACGGTTGCGCTGCACAGGGTCTACAACACGCCGGAAGACAAGATAATCTTTGACGTTGGGCACCAGAGTTATGTGCACAAGCTGATTACGGGGCGATACAATCAGTTTTCCACACTTCGGGAATACGGCGGTATCAGCGGATTCCCCAAAAGAAGCGAAAGTGAATACGACTGCTACGAAACAGGCCATGCCAGCACAGCCATCTCTGCCGCGCTCGGAATGGCAAGAGCCAGGGACTACAGGGGAGAGAAGCATCAGGTTATAGCAGTTGTCGGAGACGGCGCGCTGACAGGCGGTATGTGCTATGAGGCGCTGAACGACGCCGGCAACAGTCATACGCAGATTACCGTGATTCTTAACGATAACGAAATGAGTATTGCCCCGAACGTCGGTGCCCTGAGCAGTTACCTGACAAATCTGCGGATCAGTGCGGGATGGCAGAGCGCAAAGAAAAAAGTCCGCCACCTGTCCCAGATTCCGATGATCGGGAAACCGCTGTACGGGATCATTCATAAGATCAAAAAATTTATGAAATATGTGCTGGTACGGGACAAGGATCTTGGATTTTTTGAAGCTTTGGGCTTCCAGTATTTCGGCCCGATTGACGGGCACGATGTCGGCAGTCTCGAAAAAACTTTCCGTCAGGCGCAATTATACAATGTACCGTGTGTCATTCATGTACTGACACGAAAAGGGTACGGATATGAACAGGCCGAGAAGCGGCCGGAAGCTTTCCACGGCACCCCGCCGTTTTATGTGGAAAACGGAAACAGGATGGAGGAACCGAACTGTCCTTCCAGCGGCCACAGAATGGCAGACACCCTTTCAAAAATGGCGGAGACAGATCACCGGATTGTTGCCATTACGGCCGCCATGCCACTGGGAACAGGATTGGATCACTTTGCTGAAAAACACCCGGACAGGATGATTGACGTCGGGATTGCCGAGGAACATGCGGCATCCCTGGCCGCGGGACTGGCCGTGGGCGGCATGCGGCCATATTTTGCCGTATATGCCAGTTTTTTTCAAAGGTGTTACGATCAGATGATTCACGATATATGCATGCAGAAATTACCGGTAGTTTTTCTGCTGGACCGAAGCGGAATCGGAGGAGAAGATGGGCAGACGCATCACGGTGTATTTGACTTTGCGGAGACGCTTCCTGTTCCCGGAATGACCGTGCTGGCCCCATGCGATGCAGATGAACTGTGTGAGATGATCGAATGGACGGCGAAGCAGGATGGACCCGTTACCATCCGGTACGCAAAGAACGGAAGCAGGCTGAAAGGTTCTTTCAGAAACGGCGTTCGGTTTACGCCGGGCCAATGGCCCCGGATCCTAGACGGCGAAGATGCAGTTCTCCTGGCAACCGGAAGTATGGTACGGATCGCCGCATCCGTCCATGAAATGCTGCAGGAAGAAGATATCCATGTATGCGTTTACAATTGCAGCACTGTAAAACCCCTGGACGGAGACGTGCTTTGCAGAGAAATGGGCAAGCGGCCTGTGTTCACGCTTGAAGAGCATATGATGACGGGAGGATTCGGTGAATATGTCACTGAATGGTGCAGGAAAACAGGAATCACTGCACCAACGGCGTGTATCGGAATCGGGGATATCTTTCTGCAGCACGGAAGCCATGACCTGCTGATGAAAGACGCGGGGCTGGATGCAGATCAGATTGCCGAACGGATTCGGAATATCATCAGGAGGACGGTTGATTGACTGTGAAGGAGCGGGCAGACGTTGCTCTGGTCCGGCGGGGCATATGCGAAAGCCGTGAGAAAGCGCAGGCTGCTATTATGGCCGGTGAAGTCTATGCCGGCGGGAGAAAGATCAATAAGGCCTCCGAAGCAATCAAGGACGGGGATGAACTGGTTTTGCGCGGACCGGAAATACGCTATGTCAGCCGCGGCGCGTTGAAACTGGAAAAAGCAATCCGCGTATTCCATGCGAATCTGCAGGACCGAATTGTGATGGATATCGGAGCAAGCACCGGCGGATTTACGGATATCTGTCTTCGAAACGGTGCAAAGCGGGTATACTCCGTGGATGTGGGATACGGCCAACTTGATTGGAAGCTCCGGAATGATTCCCGTGTGACGGTTATGGAACGGACGAACGCCCGATATCTGAAACAGGAGGATTTTGATGAACGGCCGGAAATCACCGTAATGGACGTAAGTTTTATCTCCATACGGCTGATTCTGCCGGTATGCTGCCGGATTATGGGAGAAGAGGGCATCATATATACGCTGATCAAACCTCAGTTCGAAGCAGGCAGAGAGAAGGTTGGCAAGAACGGTGTGGTCCGCGATTCGGAAACACACGAAGAAGTGATCCGCGGGGTTGCAACATTTGCGGAAGGGATTGGATGGCAGATGAAAAGGCTCGACTTTTCTCCGATTACCGGCCCTGAGGGAAATATAGAGTTTATTGCGGAAATTCGAAAGATAGATAAAACGGGTGACGGCATCGGAAATGAGGAAATCCGAAATGTGGTTGAACTAGCGCATGAGCAGCTTCATACAAAAAGGCAGACCTGAGGGTGAACGAAAAGGGAGGATAGCCTGTGTTTCAGAAAATCGGGCTTGTAATGAATCCGGAAAAGCCGGAAGCCGTCCGGATGGCGCAGAAAGCAGAAAGCATTCTGAATGCACACGGCATTGAGACAGACTATCCGCAGGGCCGGTATGACCATGCGGAAAAAGCGAACCTGATTCTCACGTTCGGCGGGGACGGGACGCTGCTGATGGGTGCACGTATCGCGATGGAACATGATATCCCGCTGATGGGAATTAATCTGGGAACGATGGGATTTCTGACCGAAGAGGAACCGGAGCATCTGGAGGAATGCCTGACAGCGATCCTGAACGGGAATTATATGATGGAAGAGCGTTTCCTGCTGCGGGTGAATGTGCCGAAGACCGGTGAGGAATATCTGGCGCTGAATGATGCAGTCATCACCCGGGGGAGATTTGCTAGGCTGATCCGGGTTGACTGTAGAGTTAACGGTGAACACTATGGGGTTTTTACCGCGGACGGTATGATTGCCGCGACTCCGACAGGATCCACCGGTTATTCGCTGAGCGCGGGCGGTCCCATTGTCCAGCCCGGAATGCAATGCATTGTGCTGACTCCTGTATGCGCGCACAGCCTGCAGCGGTGCCCCTGCATTGTCAGCGGCGATACGAGGATTGAGATTTGCCTGACGGAAAACCGGAAGCAGACAGCGGAACTGCAGATTGACGGGATGGACCGGGGCCAGCTGGAAGCCGGGGATGCGGTCCTGGTCACGGGAAGTGAACGGAAAATCAGCCTTTTACGGATTCATCCGTATCAGTTCTATCATGTGCTGCAAAATAAATTCGTGGAATGGGGAAGAAACGAGCGATGAAAACCAAGAGGCAGAATGAGATTCTTCGGATGATCTCAGCCCGGGAGATCGAAACCCAGGAGGAACTGGCAGAAGCGCTGCGAAAGCAGGGATATAACGTTACACAGGCAACGGTCAGCCGGGACATCAGGGAACTCCGTCTGGTGAAAATCGCCGGAGATGTCCGTGCATACCGTTACGCGCTTCCGGAACGCTCTGAAACAGTCATTGACAACAGGCTGATCCGGATTTTGCGGGACAGCCTGTCAAGTATTGACTATGCCGGACAGATCGTCGTTGTTCAGACACTGAGCGGCTCCGCAAATGTGGCAGCAGAAGCCATCGATACGATGGAATGGCCGGAAGTGCTTGGCACCATTGCAGGAGACAACACAATCTTCATTGCGGTTCGGAAGGAAGAAGATGCATCTGCCGTCACTGGCAGGATCCGTGAACTTATCAGCATGGGATAAACGCAAAGAAAGGGACATAAGATGATTCAATCGCTGAAGATTCGGAATGTCGCGCTGATCGAAGAGGTCGACGTCATGTTTCATTCCGGACTACAGGTGCTGAGCGGAGAGACAGGCGCCGGAAAAAGCATTCTCGTTGATGCAATCACGCTGATTCTCGGCGGTCGGGCCGACCGGGATCTGATTCGCACCGGGAGCGAGAAAGCATCAGTCGAAGCTGTGTTCTCGGTGGATGAGAATAAAGCGCTGCATCGAAAACTGGAAGAAGAAAGCATTGAAGATGACGGAAAAACACTGACTGTTTACCGGGAGATCAGCAGAAGCGGGAGAAATATCTGCAGGATTAACGGGATTCTGGTGCCGCTGAGCACGCTGAAAGACCTCGCGCCGATGATGATCAACCTGCATGGGCAAAGTGAATACCAGTTTCTGGCGGACGCTGAAAAACATCTTGGATATCTGGATCTGATGGGCGGCAGAGAACATCAGGCGCTTCGGAAAAACACGGAAGAGGAATACCGCAAGTTTATCATTAATCACCGGGCATACGCACAGCTGCGGAAAAAGAACGAGGACAAGGAAAACCGAATGAATATCCTGCGGCGTGAACTGGAGGAACTTCACAACGCGGAAATCCGTCCAGGAGAAGAGGAAGAACTGAAAAAAGCCTGCCGGCGGATGGAACAGGCTGCGCGGATTCACGGCAAAGTGAATCATGCATACCAGGCACTGGTTTCAGGCGAAGACGGAAGCGGAACCATGACAGCCCTGAAAACCGCTGCTAAAGAGCTGCGCGGGCTGGAGGGGGAAGACAAGACCTTCGGGGAAATGGCGGATAAATGCGAGAGCCTGTTTTACGAGATGGAGGAAATCGCATTTCAGCTGAACGGATTGAAAGAACGGTATGAATACGATCCGAACCATCTGGAAAACATGGAAAACAGACTGGAGTCTATTCGGAGAATTGAACGCAAATTCGGTTCCACAGAGGAAGAAGTACTGCAGGCGCAGGAAGAACGCGAAGAAGAATATAAAGCATTATGTTCCCTGGATGAACAGATTGTCCAGACTGGCGCGGAGCATAAACGGCTGCTGGCTGCTTACCGGAACGCTGCCAGAATTCTGACGGAGAGCAGGAAACAAATTGCCGCAGTGTTTGAAACAAATATGCAGGAAGAGCTGCGGGATCTGGGTATGGCACAGACGAAGTTCAGTGCCGCATTTCTTGAAGAAGAAAACGGAAGACCAAGAATGCCCTCCGCAGACGGGGACGACCGGGTTGAATTCATGATCAGCCCCAATCCGGGTGAACCCTTGAAACCGCTTTCAAAGATCGCCTCCGGCGGCGAACTGAGCAGGCTGATGCTCGCGATGAAGACGATTGAAAGCGGCAGAGCCGGAACAGAGACGATGATTTTTGATGAAATCGATTCGGGAATCAGCGGACGAATGGCACAGGCTGTAGCGGAAAAAATGATCAGAATATCACGCAGGCAGCAGGTGATCTGCATCAGCCATTTACCGCAGATTGCCGCGGCGGCTGACAGGCAGTATCTTGTACACAAAAGCGTACAGGACGGGAGGACAAGGACAGAAGTTGAAGAGATGGATCCGGAAAACCGGCAGGAAGAAATTGCCCGTATGATCAGCGGTGCCGGTGGTATTACGGAAAACGCCAGGAGCTATGCAGGACAGATGATTTGTGCTGCCGAACAGATAAAAAGCGGCATATAAAGCACTTGAAAAATGGGACAGTTACATATATAATCATTTTATGTATGGACGCGTGACGGAATTGCAGATGGCATAGTCCGGGGCACGCAAATAATATGAGGAGGAATCATTCATGTCCAAAAAGTATCTCTACCTCTTCAGCGAAGGGGATGCCACCATGCGTGAACTGCTGGGCGGCAAAGGCGCCAATCTGGCTGAAATGACCAAGATCGGACTTCCTGTTCCCCAGGGCTTCACCATTTCAACAGAAGCGTGCACCCAGTATTACGAAGACGGACGTCAGATCAATGATGAGATTCAGGCCCAGATCATGGAATATATTGCCAAGATGGAGGATATCAACGGCAAAAAATTCGGCGATCTGAAAAATCCGCTGCTTGTTTCCGTACGTTCCGGCGCACGTGCTTCCATGCCCGGTATGATGGATACCATTCTGAATCTTGGATTAAACGATGAAGTCGTTTCCGCAATGATCGCCGGGAATGACGATCCCAAATTTGCCAGGTTTGTATATGACAGCTATCGCCGGTTTATCCAGATGTATTCCGATGTCGTTATGGAAGTCGGCAAAAAGTACTTTGAACAGTTGATTGACGAAATGAAGGAAAAGAAAGGCGTAACCTTCGATGTCGATCTGACTGCGGACGACCTGAAAGAGCTGGCTGTCGAATTCAAGGCGGAATATAAGAGCAAAATCGGCGCGGATTTCCCCTCCGATCCCAAGGAACAGCTGATGGGCGCAATCAAAGCTGTGTTCCGCAGCTGGGATAATCCCCGTGCCAATGTATATCGCCGGGACAATGACATTCCCTACAGCTGGGGCACTGCGGTCAATGTCATGCCGATGGTGTTCGGCAATCTGAACAACAATTCAGGAACCGGCGTTGCATTCACCCGCGACCCCGCGACCGGCGAGAACAAGCTGATGGGTGAATTCCTGGTCAATGCCCAGGGTGAAGACGTTGTGGCCGGTGTGCGTACGCCGATGCCGATCGCCCAGATGGCAGACCAGTTCCCGGAAGCCTATGCGGATTTCGAACGGGTATGTGACCTGCTGGAGAAGCATTACCGCGATATGCAGGATATGGAGTTTACCGTTGAAAACGGAAAACTGTATATGCTGCAGTGCCGCAACGGGAAACGGACTGCTCATGCTGCGCTGAAGATCGCTTGTGATCTGGTGGATGAAGGAATGCGGAGCGAAGAGGAAGCCGTGGCGATGATTGATCCGAGGAACCTTGACACACTGCTTCACCCGCAGTTTGATGCCGCCGCCCTGAAGAAAGCAGAGCCCATCGGCAAAGGCCTTGGCGCTTCTCCCGGCGCTGCCTGCGGCAAGATTGTTTTTACTGCGGAAGACGCTGAAGCATGGGCAGGGCGCGGAGAGAAAGTCGTGCTTGTACGCCTGGAGACCTCTCCGGAGGACATTACCGGCATGAAGAGCGCGCAGGGCATCCTGACCGTACGCGGCGGCATGACCAGCCATGCGGCGGTCGTGGCCCGCGGCATGGGTAAATGCTGCGTTTCCGGTTGCGGCGAGATTGCCATGGATGAGGAGAACAAGAAGTTTGCCCTGGCAGGAAAAACCTTCCGGGAAGGTGACTTTATTTCCATTGACGGAACGACCGGCAAGATCTATGACGGGCTGATTCCTACCGTGGACGCCACAATTGCGGGCGAATTCGGACGAATCATGGCGTGGGCTGACAAATATCGCAAGCTTCGTGTAAGAACCAACGCGGATACTCCCGCGGATGCCAAGAAAGCGCGCGAATTAGGTGCCGAAGGGATCGGGCTTTGCCGGACAGAGCATATGTTCTTCGAGCCGGAACGCATTGCTGCTTTCCGTGAGATGATCTGCAGCGATACCGTCGAGGAACGGGAAGCTGCACTGGACAAGATTCTGCCGTATCAGCAGAGTGACTTTGAGAAGCTCTACGAGGCTCTTGAAGGATGCCCGGTTTGCATCCGTTTCCTGGATCCGCCGCTGCATGAGTTCGTGCCCACTTCGGAAGACGAAATTGCACAGCTGGCACAGGCACAGAACAAGAGCATCGAAACCATCAAGAACATTATTGCCGGTCTGCACGAATTCAACCCGATGATGGGTCATCGCGGATGCCGCCTGGCCGTTACGTATCCTGAAATTGCCGCCATGCAGACCAAGGCGGTTATCAGGGCCGCGATCAATACGCAGAAAGCACATCCCGACTGGACCGTACGGCCTGAGATTATGATTCCGCTGGTTTGCGAGCTGAAGGAATTAAAATATGTCAAGAAGGTTGTTGTGGAAACAGCTGACGCCGAAATTGCCGCTGCAGGCGTAAAGCTTGAGTACGAAGTCGGCACGATGATCGAGATTCCGCGTGCCGCACTGACGGCGGATGAAATCGCAAAAGAAGCAGATTTCTTCTGCTTCGGTACGAATGACCTGACCCAGATGACCTTCGGTTTCAGCCGTGATGACGCGGGCAAATTCCTGAGCGCATACTATGATGCCAAGATCTTTGAAAACGATCCCTTTGCCAAGCTGGATCAGACCGGCGTAGGTAAGCTGATGAAGATGGCCATTGAACTGGGGCGCCCTGTGAATCCGAAGCTGCATGTCGGAATCTGCGGCGAGCACGGCGGAGATCCGAGCTCCGTGGAGTTCTGCCATAAGATCGGCCTCGATTATGTGAGCTGCTCTCCTTTCCGCGTACCGATTGCGCGGCTGGCTGCTGCACAGGCTGCCATTGCCAATAAGTAAATTTGCCAGACAGCAAAACTTTACAGCGCACTTAATCATTTCCGGATGCGGCTTTGAGAGCTGAGCGGGCTGTCTCCCAGTCATATCCGCGGCGAATAAGGAAGCCAAGAATACGCTGGGCGTTTTTTCGCGGATCCTCCCCGGGCTTTGCATTGGCAAGCTTTTTCCGTGCAAGCGCGACAGCATCGGCAAGCTGCGCTTCATCGGAGATCTCCGACAGGGCAGATTGCACAGTTTCTTCATCCACTCCTTTCGAACGGAGCTCGCGATGAAGGCGGGAAATACCGTATTTCCGGGCACGGGACTGCACCCATAGAGAAGAGAACTCCTGATCATCCAGGAGTTTTTCCTTTTCAAGCTTTGCAAGGACCAGAGCCACAACTTCCTCATCGATGTGCAGGCTGCTGAGCTTTCGCTGTATTTCAGCGCGGGAACAGGGACGTCCGGCGAGCATCGCAACTGCACGGTCCAGGGCCCGGGGATATTGAGACAGGATCAGAAAACGGCGGAATTCTTTTTCATCCACTTCCATGCCTTCCTGCAGGGGAAATGAAATGAGTTCTTTTGACAGGAGCCAGTACTTACTGCCGGAACGGAAGGTGACGGAGATCCAGGAACGGTCTTTTTCAAGCGCGTCGACTATTTCCATAATGGAAGCTCCTTTCGGAACGCAAAACGACAGAAATCATGATTCATAAGCCCGAGGCGGCCGACTCTTGCCTCGGAACAGCCGCCGTTGAGCGAGATCATCAGATTGCCGGTGTCCTCTTCCCAGAAAGCACCGTCCACACAGCCATAAGCGAATCCCTGATGGCCATAAACAGGACCGGAAGAGATACGGGAATCCCGAATAATCAGCAACCCTGAACCATAAGACAGCTGTGGGGAGAGACGGCCGTAAGAGGCCGCCTGCCGTTTCATCGGAAGGCCGGAGGACAGGAGGGGAGCACCGCCATCCCGGATGCAGACAAGCAGGCGGGCAAGAGACATCAGATCCGTGTAGAGGCTGCCAGCCGTGTGACCGTAATGCAGGAGCGGATCCGGCGCAGAAAGAGGAATACGTCCGAGGGAGGTTACGGCAAGGGAAGTGCCCGGATGATAAGGCAGAATCCTTATAACCGGCATGATTGACTGTTCCGGAAGGGAACAACCTTCCATCGAGGCGCGCATACCGAGAGGAACGAAAAGATAATCCTGATAGATCTTTCCAAGAGGCTGATTCAGGACAGATTCAAAGAGGCAGCCAAGCAGGCCGAACCCCAGATTCGAATAGTGAAAGCACGCACCCGGCGCGCAGATTCTCTGACCTGCAACAGCATCCGGATAGGGCTTACGGTGCAGGAGCATTGATTCCAGATCGGGCGGATCGGAGAGACCGGAGGTATGGGAAAGAAGATGAGAAGCGGTAACACCCTGCAGATCGGGAACAGAAGCAGCATCGGGAAGAAAGGATGAAATCGGGGCATTCAGATCCAGAAAACCAAGATCCTGCATGCGAAAAGCAAGAAGCGCGGTTGCCATCTTGGTGACAGAGGCAACGCGAAAGAAAGTATTTCCGGATGGGGAAACGTCCGTATGAAATGCGCGGGTATAAAGACGGGACTCCTGATTTTCGGTACGGAAGAGAAAGGCGCCTCCGGACACATGATGACGGCGGAGCAGCGATTCAAATCCACCGGCATTTGAAAGCGGATGCCCCTCTGAATGAATCAAATGCATACCCGAAACACGGGGAGCAGCCGGGAGCAGGCAGCGATAAAGCAGATTTTTACTTCCGGACATCGGCATAGAGAATATCTCCTTCAGAAGCGCATCTGTAAAGTGACATAAGTGCAAAAAGATTCATCATGGAGCATAACAGCAGTAAAAAGAATCGCAGAGGCTGCTGCGGCCAGGAGAAAATCCCGGTCATGAAGGGAACAAATGCTATATTCAACAGGAAAGACAGAAAGACGAAAAACCGGGGAAACCCGGACACATGTGATAAACGAAAAAGAAAGAGATAACGAATAAGCAATGCACTGCAGATTAACAGGCTCAGAAGCTGGCTGATGCGCAGATCCGAAGCGGCATAAAGGGAATCCATCCGGAAATCTTCGATAATCAGGCGGCCGCAGGCATAAAGATATGCATAGAAGAAAAAGACATCACCCGGATATCGGAACCATTTCCTGCGGGCACGGAGAAGAAAGAAGAAAACAAGAAAATTCCAGCACGACTCATAGAAGAAAGTTGCCATATGCCACCCGGAATCAGACCCGGATTCGATCAGCACGGCGAAAGGAAAGAAACAAAGAGACGGAGAGGTGACCTGCAGACCATATGCTTCCTGATTGAAGTAATTCCCCCAGCGGCCGATCGCCTGAGCCAGAATCAGGCCGGGGGCAATGAGATCACACAGGGTCAGGACAGAGATTCTGCGGCGGCGGCTGAAAAAAACTGCCGCAAGCAGGCCACCGATGACGGCACCGTAGATCGCAATACCGCCTTCCCATATCCGGAAAACAGATAAAAAATCCGAACGGAACCGGGACCAGGAGAAAAGCACGAAATAGATACGTGCTCCGAGAATTCCGCAGGGGAGAGCCAGGAGAGAAAAATCAATCACTGTGTCCTTTGGCAGTCCGCTGCGTTTTTCTTCCCGAACAGCAAGCCATATGGCAAGGGCGGCTCCGGTGACAATCAGTATACTGTACCAGGGTACAAGATTCAGGAACATTCTGGAATACGGTGTTGCCATAAAAGATCCTCACAAATTGCAATCATATAATATATTAGCATGATTCAGATACAAAAACAATGAAAACAGCCGGAAGTGTAAGGAGAAAGCGCAAAAGAGAACAGAAAAGATGATTGCGAAATGAGGTGTGTTCTGATAAAATAATCAGAAGGATCAACCGGATCATATTCTGAAAGTCGGAGGTTTTCTGAGATGAGTAAAGTCGTGGTTTTCGATCATCCGCTGATTCAGCATAAGCTCAGTATCATGCGCGATAAGAATACCGGTACCAAGGAATTCCGTGAACTGCTGTCTGAAATTGCCATGCTGATGGTTTTTGAAGTGACACGGGATCTTGAAACAAAAGAAGTAGATGTGGAAACACCCATTACCACCTGCAAATGCAGAGTGCTGAGCGGGAAAAAACTGGGGATTGTGCCGATCCTTCGGGCAGGGCTCGGCATGGTGGACGGTGTGATTAACCTGGTGCCTGCAGCCCGTGTCGGGCATATCGGACTGTACCGCGATCCGGCGACACTTGAACCCGTGGAGTACTATTGCAAGCTGCCGGAAGACAGCGTAAACCGTGAACTGCTCATACTGGATCCCATGCTTGCAACAGGCGGAAGTGCGAGCGCGGCCATTAACTTTATCAAACAGAGGGGATGCCATCATATGCGGCTTGTAAACCTGATTGCCGCACCGGAAGGGATTGCCAGAATTCAGAAGGACCATCCGGATGTCGACATCTATGTTGCTGCGCTTGACGATCATCTGAACGAACATGGATATATCGTACCCGGACTCGGCGACGCCGGAGACCGTCTGTTCGGGACAAAATAAGAATATATGCCACAGAAGACGATATTGAACAGAGCACCGCTGATGGATGCGGCGCAATGCTCCCTTAGCCGGGGAACAGTCCGGACAGGAGAGGAACACCTGAAAAAACTGTATACAAGGCTGAATCGGCAGATTGACCGGGCGGAAGCACTGGAGCCGGCCTTTTCGCTGAGCTGCCTTCTGAAGGATAAACCGACCGAAGAGAACGCGGCCAGGGAGATCCTTCGCCGCACAGGAAGCACGGAAAACGGCGATTTTGAAGGGAATACAGAGGAACAGATTGCCATCGCCAGAGCCGGGCTGGCGATGGCGGAATACACTGCGGATCGGAACATGCTGAAGAGATTGGCAGAATGGTGCCGATGGCTTGAAACGGAATGGGAAAGCATGGAAGATGAATTCTGCATCCGTGTTCAGGCAGCAGATCTCATGGAATTCCTGGTTCGTTTTTACCGGACTTCCGGTATCAAAGCACTGCTGCGCCTGTGTACAAGGCTCCGTTTTACGTCCATGGACTGGACCAGCTACCTGCACAATGAGCGAAGAAGAGAAACAACACACATACAGGATCAGGAAGAGGCGGAACGGTTTTTCCATGGCCCGGTCGGAAAAGAGATTGATTACTTTCAGCTTCAATTCTATCTGAATCACGCGGAACTTGCAGCAGACGGCATGCGGTTTTGCGCATGGAGTGCAATGTTCAGCGGAAACAGCCGGGATTTCAGTGCCGGGAAAACCGGATGGGAGCAGCTGTCGAAGGACCATCGTGCTGCATGCGGAGGAACAAGCGGGAATCCTTTCATGAGCGGAAGCAGCCCTTCTAGCCCCGTCAGCGGATGCACAGCGGCAGCATGGACAGAAGCGATGATCACGCAGGCGAACCTGTGCACAGATCCATGGGCCTTAAACGAAGCGGTGATTATTGTCCATAATGCGTTGGCGGAAGCGATTTACAGGGGAAACGATACAACCATCCAGAGGGTGAATGATCCGCTGGACCACCGGGACAACGGAGGCAAGGAGGAACTTTTCCGACAGGACTGCCGGCTGGCACGGGCTGCGGCTTCGGCATGGCATCACGCCGTTACCGCAACGAAAGAAGGGTTCAGGATCAATTACTTCCTGAAGGGAAGATACTGCCTGAAAGGCGGAGACAAGCCCATTCTTCTTGAAATGACAGAAGACAGCGCCCTGCTTCGCGGGAACGATGGAAACGGAACGAAAATAAATCTGTTTCTGGCCGGTACGGAGAATTGTATTCCCGTGATTACCTGCGGAAAGAAAAAGCAGGCCATCTCCATTCCGGAAGGACAGCCCTGCGGTATAACCGTACATCTGGAAAAGGAATGGAAAGTGGGCGAAGGTATCCGAATGACGGAAGGGAATACGCCCGTTTTGCGGGACAGTCATCACCAGGGAATCTGCTGCTATCACCGAAATCGACTGATGGCAATGAGCATAGCGGAAAATGAATACGCGTTTGCTGCAACCAGTGCACCTGAAATCCGGGACGGCCGGATACTGATGACAGTCCGGAAAACCGGCGCATGGAAGGAACGGAACGGAATCCCGACGGATATTCCGGTGAAACCGAGGGCAGAAGGAGAAACTGAAACGCGTGAACTGATTCCCTATGCGGGCAGCAGAAGGCGCATCGCAGTTTTTCCGACAGCGGCGGACTATGTATAAATATCGGCTGGCACCGATGTGCGGCATTACGGATCATATCTACCGAACGCTGTGCTATGAGCAGGGATGTGAGACAGCGTATACGGAGATGATCAGCGCGATGGGATATCTGTGCGCGCCGGAACAGCGGGCTACGCGCGAACTGATGGTTCGCGGAGAAAAGGAACCGAGGCTGATACTGCAGCTTTTCGGTAAGGATCCGGATATTGTGGCGAAAGCAGCCGGAAGGATTTCCGAACTGGGGATATATGACGGCATTGACCTGAACATGGGTTGTCCGGCCAGAAAGATAGCCTGTTCAGGCGAAGGATGCGGACTGATGAAGGAACCGGAAAAAGCCGGCGAAATGATCCGGAAGACGGTTGCGGCGGCGTCTCTTCCGGTCTCTGTTAAAATGCGTATCGGATGGGACAGCGACCATATCAACGCCGTTTCATTTGCCAGAATTGCCGAAGAAGCCGGCGCAAAAGAAATCACCGTACACGGAAGAACGCGGGAACAGCAATACAGCGGCATGGCTGACTGGGAAACAATCCGTGCCGTTAAAGAAAGCGTCCGGATTCCTGTAATCGGCAACGGTGATCTGTTTAACGCAAAGGATACGCTGAACCGTATGCATGAAAGCGGGACAGACGGTGCCATGATTGGCCGCGGCGCGCTGGGAAATCCATGGATCTTCCGTGAAATCAAGGCTGCAGAAAAAGGATTGAATATACCCACGGTAACACTTGAAGAACGCAGAGATATGATCCTACGGCATTACAGGATGATGCTTGCGGAACGGCCGGCAAAGATTGCCGTGAGAGAAATGAGAAAACATATAGGCTGGTATCTGCACGGATTGCGCGGGATCAGCCGGGTCCGGGATGAAATCAATCATTGCCCGGACGCAGACAGCACATTTGCCGTACTGGAACGGTTTTTCAGAGAACAGAAGCAGGCGGGGCAACCGATATGAAACGGAGCAGGGCGGTAGTATTTTTTCTGATTGCGGGACTATTCAGCTGCCTGACGGCATTCAGCCTCGGATTTTCCGTGACAGACGATCTGTTCCGTATCATGGAATACGATAATCAACCGATACGTTTTACAGTACATGCAAAAATTATCAGAGTTCCGCAATTCAGTGATGAACGAACGGAAAAACTGAACAGACTGTTACAGCACATCGGCCTGGAAGGAAGCAGCGATGGCTGCATACAATATACAGCTGTCATGATTGACGGTGAAGAAACTGTACGGTGTACTGGGAAGGAAACGGAAGACGGAACAATCCTTTCTTTCTCCGCAGATCCGGAACACCTGTACAGATACGACTCCGGGAATGTTTCTGATACAGCGTTCAAATCTGATCGTATTGATACCGAAACAATTCAAAGGTACAGAAAGATCTGGACAGCAACGGACAGGATGGTGTCCTGGTTTGAGCTGTTACCGGAACAGTTTCCGGAAAAATCGGTACGGACCGCTATACAAATCAGAAACCGATATTATGGTACGGCAGTGCGCAGGGAAACAATTACGTTTTCCGCAGAGGAAGCTGAATCGGTTTTCATGGGAAAAGGAAAAGAAAATGACGGGTTTTATCCGGAATATGCAGATTTGAAGTTTGAAGGGAAACAGAAGATTATTCTGCAATATACGGAAGATAATCAGCTGATCCGGATTCATTACAGCGGCAAATGCGGACAGGAACCAGGAAATATGAGAAATGTGACACTGGAATGGAAACTGCTGCGAACTGCGGACTGTGCAATGGATGAGCTTCAGCTCAGGACGCCCTCGGAAAAGGGGAATGAAAGGGATAATCTGCTGATGAAGCGGGAGAGGAAAAAGACAGAAAACAGTGAGGAAAACCTGCTGTGGACAGTTGAATCAGACCGCCTCCATAACAGAATCCGTACACAAACCAAACTTACAGCAACATCGGAAACCATTGGAGAAAGAACGTTACTGAACATTCTGGAAACGAAGACGGAACGCGGACAGACCGGACGAACTGAAATTACAGGTGAAATAACTGCCGAGCATGACACACTGAAAGGCGGTACACTTGAAATAATCCTCAAAACGGGTACAATAGAAACCATTCACTGGCAAGTTTCCTTTCAGATCGCAAAGGGAGAAAGACTGAGCCTGGAGAATGAAGGATGTGAAATCATCCGGATGACCGGAAATGAAATCCCGGACGAATTGTATACTAAGATTTACGCCGCATTAATACAGAAGATGATTTCTCTTCCGGAAGAAGATCTTGTTTTTCTGACAGAGGGAATTGAGGAAACAATAAAGGAGACAGCGCGATGAGACTGATAATCAGGGGAATACTGACTGCACTGATCATGATCTGTTTGATCACCGGCGCATTGGCAAACGGATATACGCTGCCTGAAAAGATGGAGCGTCAGCTGCTGATAGGCAGTGGCTTAAAGGGGACATTTGTAATTCACGGTACTGCCGGAGAGGAAGAATTGCCATGGCTGTGTGAATTGCAAAATGCCGAGTATGATCTTCGCGGCATTCAGAGCGGGGAGAACCTTCACTATTATTTCTATCAACCCGGCGACGGACAGGCAATGAATGCCATGACCGAATATGCCCGGATTGACGGAATCGAATTTCTGCGGAGCGATTTACTGGACGAACGTGTGTACCAGATTGCGTCACTGGACGAGATCCTGCGGTTTTTGCTGCATGCGGACGGTGAGAATCCGTCGATTCTGGCAAACCTGCTGAAAAGTATGCTGGACGGAACAGACGGACAGACGAAAGAACGCAGTGCTGTTGCGGAAAAACTTGAAAAGCAGATTGAAATGTGGATCTCCGGGTTCAGTGCGGATACTTCTTTTCTGACCAGAGACGACGCAGCTCCGCGTCTGACACTGGAATTCAGGATCCCGATGAAAGCGCTGTACCAACAGATTGCAAACATGGCAACAGCATTAAGCACGGACGAGGAAATCATGGCTGTTCTCAAAGACCGGATGACAGAGGAGGAAATTGCCATATATACCAATGCCGGCCTGGAGGCATTTTACCTGGAGTCCCTGCAGGGATTGGAAGCGGAAGGGGAGATCCTTTTTCGGAAAACCGTGTCCTCCATGGGAGAGCCTATCAACGCATTGCTTCAGCTGCCGATGGACGAAAGCAAAACCGGATTCAGAATTCTTGAAGTTCAGAATGATGAGAAGAAGCAGTCGTTTACGCTGAGCGGGAAGAATGGGATTTACAGCCTGGAGATGCCATTAAACTTCGATGCCGGAGCCATGGAATATGATGCGGAATTCCGCTTTTTCCGAGGGAATGCAGTAAATCACAAAGGCGATGCAATGAAAGATCTGGCTGTTCGTTTTTCCGTGCAGAAAACCCATACGGAGCCGGAAGATCCGGAAGGGATTCGTACGCATGAGACAGACAGATATATCATTCATGCGGAAAAGGATGTAACCGGTCTGCCGGAAGGCATGCAGGCGGAAAGTATTCCGGAAATGCAGCAATATGATGCTGAAATCGAACTCCACTATTCCAGCAAAACGGAGCTTTCCAGCCCGACAACGTTAGAGTTTTCCCTGTCGGTCACGCGGGACAGTATCGCTTTCTTCGATATAACCGGAAATCTAAAGACTGCATCTCCGTGGGAGTTTATCCCATTCGCGACAGAAGGTGCTGCAAAGATTCTGGATTTTACGGAAGAAGAGAAAGAGGCTGTAGCGGAAATGTGGCGAAAAAATGCCGGGGAAAAAATAGAACGGATTCCAAAGGCCATTCAATAACCGGGCGGACACAGCTGAAAAAAGGAGCCAAAGTGATATGAAAACTCGTACCATGATATGCATAATGATGATCATCTGTATGATCTGCGGTATCACAGAAGCAGGAGGAGAAAGAGCATTCCTTCAGCTGGAATGTCAGACACCGGCAGGAACCATTCAGGAGACCATGAATGTCTTTATCGAGGAAAAGGAGATCACCATTCTTTCCAGCCTGTTTCCTTCCTATGCCATTCGGGAAACTTTAACGGAGGAAATGGAGAAAGTACTTCCTTTTAAATCAGAGATTCCGGCTTTTTCCGACATTCAGGCAGATCAGTTGATCAAGGAGCTTAAAACGCTGTACAAACCTGTACGGACGGAAGGTGTTTATGCCGGAGACGCTTTTGAGGAGGCTTCGGTAATGGAAACCATGACAATCCAGATGCACGGTTTTCTCCAGATTCTGATGAATGCATTTCCGGAAGCGGGGCTGGCGCAGATACTCAAAGCGATTGCTCTGGACGACATCGCATATACATTAAGGATTTATGATGATGGAAAGGCGTTTTCACTTGCCGGGAAACACGGAGAGGACACCTTCTTCACACTGAGCGCGGACTGTTCCCGGACAGATGGTTTTTTTGCGGTAGCCGGTACAGCGGAGAACGGAAAAAACTATTATTGGGTGATTCAGACACAGAGAGCTGATGAGTACAGCCACATCATTGCAGCAAAGCTTCTTGCGGACGCAGAAAAGAGCGGATACCGCAGTATTTCCCAGACTCTGCCGATTCTGACTGAAATATGGCAGATTCAGAAAGAAAAGGAAAGAAGCGCTTATCAGTTCAAAGGAACAGTGACTCCGGGGAACGGAATGGCGCCTGTCCTGATCAGCGGCACTGTTGACGGAGAGAAACCGGAACAGTTGATACAGGCGCAGGTGAGCTTCAGGGATCATGACAGACTGACCATGAAAATCTCCGCCGGACTGGATTCGGAAAAAATCAGCAGCACGGAACTGAACGATAAAAAAATCCTGCAGGCATCTGCAATGTCTGCAGTTGAGAATGAGACGCTGATCAGTGAGATTCAAAAAGAAAGCATAACTCTTATGGCTTCCCTTGTACTGAGTCTTCCGGAGGGATACATGAACCTGCTGATTGATCAGCAGACGCAGTCTGAATAAGACAGACAGCCTGCGCGGAAATCCCTTCCTGCCTGCCTTCGAAACCCAGATTTTCAGTCGTCGTGGCTTTTACGCTGATGCGGGAGGCATCACAAAACAGAGCCGCGGCGATATTTTTACGCATTTCAGAAATAAAAGGCGCCAGCTTCGGACGCTGTGCAACAATTGTGAGATCCGTATTCACTGGAACATACCCGTTCTGGCGCAGAAGGGCTGTAACTTTTTCCAGGAGGATCATGGAAGATATACCTTCATATTCCGGAGAAGTATCCGGAAAAAGATGTCCGATATCGCCGAGCGCAGCAGCTCCGAGAAGAGCATCCATCAAGGCATGTACTGCCACGTCCGCATCACTGTGGCCCAGCAGGCCTTTTTCAAAAGGAATCTCTACACCGCAAAGAATCAGCTTCCTGTTCTCTGCGAGTTGATGTACATCGTATCCCATTCCTATACGAAAGGCGGAAGGAGACTGATGATTCAAAAAAGCATCGGCAATCACGAGATCCTCCTTCTCCGTGATTTTCAAATTCCAGCGAAAACCGGGGATAATTCGCAGCGGAATTCCTGCATGTTCCACGACGGAAGCATCATCCGTAGCCTGAAAACCATCGGATTCAGCCTGAAGATATGAAGAAAAAAGAAGCCCGAAAGGAAAAACCTGGGGAGTCTGGATCTCAAAGAGCGCGGAACGATCCAGGGTGGAAGTCACAAAAGGATAAGGCTTACAGAGCTTGATTGTATTTACAGCAGGAACACCGGGAACACACGGACCGTCTGAAATACAGGAATAAACAGCTTCAGCAATGAGGCGCTTTGGAGTAAGACAGCGGGCGGCGTCATGTATAAGCACCACATCATCAGGAGCTGCATCCAGTGCCTTCAGACCGTTCAGGACAGAAGCCTGCCGGGTCATACCTCCCGGAACAATCTGAATCGGAAAGGAAACAGGAGACAGATCCACCTCATGACGGACGGTAGAAAAATCCTCCGGCCGGCAGACCAGGATCATCCTGTCCACAATGCCGTCAAAAAGGCAAATACTCCGGGAGAGTATGGTACGGCCCTGAAGAGGCTGCAGTACTTTATTATACGGCAAACCCATGCGGGAGCCTGAACCGCCGGCAGCCAGTATGGCAAAGGTCCTCATAATCCATTTCGCTCCAATGAAACAGAAGGATCTTCCTCAAGTACACGATAAAGGGAAGCAGCATCCTCCTTTTTTACAGTCTCAGCGACAGACAGGACTTCGTAGTGTCCGAGGTGTTCCCCGAACCGAATCGTAATATGATCTCCCGGACGGACCTCTGACCCGGGTTTGGCTGT
The DNA here is from genome assembly GCA_017541105.1 of Clostridia bacterium. GTDB lineage: Bacteria > Bacillota > Clostridia > Christensenellales > Aristaeellaceae > Aristaeella. Next base: position 184,481 of record JAFXZS010000004.1, read on the forward strand.
TTTCCCGTTAATGGAGATACGGCTGGCAGAACAGGCTTCATTTGCGACGGTTCGGCGTTTAATGATTCTGGATACTTTCAGGTATTTGTCAATTCTCATTGTTCACAGCCTCAAAAAAAACCTGCAGGGACTTTGCCCTGCAGGCAGAATCAATCATTATTTCTTTCCCTTTTTCTTTGCAGGGGTATTTACTTTATCTTTCAGCGCTTTGCCGGCTTTAAAAGCGGGAGCCTTGGAAGCGGCAATCTTGATTTCTTCACCAGTGCGGGGATTCCGGGCGGCACGGGCGGGACGGGATTTCACGTCAAATGTGCCGAAACCAATGAGCTGAACCTTATCAGCCTTGGCGAGAGCATCGCTGACAACTTCCACAAACGCATTTAAAGCCTTCTCAGCATCTTTTTTGGAAAACTCGGTTTTCTCGGCCAGAGCAGCGATCAGTTCACTTTTGTTCATAGGGAAACCTCCTCATTATTTCATGCAATGCATGATGATATAGTTATGCCAAAGAACGGAAATATTCACTTTCGATCTTCAACACACTTCGAGTATACTCATAATTCCTTAAAAGTCAAGCACTTCAACGATTTTCAACGTTTTTTTCAATGCTCCGGTCCCTTTGAATGTCTGATGGATCAAAATTGCCGGTTTGCACGGAACGGATAACGCGATCCACTTCATGATGAAGCAGAAGCTCAGCATCCAGATGATTCTGATAAGAAAGCTCTGCGAGGAGATAAAGCAACCGGCCGATCACATCCTTTTCCGAATCGGGATCTCCGGAATCAAGGGATGCCGCGGTACGGCAGATTTCCGAAACCAGGTCTTTCGCTGTACGCTGAGGGAAGGGAAGCTGCCGGCATTTTTTGATTACCTTCCCTGCATAGATCAGCGCAGGAAGCGCTGAAGATACATCAGAAAGGGATTCAGAAACGGATTGGCGTCCCGTTTCCAAACGTTTGATCTCCTCCCATTTGCCGGACAATTCGGAAGGAGAACAGACAGTATTGTCAAAGACATGCGGATGGCGCCGGATCATTTTCCTGCAGATGGAGGAGATGACATCCTGAATGGTAAACTCGTCGAATGATTTCCCGATGGAAGAATGGAAAACAATCTGGAAGAGAAGGTCACCAAGTTCTTCCGCGAGATGATCCGGATCCTGCTCATCAATGGCTGCAATCGCTTCCCAGGCTTCTTCCGCCATATACTGGCGCAGGGACTGATGTGTCTGACGGCTGTCCCAGGGACAGCCATCCGGTGCGCGCAGCGTATCCATAATCTCCACGAGATCCGAAATAACGAAGCGCTGACGGGAACGGAAAGCGGATGCGGGAATGAGCACGGAGGTCAGATGATCATAACGCGGCTGACGATCCAGCTCATACAGGGGAATGGATAATGGGGAAGTGCCGGAATGAAGGAAAAGGATCGGATGATCATCCTCAAGATAATCGGAGAGGAAGACCTTGATCTGGCCGGCAAGAAGAGGCTGATCAATCTCTGTGACAAGGAGCGAAATATTTGGATTGAAGGATTTGCTTTCTGCCAGCGAACATGAAGAAACGGAACGAAGATCTGCAGCGGGCAGCAAAACACCGGAAAGAGACAGAAAGGTATCCGTATAGCCGACCCCCGGGACTATCTCCAGCATTCCGTCCGCAGGACGGGAAAAGAAAAGGGCGCGGACCGTATCGTCTGAGAAAGGATCTGGAATTCCGTAGACAATGGGAGAGGAACCGGCCTTTTTCCATAGAAAATTCGCTGTTTCATTAGAAAGCTGATCAAAATCCTCAGAAGCTTCGTACAGAAAATCCAGTGTTGAAAATGAAAGATTTTGTTCTTTCAGCCAGGAAGCAACAGGATGAACGCCGGTTCTGAGAATAATGGAGTCTGCCGATTTCAGTATACGGACCGTTTTATAATTCATCAGTTCCGGATCTCCGGGACCCAGCGAAACAACAACAATCCGAGGATTCATCACGCAGCTCCTTTCCGGCGCATCATGGCGCGGAGATCATCCTTCGAAAGCGCTTTCACAGCGAAGGCAGCAAGGAGGTAGACCACGACACCGGCAAGCACTTCCAGAATCGTGGTAATACTGCCCATTGGGAAAACACGGGTAAGCCCCCAGACAGCGGCTCCCATAACCGCCGCGGCAAGTCCGGGACGTACAATCCAGCCCATCCAGTTCATGCGCATTTCCGTATATCTGCAGATGAAGAAGAGATTAGCGGTCATTACAATGAAATAGCATGCGATGGAAGCATAAGGGCCGCCGTGAATATCGATGCCGGGCGTTCCGATCAGGATATAATTCAGCACAATTTTGGCTAGCACACCCGCTATCATCGTATACATCGGGATACGCTGCTTCCTGAGTCCCTGCAGAATACTGCTGGTGGCCTGCACGGCCGTAAAGAGTACCACGGTCATGGCAGAAAAGGTCAGGAGTTCGGATGCCAGCTGAAGATGAGCGGCAGTAAAATCCCGAACATCCCCGTAAAGGAAATATACAATCTGCTTTGACAGGAGGCTCATGCCGACGGAACATGGAAAGCCGATCAGGAAAGCATAGCGCATACCGTTATTTGTTTCGTGCCGGACAGCAGGCTGGTCATTTCTGGAGCGGCAGGCGGAAATTGCCGGAACAAGGCTCATTGAGATTGCAAGGGCAAGTGCGGTGGGAATATTGATCAGGCGAATGACAATACTGGTAAATATCCCGTAAGCTGTCTTGGCTTCCGCAGCGGAAAGACCGGCAAGAAGCATTCTCCGGATCATCATCGCCGAATCAATAACCTGGGAAAGGGGAATGATACATGCGCTGACCGTAATCGGAATCGAGATGAGGACAAGACGGCTCATCAGGCGGGAACTTTGCATGGAAGCTGCTTCGGGATCCTGCGGAAGACGCTCCAGTTCCTGCTTTTTCAGATGATGGCGGACAACCATATAGATCAGGGCCAGCGTCTCGGCAAGGGTGATGCCGAAAAGTGCGCCGGCCGCACCGGCGGCAACGCTTTTTTGCAGTCCGATCGCCGCAAGGGGGAGGCTTAATGCAACTTTTCCGACCTGCTCAATGAGCTGGGAAACAGCTGTCGGAACCATATTCTGCTGGCCCTGAATGAGGCCGCGAAAAGCAGAGAGCACACAGACGATCATGACGCACGGGGCGATTGCATAGAAGCCGAGGGATACCTCTTCGACATTGACCATGTCCACAAGAACGCGATTCAGAAGCACCATAAGAAGGGAGAAAAACGCACCGATCGTTGAGAGCATCAGAAGGGCAGCGCGGAAGGTGCTCTTTGCATTGCGGGGATCGTTTCGCGCGAGGAAACCGGCCACCATTCTGGAGACCGCAACGGGCAAACCTGCACTGGAAATGGTCAGCAGAAGGGTATAGGTCGGATAAACAAGATAAAAATCCGCCGCAACATCTTTACTGATCCGGTTCAGAAGAATCGAAAAGAATACTCCGACCAGCTTGCAGAGAATGCCGGCAATTCCGAGCACAGAGATACTTTTTGCAACCGATTTTGTGGATTCTGCCATAAAAGAAGCCTCCGTGGAAAGAATTCTGATCAGTACTTATGCCATGCTGAACGGGTAAACAGAATGAACATGGGAAGGAGTTCCAGACGGCCGAAAAGCATCAGGAAGGAAGCAACAATCTTGCCAAAGATTCCGTATCCGGCAAAATTATGTACCGGGCCGACTGCACCGAGACCGGGACCGACATTGCTGACACAGGTCAGGGATGCGGTAATCTGTGTGATGACATCAAATTTACCATCCAGAGAAAGGAGAAATGCACCGATAAAAACAAGCGCGACATACATGACGGCAAACTGAGCCACCTGAGAAACGATGCCTTCATCCACAGCTTTATGATCAATGCGGATTACATCCACTTTCTTCGGGCGCCCTGTTGCGAGAATATTGCGGCGGGAAAGCTTGAACAGCATGGCAATCCGCACAACCTTGATACCGCCTGCCGTAGAGCCTGCACAGGACCCGATAAACATGGCAAGGATGAGAAGCATCTGAGATGCCACAGGCCAGAGGCTGAAATCGGCTGTAACAAAGCCGGTTGTTGAAATGATTGAGGACAACTGAAACGAACTGTAGCGCAGAGAAGTGAAGAAGTCGTTTTTATAATACGGAAGATTAAACAGGGTAATCAGAAGTGAAAATGTTACCGCAATCAGGAAGAAGCACCGGAATTCCTCATCTTTCCAGAAAGCCTTGAAATGATCTCCGATAATAAATTTATAATACAAGGCAAAATTGACACCGAACATGAACATAAAAATGGTTATGACTGTATCCACGGCAACGCTGTCAAAAGCCGCGATACTGGCGCCGTAACAGCTGAAGCCGCCGGTGCCTGCTGTGGCGAAAGTGTGGACTGCCGCGTCATAAGGCGACAGGCCGCACAGGAGCAAGGAGATAAACTCCAGGGAGGTAATCCCGATATACAGCCGGTAAAGAATCTTTGCTGTCTGTCCCGTCTTCGGAACCAGTTTGCTCAGCGAGGGGCCGGGACTCTCAGCCCGAACAAGATGGGATGTACGGCCTGTGAGCTTCGGCAACAGCGCAAGCGTCAGGACAAGCACTCCCATGCCGCCGATCCAATGGGTGGTGGCCCGCCAGAACATTATGCCGTGCGGAAAGTTTTCAAAATTCGTAACCACTGACGCACCGGTGGTCGTAAAGCCCGATACAGCTTCAAAAAAAGCATCCTGAAAAAAGGGAAGAAATCCTGAAAACACAAACGGAAGAGCGCCGCACAGACTCATCAGGATCCAGCCCACAGCCACAATAATAAAGCCTTCTTTCAGGCGGAGATAGGAATTGCGATCGGTTTTCGGAATGAAATACATGGCACATCCGACAGACAGCGCGACTAAAATACCAAATCCCATCGCTGCCGTATCCCCATCCCGATAATGAAAGGTAATCAGGAAAGCGGGAATCATGGCAAGGCCTTCTATAGAAAGCAAGGCGCCTAAAACACGGATGATGAGTTTGCGATTCATCGATACAGCACCTCGTTCAAATCAGAAATGCCAAGATCACGGGAAACGATGATGACATGATCGCCTTCCTCAATTTTATCTTTGCCGAAGGGAATGATAATTTTTCCCTGATGCACGATGACGGAAACCAGAGAACCTTTACGGTTGTGCAGTTTCATGAGGGGAATGCCAATATAGGAATCGCCTTTTCGTGCAATAAACTCGATCGCCTCGGCTTTCCCGTCAATGAGCCGGTAAAGACGCTCAACATGGGTTCCGTTGCTGTTTCCGCGAGCACGGACATAGCGGAGAATGGTTGAACTGGTAATCACCTGAGGACTGATCACTGAGTCCAGACCGAGATCGTTCAGGATATCCATATAGGCCATGCGGCTGCTTTTGGCAATTATTTTCGGGACACCGCTGCGGGAAGCATAAAGCCCGGTCATCAGGTTTTCCTCATCCCGATTGCTGAGAGAGACGAACGCATCCACCTGGGAAAGGCCTTGTTCCTGCAGAAGATCCTGGTCTGTTCCGTCTCCGCAGATTACATCTGCACGGGGAAGCTGTTCACTGAGCGACCGTGCTTTCTGCGGATCAAGTTCAAAAAGAGTGACATGAATGCCCATCGGAATAATAAGCCTGGACAGATAATACGAAATCCTTCCGCCGCCCAAAACCATCACACTGCGGATTTTTAAATTGTTCCGTCCCAAAAAGCGGAAATATTCTGTAATCATCACCATATCCCCGGAAACGAACACTTTATCTCCAGGTCGAATGACAAAACTGCCGTCCGGAATGATGACATTACTGTTGCGTTCGACCATGGCATAGAGTATACGGGGAAGCCCCGGAATTCTCAAAGCAAGATCCTTCATGGCGATACCTACAATAGGATCGGATTCGAGTGCACGAAACTCAACCATTTCCACAAGACCGCGGGCAAAAGACTCAATGCTGCCGGCAAAGGGATAGCGGAGCAGGCGGCTGATTTCCAGTGCAGTGGCACGCTCCGGGTTGATTGCAACATCAATTCCCAGCTCGTTTTGCAGGAGGGTCTGGCTTTCATTGAATTCAGGGTCCCGGATCCGTGCGATGGTATACTGAGCGCCAAGGCGTTTCGCAATCAGGCAGGCCAGCATATTGGTTTCATCGCTTGCGGTGGAAGCAATGACAATATTTGCTTTATCGACACCGGCTTCAAGAAGAATTTTTGCGTTGGCGCCGTTGCCTTTCAGGCAGATCACATCCAGGGAACCGGAGCAGCGTTCCACAACCTCATCATCTTTATCAATCATGACGATATCATGTTCTTCGGCGGTAAGATGCTCCGCAAGAGTGTACCCAACCTTCCCGGCGCCGATGACTATGATCCTCAAGGTTTCTTCCCTCCCACAAAGTATCAAATGATATTTTATCATTTTTCCAAGGATTTGAAAAGGAAAAAGAATGAAGGAAGGCGCTCCGGGGACAGAAACAGGAATGTAAAATCACTTGCGGGAGCATTGAGTATTCAGTATAATGATGTCAGAACTCCAAAGGAGGATGAGCCAGATGCGAAAAACGATCAGTCTGTTAGTTTCTTTAATATTCCTGTTCAGTACATGCTGTGCCTTGGGAGAAGCTGCAAAAAACCTCGAAGCAGATTACGGTTTGGTGCCGTCCGATACGGTAACAATTCCGGTTTTTACTGAGGAAAACATGAAACAATTTGACATTCCCGACAATGATGCGATGCGCTTTATGCGTCAGCTGCAGGTGGGATGGAATCTCGGAAACACTTTTGACGCATTTGATGACAACAATCCAAAGCTGGGGCTGAAACTTGAATCCTACTGGACAAACGCTGTGACCAGCCGGGAACTTATCCATGCGCTGAAAGACGCCGGATTCAACCTGATTCGGATTCCGGTCAGCTGGCACAACCATCTTATCGATGAGAATTATACAGTGGATCCGTCCTGGATGGCGCGTATCCACGAAGTGGCCGAATGGATTGCGGCCGAAGGGATGTATTTCATTATAAATGTTCACCATGATAATGGAGTCAGATATTTCTATCCGGATACTGCACATTATGAACAGAGTGAGCGGTACCTGTCCGCTATCTGGAATCAGATTGCGGATTCCTTTGCGGATTTTGATGAGCACTGTATTCTGGAAAGCATGAATGAACCGCGGCTTGTTGGGAGCAGTCATGAATGGTGGCTGGATGCAAACGCGGCGGAATGCAGGGACGCGGCGGAATGTATCAACAAACTGAACCAGGCCTTTGTCAGCCTTGTGCGCGCAAAGGGCGGAAACAATGCGGAACGGTATCTTTCCGTTCCCGGTTACTGTGCAAGTCCGGATGGCGTTCTGTATTCAGGTTTCACCATTCCGGAGGATTCTGCCGAAAACAGAATTATCATTGAAGTGCATGCATACACACCGTATAACTTTGCTCTGAACAAGAACAGCTCCGACAGCAGCTTTGATCTGGAAAAGGATAAGGATAAAAAGAGCGAAATCTCAAGATTCATGAACAACCTGTACCAGAAGTATATTGCGAATGGGGTTCCGGTGATTATTGATGAATTCGGAGCACTGAAAAAGAAGGATGATGACCTGCAGGCCCGGGTGAATTTTACTGCCTTTTATATTGCCTCTGCCAGCGCAAGGGGAATTACATGCTGCTGGTGGGATAATCATGGATTCTCACCCAGCGGGGAACGATTCGGCATCATCAACCGGAATAAGATCGTATGGGTATATCCCGACATTGCACTGGCACTGATTCAAAACAGCCTTTTTAACCGGGAATCAGAATAATAGAAAATATGACGAAAAAAAGACAGCCTCCCTCAACAGGAGGCTGCTTCTTTATGCGGAGAGTTAGGGATTTGAACCCTAGGTGAGGTATCACCCCACACACGATTTCCAGTCGTGCGCCTTAGACCACTCAGCCAACTCTCCGTATAGCGGTCACAAATATTGATTATAACTGCTTTCGGCAATTTGTCAAGACCAAAATCGGAACGATTGGAAGAGAGCGCTGAAGTATTACAGCTGCTTGAGCTTTTCAACTTCCCGGGGGGTCAGATGGCGCCACTGGCCGCAGGGAAGATCTCCCAGAACAACCGGACCGAATTCCACCCGTTTCAGACTGACAACCTGATGGCCGATGGCCTCCGCCATTTTCCGAACCTGCCGGTTTCTTCCTTCATGAATGGAGACCAGAAGCACTGTATCAAAGGTTTCCCGGCGAATAAGCCGGACTGCGGCCGGTGAAGTGATCTTTCCATCAATCATTACACCCTTGCGCAGGGATTGTATCTCCTCATCTGTGACCTGGTTTGACAGTTTAGCCCAGTAGACTTTGCTGACCTCACGGCTGGGATGGAGAACATGATTCATCATCTCTCCGTCATTGGTCAGCAGCAGAAGCCCTTCGCTGTCATAGTCCAGACGACCGACCGGAAAAAGCCGAACGGGATAGTCTCTGAATTTATCCATGACCGTGGCACGTCCCTGCGGATCTGAAACAGTTGTAACTTCACCTACCGGCTTGTAATATGCGAGATAATGCTTCGTTCCCTCGGGATGGACACGAATGCCGTCCACGGCAACCAGATCTTTTTCCTCATTGATCTGAACACCCATTTCCGTGACGGGGATTCCGTTCACGGTGACATGCCCTTCGGAGATCAGCTTCTCAGACATTCTTCGGGATGCGACACCGCTGAGTGCCAGATATTTCTGCAGTCTGATCATTGTCATTGTCCTTCCTTGAAGATCAGCAGGGACAGGAACCGGAGAGCGGGCGATGGGTATAGGCATGCGAGCCGTCCTTCATTTCCGCCAGGGTCTGCCCGGAACCGATCAGCTTGTATTTGTATGTCGTAAGGCCTTCCAGCCCCATGGGACCGCGGGCATGGAGCTTGCCGGTGGCAATGCCGACTTCCGCCCCGAAGCCATAAACAAAACCGTCTGCGAATCGGGTGGAAGCGTTCCAGTATACCCCCGCGCTGTCCACACGATTCATAAATTCTGCCGCATGGGACGCATCTGAAGTCAGGATGCAATCCGTATGATGAGAGCCATAACGGTTGATATGCGAAACAGCGTCAGACAGGGAAGAAACAATATGAACGGATATGATGTAATCCAGGTATTCGGCAGACCAGTCTGAATCCTCGGCGGGAAGGCAGGAGATATACTGACGGGTTTCCGCATCACCACGGATTTCAACCCCGGCGTTTTCCAGTGCCGAAGCAATAACGGGCAGGATGGACGGCGCTATATCGCGATGAATCAGGAGCGTCTCAGCGGCATTGCAGACGGAAACATTCTGGACTTTGCTGTCAAGGGCCACACGGACTGCGAGATCCGGATCCACCGGATCATCCACATATACATGGCAGACGCCGTCGGAATGACCGAGAACGGGGATCCGGCTGTTCTCCATAATATAACGGACAAAACTGTTGTTGCCGCGGGGTATGATCAGATCGATCAGCTGATCCTCCCTGAGCATGGAAGCCACATCCTCCCGCGTTTCCAGGAGCTGCGCACAGTCATCCGAAAGGGTTGCTGAAGAAAGCGCCTGACGGACGCAGGCGCAGAGTGCCTGATTTGTCCGGAATGCTTCCCTGCCGCCCTTCATCAGAACCGCGTTTCCGCTTTTGATGCAGAGTGAGGAAATCTGTATCAGCGCATCCGGACGGCTTTCAAAGATGATTCCGATCACACCGATCGGACATACGACCCGATACAGGTTCAGCCCCGCGGTGATTTCTTCGGCGTAAGTGGTCTTTCCCAGCGGATCCGGCAGGGCGGCGAGCGCTTCCAGACCGGCGGTCACCTGGGCAAGCTTTTCTTCCTGAAACTTCAGACGGTGAAGGAGGGGAGCGGGAAGGCCTTCCTTTTCCGCAGCGGCAAGGTCATCCCGATTGGCGGAGAAAATGACATCCCTGTGCTCCTTCAAAATGCCGGACAGCGCAAGAATTGCTTGGTTTCGCTGACCGGAAGAAGAAACGGATAAATCATAAAACGCGTTTCGCGCGCGCAGAGACATCTCATGAAGGTCGTTCAAAGCAGCCACTTCCTTTCTTCAGGGGCATTATAACAAACAAAAGATGAATTGAAAAGAAGAGGATTAAGTGATATAATGTCAGCGGGAGGAATGCTGATGCCGCACCAGAAAGGAATCAAGTCCATCGCGCAGAACCGTAAGGCATATCACGACTATTTTGTTGAGGAAAAGCTTGAATGCGGTGTTGCCCTTTTCGGAACAGAGGTGAAAAGCATTCGCCAGGGCAAAGTCAATCTGAAGGAGAGCTGGGCACAGGTCCGCAAGGGTGAAATATGGGTTGAAGGAATGCATATCAGCCCCTATGAACAGGGAAATCAGTTCAACCGGGATCCCTTGAGGGGGAAAAAGCTGCTGCTTCATAAGGCGGAAATCCGCAAGCTTGACGCGGCTGTCATGCGTCAGGGATACACGTTGATTCCGCTGGAGCTTTATCTGAAGGAAGGGCGCGTCAAGCTGGCTTTAGGTCTGTGCCGCGGCAAGCAGCTGCACGACAAACGGGACAGTTTGGCCAGGCGGGACAGCGACCGGGAGATCCAGAGGGCTTTGCGGAACAGACAGAAATAAGGGAAAGTGTAATTGCAGTATAAGGGGATGATCCGGTTTCGACGGGAATATCGGGGGATGGATAAGCGAGCCGCAGGCCCTGTACTGCGTAACAACGGGGACAAATAAGAACTGACAATAGCAATTACGCTTTCGCGGCTTAATGCCGCGCGTCGGCCCTGATTGCCTGCGGATCAGGTTACCGGCGTCATGATCGCAGGGAACGAGGTCCGGTTAAGCTTTGCGCCGGGCTCCGTAATGATGAAGCTACTTTCATGGCTATTTGTCCGCGGACAGCTTTGAAAGGAAACTATACCACGGAATGCGCTCGGAGAAAATCCATCTGACGAGTTTTCGGACAGGGGTTCGACTCCCCTCATCTCCACACTGTGCTCTTAAACAAACCCCTCAGGGTTTGTTTAAGCTCTGCACATCTCCACAGTATGAAACAAGCCGTTTCCATCCAGAAAACGGCTTGTTTCATATGTGCGGTCGACGGGACTTGAACCCGTACCCGTTGCCGGACACGCCCCTCAAACGTGCGCGTATGCCGATTCCGCCACGACCGCAAGAACAAACGAATTATAGGCATTTTTACACATCCTGTCAAGCATAAAATCAGAATACATTGACGGAAAAGGTTTTATCTGATACCCTTGCGTATCATACAGGGAGGAATCGCCATGGCCGTCAAGCGAACTGTCCGAAGAATCATAATGGTTTTCATTCTGTTCTGTACCTTGATACCTTTCAACGCCCGAGCAGAAGACACAGATCTGAGAATCAAACGCGTCGGACAGATCATCAGCTACCGGAAAAACGTGTTTTCCGTGGATACACCGGAAGCGGGATTACTCAGGATTACGATCCGCAATGATACAGATGTATTCCGTGTGCTGGAAGAGAATGTTCATGAGGGGACCACCACGATTGAATGGGATGGATGCGGCTTTAACCGGGAGAGGCTGGCGATTCAGAATTATCATATTGAAGGAGACCTGACGGGATACAGCGGCAAAGAATATCACATCTCCTTTAATTCTCCGGTTGAATACAGCGGGCAAGCGCTTGAATTTGCCCTTTCATCCGGAGAAACAGCATATTTGGATGAACCGGATGAATGGTTTCTGGAGGCAAAAACCGTTCTCACAGGCACACTGGTAATTAAATGCCGTTCCGAGGCGTCAGAGGATTCGGTATGGACTGCCCGAAAACCAATCAGCGCAGGGAAAATCAGCCGCTTGACTCTTCGGCAGATTTTCGGGAAAAACATTCCTGAAGCAGGATTGTACCGTGTTGAGGTATATGAAGTATCCGTACCCGAAAATACCATATCTTTTTCCCTGACGATACAGGAGGGGATTCCGGAGCAAAAACCGGTTGCGGTTACCGGCGAGATTATGCCAAAGAGAGGAGCCACCGATCAGGAAATCTGGGAGGCGATGATGCGGCCGTCCGTTGTGGCAGATATCGATTTCACAGAGCACCAGGAAGTATACCGATTGCCTGACAACAGCACAGAAGTGCTGGGCACACTGCATGGACAGACTCAATGCCTGTCGCTGTGGGAAATCCGGGATGATTGGGCGCGGGTAGGTGCGTGGAACCATGAAGAAGGCGGGTATATGGAAGGGTGGGTGCCGCTGAACAGACTGAAGACCGTTTATCCGAGGGGTGAATATGGATTATTGCTGGATAAAAAGGAACAAACATTATCCGTTTATCACAACGGCGAAAAAATTGATACGCTGCTGGTCTCCACCGGACGTATGGAAAAAGACAAGTATGAACAGGAAACAGCCGCGGGATGCTTTCTGACCGGATACCATCGGGTGGATTTTTCCACCCAGGGACAGAAATATGATTTTGTGATTCAATATGACGGAGGAAACCTCCTGCATCAGATTCCTTACGCATGGGGAGGAAAAAAGGATTTTACGCAAAGCAGAGCCCTGCTGGGAGCGAAAGGATCCCATGCCTGTATACGCATTCAGGCAAAGCCCGGCACGACGGGCGGTATCAATGCTTACTGGATCTGGACGCATGTGCCGTATCATTCCAGGCTCATCATTCTGGATGATCCTGAAGAAAGGCACAAGGAAAAAGCAATTCTGTCCGGGGAAGCGATGGAGTATGAGGATTCAGGTATTTCCGGAGGAGCTGAACTTCGGAAAACCGGAAAAGAAAATATACGGATCACCTTCGGGGGGGACACGGTACTCGGAGGAAGGGAATCATATTATTCACGCCGGGATTCCCTGATGTACCTTGTGGAACTGAACGGAATGGGATATCCATTTGATGCAATTCATTCACTGACAGAACAGGATGACTGGACCTGCATCAATCTGGAATGTGTCTTAAAAGAAACAAAAGAAGGTGAAAACAAAAAAAAGGAATGGCGTTTCAGAGGACTTCCCGAATACTCGAAAATTTTGAAAGCCGGTAGTATTGAGATGGTTAATCTGGCGAACAATCACACGGCTGATTACGGAGATGCCGGGTATGAATCGACAGTCCGCTCTGTGGAAGGAGTAACTGAATGGGTCGGAAAGGATCATCCCTGCAGCGTTTTGATTCATGGTCACCTGATAGGATTCGGAAGCTGCAGGGAAACGGAATATTTGAATGATCCGGATATTATTTCAAAGGATATTGAAATATTGAAAAAGATGAAATGTGAAGCCATTATTTATCAATGCCACTGGGGAAAAGAATACGACCCGCACCACTCAGCGCTGCAGGAAGCAATGGCCAGGGCCTGTGAACGTGCGGGAGCGGATCTCGTTATCGGCCATCATCCGCATGTCGTACAGGGAATGGATTTCATCAACAGGATGCCTGTTCTGTACAGCCTGGGGAATCTGAGCTTCGGCGGAACGATCGATCTGAAAACATATGACGGGATTATGGTACAGGCGACATTTTGCGTTACGGAAGAAGGACTGTATCCGGAGATTGAATTGATTCCCATACTGACAAGCGGTACCGCAGAAGAAAGAAAAAACAATTTTCAGCCGGTGATTGCCCTGGAGGGAGACCGGAAACGGATTCTGGATGCGGTGCAGGCAGATACCCCATTCCCAATTACCGACTATACGGATATCGTGCAATAATCAGATCATAAATAAATATAATCGGTGCATTCAAGGCGGCCGTTATACAGCCGCCTCTTTTTATCGGCCCGGCGGCCGAAAAAGCGCTCAAAGGACGGATCGGAAGAAATGGCGCAAAGCGACCAGGAAGGATGCCGGTCTTTCAGCAGACAGAGTTCTCTGTATAGTTTGCGGCAGGATGCCTGATCGCTGAGGCGTTCACCATAGGGCGGGTTGCAGAGAAATACACCGCCGGTAATTGGCAGCTGAAGTGACTGGAGCGGTTGAACGGACAGGTGAATATGATTAGAAAGTTCAGCCTGCTTCACATGGCGGGATGCCAGCAAAATTGCCTGCGGATCAAGATCCGACCCCCCGATATACGGAATATCTTCATTTCGCTGTTCCCCGGCGACCTGTCTTCGAAGGGAGGAGAAAGGAAGAGATCTGCAGAAATAAAAATCTTCCATGGCAAAGGGACGAGCAACTCCCGGCGCCCGATGTGCTGCAAGGAAGGCCGCTTCAATCAGCAAGGTGCCGGTGCCGCAGCATGGATCTGTGACCAGAGCAACTTTGATACAAAGGAATATGAACAAGCCTTGTAAATCAAAGGGTTTCAGCACCCTGGCCATCTCCTTTCTGCTGGTCTGACAGTCGGCTTCATACCGCCGGTTTCGGATCGTTTCACTCCCCAACGTTACTCACGGGTTTCGTTGGGGAGTGTAGTTTCGTTGGGGAGTTGGGAGCTTCGTTGGAGAGTGGTTTCAGCATCAGATATTCTGTGCTAAACCCTCCAGATAGTTCACCGGCTTTCCGGTCGCCTTTGCATACTCAATCTCCGACCGAGTGCTGGCACCAATATACCCACCGACATTGATGACAAAGATCTCGTCCGCCATGTCGATTTTTCGCTTGTGCATGTCATCCAGCATTTCCTTGGTACCTTCCGTCCAGACTTCATCATCGCCAGAGTGGCCAAAAAGTCCAACGCTGATGACAATGTTTCCCTCCAGTGTCAGCTGTTTCTGTGCTTCCATGAAAGCATCCTTGAAGCGGGTACTGCCGCAGAGGGTAATCACTTTGTACTTGCCGACCATCAGCTTATACTCCCAACTTTTTTATTTTAGTTAACCCCTGTATTGTCGATTCTCGGATTAATTACAAGTAGTTGAAGCAAATTGTCATATAACTGTTGAAACGAAGCAACCATGGAATCAAGGCTTTCTAATGCATCACGTATAGTCGGTTCCGCTTCTTCAATTAAACTGCTATATTCGCCATTTGCTTCATCCATTGCTTTTTCTAAGTAATAGTCCAAGTTTTCATCATAAGCTTCCATACCATATTCGTCGCTTACTTTTCTACAAAGTACAGTTTACAAGGGACTACACAGGGTAGGTATCTGACGGGAGGGGTGCCGCCAGTCAGATTTTCCATGTGATGTTCAAGCTGTCGCTTGTGGCGGCTATGGTGGTGATCATCAAATCCACCACACGCCGCTTGTCA
>JAFXZS010000016.1 GCA_017541105.1 Clostridia bacterium
CTGTGCAGTTGTCAGGGTGCGTAGCAAAACTGCTCACCATTTCCGGTGGCAATGACGAAGGGGTCCCACCTGTTCCCATACCGAACACAGAAGTTAAGCCCTTCAGTGCCGATGGTACTTGACTGGTAACGGTCCGGGAGAGTAGGTCGCCGCCGGATTCCACATAACCCTGCTGCAGATGCAGCAGGGTTTGTTCATTTACCGGTGGACCGCAGCCAATATGGACGCGGCTCCCCGCCGGGGGGATTGCTTCAGCAGAATATTTTATGTATCAGGAACCCCGGATCAGACTGATGACGGAAAACAGAATCAGCGCCATGGCTACGCCGATTATTGCGGACGCGATCTGACGGCTGAGTTTCCTTGCTTTCTCCGGAGGCATCTTTTCGGCACCGGCCACTTTATACATCAGGACCGACTTCCCGGGATCCCTGGAGAACCATAGGACCGCGGCTGCAAGAAGCAATGCGGCACCGAAGATCAGAAGAAAAATGTAGACTGCCATGCAGTTTCACCTCCGATTGTGATCATAACGGATTACAGATACAGACAGGCAATGCCGAAAAGCAGCTGGGCAGCGTAATAGGTGATCATAATCGCCCAATCAAGCGCTTTGCCGGAGAGGAAAAGCAGGCGCCGAAGCAGCAGGCTGTCACTGAGGAAGAACAGGGCGCCGCCGCAGGCAATCAGGATTCCCGGCAGGGACCAAAGCGTGAAGCAGCCGACAGCGCAGGAGCACATGATGCTCAGGCCTACCCCGTAGACAATCAGCGGCTTGAGCTGTTTCCCGATCTGCTTCCGCCAATGGTAGTAGATAAAAGCCATGAATCCCAGCAGCAGGAGAAGAATAATTCCATGTGGAAGCGCCACAGGAACGAGGCGGAGAAAGAAAGCAATATAGCAGATATGGCCTGCCAGGAACAATCCGGCACCCGCCATGAAATTAAACTCAAGCACATAATCCGCCACAGCATGGATCAGCAATCCTGCCGCACATACATAGCAAGACGGATTCAGGCGGATGGATGCGACCAGAGCAAACATGACCGCGCACAGCGTCCCGGCAGATTTATAGCATGAAGCCAGATGCAGATGGTCTTTATACCTGAAATGCAGATAGAGGGGGAGGCAGACACAGAGGCAGACAAAACAGGCGCCGGCAATCCAAATCATCAGTTTCCCTCCTCCGCCGTGTCGGCCATATATTCGGAAGGCAGCCAGGTCATCAGGAACTTACTGATATACATCTTATCATTTCCGTAGGTATAGTCATAGGAGAAGATCAGGCTTTCCGGCTGATCCCGCTCTTCCTCCGGAACGAGCGTAAGATCCAGATTCAGCTTTTCTGCGGCAGGATCATAATCCCGGATGTATCTGCGGATGGTATGTGTGGCTTTATGGCGTACCCCGGCTTCATCGGTATAATCCAGGCTGACGTTCCCCTCAATGGTGGTAATCCGGTATTTTCCGTTCTCCAGAAGCCGGACATCCTCCACAAGCCCGACATGATAATTCGGTGTCAGGCCGCCGAATTTTTTATTCTTCGAATTGCTGTTTCCGAAGACCACAATAAAGCCCTTCTGGGGCAGGGAAGAGATCCGGTTCATTTTGGTATATCCGGTCACCAGTTTCCCGACACCGGCTTCCTTTACGTGAACAACGCCGGAGACCTCCCCCTTTTTGATTTTGTTTTTCTGTTCCATGGGGATACCGGTTTCCAGCGCGCACCAGGTGATGAACCCGCCGCACCAGCCATACCCTGTATGGGAACCGTTCCAGTCTGTATACTGATTCCTCTTTTTCAGCTCGGCTCCGTTGGCAGCTTCCAGTTCTCCGCGGGCCACTTCCAGGAGCGTCTGGATCTCCTGGGGTATTTCCTCCAGGATTTCAACGGGAACCATGGGCGGCGCGGGCTCTTCTTTTTTCTTTTTGGAGGCAGCCAGTGCAGAGGAACAGCCAATTACCAGCACACAGAGAATGGCAGCCATTCGCCTCAGAAACGTCATCAAGGAGATCCCTTCCTTTCTTCAGGTTACAGTCCGAAGGTGTCATACAGCGATTCCGGTGTGACGGAAGGCTCCGCCGCGGGCAAAGGAGTTTCTTCCGGAATGCGGGAGGATTCCTCCGCCGGGACGGATGTTTCAGCGCCGGAGGATACCGGTGAATCCCCGGCCGGAACCAGAAATGTTTTTCCGTTCCACAGGACAGAGGCAATCAGGAGGCAAGTCAGGATCAGTGTAATCAACCTGATCCGGGAACGCATAAGTTTCATTCAGTCCTCCTTTACCGGGACAGCATCGCCAGATGTGTATCCTCTTCCAGATCCGCGCGGTTTCTGGCGGAAACTCCTGACAACAGCCCCAACAGGAACATCTGCCCGGCCAGGACCGGCAGGGATGAGGCAAGAAGCGGCAAATCCATTGCCACAGGCGGAATCAGCCCTGCCAGGGAGAGGAAGACTGCAAGCATCCGGAGCCCCAGCAGCAGCAGAACGCCCAGCGCCAGTGACGCGTGAAAGGAATTACGCGCACACTGTGAGACAGAAGAACAACGGAACAGCAGCAACAGCATCAGCAGGAAAACGCACAGCAACAGCACCAGTCCGTATTGCTCTCCCAGCGAAAGGAAGAACGAAAGCTCCGGATCCGGGGAAGCAGAAGCGTCCGGAACGGACTGCGATCCGATCCACCCCATGGAAGAAAGCACGGACAGCGGGGAGGAGAGGGCTGAAGGCTGCAGACGCTCCCGGCTTAACAGCCCGAAACACAGCCCTCCGGCAGCGGCGCCGAGCAGGGACAATCCGGACCAGAGCGCGCTGCCGGAGCAGGCCCAGAAGATCAGGACGGTTGCCACTCCCCAGACAGCGGCGGAAACCAGGTCTTTCTGCAGAAGAAGCAGTGCCAGGCCGAAGAGCGCGATTCCCAGGGCAGCTGCTCTGATACGAAATGAAAGAAAAGCGGCCACTGACAGCAGCAGCAGTGCCAGCCCGGCCTCCGTCAGCGGGAAAGAGAATTCGGGATAGAGGAGGGGAGGAACCAGCAAAGCGATCCCGCAAAGCCCCGCTCCCAGCGCGGAAGGAAAAGAAGGCCTGAAGATCCGAATCAGTACCGCTCCCGCCGGGAGCAGCATAAGCCCTGCCGCGCAATGCATTCCCTGGACCAGCGCTGCATTCGGATCTGAAGCGGCAGGCGCCAGGATGCCGAAGGCGCAAAGAATCATCGCCATACACAGGGCGGGGCGGTCCAGGGAAAAAACCCGGACGGGGATCAGATCATAGAACAGCATCACCGCCGGTACGGCCGCAGCAAGCAGATAAAGCCGGGAATCCCCGCCTGCGGCGGCAGGCAGGAGAAAAGTCAGAGCGAAAAAAAGCATAGCTGCCGTCAGGACCCGGAAATGGGAGGAACGTTTTTTCATTCACCGATGTCCTCCTTCCACAGGTCCGATTGATGAGGTTCAGGCGCACCGGAGGACAGAGGGTCCGGCATCGCAGGCGCTTCCGCGGACTTGGACATCAAAGAATCCGGAACGGAAGGAATATCCGTGCTGAACGGCGCACCACAGGCCGGCGGGCCGGGCTGCGGCGAATAAACCTCCGGCTGGACCGGCATATCCCGGAAAGACGGCTGAACAAGCTCCGCAGGAGGGAGATCCTGACGCTGAAGCGGAAGATGATCCAGCGCTGCAAACAGATGAAGCCGCAGGACGGCTGAACCGACCTGCAGAACGGAACCGTGGGACATCGGCACGGCCGACGCATCCGTACGGCAGGTGACAGGCATTCCGTTAATCAGTACCTCACACCCGGTCCGCGGATAAATCAGAAGCCCCAGCCCGTCTTTCCACGAGAAATCCAGATGGCGGGAATGCACGCCCGTGCATGGAATCACCAGATCACAGGAACGGATGGCTCCGAGCACTCCTTCCCGGGGAACAGGAAACCAGGAGTTTTCCGCAAGATCCCGGCCTCCGGAAAGGACGACCATTTCCCCTACGGTCCCGCTGCCGGGAAGGGAACGCTTTTTTTCCCTGCGTTCCGCGGAATCGGATACCAGCCAGATCAGGACATACAGAACGAGAAGAACGGCAAAAAAGGGAAAGAGCCAGCGGGAGACTGTGAACAGAATCCGGTAGATTTCCGCAGAATCAACAGACATTTCCACATCTCCTTCCCTGCGGTGCTTTTACCTGGAATCCGCAGGAGCCGACAGGGCTTCCCTCAGCGTATCCATATTCCGGAGCATAACCGTTTCATAATAATCGAGCGGTACATCCTCCTCGGGTCCTGTGACAACAGGGTCCAGATAATAGACGGGGGATCCTGTCTCTCTGGACAAAGTCCGGGCGGAAAGCTCCGGGTATTGCGGTTCCACAAAAAGAGGCGGATTGCCAAGCTGTGAAATCTCCCGAACCAGAGAGGCCATTTGCGCGGGGCTCAATGTTTCTCCGGGCTCCTTGTTGACAACGGCAACCACATGCAGGCCGTATGCCTCGGCAAAATACGGAAACGCCTCATGGAATGTAACAATGTCCTTCCGGGGCAAATCCCGGAGCCCGTCCCGCAACGCCTGATCCAGCGCTTCCAGCCGGGCCCGGTACGCCGCAAGGTTTTCATTGATGGCTGCTTCATCCCGGGGGAAAGCGGAAATCAACCCGGCTGCCAGGTTTTCCGCCATCCGGACAGCTTTGGAAACATCCAGCCAGATATGCGAATTGGTTTCCCCGTAATGATCCGTTTTCAACAGCTCGATACCGGAAGATGCCTCCACGACCGGAAGATCCGGTAAAGCCCTGACAAGTTCAGGAAGGAAAGCTTCCATTCCGGCGCCGTTGACCAGAAATATATCGGCGCCGGAAAGCGCCTTCATATCCGCCGTCTGAAGCTGATAATCATGGAGACAGCCCACGGACGGGGCTGCAAGATTCCGGACAGAAATATGGTCCAGCCCGGTTGTAAGATTCAGCGCCATGATCCAGATCGGGTAAAAACTCGTCAGGACGGATTCACAGCATGCAGAACAGGGCAGCAAGACCAGTACCAGAAATAAAGCGATCCATTTCTTCATCATTTTCATCCTTTGGCCAATGTGCAGAGCAGGTTATACTTATACATCAGGCAGCCATGTCTCCCAGTCAGAACGCGGACGGGTATCGCGTATGATCCTGCTGAACATCTGTCTCTCCTGTTCAGGCATGAATTCCTGAAACCGGGTTACCAGGGTCCGCATGGCGGAGAAAGAACCGGATTCCATGCAGTAGGCATGAAGGGCATCATACTGGACGGAATAAACCTTCATCTGATCAAAAAGGACTCCCATCACATCATCCGCAGCGTCCTTCAGTTCGGAAGTGCGGACTCTGCGAAACGTCCCGTCATTCATACGGACAGACATGCCGGCGCCCAAACGGTTATAGAGCATATTGAACAGGGTGTCTTCCACGCGCGCGGAAAGACGTGAAATGGATTCCCTGTAGGGCGCCCAGGAGCGAAGGAGTTCCGCCAGCGGATCCGTAAAGCCGGGCTCATCGACCAATGCGGAGCCCAGGCGGCTGCGAAGCGCTTCCCGCACGTGCCAGGATTCAATCATGGCCATTCCTCCGTTCTGTTTCCGATTAAAAGTATTATATCACATTCCCGTGTATTAATTAAATATTAATTCTTTTTGGGAAAAAGTCAAAAACAGGGGGATACAGAAAAAAAACGAATCATGGAGCCTCCTGAAATCATAAATCTGGTAGAGAAAACAGAGGCTGCCCACAAAACCTTGAAAAGGGCTAAAAATGAATTCTTACAAAAGTATCAAATTATCCACAGGGCGGGAAAGGTTGAAATTCAAGGCCTTTTTTGTTAAGATAGTCGGGCCGGTTCTGGATTTTGAAGTTATCCACAGCTGGGTTATCCACAGCTCACGAGCGATTCGTGTGCTTTTTTACACCCGATAAACAGGTATCTGGAGGCATCGGATGCATGATCGATAAGGAAACACTTTGGGAACAAGCCTGCGCATTGCTGGTTCAAAATATGAATTACGTTTCCTACACCACGTGGGTCGAAGACAACATGGTTCCCGTGGCGCTGGATGGCAATACGCTGGTGATCAGTGTGAAAATGGAAGGCATGATTTCAATGATTCAGAAAAAGTACCTTCCGCTGATCGAAAAGTGCCTGAGTGAATCCGCCGGGGAACAGATGAAAGCGCGCCTGATGGGGAAGAACGCAGCAGAGGTGCTGGTTCATCCGGATGAGGAAGACCATGATGACAGCGACCCGCATCTGAATCCCAAATATACATTTGAAAACTTCGTTCTCGGAGACGCGAACCGATTCGCGTACGCCGCGGCGCTGGCCGTCGCGGAAAGCCCTACCGAAGCCTATAATCCGCTGTTTATCTACGGCGGGGTGGGGCTGGGAAAGACCCACCTGATGCAGGCGATCGGCCATTTTGTCCGGCAGAACGATCCGCAGAAGAAAATCATGTATATTACCAGCGAAAGCTTTACCAATGAAATGATCAGCGCGATTCAGCAGAAAAAAACATATGAATTCCGGGAAAAGATCCGGAAGGTGGATGTGCTGATGGTGGACGATATTCAGTTTATTGCGGGCCGGGAAAGCACCCAGCGGGAGTTTTTCAACACTTTCAATGAACTGTACAACGACAACAAACGTATTGTGCTGACCAGCGATAAGCCGCCGAAGGATATCCAGCGCCTGGAAGAGCGGCTGTGTTCCCGGTTTGAATGGGGCCTGGTGGCGGATATCCAGCGCCCCGATGTGGATACCCGGCTGGCGATTCTGAAGGGGAAAGCGAAGCAGGAGAATATTTCCGTACCGGATGACGTCCTCCAGATGATCGCGGTACAGATTGACAGCAACGTACGGGAACTGGAAGGCTGCCTGTCGAGGCTGGTTGCTTTTTCAAACATGACAGGCCGCCCGATTACCCCTGAACTGTGTGAAGAAGCCATGAAAGGGGTTCTGGACCAGAAACGGCACAAGCAGGTGACAGCAGAGCTGATCATGAACACAGCCAGCGATTTTTACGGGCTTACGCTGAACGACCTGACCGGGCCCACACGGAAAAGGGAGATTACCGTGCCGAGGCAGATCGCCATGTATCTCACCCGGGAAATGACGGGAATGAGCCTTCCGCAAATCGGGAACGCCTTCGGCGGGCGGGACCACACAACGGTCATGCACAGCTGCAAAACCGTGGAAGCGGCCATGGTAACAAACCCCAATCTGCGCCTGGTGGTGGATGAGATCAAAAGGCTGGTCAAAAACTCCATGTAACAGGGGTTTTGCGCGGGACACGATGTGTCCCGCTTTTTTCTTTACAATCCAAAACCATGCGTGATATAATAGCCGCTGAACTTTCCAAGCAGGAGTGAAGGAAGATGGAGCAAAAGATTCAGGCGCTGCGGGAAGAAATGGCGCAGCGGATCAGTCAGATTCAGTCCAAGGAGACCCTGGCATCCTTCTGGCAGGATTTTCTGGGAAAAAAAGGAAGCATCGCCGGCCTGATGAAGGGCCTTGGCGCGGTCCCGAAGGAAGACCGCCCCGCCATGGGGAAATTCATCAATGACTTCAAGGTTCAGGTCGAAGAAAAATACGCGGCTCTGAGCGAACGCATGGAACAGATGGAGCTGCAGGCCAGAAACCGGAGGGAAGCGGTGGATATTACCCTGCCCGGCGTGAAACGGCCTACGGGCAGCCTGCATCCGCTGACCCTGGTAAAGGAAGAAATGATTCAGGTCTTTGCCGGTATGGGCTTTGATATCTTCGAGGGGCCGGAAATCGAAGACGACGATCATAACTTCACACGCCTGAATGTCCCGAAGGATCATCCTTCCCGCGATATGCAGGACACCTTTTACCTGGATCAGGAATGGCTGCTGCGGACACAGACCAGCGGCGGCCAGATCCGTGTGATGGACCGGCAGAAACCGCCGATCAAAGTGCTGGTGCCCGGACGGGTTTTCCGGTCGGACAGCGATGCGACACATTCTCCCATGTTCCATCAGATGGAAGGCCTGGTGGTGGACAAGGGGATTACCTTATGCGACCTGCAGGGGATGCTGGACAGGTTTGTGCAGCAGCTGTTTGACGAGAATGTGCGGACGCGCCTGCGCCCCAGCTATTTTCCCTTCACCGAGCCAAGCGTAGAGGTGGACGTCAGCTGTTTTGAATGCGGCGGCAAGGGATGTTCCCTGTGCAAGCACACGGGATGGATTGAAGTGCTGGGCGGCGGCGTTGTGCATCCCCATGTACTGGAAAACTGCGGTATTGATCCTTCCGTGTATTCCGGCATCGCATTCGGGATCGGCATTGAGCGGATTACCATGCTGAAATACGGCATCAACAATATCGGCCTGCTGTTTGAGAACGATCTTCGGTTCCTGGAGCAGTTTAAAGAGGCATAAAGGAGAGAAAACGCGATGAAAGTACCATACAGCTGGCTGAAGGAATATGTGGAGATCGACCTGACTCCTGAAGAGCTGCAGGAGAAGCTGTTCAGCTGCGGCTTTGAAGTGGAGGAGCTGATTCCGCTGGGAGGAGAAATCAGCAGGGTTGTCGTCGGCGAGGTGCTGGCATGCGAACCCGTGGAAGGGACGCATCTGGCCATCTGCCAGGTGAACTGCGGCGAATTCGGGGAAAAGATTCAGATTGTGACCGGCGCGCCCAATGTATATACAGGCATGCACACGCCGGCCGCGCTGGACGGGGCAACGCTGCCCGGCGGCGTGAAGATTGCCGCCAAGCCCCTGAAAGGCATTCCTTCCAACGGAATGATGTGCTCCGGAGAAGAACTGGGGCTGAACGAGGATCTGTATCCCGGCGCGGAAGTGTACGGCCTGCTGGACCTGCCGAAGGATACCGTTCCGGGCACGGACATCCGGGATGTGACAGGCCTGAATGACTGTATTTTCGATATCTCCGTCACAGCCAACCGGCCGGACTGCCAGAGCATTCTGGGGATCGCGCGGGAAGTGGCGGCCGTGCTGGGCAAAGAACTGAAAATGCCCGCAACGGATTATACGATGACGGAGACGACCGTGCCCGGGCTTGAAATCCGGGTGGACGCGCCGGATCTTTGTCCGCGGTATCTGGGGCATGCTGTCCGGAATATCACCGTCGGGGAAAGCCCCCGGTGGATGCGCCGCCATCTGGCGCTGTGCGGCCTGCGGTCCATCAGCAACGTAGTGGATATCACCAACTATGTCCTGCTGGAGATCGGCCAGCCGATGCACGCTTTTGACATGGATCAGCTGCAGGAACGGAAGATTATTGTCCGCCGGGCCGTGAATGGGGAAAAAATTCAGACGCTGGACGAGAAAGAGTTCACGCTGAACAGCGAAAACCTGGTGATCTGCGACGGGAACCGCCCGGTCGCCCTGGCGGGCATTATGGGCGGGCTGAACAGTGAAATCACGGAGGAAACGACGCAGCTGCTGTTTGAGGCTGCCAAGTTCGCGCGGGACAACGTGCGCAAAACGTCCCGTTCACTGGGCCAGAGCAGCGATTCTTCCGCACGTTTTGAAAAGGGGATCAGCGAATACACCACCGAACTGGGCATGGCGCGGGCGTTGCACCTGATCCAGGAACTGAACTGCGGCGAGATTACCTCCAGCGCGTTTGACTGCAGCGCGGGCGCATCCCGGGAAGGGAAGCGTTTCACCGCGAGCCTGAAGCGGATCAACGCGATCCTGGGCATTGAGGTGCCCGCGGAGGAAGTGCTGCGGATTCTGAAGAACCTGAACTTTGAGGTGGCACGGGAAGGGGACATCCTGCAGGTGACCGCTCCGCGCTATCGGGAAGATATCGAAGTCGGCGAACCAGACCTGGCGGAGGAAGTAATCCGGGAATACGGCTACGGCCATGTGACGCCCACCTTCCTGAAGGCAGCCACTGTGACCAGCGGCGGAAAAACACCCGCCCAGATGCGGCGGGACCGGGCAGCCCGGCTCATGTGCGCCCAGGGATACAACGAGATCTGCACCCTTTCCTTCTACGCAGACGCGGATCTGGATGCGCTGAAGATTCCGGAGGATGTACCGGAGCGGAATGTGCTCCGGATTCAGAATCCGATTTCCGAAAAGCTGGCCATCATGCGGCCGCTGCTGGCCCCCAGTATGCTGAATATCGTGGTTGAAAACCTGAAAAAGGGCAACCATGAGGGCAGAATTTTCGAAATCAGCAACGTGTATCTGCCGGGACAGGAAGGGAACGCACCGGAAGAGCGGGCGCATCTCGGCTTTGCAGCCTTCGGCGACGCGGAAGACTTCTTTACCGTCAAAGGCAGCCTGGAAGCGCTGGGAGAATCACTGGGCATTCAATTCAGTGTGGAGCGGGCGGAAGATGTGAGCTACCTGCATCCCGGCATTGCCGCTTACCTGGTGTGCGAAGGAGAACGGATCGGCGTCTTCGGCAAGCTGGCCAACGAGGTGACGGCCGAGCTGAAGCTGCATAAGGACAGCAAAGCGAACTACCAGATCTATCTCGGTGAAATCGATTATGAGCGGATGATGTCCCATGCGGCACTGTCCGTACGGTATCGGCCGATATCCGCCTTTGCGCCTGTGGTCCGCGACCTTGCGCTGACAGTGGCGGAGGAGATTCCCTGCGGCGCCCTGATGAGCGAGATCACCCGTGCATGCCCCAGCGTCAGTGACGTGGAGCTGTTTGACGTCTACCGCGGCGAGCAGATCGGGGAGGGAAAGAAGAGCATGGCCTTCAAGATCCGCTTTGAAGCCGGGGACAAAGCACTGACCCCGGAGGAAGTGGACCGGTTTATCAAGAAAATCCTCGGAAATCTGAAATTCAAACTCGGAGCGGAAATCCGCTGAAGCATACCCGGACGGCTGGGAAGACCGTCCGGTTTTTCCATTTCCTGGAAGAATAAACGGCTGCGGAGGCGGTGAGCGGCTCCCGAAGAAGCGGCAAGAGTGATGATTGACAGCAGACAGATTCAACGGTATAATCTATCAGGTTATATACTTTTTGCGGTTACCCGCAGAACAGAATATCCGTTTAAAACGCTATACGCAATGGTGTACCTGCGTGCTGAACGGGGCAACGGGAGATGAACTCATGTCAAGAAAATGGCGGAATGTGCTCATTGGGGTTCTTGCGGCTGCGGCGGTTGTAGCGCTCTTTATTCTGCTCAGTCAGGGCGCTTCCGACTACAGCAGCAAGTATGCCGGGACGGACCTGTCCACAGATATCAGCGGGATCGGCCGGAGCAATACGTATGAGGCGTATGTGGCTTCCCATGCTTCTGAACCGGAAGTGAAGGAAGAGGTTCCGGTTGACGTGCGGACTTTCAGCGGAGACGCTTCACTTCAGGCAGAAGGGCTTCTGACGCCGGACGGATCTGAAGTGACCTGGACGGTGAATGTACCCCGGGCCGGTCTGTACAATATCCGGCTGGAGTACCTGACCACCCAGAGCCGCGGGGTTGATATTGAGCGTGAACTGCTGATTAACGGGGAGCTGCCCTTTACCGGCGCGAGCACGCTGACACTCAGCCGCCTGTGGACTGATTCGGGGGAAGTCCGGAAGGACAACCAGGGGAATGATATCCGTCCCAGCCAGGTTGAAGTGTTTGACAAACAGACCGTTTATTTCCGGGATGACATGGGATATCAGACCGAACCCTATGCTTTTTATTTCCAGGAAGGCGAAAATACGCTGACCCTGCGGGCTGTGAACGAGCCGATGGTTGTCTGCGGCATGACGCTGACACCCATCGTGAAGTATCCGGAGTATGCGGATTATCTTGCTGCGCAGCCGCAGGTCTCCATGACCGACGAAGGGAAGAATTACGCGCAGACGGTGCAGGGCGAGGCCGCGGAACTGCGCAGCGCCCCCAGCCTGTACGCGCGCTATGACCGCAGCAGTTCGAAGACGGTCCCGTACTCTGTGACCAACACGATTCTGAATTATATCGGCGGGGATCCGTGGACCCATGCCGGCGAGTGGATCCAGTGGGATTTCGAGGTGCCGGAGGACGGCTATTACAATATTTCCATCAAAGCGCGCCAGATGTATCAGCGCGGCGCTCTTTCCGGCCGTACCGTCTATATTGACGGAGAAGTGCCGTTCAAAGACCTGGAGGCCGTTACCTTCGGCTACAATACCCGCTGGGAAATGCGAACGCTTGCCGACGCGGAGGGGAATCCGTTCCGCTTCTATCTGACCAAGGGGAAGCATAACATCCGCATGGAAGTTACGCTCGGCGAGATGGGCCCGGTGCTGAAACAGGTGGAGGACAGCATTTTCCGCCTGAACCAGATTTACCGGAAGCTGCTGGTGCTGACAGGAGCAAATCCTGACCGGTTCCGGGATTACAAGCTGAACCAGGTCTATCCGGAAGTCATTGAGGCGATGGATCTGGAAAGCAAGCGCCTGTACAAGATTGTCGATGATATCGTAGCCACCACCGGTGAGAAGAGCGACCGCGCCGCCAGCGCACAGACCCTGGCCGTGCAGCTGGAACAGTTCATGCAGATGAACGAACGGATCACGGAAAGCTTCACCAGCTTCAAGGATAACATCACCTCCCTGGGCACCGCGATGCAGAATATGTCCGAGAGCAAGCTGGACGTGGACCTGATCATGATCACCGGCGAGAATACCAAGGTGCCTGAGGTGCGGGAGACGTTCCTCGAAGGCGTAGCCCACGAGATCCGCAGCTGCGTCAGCTCCTTCTTTGTGGATTACAACTCCCTGGGCAACAAATATGACGATACGGACGATGTGCTGGATATCTGGATCACGACGGGCCGCGACCAGAGCACTGTCCTGAAGACCATGGTGGACGATACCTTTACGGCGAAATCCGGTATCAAGGTCAATATCAAACTGGTACAGGCAGACGCCATTCTGACTGCCGTCGTGGCCGGAAACGGGCCGGACATCGTTCTGAGCGTCAGCGGCTGGTTCGCCGTGAACTACGCCATGCGCAACGCGGTCGAGGATCTGACCCAGTTCTCGGACTTTGAGGAAGTGGTTCAGCCGTTCTATCAGAGCATTATCGATCCGCTGAGTTATAACAACGGAACGAAGGTCGGCGTGTACGGCCTTCCGGAGACGCAGGATTTTCCGCTGCTTTTCTACCGCACAGATATTATGGAAGAAAT
Organism: Clostridia bacterium; assembly: GCA_017541105.1. GTDB lineage: Bacteria > Bacillota > Clostridia > Christensenellales > Aristaeellaceae > Aristaeella. The sequence goes on from JAFXZS010000016.1 coordinate 13,144, forward strand.
GGGGCTGAAGATCCCGGAAACCTGGGAGGAGCTGATTGCCGAGCTGCCGACGATTCAGGGGGACAGCCTGACGGTGGCGGTTCCGTTCCCGGATATCACGATTGCCGATACATCCGTATTCAATTCGATGATTTACCAGAACGGCGGCGAGATTTACGAGAAGGACGCGAAGCGCACCCTGATTGACAGCGAGGCAGGCGTGGCGGCCTTCAAACAGTATGTCAGCCTTTACAACGACTACGGCCTGCCGACCATTTTCGATTTCGTCAGCCGTTTCCGCAGCGGCGAGATGCCGATGGGTGTGGCGTCCTATGCGACGTATAACACGCTGATGGTTTCCGCACCGGAAATCCGGGGCCTGTGGGACTTTACGACGATCCCGGGCACACTCCGGGAGGACGGCACGATCGACATCACTTCGCATACCGCGGGCCTGTGCTGCATGATGATCAAAACGGACGATGAAAAAGTCCGGAACAACGCGTGGGAATTCATGAAGTGGTGGGTCAGCGCGGACGCGCAGGTTCGCTTCGGCCGTGAAATGGAAAGCGTGCTGGGCGCCAGCGCCCGTTACCAGACCGCCAACCGCGACGCACTGCGGCAGCTGGCATGGAGCAATTCTCAGCTGGCCGTGCTGGAGAAACAGATGTCCCACACCCATGGTTTCCCGGAAATCGCCGGCGGTTATTCTACAACACGCCATATGACCAACGCGATCCGCAGGGTCATCACCACGAAAGAGGATCCGCGCGAGACGCTGCTGACATACGCGAGGACCATTAACGAAGAAATCAAGATTAAACGGCGGGAATTCAACCTGCCGATCGATTAAGGAAGGAGGATCGTAAAGCATGCAGTCACAGTCATTCGCATCCCGCTATCTGACGATGAGGCGTGAAAAAATACAGCACGGCTGGGCACTGGCCAAACGGAACAAAGTCTGTTATCTGTTCCTCGCGCCGTACGCCGTCCTGTTTTTCACGTTTTTCATCCTTCCGATTGCGACATCCATTTTTTACAGCTTTACGTATTACAATATTCTGGAGCCTGCCCGCTTTATCGGGTTCCAGAATTACATCAACCTGATCCTGCAGGACGAGGTATTCCTTACGGCGGTCAAGAACACGTTCGTGATTGCCGTGATTACCGGCCCGATCGGGTATATCCTTTCCTTCCTCTTTGCCTGGTTCATCAACGAACTGCCCAAATGGCTGCGGGCGGTGGCGGTTGTCGTCTTTTATGCGCCTTCCATCGCAGCGAACGCCTATACCGTCTTCTCCATCATTTTCCGGGGCGACGCCTACGGCTGGTTCAACGCGATTCTGATGGAGTTCGGGCTGATCGACGCGCCGAAGCTGTGGCTGCTGGATCCGACTTATATGATGACGATCCTGATTATTGTCATTCTGTGGATGAGCATGGGCACCGGATTCCTGAGCTTTGTTGCAGGATTCCAGGGAATCGACCGCAGCATGTACGAGGCCGGTTATGTGGACGGGGTCCGGAACCGCTGGCAGGAGCTGTACCACATTACGCTGCCCAGCATGAAACCCATGCTGCTGTTCGGCGCTGTTATGAGCATTACTTCGGCATTCAACGTCAGTGACGTGCCGAGAGCCCTGTGCGGGTATCCGTCCACAGACTATGCGGCACGCACAGTGGTTACCCACCTGTTTGACTACGGTTTCAGCCGGTTTGAGATGGGCTATGCCAGCGCCATCGCGACAATCCTGTTCCTGGTCATGATTCTTTGCAAGAAAGCAATTGCCGGATTGCTGGGAAGGGTGGGAACCTGAGATGAGTGAAGTGAGTACCGTTAAATCCGCCGGAATTATGAAAACAATTACCGGCAAGAAGTACCGTGGAACCCTGGTAGCGACGGAAACCGGCGCAGCCTTTTACGAAAAAGGGAAGGACCAGCCGCTGGTGGAATGGCAGTATCCCAGGCTGCACCGGATGGACAATATCCGCCGGGGCGGTGTCAGCAGCCAGGTTACCGTCATCCTGAAGGACGAAAGCCGCTATGTATTCGACCTGGATTACGGCCTGAAGATCTATAACCATATGGATAAGCACTGGGTGGACAAGCCTGTCACACCCAGGACGCGGGGCGATGAGTTACACCGCCTGGCGGAGCTGCGCGGCGAAAAGATTGAGGTGCCGAAGAAGCACTGGATCACCCGCCGCCACCCGAACCGTTCCATCGGCGGCGATATCGGCATCTACCTGCTGCTGATTATCATCGGTGCTGCAATGGTCTTCCCGCTGGTCTTCCAGATCGGCGCGTCCCTGAAACCGTTGGACGAGTTTTTCCGCTTTCCGCCGCCCGTATGGCCGCAGCATCCCACTACAGACAACTTCTCCGACCTATTCGTAACGATGGGCCAGAGCTGGGTACCATTCAGCCGGTACCTGGTAAACACGGTTTTCATCACGCTTGTCGGGACCCTCGGGCATCTGATCATCGCCAGCATGGCTGCTTTCGTGCTGGCCAAGTATCAGTTTCCCGGCGGCAGAACCTTCTTCACCGTTGTCACGACCTGCCTGATGTTCTCCGGCTATGTGACAGGCATTCCCAACTATCTGATCATGAGCAGGCTGGGAATGATCGACACCTATTGGGCACTGATCCTTCCGGCTTTCGCGGCCCCTATCGGGCTGTTCCTGATGAAGCAGTTTATGGAAGGTCTGCCCACCGCGCTGATTGAAGCGGCAACCATTGACGGCGCAAGCACCTTCGGCGTGTTCTGGCATATTGTGATGCCGAACGTGAAACCCGCCTGGCTGACAATGATCATCTTCAGCGTGCAGAGCCTGTGGAACACCAGCGCCGCAACGGTTATCTACTCTGAAGCCAAGAAAACACTGGTGTATGCGCTCGGGCAGATCCAGGCCGGAGGTATCGCCCGTACCGGCCAGGTTGCCGCGGCGCAGGTGATCATTACAGCGGTTCCGATTATCATCTTCATTCTCAGCCAGAGCCGGATCCTGGAAACGATGGCTTCCTCCGGCATCAAGGATTAAGGGAGGGAGGAAAGATGATGAAAAAAGCGGTTTCCTTTCTGCTGGCCCTGATGCTGCTCTCTGTTTCCGCCGCGTTCGCGGATGACAGCAACAGCATGAAAGAGGACGGATTCAGCACTTCCTATTCATACAATTACGATTACTGGGGCGACGTCCAGATGTCTCCGGATCCGTACCGCGTGGAAACGGTCATCGACAGCACCACCCTGGGGCTTGAGAACCTTGAGAATACACGGATCAGCAAACCGCAGGGAATCTTCGTCCGCAATTCCGATATCTATGTGGTGGATACGGGCAACAGCCGGATCCTCCAGATCAGCTACCGGAACGGCAACGCCGAACTGAAGCGGATTATCCGGGAAGTGAACGGTGCGGAACCCGCGACGTTCAAGACCCCGATGGACGTTTTCGTGGACGAGGAGGAAAATATCTATATCGCGGATCAGGACAACAACCGGGTTCTGATGACAGACAAGGACCTGAATGTACTGAAAACCTTTGTCAAGCCGACGGACGCCACGTTTAACCAGTCTTCCGCCTTCCTGCCGACCAAGATCACGGTGGATGTGGCCGGACGGCTGTATGTGCTGGCAACCAACGTCAACAAGGGCTTTATGAAGTACGAAAACGACGGAACCTTTACGGGGTATATCGGAGCCAATGCCGTCAAAGTCAATATGGCGGACTATATCTGGAAGCGGTACTTCATGTCCAGGGAACAGCGCGCGGCTTCCGAAAGCTTTGTTCCGACGGAATATGAGAACATGTATATGGATGATAAGGGCTTCATCTACGCGACAACCACCGTTTTCAGCGAGTACGAGCTTCTTTCCGACACAGCCAAGCCCATCCGGCGGCTGAACGGCATCGGGAACGACATCCTGATCAAGAACGACCGTTATCCGCCGATCGGCGACCTGGACTGGAAGTCAGAGAGCCTGCAGTACGGCCCCTGCAAAATGGCGGACATCACCGCGCTGAAGAATGAGATCTATGTGGTGGTGGACAGGGTCCGCGGCCGCCTTTTCGGGTACGACAGCCAGGGCGTCATGCTCTGGGCTTTCGGAACCAAGGGAAGCATGGACGGCACCTTCAACCGCGCGATCGGCCTCGAACACATGGGATATGATCTGCTGGTCCTCGACGAGATGAAAAACAGCATCACGATTTTTACACCGACGGAGTACGGACAGCTGATCTACGACGCGACAGATGCGTATCTGAACGGTGAATATGATTACAGCGCGGAACTGTGGGAGAACGTCATGAAGCTGAACGCCAACTACACCCTGGCTTTCCGCGGAATCGGACGGTCCAAGCTGCGCCAGGAAAAGTACGAGGAAGCCATGGACTACTTTGAACGCGCCCACGCGCGGGAGGAGTACGGCCGGGCCTTCAAGCAGTACCGGAAGATCTGGGTGGAAAAAAACATCTGGTGGATTATCCTGATTCTGGCACTGATCCTGATTGTACCGCTGCTGATCGGACGGTCCAAGAGAATGAAATGGGAGGTGATCATGCATGAACACGGAAAAGTTCACAAGTAAGTCGACTACGAAGACCGGCCCCGGCAGGACGACAACCTGGCTGAACCGTTACGGCCAGTCTTTGAAATATGCGCTGCATGTGATCACTCATCCATTCGACGGATTCTGGGACCTGATCCACGAGAAGAAGGGAAGCATCGCCGCGGCGAACACATTCCTGGCGCTCTTCCTGCTCATCCGCGTGCTGAAACTGATCGCCACCAATTTCCAGTTCATCATGGCGCCGATCCAGCACATCAACGTTTTTGAAGAAATGGGCTCCCTGCTGCTGCCCTTCCTGGTTCTGTGCGTTGCGAACTGGGCGATGACCACGCTGTTTGAAGGCAAAGGCCGGTTCAGGGATATCTATATGGGCATGTGCTATGCGCTGGTGCCTTATATCATTATCCAGCTGCCCATGATCCTGGTCAGCAACATGCTGACCTTTGAGGAAGGAAGCTTTTACAGCGTGCTCCTCAACTTCTCCGTCATCTGGTGCGTTTTCCTGGTGTTTGTGGGCCTGATGGAGATCCACGACTACGGCCCCGGGAAAACATTCATATTCCTGATCGTGACGGTCGTCGGCGCCGGCGTGATCCTGTTTCTGATGCTGGTGTTCTTCAGCCTGCTCAGCGACGCTTTCGCGTTCTTTGTCAGCTTCTACCGTGAGATCGTCTTCAGACTGAATTGAGGAGGGGGAAGATGATGGACAGAAACAGGAAGAAAAAGATCATCCGCCGCCTGATCGCTCTGGGAATCATCCTGGCGCTGCTTGCCGGGCTGGTATATTTGTTCTATCTGATTTACACCGAGAAGGACGTTACCTCCGGCAGGGAACCGCGCCTGATTTTCTATGAAGGGGACGGGGAACCGGTTACCATCGAGAACGACAAAATCGCGCTGGAGATGGATGCCGGGACGACGCAGTTCAAGGTGACCAGCAAGGAGACCGGCAAGGTCTGGTATTCCAATCCTCAGGACTGGGACAAGGATCCGATCGCCCACGGCGTGAACAGCGATTTTCTTGCTTCGACGCTGACCCTGACATACACCATTGCGGGCAGCGAAACGGAGCTGAACAATTACCGCTATTCCATGGTGAACCAGAATTACAATATCATTAAGGAAAACGATACGACGCTCCGGATTGAGTACGCGATCGGCAAGATCGAGCGGACTTACTTCATTCCGTTTGCGATCACCGTCGACCGCTACAAGGAACTGACCGGCCAGATGTCCGGCGGCGACAAGAAGAAGGTATCTTCCTTCTATTCCCTGTACGATGCAAAGAAGATCGCCAAGCTGGACAACCTGGAGGAAATGAAGGAATCCTATCCGGGAATCGAAGAAGGAAACCTCTACATCCTGAAATCCGGCACCGATTCAAAGAGCAAGGAAAAGATCGAGGGATACTTCTCGACCGTCGGCTACGACCAGGAACAGTATGAGATCGACATGCAGAATGTCACACAGACCACATCGAACAACGGGCCGTACTTCAACGCTACGATGATCCTCCGGCTGGAGGGGGATCAGCTGGTGGTGGAGGTTCCCTATTCCGAAATCACATATGAGGCGGAATACCCGCTGACATACCTTGCAGTGCTGCCGATGTTCGGCGCTGCGGGAACGGAAGATGAAGGATTCATCTTCATTCCCGAGGGCAGCGGCGGCCTGATCCGGTACAACAACGGAAAGCTCTCCCAAAGCAGCTATTATGCGAACTTCTACGGCTGGGACTACGGCGAGGAACGGACCGAAGCCGTCAGCGAAACCGAGAACACGTTCGCGGTGTTCGGCATGGGACAGGACGACGGCTCCTTCATCTGCATGATTGAAGGCGCCAGCTCCTACGGCGGCATCTACGCGGACGTGGCCGGGCGTTTCAACAGCTTTAACACGGTATACTGCAAGTACAACCTGATTCATTACGGACAGTTCAAGCTGTCCGGACGGACCAACGAGCAGGTGCTGATGTACGAGAACACCATCCCGGACGATACGGTGATTCAGCGGTACCGTTTCCTCGATGCCGGCAATTATGTCGGGATGGCCGAAGCCTACGGAGATTACCTGCGGAGCCTGCCGGAGTTCAAACAGGAACAGGCGGACCCGGACGCTCCCATCCATGTGGAGCTGATCGGCGCGATCGACAAGATCGTTCCCAAACTTGGCATTCCAGTGGACTCCGTCGTGGCGACCACCACCTTCAGCGAAGCGCAGGAGATCATGGATGAACTGACCGGCAGCGGCGTCCGGCACCTGAATCTGAGGATGACAGGATGGAGCAACGGCGGCGTTCAACAGAAAGTACTGAGCGGCGTCCACACTCTGGGAGAACTGGGCGGAGACTCCGGAATGAAAAAGCTGATCGCCGCGGCAAAGGAAAAGGGCGTTTCGCTCTACTTCGACGGAATCAGCTGCTTCGCCTATGACAGCGGCCTGCTGGAGGGCTTTATCCCGACGCTTCACGCTGCACGGTTTACTACCCGCGAGCTTGTTAAACTTTATCCGTACTACATCGTTAATTACCAGCAGTGCGACTGGGAGGATCCGTATTACCTGGTGAAGCCCAGGATCGCCTCGCAGTATGCGGACAACCTGGTGAACGGCCTGAAGGACCGAGGGAGCGAGGGCGTCGCGTTCCGGGATATCGGCAACCTGCTGAGCGCCGACTATTATAAAAATGATACCGTCACCCGCGAAGAGGTCAAGGCCCTGAACGTCGATGCCCTGAAGAAGGCGCAGGACCTCGGGCTGAAGATCAGCATCAAGAAGGGGAACGACTACGCGATCTCCTACGCGGACCTGATCACAGATATGAACCTGACAGGACGGAAGTATGCGATTATCGACCAGGCGGTTCCGTTCTACCAGATCGCGCTGCACGGGCTGAAGAACTATACCGGCGAGGCGATCAACCTTGCCGGCGATTACCAGAACGCGCTGCTGGAAAGCGCCGAGTATGGCGCGGGCCTGAACTTCTCCTTCATGAAGACGGATACGAACATCCTGCAGGATTCCGCCTACAGCTGCTACACGGCCGCTTCCTACGACCGCTGGAAAGACGACGTGCTCCCGATGATTCTCCGCTACCAGTCCGAAATGTCCGGGCTGAACAGCCAGCGGGTCACCGATCATGAGTTCATCACCAACGATGTCCATGTGACAACCTACGAAGACGGTACGCGCGTGTATGTAAACTACAGCGGCACGGATTTCAGCCAAGGAGCCGTCAAAGTACCTGCCCGTGACTACGTGGTTGAAAGGGGGAGTGCCAAGTGAAAAACAAAACCAGGCGCAACCACTGGTACGAAGGCATTACGGAAGCCGTGAAGATGTATATTCCCGGCAACAACACCTATCGTACCATTCAGGCCAGGCGGGCCCGCATCGGCACGCGTTTCATCCTTCCCCTGATTATCGGATTCCTGGTCTTCATGGTCCGGCCTCTGATCATTTCCCTTCAGATGAGCATGAGCCAGGTCAATGTCGGGCAGGGAACGATGACGCCGTTCAACGTCAGCCTGGACATCCTGGGAACCAGGATGGTGCTGCCCTTCGGCAATTACAACTACGCGTTTGTTTCGGATCCCGATTTCACCAAACTGCTGGTCAGCGAGATCGGCCGGATGGCCATCAACACGATTGCCACCCTGGTCATGAGTTTTGTGATCGCCGTCATCCTGAACCAGGATTTCAAAGGACGTACCTTTTGCCGGGTTATCTTCTTCCTGCCGGTAATCCTGTCCTCCGGTGTGCTGCCCGGCATTGAAAGCCAGAATGCCTATTTCAACCTGATGACCAGCATATCGGATGCCGTGAACGAGTCCTCCGGCGTAAACCTTTCCCAGGCGCTGCAGAACCTCCTGTCCGTATCCGGCGTCGCCAGGGATGTTTTCGATGTTATCTTCCAGATGATTGACGCGATTTACGACATTGTCATGGCAAGCGGTATCCAGATCATCGTATTCCTGACCGGCCTGCAGTCCATTTCGCCCTCCCTGTATGAAGCGGCAGACGTGGAAGGCTGCTCCGCATGGGAATCCTTCTGGAAGATCACCTTCCCGATGGTCAGCCCGCTGCTGCTGGTAAACTGCATCTACACGATCATCGACTTCTTCATGAAGAACGACAATACGGTCATGGAACATATCAACCAGGTGATGTACGGGACCCAGATGGATTTCGGCGCCGCATCCGCTGAAAGCTGGATCTATTTCGGCGTGGCGCTGCTGTTCATCGGAATCAGTACATTCATCATCACAAGGGCGGTGAAGTCCTATGAGTAAAAACAATACGATCTTCATCGGAGAGAACAAAAGCTTCCGGGAGCGAAACCGCCGCAGCGGGGGATACCTGCTGAAGCGCCGGGCAGGCCAGGTCACGATTTCCATTGTGCGCGCTCTGCTGATGTTCGGCCTGTGTTTCATGATCATTCAGCCGCTGGTCACCCGCTTCTCCGTCAGCCTGATGGCCGCGGAGGATCTCTATGACTCCACAATCCGGCTGCTGCCGCGGAATGTGACACTGGACAATTACCGGATCGTCGCTGAACTGACATCCATGCCGGCATCCATGATCAACACAGCGTGGATCTCGCTGGTCATGTCGCTGTGCCAGGTGGTATCCACGACACTGGTGGCTTATGGTTTCGCGCGTTACGAGTTTCCGCTCAAGAGGTTCTGGTTCGCCTGCGTGGTGCTGCTGATTATCATTCCGCCGCAGACGATTCAGACCGCACTGTTCATGTCCTTTACCCATTTCGATATCTTCGGTATCATCAAGGCCACGACCGGCAGCGATATCAACCTGCGTTCCTCGCTGATCCCGTATACGCTGATGTGCCTGACCTGCATGGGCCTGAAGGACGGTCTGTATATTTACATGCTCCGCCAGTATTTCAGGAGTGTTCCGGTCAGCCTCGAAGAAGCGGCCTACGTGGACGGATGCGGCACGATCCATACCTTTGTCAAGATCATGCTTCCGGACGCGGTGCCGACGATCGCCAGCTGTTTCCTCTTCAGCTTTGTCTGGCAGTGGACCGACCTGTTCTATACGCGGAACTTTATCTCCGGATACAAAATTTATTCCAGGGAACTGAGCAATATCACCTCCATCATGAGCAAGTACTTTGCCAGGAACGCGACCGAAAATATCACAGTTCCGCTGGGACGCCAGATGCAGCTGATCGGTATCGGCGTGTTCGTATGCTGTGTACCGCTGATTATTCTGTACGCTTTTACGCAGAAAACCTTCGTACAGAGCCTGACCATGACAGGTTCCAAGGAATAAAACGGATTCATCAGCTGTTGCTTCAAAAACATAAAAGTACACTTCAGATACTTGATTGTCGGTTCTGATTGCGATATAATTTCCATGTAGCGAGAGATCGCAATAAAACGTACCTATACAGGGCTCTGTGTATGAGTTCTGTAAGGAAATAAAGAAGGAGGTTTTCTCGGTATGAAGAAAATCATGGCTCTGGTTCTGGCTGCTTTGATGCTGCTGGGCTGCTGCAGCTTCGCGGCTGCGGAAGAACTTCCGGAAGGCTATCCGGAAATCATCGAAGGTCTCGACTTCGGTGGACAGACGGTTTACATCTATGACTGGTGGTCCAGCGATGATGTGGATCATTCCACCCGTCAGGCTGATCCCGATGAAGAAACCCAGCTGCTCTACGACTATCGTGACTGGCTGGAAGCCACCTACAATGTGAAGATCGTGAACTGCGCCTGGGACAAGGGCGGCTGGCAGGAAAGCCCCCAGGAGCTCGCCAACATGGCGAATGACGGCAAGGCCGACGATCTGTGCCTGATCGTTATCGACCCGAACTTCGCCGGCGGACCTCTGGCGAACGGCCTGATCGAAGAGTGGACCATCGACCTGACCGGACCGCAGTGGCTGTCCTCTGTTTCTGATCTGATGACCAAGGACGGCAAGGTTTACGGCGTATTCGCCGGTGACCAGGAACCCCGCGAAGAGATCTTCTTCAACAAGAAAGTTCTGGAAGATGCCGGTATCGACTACAACGAGATCTACGACCTGGCTGCGTCCGGCGAATGGACCTGGGCCAAGTTCGAAGAGTACATGGAGAAAGTCCAGCAGGACAAGGACAATGATGGCATCAACGACATCTGGGCCCTGACCGGCAACGGCGACCGCCTCTTCCGCGGCTGCGTGTACGGCAACGGCGCTGTCCTGTTCGACATGGACGAGAATGGCAAACTGGTTATCGCTGCTGACAGCGACGCCTGCCTGAAGGGCATTGCGCAGCGCCAGGAATGGGATCGGTTCATGCCCCAGAAGGCTGACTTCGCTCCCGACGGTGAGTGGAACTGGTTCGAAGGCTTCTGGAAGCAGGGCACAACTGCTTTCTTCGTAGGCCAGAACTACGAAGGCTTCGGCGACGAGAGCTGCCTGATGCGGAGCTGCGACTTCGAGTGGGGCTGCGTGCCGTTCCCGAAGGGACCCGATGCTGATGACTACTACTACGCTGCCGTGAACAACGTTGTGGTCATCCCCGCCAACTGCTACGACGCTGAAACCGTCACCAAGCTGGAGCAGATCTACGCGCTGTACACCTATCCCACCCCCGGTGTGGACCAGGATACCGCCTGGATCGGCGACAAGTACACCTTCGCGGATGACAAGGCTGTGGATATCACCTTCGCCACCCTGCGTGATCCCAAGCGTGCTGTCGGTAACAAGACCTACCTGCTGGGCGATGAAAACACCGTCCTGGGCAGCACCCTGATGTGGAACCTGGGCAGCGGCACCCCCGCTGAAATCATTGAAGGCGCCCGTGAAATCTGGCAGTTCCGCTGCGACGTGTTCAATGGCGACAAGACCGCTGACGATCTGAACAACTACATCGAAGAACAGCAGAGACTGGCTGAAGAAGCTGCTGCCGCTGCCGCGGAAGAAGCTGCTGAAGAAGCTCCCGCTGAGAATCCCTGATTCGGGGCATAGTGTTCCGGACGGGCCGCTCGAAAGAGCGGCCCTTTTCTATACATAGCAATATTCTGTGCCGCTCCTTCACAGAAATCACGATTCGCTGCCGGATGCGCAGGCTTTCCCTGAGGGATGAGGAAGAAGCACATCATCTGCGAAACTGATATTATCGCTTGAAAAGCATATCTCCGGCATATATAATTCAAATGAGAAACAGGCAGACGGAGGGATATTATTTTGAGTATTATCAGAGACATCCATCTGGCACCTTCCGGAGAGAATAAAATTGAATGGGTCCGGCGGAACTGTGCGCTGCTGCGGAGTCTGGAAAAGGATTTTTCTGTTTCCAGGCCTTTTGCCGGGAAGAGAATCGCGCTGTCCATTCATCTGGAAGCAAAAACCGCGTACCTGTGCAAGGTGCTGGCCGCCGGCGGCGCAGAGATGTATGTGACCGGGTCCAATCCGCTTTCCACACAGGACGATGTGGCGGCAGCACTTGTGAAGGACGGAATGAACGTGTATGCCTGGCATGCGGCTACGGAAGAAGAGTATTATGCGCATATCCGGGAGACGCTGAGCCATCACGCAAATATCATCATTGACGACGGCGGAGATCTTGTACACATGCTGCATACGGAAATGCAGGATGAATTGCCGTATGTAATCGGCGGATGCGAGGAAACAACCACGGGCATTGTCCGCCTGGCTGCCATGAACCGCGAAGGAAAACTGCGCTTTCCGATGATTAAGGTGAACAATGCGGACTGCAAGCATCTGTTCGATAACCGTTACGGCACCGGCCAGTCCGTCTGGGACGGAATCAACAGGACAACGAACCTGATCGTTGCCGGCAAGAACGTGGTGGTTGCCGGATACGGATGGTGCGGGAAGGGCGTGGCGATGCGCGCCAAGGGCCTGGGCGCGAGGGTGTATGTGACGGAAATTGATCCGATCAAGGCAATTGAAGCAGTCATGGACGGTTTTTCAGTACTGCCGATGAATGAAGCAGCGGAAATCGGGGATTTCTTTGTGACGGTCACCGGCTGCTCCGGAGTCATCACGGAACCGGATTTCCTGAAAATGAAGGAGGGCGCAGTGCTCTGCAATGCCGGGCATTTTGACGTGGAAGTCGATATGAAACGCCTTCGTGAAATTTCCACTGAAATCCGGGAGATGAGGAACAATATTACGGGATATACCCTGCCGAACGGAAAGCACGTGTATGTACTGGCGGAGGGGCGCCTTGTCAATCTTGCGGCGGGCGACGGGCATCCGGCGGAAATCATGGATATGAGCTTTGCCATTCAGGCGCTTTCCGCGAAGTATCTGGCGGAGAATGCAGGCAGGCTGAAGGAGAAACTGATCGATGTACCGCGGACGGTGGACCTGGAAGTGGCACACCGGAAACTGTCCTTCCTGGGGATCCGGATAGACAGGCTGACGCCGGAACAGGAAGACTATCTGAACAACTCCACGGTCTGAGAAAAACAGTGAAGGCGGGGGCATACACATGAAAACACTGATCGCAAACGGCCTGATTCTTCTGTATGATGAATCCGGCTGGAAAACCGCAAAAAAAGACATTCTGATTTCCGGAAACAGGATTGAGAGAATCGATGATGCCCTTTCCGCGGAAGGATGCAAGGTAATCGACGCTTCCGGAGAGCTGGTAATGCCGGGGCTGATTAACGCGCATACGCACGCGTATATGACCATCCACCGGAACTGCGCGGATGATCTCGCCTTCTTCGACTGGCTTGATAAGGTCCAGAAGATTGAAGACAGTATGACGGAGGAGGATGTTTACTGGACAACCTTGCTGGCGATCATAGAGATGATCCGAAGCGGAACAACCTGTTTCGTGGATATGACGATCAAGTCTGCGCAGGAAATGAGCGGACCGAAGTCTGCGGCTGCCGGCGCTGTCCGGGATTCCGGATTTCGCGCGGTGATTTCCCGCGGCCTTGCCGGGACTTCCGATTCGGAAGAGTCCCTGATGAAATACGGGCAGGCCGTGCGGGAAATGGAAATGTTCAGGAACGAGAGCCGCCTCAGCTTCATTCACGGGCCGCACGCGCCGTACAGCTGCATGGCAGATTATCTGCGGAAACTGACGCAGTCCTGCAGGGACCGTGGAATCGGACAGACGATTCATCTGTCCGAGAGCCTGGCAGAGATGGACGGAATGGAAAAAGAACACGGCATGACACCGATCCGGTATGTGGACGGACTCGGTGTGTTTGATGTGCCGGTTATCGCGGCACACTGCGTCTATGCGACGGATGCGGATCTCCGGATCATGGCGGAAAAGGGAGTCAGTATCGCAATCTGCCCCAAGAGCAACATGAAACTGGGGAACGGATTTGCCCCGGTGAAAAAAATGATGGACGCCGGCGTAAATGTGTGCATGGGAACAGACGGCTGCGGCAGCAATAACAGCCTGAACATGTTCTCCGAGATGAACGCGGCGGCACTGGTGTACAAGGGCGCCGACAGGCAGGCCCAGGACGTAAGTGCGGCGGATGTGCTGAAAATGGCCACGATCAACGGCGCGAAAGCCATCGGCCTGGAGGGGCAGCTGGGGATCATCCGGGAAGGAGCGACGGCTGACCTGATCCTGATCCGCCTGAACGAGCCGCAGTTTATTCCGGCCAACAACATTCTCTCCGGCCTGGTGTATTCTTCCAACGGATCGGAAACGGACACCATGATTGTGGACGGCAAGGTGCTGATGGAGCAGGGAAAACTGACTTCGATTGATGAAACCCGCGTGTTTAAAGAGATTCGAAAGATGGCTGCACGGCTGAACACGTCAGCAGCCTCAGACGCCTGAAAACGGTACGGAAAACGCGAGCATGACCGTACAGAGCGGCCGGGCATATGCCTGTAAATTGTGAGGGGAGCACCACGGACGGTGATTTGCCGGATCGGGAGCCGGATGCAGGCTTCGCCTGCCCGCGGCAGCGATACCGGGAACGGAGGATGCCTATGAAAAAAAGAATTACTCCGGTGACAATTCATTATATGATCATCACGGGCGGATTCTGGATGGCCTTCTGCGTCGTGACAGCCTATGCGGCAGTGTTTCTTCACGGGGCAGGCTACGATGATCAGGAACTGGGCATTATCCTGGCTTTGGGCAATGTCGGCGGCGCAGCGCTGAGCCCGGTGCTTGGAGCCTGGATCGACCGGAACCGAAAGATCCGGCATGCGGCGGTCATCAATGTACTGCTGGGGATCCAGATCCTGCTGCTGATCGCATTGCGGATGAAGCCGGAGCGCGGACTGCTGTGTTCAGCGTGCTATGTCCTGTATCTGGCATTTGTGATGCCGGTGAATGCATTGAATCTGGATCTGTGTGTCCGGCTGGAGCACGCGAAGGCACCCCTGAACTTCGGGCTGGCCCGCTCCATGGGAAGTTTTTCCTTTGTGATTCTTTCCACGCTGCTTGGGATTCTGACGGAACGCCTGGGCTTCCGGATGCTTCCTTTTGCCGGAATGGCCGTTATTGCGCTGCAGTTTGCCGGAAACAGGCTGGTGGACAGGGATCTGCGGGAAGCGGAACAGAGCCTCCCGGAAAGCTCAGCCATGTCTCAGGAGAAGTCTTCTTCACTGACAGTATTTGTCCGGGAAAACAAAGCTTTCTGCCTGATGCTGTTCGGCACCATTATCATTTTTATCGCGCACAATACAGACGGGAATTTCCTGATCAACCTGGTGGAGAATCTGGGCGGCGGACCGGCAATCATGGGATATCTGGCAGCGTTTACCGCAATTGTGGAGGTTCCGGTCATGATGTTTTCGGACCGGCTGCCGAAAAAGTGGAGCCGTGTGCAGTATATCCGGCTGGCATTCGTATTTTTTGTGCTCAAGACGCTGGCATATGCGCTGGCACCGAGCATTCCGCTGCTGTTTGCGTCCCGGCTGCTGCAGGCACCCAGCTATGCCCTGTATACGGTGCTGATTGTGGGATACGCGGATGAAACGGTTAACCGGAAGGACTCCGCAAAAGCACAGAGCCTTGCTTTCAGCATGACGACCATCGGTTCTGTGCTTGCGAGCCTGATCGGAGGAAACATGTTCAAGACGGCCGGTGTACAGCCGACGATGCTGACAGCCGCGGCTTTCGCAGCGGCCGGTGCTGCAATTGCCATTTCTGCAACCTTCTGGAAGGCAAAAGCAGCAGGCCGGGAAAAAGGGAAGGAGACTGCCTGAAAATGAAGAAAGAACTGACACAATATACGGATTTTCTGATCAAGGAAACCGAAACGCTCCTTAAGCATCCCATGGCTGCGAACGCAGCCACAGGGACGGGGCGGAAAACACGCTCAGGCTGCTGATTGCCTATGCGCTGGAAGAGTGACAGCCGTGTATGCACTGACAGGGAGGAGAAAGAAATTGCTGGATCAGGCCATAGCTCTGTACAAACTGCAGGGATATGAATTCAACGCCGTACGCGGGCATCCGGGCGGGCGCAATGCCATGACTGTCTGCCGGAAAGACGGCGAAAACAGATATGTCATCCGCATTTCCGCGATGAATGACCGGTCAGAAAAGGATTATCTGGCAGAGACCGAGTTTGTGCATTATCTGGCTCAGAACGGCGCCCCGGTGGCAGATGTGATTCCTTCCGTGAACGGAAAACTGGTTGAATGTGCGGAGAATCACGGGCAGAAAGGCTATATCAGCCTGTTCGCCTACGCAAAGGGAATGCTGCTTTATGACAACGGCTACCGCTATCGGGACGGCGCACCGCTTTCCGAATACTTTTACAATACAGGGAAAACACTCGGAATGATCCATCGGCTTTCCAAATGTTATCAGCCGGTTCATCGCCGGGCTGCCTATTCTGACAAATACAATATGGCATATATCAGCCAGCTGATCCCGGATCAATACGCGGACCTGAAGCAGGCAATTTCGAACCGCCTGAAACAGTTCAGGACATTACCGCGGGACAGTGAATCCTTCGGCCTGGTACATTTCGATTTCTGTGACGGCAATTACCATATCGATATGAATACGGGCAAACTGACTGTTTTTGATTTTGACAATTGCATATACTGCTGGTATATGTTTGACCTGGCCCATCTGTGGACGCACGGTGTGGGCTGGTACCGGCACGAGAAGGATCCTGCCAGGCGGATGGAAGGCATGTCCCAATACTTCCAAACCATTCTGGAAGGGTACCGGAGCGAAACGAAAGTTTCCGAAGAACTGCTTGCACAGCTGCCGCTGTTTATAGACATGGTACTGATTGAGAACGTGATCGATGCGTTCGAGTGCAGTGCCCGTGACCACGAGGAACCGGATGAAGAGGAGTTCGGGAATGCCGCGAGATGCCTGACAGAGGGCATTCCGTATGCCGGGTTCGGAGAAGAATAAAAAGACCGGTTACTGCATCATTTCATCAGCCAGAGCTTCGATCTGGGCTTTGTTTTCTTCGGAAAGGGAGGAGAGGATCTTCACGGTGGTTTCCGCGAAAGAGATCTCTTTACAGCCTTCCAGCAGCCCTTTCATTACCTTCGCAGCCGTCGGCGCCCAGGACCCGTTTTCCATCAGGCCGATTTTCCGGCCGCGGAAACCGTGCTCCGCCAGCGTCTCAATAAAGGTTCTCATGAAGGGGAAGATATCGGCATTATAGGTTGTGGTGGCAAGGACCAGCCTGCCGTAACGGAAAGCGTCCTCCACACATTCAGCCATATCACTGCGCGCCAGATCGCTGACAGCCACCTTTGGACAGCCTTTTGCTTTCAGGCGCTCTGCCAGGTACTGTACCGCTTTTTCCGTGTTGCCGTAGACAGAGGTATAGCAGACGGCGATGCCTTCGCTTTCCACGCCGTAGGAAGTCCAGGTGTTGTAGAGGTCCAGATAATAGGGAAGGTCGCTCTGCAGGACGGGGCCGTGCAGCGGACAGATGATCCGGATATCCAGGGCTGCCGCCTTTTTGAGGACTGCCTGGGCCTGCATGCCGTATTTTCCGACGATGCCGAAATAGTACCGCCGTGCTTCACACGCCCAGCCTTCGGGATCCTCCGTGTCCAGCGCACCGAACTTTCCGAAAGCGTCTGCAGAGAAGAGGACATGGTCCACGCTGTCGTACGTCATGATGACTTCCGGCCAGTGCACCATCGGCGCGGTGATGAAACGAAGTGTGTGAGTGCCGAGGGACAGCTCCGTTCCTTCCGCGGCAACGATCCGCCGGTCCGCATAATCCTCGCCGTAGAAATTCTTCATCATGGTGAAAGCCTTTGCGGAAGCCACAACGACGGCAGCGGGATACTTCGCCGTGAAAGCGGAGATGCTGGCGGAATGATCCGGCTCCATATGCTGAACGATCAGATAGTCCGGGACACGGCCGGCAAGCGCGCTTTCCAGATTCTGCAGCCATTCGTCCCCGAAACGCCTGTCCACACTGTCCATTACGGCAATTTTGTCATCCAGAATGACATAGGAATTATAAGCCATTCCATCCGGAACGGCGTACTGGCCTTCAAAAAGATCGATCTCATGATCATTCACACCGATATAGCAGATATCTTTTGTTACACAATTCATTCTGATACGCTCCTGTTCTATGGGATTATGGATGTCCTGGCTATTTTACCATACATATACAGGCTGCGCAAGGCGGTACAAAACACGTATCCGGTCTGTCTGCAGAAAATCCGCATCTTGTATCTTCTGCCGGGAAGTGCTACAATCAGCGCCGTGAAGAAACGCTGCCGGCGGTTCTTTCCATTTTTTTGCCCGAAAGGAAGCGGAAATCATGCAGACACTTTTGATGATCGCAGCGGCTTTGTTCGCGGGATTACTGATGACCCGCCTGTTCATCCGGTTTCACCTTCCGGATGTTACGGCGTATCTTGTGGCCGGTGTACTGATCGGCCCCTGTGTGCTTGGCCGGCTTCATCTGGGATTTCAGACTTTTGAGGATGTGGACGCGCTTTCCCTGATTAATGATGTGGCATTGGGTTTTATCGCTTTTGCCATCGGCCATGAATTCCGGCTTTCAGCCATTCGGCAGACCGGGAGGCAGGCGACCATTATCGGTATTCTGCAGGCGGTTACAGCTACCGTTATTGTGGATCTTATTCTGATTATCGTTCATTTTCTGATGCCGGATCTGCTGAGCCTGCCGGTGGCCATTACACTCGGCGCAATCGCGGCGGCCACTGCGCCGGCCGCCACGCTGATGGTGGTTCGCCAGTATAAAGCGAAAGGCCCGGTGACAGACGTGCTTCTGCCGGTTGTCGCACTGGATGACGCGGTCGGCCTGGTGATTTTCGCAGTTTCCTTCGGCGTGGCGCAGGCCATGCAGAACGGGACGACACACATTGCCGCACTGATCCTTGAACCGCTGATGGAAGTGATACTTTCCCTTGCGCTGGGAGGGATTACCGGGATTGTGCTGACCTATCTGGAACGGTATTTTCATTCCCACCGCAACAGAAACGCGCTGATTGTCGGCAGCGTGATCATGAACGTGGCGATCAGCCAGCTGAAAATCCCGACAGGGGCTTTTACTTTCGGGTTTTCTTCCCTGCTGGTCTGCATGATGCTGGGAACGGTTTTCTGCAATTTCTGCCCGCTGAGCGAGGATCTGATGCTGCAGGCGGACCGGTGGTCCGGACCGGCCATTACCCTGTTCTTTGTGCTGAGCGGTGCCGCACTGCAGTTTGATGTATTCTCGGAACCGGCTGTGATTCTGATCGGCGTGATTTATATTCTGGCGCGTTCGGCGGGGAAAATGATCGGCGCAAGGGAATCCGCCCGGCTTGCCGGAAGCCCGGAGACAGTCCGGAAATATCTTGGAATTACGCTGCTTCCCCAGGCCGGCGTGGCCCTGGGAATGTGTACGACGGCTTACCGGGTGCTGGGCGGCGCGGACGGTACGCTGATCCGGAACATCATCCTGTTTTCCGTACTGGTTTATGAGCTGATAGGTCCGAGCCTGACCAAGGCAGCGCTGACGCGGGCCGGGGACATTCGGGAAATGCCTGCCGATGTAAAGGGAAGACGGAAAAAACGGCTTCAGGAGATCAGCAAGCCTGTTCCTCCGCAGTTTGAAAAGTAAATTACAAAGAAACCGTGAAGCATTTTCACGGTTTCTTTGTATATGTGCGGAGGACTTATCCCCGCCGCATCCGGTTGATATCCACCAGTTCGGTGTTTTCCGGAGAGAAACGGGAACCGAGGATATCCATCAGGGCATTGGCGGTATCCAGGGAGGTCATGCAGGGAATGCCCAGGAACATCGCCCTGCGATGCAGCACGGTATAGTCTCCCACAGTGTCGTCTTTAACCGCACCGGTATAGATGATATAGTTTACGAATCCGCCCTCCATCAGTTTTGTGATATCATCGCTTGAGGAGGGATCGGCCACCGGATTCACATGAATGCCGACGGAGGAGATTGCCCGGGCGGTATCCTTGGTGGCATAAAGATGGATACCCAGGTCATAGCAGCGCTTGGCTACAATAATGGCATCCGGGAAATCCTCATCCTCCACGGAAAGAAGCACACCGGTGTGCGACCGGTCCCGGATGGTAGGCAGCGAGAAGCCGGCGGCAGACAATCCTTTGAACAGGGCTTCCGCTTTTGTAATGCCGATGCCCAGTACTTCCCCGGTGGACTTCATTTCCGGTCCGAGAATCGAGTCCGCATCGTTCAGCTTTTCAAAGGAGAAAACCGGCACTTTGATGGCGCAGTAGGGCGGAGCAGGATAGAGCCCCGTTCCGTATCCCATCTCCTTCAGCGGTTCGCCCAGCATGACACGGGAAGCCAGGTCCACCATGGGAACCCCCGTGACCTTGGAAATATAGGGAATGGTCCGCGAGGCACGGGGATTGACTTCTATCACATACAGCTCATTATCGAAAATCAGGTACTGAATGTTGACGAGCCCCTGTGTCCCGAGCGCCAGCGCAAGCCGGGCAGAAATGTCGCAGATCTTTTCCTGGTACTTTTCTGTCAGATTAAAGGGCGGATAGACAGCGATGGAATCGCCGCTGTGAACGCCTGCCCGCTCAATATGCTCCATAATGCCGGGAATCAGGACATCCTTTCCGTCGGAAATGACGTCTACCTCCAGCTCGATCCCGGGAAGATACTGGTCTACCAATACCGGGTTTTCGATCCCGCCGGCCAGGATCCGTTCCATATAGTCCACGGTCTTTTCCCGGGAACGGGAGATGGTCATATTTTGCCCGCCGATCACGTAAGATGGCCGGAGAAGCACGGGATAACCCAATTCTTCAGCTGCCGCGACCGCTTCATCCAGGGTGCGGACAGCCATACCCCGGGGACGGCGGATGCCGAAACGCTCCAGAAGGGTATCAAAACGTTCCCGATCCTCGGCGATATCAATGGATTCGGCACTGGTGCCCAGAATCCGGATGCCTTTCTCAGAGAGGAACCGGGTCAGTTTAATTGCGGTCTGGCCGCCGAAGGCAACGACCACACCGATGGGTTTTTCCACCCGGATGATGTTCCAGACGTCCTCCGGCGTCAGCGGTTCGAAATACAAACGGTCCGCCGTATCATAGTCGGTGGAGACGGTTTCCGGATTGTTGTTGATGATCACGACATCATACCCGATCTGCCGAAGGGTCCAGACGCAATGAACGGAGGAATAGTCAAACTCGATGCCCTGGCCGATACGGATCGGCCCGGAACCGAGAACGATGACAACGGGACGGCCGGAACGCTTCAGCATCCGGGATTCACATACCTGATCCGTACAGGAATAGAAGTAGGGGGTTTCCGCGGCAAATTCCGCGCCGCAGGTATCGACCATTTTATAGCTGAATTCAAACCCGGGCAGGGAATCCGTGCCGGTGATCCGGCGGATGGCGGCATCCGGATAGCCCAGCTGCTTCATGCGCTGATAATCCCCGGGCCCGAGGCCGGACTCGGCTACGCGGTTTTCAAAATCGGCCATGCCTTTGAGCCGGAAGAGGAAAAATCGGTCAATCCGGGTAATCTCAAAGACTTCTTCCACGGACATCCCGTTTTTCAGCGCTTCGAAGACCGTAAAGAGCCGGCGGTCATCCTGGCGGGCGAGGCGGGTCCTGAGCTCCTCGTCAAAGAGCGGAGGCGCGTTCAGCGTATCCAGCGAGATCTCCGCGCCGCGAACGGCTTTCATCAGCGCTTCCTCAAAACGCTGACCGATGGCCATGACTTCGCCGGTAGCTTTCATCTGCGTGCCCAGGCGGCGGGAGGAACCATAGAATTTGTCAAAAGGCCATTTGGGGAACTTGACCACGACATAATCCAGGGCGGGCTCAAAACAGGCACAGGTTTTTCCCGTGATATCGTTGGGAATCTCATCGAGGGTATACCCCAAGGCGATCCGCGTCGTAATCTTGGCGATCGGATAACCGGTCGCCTTGCTGGCGAGGGCGGAGGAACGGCTGACCCGGGGATTGACCTCGATGACGGCATACTCGAAGGAATCCGGATTCAGGGCAAACTGGCAGTTGCAGCCGCCCACGATGCCGATGGCGGAAATGATATCAAGCGACGCGGTACGCAGCATCTGATACTCCTTGTCGGAGAGTGTCAGGGCCGGTGCGACCACCACGCTGTCCCCGGTATGAATGCCGACGGGATCCACATTTTCCATGGAGCAGACGGCAATCACATTTCCCAGGGCATCCCGCATGGTTTCAAACTCAATTTCCTTCCAGCCGGCGATGCATTTTTCCACAAGAATCTGGGTAATCGGGGAAGCATCCAGGCCGGAACGCGCGATCTGGCGCATTTCCTCTTCGTCCGCGGCAATGCCGCCTCCGCTGCCGCCCAGCGTATAGGCAGGGCGGACAATCACCGGGTATCCAATGGAGCGGGCGGCTTCCAACGCGTCCTCCAGCGTCTCCGCAATACCGGAAGGAACACAGGGCTGGCCGATGGACAGCATGGTTTCACGGAACTTTTCCCGATCCTCTGCTTTTTCGATCGCATCCATCGGGGAACCCAGCAGCCGGACATGATAACGCTCCAGGATCCCTTCCCGGCTGAGCTGCATGGCCAGGGTCAGGGCGGTCTGCCCGCCGAGACCGGCCAGCAGCCCGTCCGGACGTTCCTTTTCAATGATCCGGCGCACGGATTCCGCGTTCAGAGGCTCCAGATAGATTTCATCGGCCAGATGCTGGTCGGTCATGATTGTGGCGGGATTGGAATTGACGAGTACAACGTTGATGCCTTCCTGTTTCAATACCCGGCAGGCCTGGGCACCGGCATAGTCAAACTCAGCCGCCTGGCCGATCACGATGGGGCCGGAACCGATGACCAGAACTTTACGGATGGAAGTGTCTTTAGGCATGCGTCAGCCCTCCCATTCTTTCCAGAAAGCGGTCAAAGAGAAACGCCGTATCCCGCGGGCCGGAAGCGGCCTCCGGGTGGAACTGAACGGTAAAGCAGTTCAGGTCCGGATAGGACATTCCTTCATTGCTGCCGTCATTGGCATTCAGGAAGGCAATTTCACCGACTCCCCGAAGTGATTCGGAAACAACAGCATACCCGTGATTCTGACTCGTAATATAGGTACGGCCGGTTGCCAGATCCCGAACCGGCTGATTACCGCCCCGGTGGCCGTATTTCAGTTTGACCGTATCTCCGCCCAGGGCAAGCGCAGCCAGCTGATGCCCCAGACAGATGCCGAAAGCCGGCTTGCGCCCCAGCAGTTTCCGCAGTTCGGCAATGGAAACGGTATTTTCCTTCGGATCCCCGGGACCGTTGGAAAGCATAATACCGTCCGGATCCATGGCCAGAATGGTTTCCGCGGGGGTCTCCGCCGGGAAAACGGTGACAGAACACCCCCTGAACCGAAGCGAACGAAGGATATTTCTTTTGGCTCCGTAATCCAGCAGCGCGACCCTGTATTTTTCCGCTCCTTCTGCCGGATATGTGCGGATTTCCCGGCTTGTGACGGAAGCAACGGCATCTTTTACGCGGAAGGAAGCAAGCACCGAGAGATCCTCCGGGACCTCGTCGCAGATCATGGCGTTCATGACCCCTTCCTCCCGGGTGATACGGACGATTTCCCGGGTGTCCACCCCACAGAGGCCCGGGATTCCCTTTTCCCGCAGGAATGTATTGAGCGGCGCAGAGGAACGGAAATTGGAAGGCGTTTCACACAGCTCCCGGACGATATAGCCAAAGAGTGCACTGGCCCCTTCGAAATCCTCTTCAATCAGTCCGTAATTGCCAATCAGGGGAAAAGACTGGGTGACAATCTGCCCATAATAGCTGGGATCGGTCAGCGTTTCCAGGTAGCCCTCCATGCCGGTGGTAAAGACAAGCTCTCCCACACGATCCACACAGGCGCCGATGCGCTGCCCCTGAAAGACGGCACCGTTGCTTAATACCAGATAAGCCATGATGATCCTCCATGATAATAATGAGAACCGGGAGTGCCGGGCGGATCAGGCGCAGGCGGCACGCAGGACGGCCGCAGCATTCCGCAGGAGCTCCTCGGGGATATTCAGCGCCGGCAGCAGACGGACCTTGTCCTTCGCCGTGAGGCAAAGTACGCCGTGCTCCATACAGGTCCGGACAACTTCTGCAGCGGGCTTTTCTGTCCGTATGCCCAGCATCAGGCCGAGTCCGGAAACGGAAAGAATTCCGGGAGCTCCTTCCAGCAGGCTGCGCAGCAGTGCACCTTTTGCCCGGACTTCCGCAAGAAAAGAATCCGTCAGCCGGTTCAGCACAGAAAGGGCTGCCGCAGAAGCGACAGGATTGCCTCCGAAGGTGGAGCCGTGATCTCCGAAAGAGAGCACATTCTGTACCCGCTCTCCCAGGAGGCAGGCGCCCAGCGGAAGCCCCCCCGCCAGTCCTTTCGCCGTTGTGACCACATCAGGACGGATCCCGTAGTGCATATAAGCATACAGGAGGCCGGTACGGCCGTTTCCGGTCTGCACTTCATCCGCCATGAGCAGGATGTTCCGCCGGCGGACAAAATCATTCAGCGCGCTGACATAGCCGGGATCCAGAGGAATGACTCCTCCTTCGCCCTGTACGCACTCAATCAGCACCGCAGCGATGGCGTCGTCGGCACAAAGCTTTTCCAGCGCATCCGGATCGTTCGCGGGGATATGGATAAAGCCGGGTGTAAGCGGCCGGAACAATTCATGATAATGATCCTGCCCGGTAGCGGCCAGGGTCGTCAGCGTGCGGCCGTGGAAACTGTTCTCCAGGGTGACGATGGTTGAACAGGCGGGGCCTTTTGTCTCAGCAGCCCATTTCCGGGCCACCTTGATGGCGCATTCATTGGCTTCCGCACCGGAATTGCCGAAAAAAACCTTTTTCATCCCGGTGCGGAGGCAGAGCGCTTCCGCCAGATTGGCGCACGGTGCGGTATAGTACAGGTTGGACATATGCTGCACCCGGTGAATCTGCGCTTCCACCGCCGCAATCCACTCGTCATCCGCGACGCCGAATGAAGTAACGGCGATGCCGGACCCCATATCAATATATTCTTTTCCTGCAGCATCCCGTACAAGAGATCCTTTCCCGGAAACGATTTCCACCGGGAAACGCTTATAAGTTCCGGCAACGTAGGTCTGATCCAGCTGCATGATATCCATAGCGGCCTCCTTCTGACACACGGGAGCAGGCATATTTCCGCCTGCTCCGTGAGATCAACAAATTCAGGATTCCCAACCGGCCTGCCGGTCATCAAATCTGCGCGCCGTCCCGGAAATACGGGTACCGGCACCCTCGTCCGTCAGCAGTTCCATCAGGATTGAATGAGGCACCCGGCCGTCCATAATCACGACGTTCTTCACGCCGCGTGAAATGGCAGTGGCACAGCATTCCACCTTTGGGATCATTCCGCCGGAAATGATTCCTCTTTCCTGCAGTGCAGGCAGCTCATCTACGGCAATCTCCGGAATCAGGGTGGACGGATCCTCACGGTTTTCCAGAACGCCGGCAATATCGGTCATCATGATCAGGTTTTCGGCGCCGAGAGCTCCGGCAATATAAGCTGCCGCTGTATCCCCGTTGATATTATAAGCATTCCCGGACTTATCGCATCCGACGGTGGAAACCACCGGAATATATCCGTTGTTCAGAAGATCCGTCACGGGATGTATATGCACCTTCTGAATATCCCCCACATAGCCGAGACGTTCATCCTTTACGGTGCATTGGAGCAGACGCCCGTCCATACCGGACAGGCCGACTGCTTTTCCGCCTTTCATTTCCAGCAGATTGACAAGCGTTTTGTTGATTTTTCCCGCAAGAACCATCTGGACGATATCCATGGTCTCCTTGTCCGTGACGCGCAAGCCACCCACAAATTCCGGCTTTTTGCCCAGCCGGTCCATCAGCTCGTTGATCTCCGGGCCGCCGCCGTGCACGAGCACCACGCGCACACCGATCAGCCACAGCAGGACGATATCCTCCATTACCTGCTGCTTGAGCTGTTCGTTAATCATTGCGTTTCCGCCGTATTTGACAACGATGACCTTGCCGGTATACTGCCGTATATAGGGAAGAGCGGCGGTCAGCACTTCCGCACGCTCCATGTTGGTCAGTTCGTTCTGCATGGATGTTCCTCCGTCATTCCGGCGCGTCAGCTCCGGTAATCCCCGTTGATTTTCACGTAATCATAGGTCAGATCACAGCCCCATGCGGTGGCTTCCTGATCGCCCATATGCAGATCACAGGAAAAGCGGACCGCTTTTTCAGCCAGGATGGCGGCAGCCGCCTCCTCATCAAAGTCCTGCACGCAGCCGTCCCGGAAGAAACAAAGCGTGTCTTTTTCGCCTGTCAGGAACAGCTCAAGCCGGGCCGGATCAAAGACGGGACCGGCATAGCCAAGCGCGCAGAGAATGCGCCCGCAGTTGGCATCCCGGCCGAAAACCATGGCTTTGACCAGGCTGGAAGAAACAACGGAGCGTGCCAGTATCCTGGCGTTCTCCTTCGTGTCCGCGTGGCATACGCGCATTTCCATCAGGTGTGTTGCGCCTTCTCCGTCAGAGGCCATCAGGACGGCCAGATCCCGGCAGATGCTGAAAAGCGCTTCCCGGAAAAGCAGCCAGCTGTCATCCTCCGCGGTGATGGGACGATTTCCCGCCAGGCCGTTTGCCAGCACGAGAAGCGTGTCATTGGTACTGGTATCCCCGTCGACGGAGATCATATTGAAGGTATCCGGCACCACGTCAGACAATGCTTTCTGCAGCAGGGCGGGGGAAATGGCGCAGTCTGTCGTCAGATAGCCGAGCATGGTGCACATGTTCGGATGGATCATACCGGATCCCTTGCTCATGCCGCCCAGGTGAACCGTGACCGGTACGGATCCGTCCGCCGGAGGCAGCTCAAACGAAACGGCATACTCTTTATGAACGGTATCGGTGGTCATAATGGCTTTGCTTGCTTCTGTCCCGGCCTGCAGGGAATCTGAAAGGGTTCCCGCCATGACGGAGATACCGGTACAAAGCTTCTCCAGCGGCAGCTGGGGGCCGATGACGCCGGTGGATCCGAGGAGCACTGCTTCCGGCGCGATCCCCAGTGTTTGTCCCGTATACTCCGCGGTGGCCCGGCAGAGATCCATCCCGGTTTTCCCGGTGGCGGCATTTGCGATTCCGGCGTTGACCACCACAGCCTGTGCCGGACTTCCGGAATGTACTGCTTCCTGATCCCAGATGACCGGGGCTGCCTTGACCAGATTGGAGGTAAAGGTTCCCGCAACGGTACAGGGAACGGAACTGCAGAGCATGGCCATGTCCTTCCGGCCCTGGTATTTAATGCCGGCGGCACAGCAGGAAGCGCTGAATCCTTTTGCGGCGGTAACCCCGCCGGGAATCTTACGGATTGCCATCATCTTCTCCTATAAACTGCGTAAAGTTTTCCTGATTCAGAATCAGTTCGTAATAGTTGACATCAGACTTCCGCGTCCAGCCGATCTGATTCCAGAAGGCGTTTCCCGCGTCATTCCGGGTGAAGGCGATCAGCGAGACTTTGTTGATACCCATCAGCCGAAGCTGCTGCATACAATAGTTCACCATACGGGTGCCGATGCCGCGGCGGCGAAATTCCTGCGCGACACAGACATGGTACAGCGCACCCTGGCGTCCGTCAGACCCGCAGAGGATGGAACCGACAATCCGGTCTCCCGCGCGGGCAACGACGCTCGTAGTCGGATTCCGGCGGATAAAACGCGAAATATCCTCATATGAGTCGTCCAGTGCCCGGATGCCGAAACCGCGTATGGTCAGCCACAAAGCCCGGACATCATCATAATCCGCAACGGTCATGGGCTGAATGCGTACCTCTTCCATTTTACCCCCTTACCAGACCGAACGCTTCATCCACACCGAGTACGAGGTTCATATTCTGAATCGCAGCGCCGGACGCGCCTTTTCCCAGATTATCAAAACGGGAGACCAGAAGGATCCGTTCTTCATTTCCGAATACGGATATTTCCATGTCATCCCGCCCGGCCAGCGCACCCGCGGAAAGGAAGCCGTTTTCATCCGCTGCTTCGTTCAGGCGGACAAGGCCGGACGAATAGTATTCCCGGTAGAGGCTGCGGATCTCCTCCGGAGACGCCGCGATCTCATTCCGCGTCAAAGGCACTGTAACCTCCATGCCGGCAGGGAAATTCCCGACGATGGGGCAGAAGACCGGCGGGTGACACAGGCCGCAGAGCGCAGCCATCTCCGGAAGATGCTTATGCGTCTGCCCGAGGGCGTACATCCGGGGGGCGTGATACAGATCCGGAAGAGGGTCCGATTCGTATTCGGCGATCATTTTTTTCCCGCCGCCGGAATATCCGGTCAGGGAGAAGCAGGAGAGCTGCGCGCCCGCGGAAAGGAGGCCGGATTCTGTCAGCGGAGCGATCAGCGCGATAAACCCGCTGGCGTGGCAGCCGGGATTGGCAATCCGGCGGGAGGAGATGATCTTCTCCCGCCGGCCTTTCAGTTCCGGGAATCCATAGGTCCAGCCTTCCGCGGTACGGTGTGCCGTGCTTGTATCAATTATTACGGCGGAAGGCGAGGTGACCCAGGAGGCAGCTTCGTGCGCCGCCGTGTCCGGCAGGCAAAGGAAGGAAACATCTGCGCTGTTGAGCGCATCGGCCCTGGCGGATGGATCCTTCCGAAGCTCTTCCGGAAGGGACAGCAATTCCAGATCCGCCCGGTTCGCAAGGCGTTCCCGGATGCGGAGGCCGGTGGTTCCCGCACTGCCGTCAATAAATACTTTCGTCATGTTACTTTTTCGCGGCGGCATCCACCAGTGCCTGTACCTTGGTGGGCAGGCCGAACAGGGTGATGAAGCCGGCGGCATCCGCCTGGTTGTAGTCACTGGCGCCGAAGGTGGCGATGTCTTCGGAGTAGAGGGAATAATCGCTCCAGACACCGGCCTTGATGATGTTCCCCTTATACAGCTTCAGCCTGACCTTTCCGGTCACCTTCTCCTGGGTCTTGTCCACGAAAGCGGACAGCGCTTCCCGCAGGGGAGAGAACCACAGGCCGTTGTATACGAGCTCGGCGAAAGTGATGGAGAGCTTCTGCTTCTCATGCATGGTCAGTTTATCCAGGCAGACGGATTCAAGCGTTTCATGCGCTTTATAAAGGATGGTTCCGCCGGGGGTCTCATAGACGCCGCGGCATTTCATTCCGACCAGCCGGTTCTCCACGATATCGAGGAGTCCGATACCGTTTTTCCCGCCCAGTTCATTCAGCTTCAGGATGATGTTCTTAGCGGACATCTTTTCCCCATCGAGCGCGACAGGAATCCCCTGCTCAAAGTCCAGCGTGACATAGGAGGGCGTGTCCGGGGCTTCCAGCGGGGAAACTCCCATTTCCAGGAAACCGGGTTTCTCATACTGCGGCTCGTTGCCGGTGTCTTCCAGATCCAGCCCTTCATGGCTCAGGTGCCAGAGATTCTTGTCCTTGGAATAATTCGTTTCCCGGGTGATTTTCAACGGAATGTGATGCGCTTCGGCATAGTCGATTTCCTCATCCCGGGACTTGATGTTCCATTCCCGCCAGGGAGCAATAATCGGCATATCCGGAGCGAAGTGCTTGACAGCCAGTTCAAAACGGACCTGATCGTTGCCCTTGCCGGTGCAGCCATGGCAGATGGCGTCGGCCCCTTCCTTCTTTGCGATTTCCACGAGCCCCTTGGCAATGCAGGGCCTGGCATGGCTGGTGCCCAGCAGGTAATCCTCATAGACTGCGCCGGCCTTCATGGTGGGGATGATATACTCATCGACATATTCATCCGTCAGATCCAGAATGTACAGCTTGGACGCACCGGTCTTCAGCGCTTTTTCCTCCAGCCCGTCCAGCTCCGTCCCCTGACCTACATCGCCGGATACGGCAATGATTTCGGGATTGTTGTAGTTCTCTTTCAGCCAGGGGATAATAATGGAAGTATCCAGACCGCCGGAATAGGCGAGAACCACCTTTTTAATGTCCTTTTTATTCATGGGAACTCCTCCTTCGTGCATGATTATGCATGGAAATATACACCCGCACGGAGCTCATGTCAAGCCCCGAAACGGCATGAAAACAGAAAAAAACAAAAAATCAGATCAGAAAAGCACAAAAAGAGCAAGAATGCATAATATGCATTACAAAATGTATAAACGGACGCAAAAAAGACAGGCATCCGGGAGAAAAAGGATCCGGAGCGCTTCCGTGTGCATAATCCGGGCTTGTGATTGCATCTTTGGTGAAAGAGGAGTAAAATAACTATGTATGTATATTTCTGGCGGGGAGGGGCAGGAGATGCTGGAATGCTGTACGCTTGGAACCGGCGGAACGCTGCCGCTGGCTGACCGTGCCCTGTCCTCCCTGTATATCCGGGAAAACGGCCGGGGTTTGCTGATTGACTGCGGAGAGGGAACACAGGTAGGGATCCGCAGGCTCGGATGGGGATTCCGCTGCCTGGAAGGTGTGCTGCTGACCCATTTTCACGGGGATCACTGCACCGGGCTGGCCGGTTTGCTGCTGAGCCTGGAAAAGGCGGGGAAAACCGACCCGTTTGAGATCTGGGGCCCCCGCGGGCTGAAACGTATCGTGGAAGGTCTGTGCGTGATTGTGCCTCCGCTCAGCTTTCCCGTACTGCTGCATGAGCTGCCTCCGGAAGGGGAGAAACTGAAAGCCATCGGCCTGAAGATCCGGGCTTTTCCGGTGGATCATGGCGGTATTCCGTGTTTCGGATACAGGATGACACTGGAGAGGAATGCGGCCTTTGATCCGGAAAAGGCAAAAGCGCTGGGCGTTCCTCTTGCAGAATGGAAAAAACTGCAGGAAGGGCATCCGGTGCAGGCCGGCGGACGCAGCGTGCGCCCGGAAGACGTAACCGGCGCACCGAGGAAAGGCATTACAATGGTCTTTTCCACGGATACCCGTCCCTGCGAAACACTGGCGAAATATACAAAGGAAGCGGACCTGCTGATTCTGGAAGGCATGTACGGGGACGAAGAGAAGATGCCCCTGGCGCTGAAAAATCACCATATGATGTTCAGAGAGGCGGCAGAGATTGCCCGTGACGCACAGCCCGGCGCGCTGCTGCTGACACATTTTTCGACGAGCCTGGAGGATCCGGAAAGCTATCTGCCGGAGGTTCGCGCTATTTTTCAGAAAACATGGACGGCGAGTGACGGGGAAATAATCACTCTGCGCTATCCGGTGAAAGAGGAGAAGGCATGGATCAGTTTGTGCTGAAAGCGCCGTACAGCGCGTCAGGGGATCAGCCGCAGGCGATTGAGGCACTGGCAGCCGGTATCCGGGCCGGAATGAAGGAGCAGATCCTGCTGGGTGTCACCGGCAGCGGAAAAACGTTCACGATGGCCTCCGTGATTGAAAAAGTTCAGAAACCGACACTGGTCATCGCACACAACAAGACGCTGGCAGCCCAGCTGTGCAGCGAACTGCGCGCCTTTTTCCCGGACAGCCGGGTGGAGTATTTCGTTTCCTATTACGATTATTATCAGCCGGAAGCATATATTGCCTCCTCCGACACTTATATCGAGAAGGACGCTTCGATCAACGACGAAATTGACAGGCTGCGCCATTCCGCGACGGCCGCGCTCCGCGAACGGAAGGATGTCATCATTGTTGCGTCCGTCAGCTGTATCTACTCCATGGGAGACCCCAGCGAGTATGAGGGACAAATGATTTCTCTTCGGCCGGGAATGTCCTATCCCCGCCAGAAGCTGATCCGGGATCTGATCGACATTCAGTACGAACGGAACGATACGGAATTTGACCGGGGAACCTTCCGGGTTCGGGGAGATGTTATTGAAATCATTCCGGCGGGGGAGAACGAGAAGGCGCTGCGGGTGGAACTGTTCGGAGATGAAATCGACAGGATTTCACAGATTGAGGCAGTGAGCGGCCATGTGCTGGCGACACTGGAACACGCGGCGCTGTTCCCTGCCACCCACTATGCTACGGATCCGGCCCATATGGAAGAGCATATCACGGAGATTGAGGATGACCTGAAGCGGCGGATTGCGGAATTCGAGGGAAACGGACAGCTGCTGGAGGCCCAGCGCATCGCCCAGAGAACCCGGTATGACATCGAAATGATGCGGGAGATCGGCTACTGCCAGGGGATTGAGAACTATTCCAGGTATTTCGACGGCCGGAAACCCGGAGATGCGCCATACACTTTGCTGGATTACTTTACCGGGGATTTCCTGGTCATGATTGACGAAAGCCACGTGACGGTTCCCCAGATCCGCGCCATGTATAACGGGGACAGGGCCCGGAAGGATACGCTGGTAAAATACGGGTTCAGGCTTCCGTCCGCCTACGACAACCGCCCGCTGCTGTTTGAAGAGTTTGAGAGCCGGATCGGGCAAACCATCTATGTTTCCGCCACACCGGGCCCCTATGAGCGGGAACGGGCGGAGCAGACAGTGGAACAGATTATCCGGCCGACAGGGCTGGTTGATCCGCAGGTGATTCTGCGCAAAGCAACCGGACAGGTTGACGATCTGGTGGGGGAGATTCGCGCGGTCGCGGCGAAGGGGGAGCGCATCCTGGTAACCACGCTGACCAAGCGCATGGCAGAAAGCCTGACAGATTACCTGAAGGAGATGGAGATCCGGGTACGGTATCTTCACAGCGACATTCAGACAATCGAACGGATGGAACTGCTGCGCGATCTCCGAATGGGTGAATTTGATGTGCTGGTGGGGATTAACCTGCTGCGGGAGGGCCTGGATTTGCCAGAAGTGGCATTGGTTGCCATTCTGGACGCAGATAAAGAAGGTTTCCTGCGCAGTGAGACCTCCCTGGTACAGACTATCGGACGGGCAGCCCGAAATGCAGACGGGCGGGTGATTCTCTACGGGGACACGCTGACGGAAAGCATGGCCAGGGCCATGTCGGAGACCAACCGGAGGCGATCCCTGCAGGAGGCATACAACCGGGAGCACGGAATTACCCCGGAAACGGTTCGCAACGCCATCCGTTCCGTGCTGGAAATCACCCGCAAAGTTGAAGAGACCGCGCCGGCGGTTCTGAATGAGGAAGAACGGGATGCCCTGATGCGGCAGATTGAGGAAGAAATGCTGGGAGCCGCGAAGGAGCTTGAGTTCGAGCGGGCGGCACAGCTGAGAGACAGGCTGCTGCAGCTGCGCGGAGAAGCACCCATGAAAGAGGATCAGCAGCAGAGGAGACATCGGCGAAGGGAGCGGACGAGAAAAAGTGAACACTAAGGCAAAAGTGAAAGAAGGGCGCGGCATTTACGCGCTGCCATTCCTTGCGGCGCTGCCCATGATTCTGGCCATGGCTTTTGCAGTGCTCCGGTTCTGGCCTTCCCTGAGGAAGCTGATAAGCATTATGATGAAGCTGGCGGTGAGAGCATGAGGTGGACAAAGATCTGCGCCTGGACAGCTGTCCTGGTTCTTGTTCCTTTGCTGGCGATCACCGTGCTGTCCTTTCCGTGCATGCGGGCACTTACGTCAGCCGGGCTGGATCGGCAGACGGCAACGGACAGCCGGATTCCGGACGAACAGATTTCGCGAATCATGGACCGGCTGGATCTCCTGGCGGAAGATTACGGGTATTCCCCGGAAAGGATCAGATCCCTGATCAGGCGGGAAGACCTCCAGGAATTAAACAGAGAGCTCTCTGCATGGTGGACCGGGATTGTCACCGGGGGTACGGTCGGAGAGGTACCGAAATGGCAGGGCGACGGGCTGGAAGAAGCACTGCTGGAAGAAGACCTGACAGCTGACCCGGCAGAAACCGCCGAAATGATACGGAACACGGTGCAGGACGTGGTTCTTCCCGTCAGGGAGACCCTGCTGATCACCGGTATCGGGTACATCAGCCGCAGGGTGGATCTGCCGAATGTGATTCGTTTTGCGGAGAAAGCGCCCCTGTTTTCCCTGGCACTGAGCATGCTGGCAGCGGGAATGATCGCACTGCTGCTGGGAAATCATATACGCAGCAGCCTGAAGTACTACGGCACAGCCGCGGCAGGAGCCGGCATCACAGTAATAACGGCTGCTGTTCTTGCCCGGCTGATGGATCTGCGGGGAACAATCCGGCAGGCGGCAGAAGGATTGGCGGATGAATTCGCACGGATGATGAGCAGCTTCTGGCTGGAAGCGTGCCTGGCAGCTGCCGTCCTGCTTGCAGGCGGAATGCTCAGCCTGTTCCTGTACCGCAGGGGCAGCATGAAAGCCGCCGGAGCGGAGAGCAGGATAAGCCCATGAAACGAATACTGACACAGCATACCATTCGATCGGACAGGATTCCTGAAAAGCTGCGGCTGGCTGTGGCTTCAGATCTGCACAGTTCGGAGTACCGCGATGTCCTGGATGAATTTGCCCGGTGCGATGCGATCCTCGTGCCGGGGGATCTGGTAGACCGGCATCGGCGGGATAACCGCTTAGCGCTGCGCTTTCTGCAGGAGGTTCCGGAAATAGCGCCGGTTTTCTTCTCAATCGGCAATCATGAAAACAAGTACCGGTACCGGGAAATGTTTCTGGAGGCTGTCGGAAAGAGCCGCGTAACGCTGCTGCGGGATGAGAGCTGCCTGTTCAGGGGCATCCGGATCGGCGGGCTGAGCAGCAGACGGCAGGGGCCTCCGGATACGAACTTTCTGGATCGCTTTGAGAAGGAAAGCGGATTCCGGCTGCTGATGTGCCATCATCCGGAGGTATACCGGGAATACGTGCGGGGCAGGGCAATAGATTTTACCGTATGCGGCCACGCGCACGGAGGCCAGATTCAGCTGTTCGGCCGCGGCCTGTATGCGCCGGGGCAGGGACTGTTTCCGAGACTGACGTACGGCATCCATGATGAAGGGCGGATGATGGTGTCCAGAGGTATGACAAACGGGGCCAAACCCCGCATTCCGCGAATCAATAATCCATGCGAACTGATTATTCTGACACTTGAACATGAAAACGGAGGGAAAACAGAATGAATGAAGAAGACCTGAAACTGCTGCTGGACTGGTTTGAACAGAACAAGGGCCATAAACTGAACCTGATTGAAAAGGAAGGAATCAAAATGGCAGTCCGGCGGGCTTCCACCGTAGGAGATCTGCTGCAGACGGCTCTGGATCTGCTAAAGCATTCCTGAAGGCAAAAAGAGACCCGAAACGGAATCAGCTGCCTCCGGAGGAAGCGGATGATATGGCACTGCATACCGCAAAATCCTTCATCACACAAGTTCCTCAAGCCTGCTGATGATCCGGTCTTCCATTCCGGTGGGCACTACGCAGGAATCCTGCGGCAGATACAGGATTGCCAGCACATCCGCGTCCTTCGCACAGGCCACGTCCAGTGTCCGGTCTCCGACATAGGCTGTAGATGCGTTGTCCAGACTGTATTTTCTGACTAAATATCTGACACCCTCTCCCGACGGTTTCGGCCGGAATCCGTTTTCAAAGGTGACAACTTCAGCAAAGAACCGGGACAGACCGAGACGGCTTAACAGCGGCCATGCGGACTGTCCCCTGTGGGTATAGACAAATTGCTGTGCGCCGCCGCTTTTCAGTGATTCCAGCGTTTCAAGCGCACCGGGGATCAGGGTGATCTCTTCCACACGCCCGTGGCTGATTTCCCGATAACGGCTGTACAGGAATTCATATTCCATGCTGCTTCTTCCGCTCAGCGCGGACAGATAGGCAGAAACCGATCCATGCTTGACAGCCTTCAGAATCTCAGCAGGGGAGTCCGGACACCGGCATTCCCCGGAGAGGGAAACAAGGCTTGATACAATGGACCCGTATGAATCGAGCAGTGTGCCGTCCAGATCCCAGATATATGATTTCAGATCAGGCATACAACCTCCGGCTCCGGATCAGTCCCGGCCATGCTCTGTTCGTCTGCGGCTATGAATGAAGTTTCGCGCAGCAAACGACAAACCAGTGTCCGGGAGTGACCGCGGAAAAAGAATAAAGCGGCAGAACCGGAGATTCTCCGGATGCTGCCGGTGATGGTATGAAAGAAACGGCTCTACTTCAGGATCAGTTCCAGAATGCCGTGGTTTTCAAGCTCGTCCATGATACTCTGGCAGGAACTTGCCGGGAGCTCATAGAGGAAATTCAGCAGGCCGTCAAAAAGCGTCCAGCCGTTGCGATGAACAAAATCATAGAGCGACTGGTCATTGACGGAAAAAATATTGAAATTGCCTGAAAGCTCGGAGGTATCAAAGGACAGTATTCCGTCATACGCGGAAGGAACAACGGAACCGGTACAGGAAAAGACAGGAACGGAAGGCAAATCACCCATGGGGCGGGAAAGAGACAGCACAATGCTTCCGTCTGAGGAAGTGCTGAGATCCAGCGTATACTCGCAATTCGGCAATGCGTATCCTTCTATCCGGATGGCGGCATGAACGGCCGCATCCGCCGGAAAGGCCGATGGGATTCCTTCCAGACGCAGGAAAAGGCGCAGCAGGGAATCCGGAAGAGACTCCAGATCCGGATCCACATCGTCCGCAAGATCCCAGGCAGCACGAAGCGTAACAGAACGGCCGGTGCCGCCGGTTTCCGCGGAGTATTCAAAAGAAGGGATATAATCCGTACCGGTTTCCGGAAGGGTCAGAGAGCAGGAGTAACTGCTTTCTGTTTCTTTTTGGCTGAAAAGAACCTGGTGTTTTCGGTTGGAAACAGTCAGCACGCCCTCCGATTCCGATACGGTCAGCCGTTTTCCGCTGGAGACGGTGTGCAGAATATCCGGCAAGGCGAGAATCTCCCGCTCGACAATGGATCCGTTCGGCAGAGGAGAGGTAAAAGCGCTGATCCAGCTGGTGAGCCGATACTCATTCTCCAGATCCTTCCGCCAGGCTTCTTCCACTTTGGAAAGCTTTTTTGTGGACAGGTTTTTCCCGGCTGTGAGGGGGCCGAACTGTGCGTTCCATCTTTTTACAAGAGGCCTGAAAGCGCCGATCGTCACATACGGATCAAGAAGAACCAGATAGGGAAGGGGAAGTCGGAAGGTCTGCCAGGCCTTGGCTGCAAATTCCATCAGCGCATAATTGTGCAGGAAAATGGTTTCCGATTTAAGAAGAGGCGTCGTCAGGCACATATAGTCCGGAACGCCGTAGAGGCGAAAGCTGATTGCGGCGGAAGGATTCGATACGGGGACAAGCTCCGCGTGCAGATCCATGGACTGGGTGGGCGGACACCATGCAAGGTTTCCCCGGAATTCCAGCAGATCCAGCAAATCCGCGTAGCCCTGAGCGCGGGACCGGTCATGAGCGGGGTATTCTTCCGCACGGAGATGAAAACGCAGCTGAAAATCATAGCTGAGGACTTCATCCTCTTCGGCATGCGCGGCAGACAGAATACTCAGCAGAAGCACCAGTGCCGTTATCAGGGATGTGATCCGTTTCATGGGTTTTGCATCTCCTCTTCTTCATCATCCACCACGGTCCATATTTCCGGATCGGAATTGACTTTCTGACGAACCTGCTGATCCAGCTCCAGCTGGGTGGAAAGATTTGCGATACCGGAAGACCGAAGGCCGCATCCCTGCTGGAAGGCCCGGACCGCATTCAGCGTGGCGTCTCCGAAACGGCCGTCTGCCTTTGCCGGATCCAGCAGGCCGAGATAAGCAAGCTTATCCTGAAGCTGCCGGACCTTTTCTCCCTGATTGCCGAACTGCATGGTAATATCCGCTACATCGTGCACCGTACCATATCCAAGGATCCGGCTGTAATGGAGCGAATACGTGTCCCGGGATACGGAAGAAGGCTTGTTTCCCTCGATCACATGGATCATGATTTCCCCGGTGATGCTGTTCTGGGAGCAGTATTCCACCAAAGCGACATGATCTGTATTCTGATCGCTGGTCCAGGTAAAGAACACCCAGTCTCCCGGCTGGGGGATATAATCACCGGAGGAAAGAAAGGAGGTCTGTCCTTTGAGCCATTCATACCCCCAGCCTTCCACCTGCCCCCTGCGGATTACATAGCGGCCGGCACGGATAAACCAGCTGCGGCCTGTATTACTGGCGGAATAGCGGGGATATACGCTGCCCAGCAGCTCCGTTCCGAACTGCCGGTCCACCTGGTCCACACACCAGCACAGAAATTCCGCGCACCACTGGCAATACGGATCCCCTGCCCATTCCCCGTATTTCGTGCGTCCGTGATCTTCTTCCGTGTACCCGACCTCTCCGGAGGCAACCTCAAGGAGGCGGGAGGCGTATTCCGGCACAGGCCACTGCGGCGCAAGGATTTTCTCCTCCGCATGGGCAGAGGTTAACACAGCCAGTAAAAACAGCAGCGGAATGAACCGGCAGGCGCGGAACATCAGGAACCTCCTTAAAGCGGAAAACAGGCGGGTGTAACAGAACACCCGCCTGAAAACCGATAATGGAATTACTTGATTTCGACTGTGGCGCCGACAGCCTTGAACTGCTCGGCGATCTTTTCGGCTTCTTCCTTGGAAACAGCTTCCTTGATGGTCTTGGGAGCAGACTCCACGATATCCTTCGCTTCCTTCAAGCCCAGGCCGGACACGACTTCGCGGACAACCTTGATGACCTTGATCTTTTCAGAACCGGTCTCCTTCAGGATCACGTCAAATTCAGTCTTTTCCTCTTCAGCAGCAGCGGCAGGGCCACCGGCAGCGGGACCGCCGGCAACGGCGATGGCACCGGTCACGCCGAATTTTTCTTTCATTTCGTCAACGAGTTCTTTGACCTGAAGCAGAGTCATGGACTCAATGGCTTCGAGAATTTCCTGATTAGTCATTGAAATATTCCTCCATTATTATCAATAAGTCATGCAGCCGTCAGGCTGCGGGAATGATCAGGCTGCTTCCTTTTTCTCGGCGATTTCTTCGAGAACGGAAACCAGCGAGGATACGGGGGATACCAGGCAGCCAACCACGGTAGCCAGCAGCTCTTCCCGGCTGGGAGTGGCGGCAAGGCCTTTCACTGCATCCACGTCCATCACGTCAGTGCCCATGAGGCCGCCTTTGATCTCCAGAGAGGTCAGTTTGTTCTTCTCGATGAAGGTGTTGATGATTTTCGGCGCGGCGGTAACGTCATTATCGCCGAAGACGAAAGCGTTGGGGCCTTCAAGCAGATGATCGAGCCCTTCGATGTTCAGCTCCTTCAGCGCGCGAAGCACGAGGCGGTTCTTCAGAACGCAGTAATGCACGTCATTTTCACGGCACTGCTTGCGCAGAGCGGTAACCTGTTCCACAGTCAAGCCGCTGTAAGAACAAACCACCATGGATTCGGCGTTCTTCAGTTTCTCAACGATGTCAGCCACAACCTGCTTTTTGAGTTCGAGATTTGTGCTCATGATTCCGGTTACACCTCCTGTCCGGTTCAGAATAAAGAAACCCTTGCGTGCAGGCGCAAGGGAAAAAGACGATCCTCTCACACCTCGGCAGGCGGGGAACCCCTTTAAACCGCGTCGCGGTACCGGCTGTCTTCGGCACTGGTTTCTCAAAACCTTTGAAACTTTACCACAGAAGAATCTTTTTGTCAATCAAAAATCCACATATGAAAAATCTCACAAACAAAAGAAGAAAATATGACGGAATAAGTTGACATCGTAATAAAATCGTAATAAAATTAACCTGAATGTTCAGAGAAAGGAGACGTTCGCATGAAGAAATGGCGTACATTCCTGATGTTAACGTTGCTCCTTTGCCTGATTCCTCTGTTTTCCGCCCTGGCCCAGACAGGAACAGTCACCGCCTCCTCGCTGAATATGCGCAAAAGCACGTCCACGGAAAGCAAAGTGGTTGCTGTAATGCGGAAAGGGAAAAAAGTGACCATTCTGGGCACTTCAGGAAGCTGGTACAAGGTCAAGTATAACGGAAAAACAGGATATGCAGCCAAGAAATATATAAAAGTATCGTCCTCCGACGCCTCTTCGGATTCCAAAGCGAAAAGTTCCAAAGGCACCCAATCCTCCTCCCGTACCTCCTCTGACGGCACCTGCGGCCCGGGAGACAGCGGGGCGGCGGTCCGGAAGGTGCAGAAAAGGCTGAAAGCTCTGGGATACCTGAGCGGAAGCATTGACGGGGATTACGGTTCCGGAACCAAGGCGGCCGTCAAGGCGTTCCAGAAGAAGAACGGGCTGAAAGTAACCGGCAAGGTCAATAAAGCGACGCTGAACAAGCTGAACAGTTCCAGCGCGAAAAAAGGATACGCGGCAGACAGCCAGTCTTCCTCGGGGGGAGGCTATAAGACAGAACGGCTGAACTGGTTCAAGGGCGGAAGCAACAAGATTCCCAAAGGCGCGGTTTTCAAGATCAAGGATATAAAAACCGGCAAAGTATTTACGGTCCGGCGCTGGAGCGGGGCCAACCATATTGACGCAGAACCTCTGACAAAGTCTGATACCGCGATTCTGAAAAGCATTTACGGCCACTGGAGCTGGAGGAGGCGGTCGGTTCTTGTGAAGTACAACGGGCATGTATATGCCGCTTCCATCAACGGAATGCCACACGGAACCTCCACCATCGGCAATAACAACTTTGACGGCCATTTCTGTGTGCATTTCTACGGCAGCAAGACCCACTGTTCGCAGAAGGTCGATGCCATGCACCAGAAATGCGTCGCAGCGGCCATGCACTGTACCTGGTAAAACAGTCATCCGTTTTTCCGGGAAGGTTTTCTTTCCCGGATTTTTTCATTTTACAAGAGAATAAAATATGATATAATCTATTAGTTATGATTCTTATTTCCCGAACAGGAGGAGTATTA
Organism: Clostridia bacterium; assembly: GCA_017541105.1. Lineage (GTDB taxonomy): Bacteria > Bacillota > Clostridia > Christensenellales > Aristaeellaceae > Aristaeella. Next base: position 53,813 of record JAFXZS010000016.1, read on the forward strand.
TGCTGACTCAGGCGCCAAGGGGAACCAAAGACGTGCTGCCTGCCGAGAGCTATCGCTGGCAGTTTCTTGAGAAAAAGATGCGCGAAGCTGCCGCGCTGGCAGGATACCGCGAAGTCAGGACCCCTGTGTTTGAACATACCGAGCTGTTTCTGCGCGGCGTCGGTGATACTACGGATATCGTACAGAAGGAGATGTACACTTTCAGGGATAAGGGGGACCGTTCCATCACGCTGAAACCGGAAGGAACGGCCGGCGCCGTCCGCTGTTTCCTGGAGCACAATCTGTATGCGGACGCTTTGCCCTGCAAGATGTACTATCTGAATGCTCCGATTTTCCGGTATGAAAATCCGCAGAGCGGCCGCCTGCGTGAGCATCACCAGTTCGGACTGGAATGCTTCGGTGCGAAAGAGGCCACGGCGGATGCGGAACTGATTCTGCTGGCATACCGCCTGCTGCAGGATCTGGGAATTAAAAACCTGAGCGTCGAGATCAACAGCATCGGATGCCCCTCCTGCAGGCCGGTCTATCACACCCGGCTGAAGGAATACCTCGGCGGAAAGCTCAGCCAGATGTGCGAGACGTGCCGGGAGCGGTTTGAACGGAATCCGCTGCGGGTGCTGGACTGTAAGGAAAAGAAATGCCAGGAACTGACGAAGGATGCCCCGAGCATGCTGGACCTGCTGTGCGACGAATGCCGCGGGCATTTCGACCAGCTGAAGAGCTGCCTGGAACAGGCCGGAATTCCATACCGGGTCAACAGCAGGATCGTCCGCGGACTGGATTATTATACAAAGACCGTGTTCGAACTGGTAACGGAGACGAAGGACGGAAAGCTGACTGTCTGCGGCGGCGGGCGGTACGACAACCTGGTCGGCCAGATCGGCGAACAGGATATTCCGGCGGTTGGGTTCGGCATGGGCCTGGAGCGGGTTCTGATGCTGCTGGATGCCGACGGTATTGTGCTGCCGAAGCCTCCGCAGTACGATGTATTTGTCACTTTTATGGGCGCACACGGGCTGCGGGCGTTTGCGCTGGTGCAGCAGCTGCGCGCGGGAGGGATCCGAGCGGATCTGGATCACTGCGGCAGGAGCCTGAAAGCCCAGTTCAAATATGCCAATAAAACCGGGGCACCGCTTACAGCCGTGATCGGCGATGAGGAAGCTGCCGGCGGAACGGTGAAACTGAAAAACATGGCCGGCGGAGAAGAGCGTACCGTGCCTGTCAGCGAGGTGTGCGGCGCGGTCCGGAATATGATTGGATAAGGGAGAGATAAATATGCAGAACAGAACGCATACGTGCAATGAACTGCGGCTTGCGGACGTGGGAAAAGAGGTCCGGCTGAGCGGCTGGGTGGAAAATGTCCGGGAAGTGGGAGGAAACCTTGCTTTTGTCGTGCTGCGGGATTTCTACGGATCCACGCAGCTGGTTGCGGAAGACGGGGAAACGCTGGAAGTGTTCCTGAACCTGAACAAGGAAAGCGTCGTCTCGGTGACGGGAACGGTACGGGAACGGGCCAGCAAGAATCCCAAAATGCCCACCGGCGATATTGAAGTGGTGCCGGACAGTGTGGATGTGCTGGGAAAATGCCGATACAATGCGCTGCCGTTCCAGATCAGCCGCAGCCGGGAAGCGGACGAGAGCATCCGGCTGAAATACCGGTATCTGGACCTGCGCAATCCGGAGGTCAAGAAGAACATTATTCTGCGGTGCAACGTGGTTTCCGCCCTTCGCCAGGCGATGAATGAGCACGGATTCCTGGAGATCACAACCCCGATCCTGACGGCTTCCTCTCCGGAAGGCGCCCGGGATTACCTGGTACCGGCCCGGAAACACCCCGGCATGTTCTATGCGCTTCCGCAGGCACCGCAGCAGTTTAAGCAGTTGCTGATGGCCAGCGGTTTCGACCGGTATTTCCAGATCGCTCCCTGCTTCCGGGACGAAGACGCCCGCGGAGACCGGAGCCCCGGAGAGTTCTATCAGCTGGATATGGAAATGGCCTTTGCCAGCCAGGAGGATGTTTTTGCCGTGCTGGAGGATGTGCTTCCGCCGGTGTTTTCCAGATTCGGCAAATATCACACCGCTTCCGCCGCGCCTTTCCGCAGGATTCCGTATCTGGAAGCCATGGAAACCTACGGCACGGACAAGCCGGATCTGCGGATTGACCTGACGGTGAAGGACGTGACCGCACTGATGGACGGCTGCGGATTCGGGCCGTTCGAAGGCAGCACCGTCAAGGCAATCCCCGTTACAAACTTCACTGCCACACGGAAACAGATCGACAAGCTGTGCGCCGACGCGGAAGTGGTCAGCGGGAACAAGAGCTACTGGTTCAGGCTGGACGAGAACGGAGAGATTTCCGGCGGAATCGCCAAGTTCCTGCAGGAGAGGAAGGAAGCGGTCATCCGCGAGCTGAACCTGCAGCCCAACACGTTCGTGGCGCTGGCCGCCGGCAAAAAGAATGCGGCGCAGAAGACCGCGGGCGTGCTGATCCGCAAGCTCGGGGAACTGTGTCCGAACCATATGGATACGGAACGGTATGAGTTTTGCTGGATTGTTGATTTTCCCATGTATGAAATCGGCGAGGAGAGCGGGGAACTGGAGTTCTGCCATAATCCTTTCTCCATGCCGAACGGCGGGCTGGATATCCTGAACAGGGCTGCTTCCGGCGAAGTGGATCCCCTGGAGATCACCGCCTTCCAGTATGACCTGGTTTGCAACGGTGTGGAACTCTCCTCCGGCGCGGTGCGGAACCATGATCCGGAGATCATGATCAAAGCATTCGAAATGGTCCGGCTGGGAGAAGAGGACGTCAAGGCCAAGTTCCCGGCCATGTACAACGCGTTCTGCTACGGAGCGCCGCCGCATGCGGGGATTGCTCCCGGGGTGGACCGGATGGTCATGCTACTGGCAGGCGAGGAATCCATCCGGGAAGTGATTCCGTTCCCGATGAACAAAAATGCCCAGGATATTATGATGGGAGCGCCCGGCCCCGTAGACGACAAACAGCTGGAGGAACTTCACATCCGCGTTGAAAAGGACGAGAAGTAACCTCGGTTGTCAACGGAAGCAGAATCTGGTATAATTATCAGGATTGAAAACCCACCGGAGGAGGAAGGTTCAATGGCCACAAAAAAGGAGACGGGAAGTGTTCTGCCCCTGAATATGGAGGATGATCTGACTCCGTCCACAAAAGTTACCTATGCCAATGAGGTGGTTGCGATTATCGCGGGCCTGGCAGCGAACGAAGTGGAGGGCATCGCGGGAATGTGCTCCGTCAGCGGAAACATTCTGAACAAGAACCGTAATGTCACCAAAGGGGTAAAAGTTGAAATCGGCACGGAAGAGGCTGCCGTGGACCTGTATGTCATCGTTGAGTACGGGACGCCGATTCAGCGCGCTGCCATGGATGCGCAGGAGAATGTGCGCAAGGCCATTGAATCCATGACCGGACTGCATGTCGTCCGGGTCGACGTGCATGTGCAGGGTGTCAGCTTTGAACAGGAGAACAAGGCCGCGCTGCAGTCCGGAGCCGCCAGTGCCGTACTGGAAGCCGGAGAGGCACCGGGCGGTAACCTGGAAGAACCCAAACAGGCGGATCCGGTTCCGGAAACGGCGGAAGCGGAACAAAAAGCCGCCAAACCGGTACGGAGCAAAACCGCCAAGACAAAGAAAACCCCCGCGGAGAAGCAGCCGGAGGAGACGCCCTCCGAAGAGAACTGAAACCATTATTGACAGGGGAGAGATCCTCTGTCTTTCTGACTTTTCAGGGAACGACAGAAACAGGAGGGAAGCTCGATGAAAATCCGAATTCTGGACCGGATTCTGGTTGCACTGGCCGGCCTGATCCTGGTGGCCGCATGCGTCGGCCTGGTCGGGCAGGTTTTTCTCGGGAAGGACGTAATCGGGTTCGCGACAAAACAGCTGACACGGAGTTCCACCACTGCAAAGATCGTGATCGGTGCATGCGCGGCGCTGCTGCTGATCCTGGGAATCTACTGCGTGCTGATGCTGTTCCGCCACCGCAGCCGCAAGGACAAATTCATCCTGCAGAAAATGGAAACCGGAGAACTGGCAATTTCCCTGACCACGCTTGAAACGATGGTCCGGAAATGCCTGGACCAGCATCCTGAAATCAAGACGGAGCAGATCCGGCTGGAGAACCAGCGGGACGGCCTGCTGGTAAGGGTTCGCGGGATCGTGGCAGGCGGAATCAGCATCCCGCTGACGATCGATACACTGCAAAAGCAGATCAAGCAATATGTGACCGCCTGCAGCGGAGTGGAAGTCAAGGGAATCAGAATTCAAATCGAAGCGTCCGGGGAGGACGCAAAGGACGCGCCGTTCGCCATTGAGGCGCCTGCCGGGATTCTGCTGCCAAAGGGCGGTGAGCCAAGGACGGAAATTCAGACGGAGGAGGCGCCGGCGCAGGAAACCCCGAAACCGGAAACGGCCTCTCCGGCAGAAACTCCCGCGGAACCGGAACCCGTCGGATCCGGAGAAGCTTCCGCTGCCATTGCCGCAATGGCTGCTGCGGAAACACTCATGAACGAGATGGATTTGGAAGACGACCGGCCGCTCCATCAGCGGCTGTTCAGCACGCAGGACGAGCCGTGTATTATGCCGCTTCCGCCTGAAAATCTGATCCGGGACGATGGGGAAGCCGGGAAAACGGAAGCTTCTGAAGGCTCCGGGGCCTATGATCCGGCCGGTTCAGCGGACCGGGAACCCGGAGAGGAAACAGAGACGGAAGAAGCCGGAAAGGATGAACCCGATGCTGCATCCGGAACACCGGAGGAGAATACCGAAAATCGGGAGAAGGGAGAGGACAACGCATGAAGAATAAGCTGAAGATGGGCACGCCGCTCATGGGCCTGGCGATCGGCCTGGCACTGGTTGCAGCGGCGGTACTGGTGATGCTGATCGGCTTCTGGAAGACACTGCTCCTTCTGTTGCTTTTCGCTGTGGGTTATTTCATCGGAACAGTTGAGAACAAACAGGAGTTTATCCGGGAGACCGCCAATAAAATCATTCCCGCGAAAGAAACGAAGGTCATTGATCTCAAAAGCGAGATCGCGAGGGAACAGGATGAGGCCGCAGTGCGGACAAATCAGGAAAAGGATGGAGAGTAAAAGGCATGTCTCGAACGACTGCGAGATCCGCTGCCATGCAGATGATTTTTGAAAAGGTTTCCGGAGGGCAGGGCGGTGAAGATACGCTGAAGATGATTTATGATGAGCTTCGGGAAAACGGAATGCCCGGGGAGCCGTCCGTCAGCCGAAAGGAACCGGACGAGGAAGACCGGGCGTTTATTTCCGATGCATTTAACGGGGTCCTGGACCATCTGGAAGAGATTGACGAAAGGATCGGGAAGACAGCAAAGGGATGGACGACGGACAGGATGTCCCTGGTGGATCTGACGATTCTGCGGCTGGCGGTATGGGAAATCCTGTACGATCCGGATATTCCGGCCGGTGTCTCCGTTTCGGAAGCGCTGGAGCTGACTGAACGCTATTCCGATCCGGACGACAAACCTTTTGTAAACGGTGTTCTCGGCACAATTGTCCGCGAGCACGAGGGAGAAGAATGACGGTACTGGGGCTTGATACCAGCAATTACAGAACCAGCGCGGCGCTGATCAGTACGGACGGACAAGTTCAAATGAACTACCGGGAACTGCTGCCCGTTTCCCCGGGAGAGAGAGGGCTCCGGCAGAACGAAGCCGTATTCGCTCATCTGAAGCAGCTGGGCGCAGCGGGGGATATGCTTCGGCAGACCGGAGACGGACAGATCGCGGCTATCGGCGCCAGCGTGGCTCCGCGGGACGGGAACGACTCCTATATGCCTGTTTTTCAGGCTGGGGCTTCCTTCGGCAAGCTGATGGCTGCCATGCTTCACATTCCCTTTGTTGCCACAACCCATCAGCGCGGGCATCTGGCTGCGGCAGCACTCGGAACGGAACTGGAAGAGGCTGACCGGTATCTGGCGCTTCATCTTTCGGGAGGCACAACGGATCTGCTGGAGGTGCGGGAAGAGGCGGTTCACCTGATCGGCGGAAGCCTGGACCTGCATGCCGGCCAGCTGGTGGACAGGGCCGGAGTCGCGCTGGGAATGCGTTTTCCGGCGGGGCCGGAACTGGAAGCGCTGGCACAGCGGGGGAAGAGCAAAAGCCTGTTGGGATGCAGCATGTGCAATGATGATCTTTCCTGCCATCTGAGCGGTGCGGAGAGCCAGGTACAGCGATGGATCAGGGCACAGGAACAGGCCCCCGAAGATATCGCGCGGGAGATTTACGATTTTCTGGCCAGAACGGTATCCCGCCTGATTCTCGCAGGACAGAAGAAAACCGGACTTGGATCCGTACTGATCACCGGAGGCATTGCATCCTCAGCCTTGTTCCGGAAAATGCTGGCAGAGCGGATCGCGGGACGCGGCGGTGCGCCGAGGCTGGTCTTCGGAAAGCCTGAACTGAGCGGTGACAATGCGGTGGGAGTCGCCTTCATTGCGCTGAAGGCATGGCAAAAAGGACAGCAATGAGACCTTGTTGATACGGAGGCAAATATGGCTGCGAAGATTCTGGACGGAAAAACCATGTCCGAAGAACTGAAAAGCAATATCGCCAGGCGGGTGGCAGCCATGAGAGAGAAGGGCGTAATCCCCGGGCTTGCCGTGATCCTGGCAGGGGATGATCCTGCCAGTGAGATTTACGTTCGCAACAAGGGAAAAGGCTGCGAGGAAGTCGGGATGTTTTCCCGGACAATCCGGATGGGTGCGGATGTTTCCCAGGAGGAACTGGAAGCAGAGATTCAGAGGCTGAACGAGGATCCTGCCATTCACGGGATTCTTGTACAGCTCCCGCTGCCCGGGCATCTGAACGAAGAAGCTGCCCTGTCGCGGATCCTGCCGGAGAAGGACGTGGACGGTTTTCACCTGATCAACGCCGGCCGGCTGATGACAGGCGCGGAGGGAGTGATTCCCTGTACGCCCAAAGGCGTTCTGCATATGATCCGGGCCACCGGAGAACCGCTGAGCGGGAAAGAAGCTGTTGTCATCGGCCGCAGCAACATTGTCGGGAAACCGATGGCCATGCTGCTGCTGAGGGAGAACTGTACCGTTACCGTCTGCCACAGCCGGACAAGGAATCTGGCGGAGCATACCCGGCGTGCGGACATTCTGGTAGCCGCCGTCGGCAAGGCCAGGTTCGTAACGGCTGATATGGTCAAACCCGGTGCCATCGTGATTGACGTCGGAATCAACCGGGTGGACGGAAAAGTCTGCGGGGATGTGGATTTTGACGCGGTCAGGGAAAGAGCGGGATGGATTACGCCCGTACCGGGAGGCGTCGGGAAAATGACGATCGCGATGCTGCTGGCCAATACGGCCGATGCGGCGGAAAGGACGCTGCGGCATGCTTGAAACCGGCAGCCTGTCGGTCTCGCAGCTGAACCTGATGGTGGCGGAAGCAATCCGGAAGGATCCGAGAATCCGCAGCGTGACGGTTCGGGGAGAAGTCAGTGGTTTCCGGCATCATTTATCCTCCGGGCACTGGTATTTTTCCCTGAAGGATGACGAGTCCTCTGTCAGCTGTGTGATGTTCCGGCAGAATACATTCCGGGCGCAGATGCGGCCGAGGGACGGGGACGCTGTTCAGGTCACCGGATATGTGGATGTGTATCCGAAGAACGGCAGCTATCAGCTGTATGTGACAGGGCTGCGCGCAGGCGGAACAGGAGACCTGTTCATCCGGTATGAGGAACTGAAGAACCGGCTGAACGCGGAAGGACTGTTCGCACCGGAAAGAAAACGGATGCTGCCGATGGTGCCGCGAAAGGTTGCGGTTGTGACATCCGCAAGCGGAGCGGCGCTGCATGATATCCTGAATGTTTCCGGAATGCGGAATCCTTCGATCCCGATTGTGCTGATTCCGGTCAGCGTACAGGGAGAACGCGCTGCCGGGGAGATTGCGGCCGGCATCCGGAAGGCAAACGAACAGACAGACGCGGAAGTGCTGATTGTTGCAAGAGGCGGTGGGTCCGCGGAGGATCTGTGGTGCTTCAATGAGGAGACCGTCGCAAGGGCTGTGGCGGGCAGCCGTATTCCGGTCGTTTCCGGCGTGGGACATGAGATTGATACAACCATCTGTGACCTGGCGGCGGATGTACGGGCTTCCACCCCCAGCAACGCAGCGGAAATTGTCTTTCCGGACCGGAAGGAACTGAAAGGCAGGACGCGCGCGCTGGCGCTTCTGCTTTACAAGGCGGCAGGCGCGCAGATACAGGCCGGTGTGACAAAAACCCGGGAGACAGCCCTGCGGCTGTCCGCGCTCCGGCCGGGGAGGCAGATTGCGGAGCTGAATGCCAGATGCCGGTTATCCCGGGGGAATCTGATCCACGCGCTGGACAACCGGCTGGAAAACCAGGCGGGAAACCTCCGGATGGAACGAATCCGGATGGAAAACGCGATGGCCCGCCGGATGGACGCGGCTGCGACGCAGACCGGGAAGATCAGGGAACGGCTGAAAGCCATGAACCCGCTGGGCATGCTGGAAAGGGGCTATGTCCTGGTGCAGAACCGGGAAGGTCGCGTGCTGACAGAGAGAAAGCAGGCACTGGAAGCCAAAGACATGACGGTACGGTTTGCGGACGGATCCGTAAACGTGACCGTGACGACGGACGGAGAATGAACCGCATGGACAGACATGAAGAGAACGGGACGCAAAGTTTTGAGGAACGGCTGGCACAGGTACAGGATATCATCGGAAGAATCGAGAGCGGTAAGCTTCCGCTTGAAGATTCCGTGACAGCGTATGAGCAGGGCATGAAACTGCTGGATGCGCTGGACGGCGAACTGAAACAGATGAACCGAAGGCTGACAGTGCTGCAGGAAGGAAAGGAGACCGAAATGTCTCATGAGGACCTTTGACGAATACCGAAGGATTACGGAAGCGGCGCTGGAGCCGATGCTGGACTCGCTCGGAGCCATTCCGGACCGGCTGAAGGAGGCAATGCTGTACAGCCTGACAGCAGGCGGAAAGCGGATCCGGCCGTCCCTGCTGCTGGGCGCGTGCGAGTCCGCCAGCGGAAGCCTGGAGGAGGCGCTCCCTTTTGCCTGCGCGCTTGAGATGATCCACACATACAGCCTGATCCACGACGATCTGCCTGCGATGGATAACGATGATCTGCGCAGGGGAAAGCCGACCAGCCACAAAGTATTCGGCGAGAACATTGCCATTCTGGCCGGGGACGCGCTGCTGAACGGCGCGGCGGAACTGATGACCCGTGCGGCTGTCCGGCGGAACGATATGCTGGGTGTGCGGGCGATGGAGATCATTATGCGCAGAGCCGGCGTGACCGGTATGATTGCGGGGCAGACGATGGACGTTCTGTCCGAAGGGGAGCTTCCCCGCGAGGATCTGGTGCGTTTTATCCACAGCCATAAGACAGCCGATCTGCTGGAGGCACCGGTGGAAGCCGGGCTGACGCTTGCAGGCGCTGCAGAGGAACAGATTGCCGCGGGAAGGGAATACGCATTCCATATGGGCCTGGCCTTCCAGATGACGGATGACCTGCTGGATGTGACGGGGGATGCTGCCGTGATGGGAAAAAATCCGGGCATGGACGGGAACAAGATGACCTGGGTAGCATTTCGCGGCGTGGAGGACACGAAGAAAGACGCGGCGGACGAAGTACGGAAAGCATGCGAGGCGCTTCGTAAGCTGCCGTGGGATCTGACGGCATTCGCTGTTTTCGCGGAGCAGCTGATTCACAGGGAACAATAAGCACAAAACCGGAGGAACAAAGTATGAAAGACCATTTTATGGAAGAAGTCGTTGTCAGGAAGAGCAATGGGCTGAACCGCATTCTTTACCTGCTCAGCTGGGTGATTATCATCCTGTCCGGCATGTCTGCCATGTTTATGTTTTCCGCGGTATCCAGCAGTCTCATGAGCGGCGGATTTGATCTGCAGACACTGCTGATGCTGCTTCTGTGCGCCGGCATCTGCGGATATACGTTTTTCTTTCATGACAGACTGCTGAACGAATATGAATACACGTTTACCAATGGCGCACTGGACTTTGCGGAAGTGTACAACAACAAGAAGCGGAAATCCCTGGGCAGCCTGAATGTACGGAATGTGGAATGCTTTGCGAAGGTGAGTTCCGGGCATTTTCAGCGCTATGTGAATATGCCGGGCATCAAACGGATGAACTGGTTCCTGAACCGCGGGGCGGAACTTTATTTCTTCTACTTCACGAAGGATCAGGATAAGAAGATGATCATTCTGGAGCCGAGTGAGCAACTGGTTGAGTATATCTGCGCCTATCTGCCAAGAGGCGCATTCCGGGAGTAATGAAGATGACTGCCTATCTGGATAACAGCGCGACGACGAGGCCGGGCGCCTCCGTGGCGGCGCTGATGAAGGAATTGCCGGAAAGCGGATGGTACAATCCATCCGCTTTATATAGGCCCGCCCTTGAAATCCAGAAACGGATGGATCAAGTGCGGGAAATCTGCCTGAAGGCCGCGGGAGCGGAAGGATACAGAATCGTTTTCACTTCCGGCGGAACGGAGAGCGATAACCTGGCGCTGATCGGTGCCCTGAAAGCCCGAAGAAAGCCTGGAAAGGTCCTGATGTCTTCCGTTGAGCATCCGGCAGTTTCCGCCTGCGCGGAGGAGCTGCAACGGATGGGGTACCGCGTGGCCGCGATTCCCGCAGTGCGGGAGGGGACGCTGGATCTCCGGAAACTGGAGGAAGAAGCGGACGGGGAGACGGTATTAATCTCCGTGATGCAGGTGAACAACGAGACCGGCGCGACGGAGCCGCTGGAGAAAATCATCGCGATACGGAACAGAAAATGCCCGGACGCAGCGATCCATGTCGACGGGGTGCAGGGATTCCTGCGCGTTCCGATCCGCCTCCGCCGCCTGGGGATACAAAGCTATGCACTGAGCGCACACAAGATTCACGGACTGAAAGGAACCGGCGCGCTGATGCTGGCGCCCGGATACACCGTGAAGCCGCTGCTGTTCGGAGGTGGGCAGGAAGGGAACCTTCGTTCCGGCACGGAAAACACGGCCGGGATTCTGGCACTGGGAGCTGCCGTGGAGGAATGGCAGGAGGCGGACAGTGAACGGATCCGCGGGCTGAAAATCCGCCTGTGGAAAGCGCTGAAGGAAAAGATTCCGGAGGCGGAGGTGAACGGCCCCGAACCGGAGGACGGCGCTCCGCATATTCTGAATGTCGCGTTTGAACCGGTGCGAAGTCAGACGATGCTCTTCGCTTTGGAAGGAGACGGGGTCTATGTTTCCGCAGGAAGCGCGTGTGCCAGCAGGAAACAAAAGATTTCCCCGGTGCTCAGGGCCATGGGGACCGATCCGGCACGGGCGGACTGTTCCCTGCGGTTCAGCCTCGGCCGGGAGACCACGGAGGACGAAATAGACTATGCGGCCGAACGGGCCGCGTTCCACTACAGGGTGCTGAAGAAATACACCCGGAGATAATTGCGGAGGAAAAACATATGCAGAATCTGCTACTTGTCCGATACGGAGAGATCTTCCTGAAGGGACTGAACCGGCCTTACTTTATCCGCGCGCTGGTGAGGAAGATCCGATACGCGGTCCGCGGGCTCGGCGCAGAGGTATGGGTGCATGACGGCAGAATCTTCGTGCGGGGGTTCAGCGATCCGGAGGAATGCATTGCCCGGGTAACCAGGGTATTCGGCGTACACAGCGTATGCCCGGCTGTGGAAATGCCGAAGGAAGACTTTGACGCGGTCTGCGGCCAGGCGATCGAAATGGTCAGGGATCTTCAGGGTACCTTTAAGGTGAATGCACGGCGCAGCGACAAACGGTACCCGATGAATTCCCCGATGATTAACCAGGAGGTCGGATACAGGATTCTGAACGCCAATCCGAATCTGAAGGTGGATGTGCACGAGCCGGAACATCTGGTGAACATCGAGATCAGGGATATGGCGTATCTGTACGTCAGAGTGATTCCGGCTGTCGGAGGAATGCCGGTGGGAACCAACGGCAATGCCACACTGCTGCTTTCCGGCGGGATTGACAGCCCGGTGGCCGGATGGATGATCGCCAAGAGAGGGGTTCAGATCAACGCCGTTCACTTCCACAGCTATCCCTATACATCCGACCGCGCGAAGGAAAAGGTGCTTGATCTGGCGCGAAAACTGAGCTTCAGCTGCTGCGGCATCAAGGTTCATGTGGTACCTTTCACGGAAATTCAGATGCAGATCCATGAGAAGTGTCCGGAGGAATATACGACGCTGATTATGCGGCGGTATATGATGCGCATCGCAGAGCGGATTGCCAGGCAGTCGGAAAGCGAGGCGCTGATTACCGGGGAGAGCATCGGACAGGTGGCCAGCCAAACCATGACGGCACTGGCAACGACGGACGATGCGGTTCACATGCCGGTTTTCCGCCCGCTGATCGGATTTGACAAGAGTGAGATTATCGAGACAGCCCGCAGGATCGGTACGCTGGAAATCTCAGAGCTGCCGTTTGAAGACTGCTGTACGGTATTTACGCCGCGGCATCCGGCGACTCATCCCAAGATGGAGAAGATCCTGGAAGGCGAGGGCAGGCTGCAGCAGGAGGAGCTGATTCAGCGGGCGCTGGACGGCACGGAAGTGATCCGGGTCTGACGGCGCAAAGCGCCAGAAAAAGTTCGGGCCAAACGTCTTGAAACCGTCTCCCGGTTATGATAAGATCCTTTGGGACGCGATTTGCCCATGAGGGCAAAAACTGTCCCAAATGACCGGGAGGAGGGAGCCGGATGGATGCGGGATTTATTACGCTGATGCGCAAGCTGGCTCCCGACCTGACGGAGGAGATGACACGCCGGGCGCTGATCCTTGAAAGAATATCCGTTCTTCAGCCTGTCGGCCGCAGGCAGCTGGCCTCGAGGCTGAACCTGCCGGAACGTGAAATCCGCAATACGGCAATCCTGCTCAAGGATCTCGGTTACATTGAGATGGATGCCTCCGGAATGACGCTGAGCCGCAAGGCGGAGGAAATTCTGGACAGTGCCCGGGAGTTTTCCAAAGCGATGAACGATCTGACGGAGACGGAGAACCGGCTGAGCGAGCTTCTGGCGGTCTCACGGGTGCTGATTGCCCCCGGCGACGCGGATGAGGACGGGCAGGTCCTTTCCGACGTGGGAAGAATCTGTGCGGCCAGGCTTCGGGCACTCCTGCAGAACGGAAATACGCTGGCGGTGACCGGCGGGCGGACCGTGGCGGCCGTCGCCCGGAACATACAGACCCAGACGCCGCTGAATGTGATGGTGGTTCCCGCCCGCGGCGGTATCGGCCGGAGCGTCGAGCTGCAGGCCAATACGCTGGCGGAGGAGATTGCCGGGCGCCTCGGCGGGCATTACCGGCTGATCCATCTTCCGGACCATATGGATGCCGCTGCCATGCAGCAGATGATGAAAATGCCGGAAGTCCACGAGGCAATGGAACTGCTGGAGCGCGCGGATGTGATCCTGCACGGGATCGGTATCGCAGCCGAAACAATGCGGGAGCGGAAGCTGGACCGGAGCATCCAGGCGGAGATGATCCAGAAAGGAGCCGCGGGAGAAAGCTTCGGCGCGTTCTATAACGTCGAGGGGACCTGCCTGATGGAGTCCTCCAGCGTCGGAGTGGATCTGGCACGGCTGAAACCCACCTGCCGGATGGTGGCTGCCGCGGCAGGCAGAACAAAAGCCGCCGCCATCGTGTCCGTCTTGAGGCACACGAAGCATGATCTGCTGGTGACGGACCAGGGTGCGGCGGAGGAAATGCTCCGGATTCTTACAACATGATTGCAGATCCCGAAGGGATTCAGGCAATAAATGACTCAAAATCAAACAAAGGAGTGGAATACCATGGCAAAGAAAACGGTGGATGACATTCAGGTCAAGGGCAAGCGGGTTCTGGTCCGCTGCGATTTCAACGTTCCCATGAAAGACGGAAAGATCACCAACGACAAGCGGATTGTGGCGGCGCTGCCCACCATTAAAAAGCTGATCGCCGACGGCGGAAAGGTCATTCTGTGCAGCCATCTGGGCAAGCCGAAGAACGGGCCGGAAGAAAAGTTCTCCCTGGCGCCCGTGGCGGTCCGCCTGGGCGAGCTGCTGGGCCAGGATGTCGTTTTCGCCAACGATGACAACGTGGTGGGTGAGAACGCCAAAGCTGCCGTTGCGGCCATGAAGGACGGCGACGTGGTGCTGCTGCAGAATACCCGTTTCCGCAAGGAAGAAACCAAGAATATCGAAGATTTCAGCAAGGAACTGGCTTCCCTGGCGGATGCCTATGTGGACGACGCTTTCGGTTCCTGCCATCGTGCGCACTGCTCCACCGCGGGCGTGACCGCGTACACCAGCCCCAACGTTGCCGGCTATCTGATCGGCAAGGAACTGAGCATCATGGGCAAAGCGCTTGAAAACGCCGACCGTCCCTTCGTGGCGGTGCTGGGCGGCGCCAAGATCGAGGACAAGCTGAACGTGATCAACAATCTGCTGGAAAAGGTGGATACCCTGATTATCGGCGGCGGCATGGCGTTTACGTTCCTGAAAGCCAAGGGATACGAAGTGGGCAAGAGCCTGCTGGACGAGAGCAAGATCGACTACTGCAAGGACATGATGGCCAAGGCCGCGGAAAAAGGCGTCAAGCTGCTGCTGCCCGTGGATACCGTCTGCGCTGCCGGTTTCCCGGATCCCATTGACGGACCGGTGGATACCACGGTCGTTGATTCCGACAAGATTCCGGCTGACAAGGAAGGCCTGGATATCGGTCCGAAGAGCCGCGAACTGTTTGCGGAAGCCGTGAAGTCCGCGAAGACCGTTGTCTGGAACGGACCGATGGGCGTTTTTGAGAATCCCACGCTGGCGCAGGGCACCCTGGCCGTTGCGCAGGCAATGGCGGACAGTGAAGCCGTGACCATTATCGGCGGCGGCGACAGTGCGGCAGCTGTGGAACAGATGGGCCTGGGCGACAAGATGACCCATATCTCCACCGGCGGCGGCGCGTCCCTGGAATTCCTGGAAGGCAAGACCCTGCCCGGCGTCGCGTGCCTGGACGAGAAGTGAGAAAAGAGAGGATAACAAAATGCGGAAAGCGATTATTGCCGGAAACTGGAAGATGAACAAGACGCCCGAAGAGGCCAAGGCTCTTGTGACGGAACTGAAGCCCCTGGTCAAGGATGCCAGCTGCGACGTGGTTGTATGCGTTCCCGCGGTGAATTTTGCCGCCGTGAAGGAAGCTGCCAAGGGCAGCAAAATCAAGCTGGGCGCGGAAAATGTCCACTGGGCGAAGAGCGGCGCTTTCACGGGCGAGCTGAGCGCGGACATGCTGAAGGCCTGCGGTGTGGAATACGTTATTATCGGCCACAGCGAGCGGAGACAGTACTTCGGCGAAACCGACAAGACGGTGAACCTGAGGGTTCTGGCCGCAGTCGATGCAGGGCTGAAAGTGATCGTCTGCGTCGGCGAGAACAAGGAAGAGCGGGAAGCGGGATATACGGACGCGCTGGTTGAGTATCAGACGCTGATCGCCCTGAACGGCCTGACAAAGGAACAGGTCGCGAAGATCATTATCGCCTACGAACCCGTATGGGCAATCGGCACGGGGCTGACCGCCACGGATGAACAGGCGAATGAGACCATCGGCGTGATCCGCAAGGCCGTTGCCCGTAAATACGGAAAAGCTGCGGGCAACAAGATCCGCATCCAGTACGGCGGAAGCATGAACCCGAAGAATGTCAAGGGGCTCATGGCGCAGCCCGAAATCGACGGCGGACTGATCGGCGGCGCCAGCCTGAAAGCTCCCGATTTCAGCCAGGTCGTCAACTACGATAAATAATCCGGCCGGAAGAGGAGGAAACACATATGGCGAAATCCAATCCTTATGCCGGGACCCAGACAGAGAAGAATCTGGAAGCCGCGTTCGCCGGGGAATCACAGGCCCGCAACAAGTACACCTATTTTGCCTCCAAGGCGAAGAAGGACGGATTTGAACAGATTGCGGCCCTGTTCCTGAAGACTGCGGACAACGAGAAGGAACATGCCAAGATGTGGTTCAAGGAACTGAACGGCATCGGAAGTACGGCAGAAAACCTTCTTGCGGCGGCTGAGGGAGAAAACTTCGAATGGACCGACATGTATGAAGGCTTTGCCGTGACCGCGGAGCAGGAAGGCTTTCCGGAACTGGCGGCGAAATTCCGCAGCGTCGGGGAAATCGAGAAGCACCATGAGGAGCGGTACAGGGCCCTGCTGAAGAACGTGGAGATGCAGGAAGTGTTCCGGAAGAGCGAGGTCAAGGTCTGGGAATGCCGCAACTGCGGACACATCGTCGTCGGAACAGAAGCGCCGGAAATCTGCCCCGTATGCGCGCACCCGCAAAGCTATTTCGAGGTCCACGCAGAGAATTACTGATCCTGTAAATTCAGTGTTGATTTTATCCGGGCGGGGTGCTATACTTACTCCATTCTTTTCAGATGAAGGGAAACACGCGGACGGGAATCCGGCGCACAGAGAGCGGGGAAGAGGTGGGAGCCCCGCGGCGGGACCCGGGCCGATACCATTCCCGGATGAAAAGCGGGAGCTGCCCGATAGCGCGGCACAATGAGTGGTTTGTATAAACAAGCAGGGTGGAACCGCGAATGCTGAATACCAGCATCCGTCCTTGCAGCAGCAAGGATCGGATGCTGTTTTTCGTTGAACGGAATCCGGAGGGCTCTCCGATCGCCTTCCGGGCCACTTTCACCGTCCTCGGTGGGGATTGGCAGGACGGATGAGCACAACGAATGATGAAGGAGGCACGGGAGAATGAAAATCATCTACAACGACGGACGGGTAGCGGAATGCCCGGAGGAGGAAGAGCTGGAGGTGCTGCGCCACTCTGCGGCGCATATCATGGCGCAGGCGGTCAAGCGTCTGTATCCGGATGCGCATTTTGCTTACGGCCCCGCTACGGAGAAGGGCTTCCACTATGACATTGACCTGGGGGATGTGAAGCTGACGGACGAGGAACTGCCTGCGATCGAGGCGGAAATGCAGAAGATTGTGAAGGAGAACCTGCCTTTTAAAGTCTATCCGCTTCCCCGGGACGAGGCGGTTCAGCTGATGAAGGACCGGGGCGAAATCTACAAGGTCGAGCATATCGCGGACCTGGCGGACGATGCCGTCATTACCTTCTACCAGCAGGGCGACTATATCGACATGTGCGTCGGGCCGCATCTGTGCTATACCAAGGCGCTGAAAGCGTTCAAGCTGACGGCCATCTCCGGCGCATACTGGAAAAACGACCAGAAGAACAAGATGCTGACCCGGCTGAACGGCGTTGCCTTCCGGAACGCGGACGAGCTGAAGGAATACGAACGCCAGGTGGAAGAGGCAAAGGCGCGTGACCATCGCCGGATCGGCAGGGAAATGCAGCTGTTCATGACGGACGACCTGATCGGCAAGGGACTGCCCATGTTCCTGCCCAAGGGTTATACGATCTGGATGGAACTGGAGAACTACATCAAGGAGAAGGAAAGGCTGCTGGGATACCAGCATGTCATGACGCCGTGCGTCGGCACGGTGGATCTCTACCGGACCAGCGGGCACTGGGACCATTATAAGGAGAATATGTTCCCGGCGATGGAAGTCGAGGGCGAGAGCTTCGTTCTGCGCCCCATGAACTGCCCCCATCATATGATGATCTACGCAAACCGGCTGCATTCCTACCGGGATCTGCCGATCCGCATCGGTGAAGTGGCGCACGATTTCCGGTTTGAGCCCAGCGGAACCCTGAAGGGGATTGAGCGCGGACGCCATTTCTGCCAGAATGACGCGCACCTGTTTGTGACCCCCGACCAGATCAAGGATGAGGTATCCAGCGTGGTAAACCTGATCCGGGACGTGTACAAGGATTTCCATATCACAGACTACCGGTGCGTGTTGAGCCTGCGGGATCCGGAAGACAAGGTGAAATACCACCAGGACGACGAGATGTGGAACCGGGCGGAAAGCGCGCTGCGCGACGTGCTGAACCAGCTTGGCATCCACTATACGGAAGAAATCGGCGAAGCCGCATTCTACGGACCGAAGCTGGACGTAAACGTGAAGCCTGCCATCGGTGCGGAATACACGCTGAGCACATGCCAGCTGGATTTCTGCCTGCCGGCGAAATTCGATCTGAAATACATCGACGCGGACGGCAGCGAGAAGACACCGGTGGTGCTTCACCGCGCGATTCTCGGTTCCATCGACCGATTCATGGCTTATTTGATTGAAGAAACAAAAGGTGTGTTCCCGCTGTGGCTTGCGCCGATCCAGGTCAAGGTCCTGCCGGTCAGCGACAAGAGCATGGATTACGCCGCAAAGATCACAAAGGACCTGATGGCGCAGGGCGTACGCGCGGAGCTGGA
Source organism: Clostridia bacterium (assembly GCA_017541105.1). GTDB lineage: Bacteria > Bacillota > Clostridia > Christensenellales > Aristaeellaceae > Aristaeella. The sequence goes on from JAFXZS010000016.1 coordinate 72,223, forward strand.
TGAGCGGAACGAAAAGATCGGATACAAGATCCGTTATGCGCGGCAGGAGGATAAAGTGCCGTACATGCTGATTATCGGCGAAAAGGAAATCAGCGAGGGCACGCTCGCTGTCCGGGACCGCGCCACGGACCAGACGACAAGCATGACCATGGAGGAACTGGTTGCGAAGCTCGAGAAAGAGATCACCGAGCGGGCCTGACTGAAGATGAATCCGAAAAAAGGGCAAGGGGGTCCGGCTGATCAGCCGGGCCTTTTTGCAAATACGATGAACTTTTTGGGCGCGTGAAAAACCTTATTTTACAACCTTCAGAGCAAAATATTATATTTTTGTTACAAAGCAGGAAATAGGGGGAAAATGTTGAAATAAAGAAATTGGGTCAGGTTGGATTTCAAATCCGGTTGGCCTGAAAGTATTGAAGGAGGTACCCCAAATGGCAGCTCTCGATCTTACCAAGTACGGGATCACCGGTGTTACGGAGATCCTTCATAATCCGTCTTATGAAGTTCTCTTTGCGGAAGAGAACAAGCCCGGCCTGGAAGGCTATGACAAGGGCCAGCTGACCGAGCTGGACGCCATGAACGTCATGACCGGTATTTATACCGGCCGGAGCCCCAAGGACAAGTATATCGTCATGGACGAAAACAGCAAGGACACCGTTTGGTGGACAACGGACGGCTACAAGAACGACAACCATCCCCTGAGCGAGGAAAACTGGGCCAAGCTGAAGGTCCTTGCGCAGAAGCAGCTGAGCGGCAAGCGCCTTTTCGTGATGGACGCTTTCTGCGGCGCCAATAAGGACACCCGGATGGCGATCCGCTTCATTATGGAAGTGGCCTGGCAGGCACACTTCGTCAAGAATATGTTCATCCAGCCCAGCGAGGAAGAGCTGGCTGCCTTCGAGCCGGACTTCGTCGTGTACACTGCCAGCAAGGGCAAGGTGGACGATTACAAGGCAATGGGCCTGAACAGCGAGACAGCCGTGGCCTTCAACATCACCAGCCGGGAACAGGTTATCCTGAACACCTGGTACGGCGGCGAAATGAAGAAGGGCATGTTCTCCATGATGAACTACTACCTGCCGCTGAAAGGCATCGCCGCGATGCACTGCTCCGCCAACACGGATATGGAAGGCAAGAACACCGCGATCTTCTTCGGCCTCTCCGGCACCGGAAAGACCACCCTTTCCACCGACCCCAAGCGCCTGCTGATCGGCGATGACGAGCACGGCTGGGACGATAACGGCGTGTTCAACTTCGAAGGCGGCTGCTATGCCAAGGTCATCAACCTGGACAAGGAAAGCGAGCCCGACATTTACAACGCGATCCGCCGGGACGCGCTGCTGGAGAACGTGACTGTGGACGCGGACGGCAAGATCGACTTTGCCGACAAGAGCGTTACCGAGAACACCCGCGTGAGCTATCCGATCGAGCATATCGAGAAGATCGTCAAGAACGTCAGCCCCGTCAGCGCCGGCCCCGACGCCAAGAACGTGATCTTCCTGAGCGCGGACGCCTTCGGCGTGCTGCCCCCCGTCAGCATCCTGACGCCTGAGCAGACCAAGTATTACTTCCTGAGCGGCTTTACCGCCAAACTGGCCGGCACCGAGCGCGGCATCACTGAGCCCACGCCCACCTTCTCCGCCTGCTTCGGCCAGGCCTTCCTCGAGCTGCATCCCACCAAGTACGCGGAAGAGCTCGTCAAGAAGATGGAAAAGAGCGGAGCCAAGGCCTATCTGGTCAACACCGGATGGAACGGCACCGGCAAGCGGATCTCCATCAAGGATACCCGCGGCATCATCGACGCGATCCTGGACGGGGATATTCTGAACGCGCCGACCAAGAAGATTCCTTACTTCAACTTTGAAGTGCCCACTCAGCTGAACGGCGTCGATACCGGCATCCTGGATCCCCGGGACACCTACGCCAATCCCGCCGACTGGGACGAGAAGGCCAAGGACCTGGCCAGCCGGTTCATCAAGAACTTCGCCAAGTACGAAAGCAACGAAGCCGGCAAGGCGCTGGTTGCCGCCGGTCCTCAGCTGTAATCCTCAGGACAGCCTGAGACACTCAGAATACCTTCGGGATGCCGCCGCGTAAGGCGGCATCCCGTGTGTGTTGAAAACAAAACAAGCTGAACGGAGAAGCACGGATATGAAAAAAGTACAGTTTACCGAAACCGTTATGCGGGACGCCAACCAGTCCCTGATGGCGACCCGGCTGCCTTACGCAGATTTCGAGGAAATCCTGCCGACGATGGACAAGGCCGGTTATTATTCCGTCGAATGCTGGGGCGGCGCGACCTTTGACTCCTGCCTTCGCTATCTGGGAGAAGATCCCTGGGAGCGGCTGCGGAAGATCCGGGAACGGATGCCCAACACCCGGCTGCAGATGCTGCTGCGCGGACAGAACCTGCTGGGATACAAGCACTACCATGACGACGTGGTGGAAAAGTTCGTTGAGCTGAGCATCAAGAACGGCATCGATATCATCCGGATTTTTGACGCGCTGAACGATTTCCGCAACCTCGGGACCGCCCTGGAATCCGTGAAGAAATACGCAACGCAGAGGACGATTGCTTCCGGCTGCATCAGCTATACCCAGAGCCCCGTGCACACCGTTGAAAAGTATGTGGAGATGTGCAAGGAACTGGTGAAAATGGGCTTTGAGACCCTGTGCCTCAAGGACATGGCCGGTACGATGAGCCCCTATGAGGCGGAACACCTGATCAAAGGCATCAAGGATGCCGTGGGTGACGTACCGGTTGTACTGCATACCCACTGCACCACCGGTATGGCATACATGACGCTGACCAAGGCGATCGAGAGCGGCGTGGACGTCATCGATACAGCGACGAGCTGCTTCTCCAACGGCACGAGCCAGGCAGCCACCGAGACCATGTTCTACGCCTGCCAGCAGTACGGGATCGAGACCGGGCTGGATGAAAAGGTCATCAATAAGGTGAATGACTTCTTCAAGCCGGTGAAGCAGAAGTATGTGGACAACGGCATGATCAATCCCAAGAGCATGGCGACGGACAGCCAGGCGCTGGTCTACAAGGTTCCCGGCGGTATGCTGAGCAACATGATCGCGAACCTGAAGGATATGAACGCCATGGACAAATTTGACGAGGCGCTGCTGGAAATCCCGGCCGTCCGCAAGGATCTGGGATATCCTCCGCTGGTAACCCCGCTGAGCCAGATGGTCGGCAACCAGGCCGTAACCAACGTGCTGGTCGGCGAACGTTACAAGAATATTTCCAACGAAGTCAAGAACTATTTCAAGGGTGAATACGGCATTGCTCCCGCTCCCGTGGACAAGGCGCTGCAGGAAAAGATCCTGGGCGAAGGCGGACAGCCCACTGACTGCCGCATCGAAGATTCCAAGCGGACCGGCGCGGACTTTGAAAAAGCCAAGAAGGCGCTGGGCGACCTGGCTGAAACCGAAGAGGACCTGATGAGCTGGATCTGCTTCCCGAAGCAGGCGGAAGACTTCCTCAAGGCCCGCAAGGTAAAGCGCGAGCAGGTTGTCAAGTACACCATCGAGGAAGCGTAAGGAGGCACACAGATGTCATTTGCATTCGCTGATGAGGTTGCCAACGAAGTAGCGCAGGCAGCCGAAAACGTTGCAGAATCTGTCCCGACCGGGGTAAAAAGCAATTATCTTCCAACCGGAGAAGCTATTCTTGACGCTGCCCTCGGATACCTGGTTGTGTTTATCGGACTGGTTCTGCTGATGGTGGTCATCATCATCGTCGGAAAGATCATGGTAGCTAAATTGAAAAAGCCCGCCGCGACACCTGCCGAAGCGGCGAGCGCCAAAGCGGCCGCCCCGGAAGCACCTAAACAGCTGGCTCCTGGCAGCGCCGGCGACGTGAAACTGTACGATACCGATCCGCGGGACGCGGCCATGATCATGGCGATTGTGGCGAACAAGCTCCAGAAGCCCCTGAACGAACTTCGGTTCGTATCCATCAAGGAGGTCAAGTGAAATGAAGTACAAAGTAACCCTGAAGGGAAAGACATACGAGGTTGAAGTGAATCAGGGAGAAGCGATGCTGCTGGATGAATACGAGGCCTATGCTCCCGCACCTGCTGCAGCCCCCGCCGCAGCGCCTGTTGCCGCACCGGCACCCGCGCCTGCAGCCGCTCCCGTTGCCACCACTCCCGTGGCTGTAGCCGGCGAACAGGTGGTATCCCCGATGCCCGGTACTATCGTGAAGATGAACGTTAAAGCCGGACAGGCTGTCAAAAGCGGCGAAGTGCTGGCGGTACTGGAAGCCATGAAGATGGAAAACGAAATCATGGCGCCGCATGATGCGACTGTAGCGCAGGTACTGACCGACGTGGGAACAAAGGTGGATACCGGAACGCCCATTATCATGCTTGGATAAGGGGGATGTGCAGAGATGTTAGACTCCCTTTGGAAACTGGTAGTGGAATCCGGTTTCGCTGCTATGTTCAGCGGCGACGGATGGAAGAACTTGATTATGATCGCCATCGCCTGCGTGCTGCTTTACCTGGGTATCAAAAAGCAGTATGAACCACTGCTGATGGTCGGTATTGCGGTGGGCTGCCTGCTGGCGAACGCTAGCGCGCTGGGCGGAATATTCAATCCCCTGGAGCCCAACAAGACGATCAACGCGTTATACAATCAACCCCTGTGGGACGAATTCCTGAAAGAGGGCGGAGAGCATGCCCATGATTACGGATATATCCTGGCCCATGGCGGCCTGATTGACATCCTGTACATCGGCGTCAAGGCAGGCATCTATCCCTGCCTCATCTTCATTGGTATCGGCGCGATGACGGACTTCGGCCCGCTGATCTCCAACCCCAAGAGCCTGCTGCTGGGCGCTGCCGCACAGTTTGGCGTGTTCTTCGCCTTCTTCGGTGCGACACTGCTGGGCTTCAAAGGCAACGAAGCGGCTTCGATCGGCATTATCGGCGGTGCGGACGGCCCCACGGCAATCCTGACGACCACCAAACTGGCTCCCGATCTGCTGGGACCGATCGCCGTGGCAGCCTACAGCTACATGGCGCTGATCCCGATGATTCAGCCCCCGATTATGAAGGCACTGACCACTGAAAAGGAACGCAGCGTGAAGATGGAACAGCTGCGGGAAGTATCCAAGACCGAAAAGATCCTGTTCCCGATTATCGTGACGATCTTCGTTATCCTGCTGCTGCCCTCCACGGCTCCGCTGATCGGCTGCCTGATGTTCGGCAACCTGCTGAAGGAAACTGGCGTGACGGAGAGGCTGAGCGATGTGGCCCAGAATGCCCTGATGAACATCGTGACCCTGTTCCTGGGGATCAGCGTAGGCGCGACGATGGTCGGTTCCCGCTTCTTGGAAATCAAAACGATCTACATTGTCGTTCTGGGCCTGGTGGCATTCTCCTTCAGCACTGTCGGCGGCCTGCTGGTGGGCAAGCTGATGTACAAGCTCAGCGGCGGCAAGATCAACCCGCTGATCGGCTCCGCAGGTGTGTCTGCGGTACCTATGGCGGCCCGTGTTTCCCAGCGCGAAGGACAGAAGGCCAATCCTTCCAATTTCCTGCTGATGCACGCCATGGGTCCCAACGTAGCGGGTGTTATCGGCTCTGCCATCGCTGCCGGTTTCCTGATCAGTATGTTCGGAGGCTGACACGCATCTCCGGTTTTCTGCTCCGTACCGTCTCTGGTACGGAGTTTTTCTGTGGAAATGATTGTGGAAACTATTGACAAAAAGTATAGGTGGTGATAGAGTATGCATGTGGTTAGCACTCACGGGCATCGAGTGCTAACAACACGGGAAAGGAGGAAACGGTATGGAAATGGATGAGCGAAAAATGCGCATCCTTCAAGCCATCATCGATGATTATATTCTGACCGGCGTTCCCGTCGGGAGCAGAACAATCAGCAGAAAGTATGAGACCGGCCTTTCCTCCGCGACCATCCGGAATGAGATGAGCGATCTGGAGGAGCTCGGCTTTCTGGATCAGCCGCATGTTTCTGCCGGGCGCATCCCGTCGGCCAAAGCCTACAGGCTGTATGTGGATACGCTGCTGAAAACCGGAACCATCCCGGACGATTCCAGGAGCAGTGTCGGGAGATACTTCGCCGGCCGTGTGCATCAGATGGAAGACGTCATTGACCACGCGGCACAGGTGATTTCCAGCCTTACGCATTACACGGCAGTGGTTCTTTCCCCGAAGGGTTCTCAGCCCAGGATCCGGACGGTGCAGCTTGTACCTGTTTCCGCGGAGATGGCCCTCGTGGTGATCGTGACGGACCAGGGTGTTGTGCGGGACAGCGTGATCCGTGTGGGCAGCCAGATGGACAGCGACACACTGTATGCCATCAGCCGGACCCTGACAATCGAGCTGCAGGGCGCCACGCTGGCGGAAGCCTGTGACCGGATTCCGGAGATCGCCCGCCGGATCAACGGGAATGACCAGATGCTCCGGGAACTGTACGGATATCTGACCGAAGGGCAGAAATCCCCGCGGCGCAGCCATGTGGCGGTCGGAGGAACCAGCAATATGCTGGCCTATCCCGAATACAGCGATGTGGACAAGGCGAGGAATTTCCTGAGCCTGATGGAGACACGGGACAAGCTGGCAGACATTATCCGCGGGAGCGGGGAGATGGCTTTCACGGTGCGCATCGGCCCGGAAACCGGCGTGCCGGAGATGGCGGATTGTTCAATTGTCACGGCATCGTACTCCACCCGCGACGGCCAGCAGGGGACCATCGGTGTGATCGGGCCGACCCGGATGCAGTATTCCAGGGTGCTGTCCATTCTGAATATTATCGGGCATCAGCTGACAGACATGTTCAGCGGCGGGGACGAAGAAAGATAGAGGAAAGGCGAGAAGCATGAAAAGCGAAAAGAAGAACCGTCCGCCGGAAGAACTGACGGAAAAGGCGCCGGAAGACACGAAAGCGGAAGAGCAGGAGATCACAGCGGAAGAACAGATTCCGGAGGAGAATCCGCTGGAAAAACAGCTGGAGGAAGCCAACGCGAAAACCGCCGAATACCTGGCCATGGCCCAGAGAGTCCAGGCGGATTTTGAGAACTACCGGAAACGGAACGAAACAGTGCGGGCAGACGCTTATGCCGAAGGCCGAAAGGATGTTGCCGCGGTCATGCTTCCCGTACTGGACAACCTGGAGCGGGCGGTTGAGGCAGCTGCCGGCAGCCAGGACGAAGCGCTGAAGAACGGGATGGAGCTTGTGCTCAAGCAAATGAATGATGTCTACCAGAAGCTGGATGTGACGGCCATTCACAGGCTGGGCGAGAAATTTGACCCGAATCTGGAAAATGCCGTTCTGCAGGGCACGGAGGATGAAGGAGAACCCGGAACAGTCTGCCAGGTACTTCAGAAGGGGTACCGGATCGGCGACAAAGTGCTGCGGCATGCCATGGTCAAGGTAGTTCCGGAATAAAGAGGCCTGAAAGGCACCGGAAGGTGCTCAGGAGGAATCCCGGAGGGATTCCGTATAAATGGATCAATCAATGAATCAGGATAAACGGAGGAATGAATTATGAGCAAGATTATCGGTATTGACCTGGGAACCACAAACAGCTGCGTCGCCGTGATGGAAGGCGGACAGCCTGTTGTTATCGCGAATGCCGAAGGGAGCCGTACCACGCCTTCCGTGGTGGCATTCACCAAGGACGGAGAACGCCTGATCGGCCAGGTGGCCAAACGGCAGGCTGTGACCAATCCGGAACGGACCGTGATTTCCATCAAGCGTGAAATGGGTACTTCCTACAAGGTCAGCATTGACGGGAAACAGTATACGCCGCAGGATATCAGCGCCATGATCCTGACCAAGATGAAGGAGACGGCGGAGAGCTATCTGGGTGAGAAAGTTACCCAAGCGGTCATTACAGTGCCTGCCTACTTCAACGACAGCCAGCGCCAGGCCACAAAGGATGCCGGCCGGATCGCCGGGCTGGAAGTGCTGCGGATCATCAACGAACCGACGGCCGCGTCCCTGGCCTACGGCCTGGACAAGGAAGAGAACCAGAAGATTCTGGTGTACGACCTGGGCGGCGGCACTTTCGACGTCAGTATCCTGGACATCGGGGACGGCGTGTTTGAAGTGCTGAGCACGAACGGCAACACCCGGCTGGGCGGCGATGACTTCGACCAGCGGATCATTGATTATGTCGCGGAGCAGTTCCGGAAAGAAAACGGCATTGACCTGAAACAGGACAAGATCGCCTCGCAGCGCCTGAAGGAAGCGGCGGAAAAGGCAAAAATCGAACTGAGCGGCACCACGACCGCCAACATCAACCTGCCGTTCATTACAGCGGACGCCACCGGCCCGAAGCATCTGGATGTGACACTGACCAGGGCGAAGTTTGATGAGCTGACCAGCGACCTGGTTGACGCAACCGTCGAACCCATGCGCAAGGCCCTGAAGGATGCCGGACTGTCTGTGGACCAGATCAACAAGGTGATCCTGGTAGGCGGCAGCACGCGGATTCCCGCGGTGCAGGATGCGGTCAAGAAAGTAACCGGCAAGGAACCCTTCAAGGGGATCAATCCCGATGAGTGCGTGGCAATCGGCGCGGCCATTCAGGGCGGCGTACTGGGCGGAGAAGTCAAGGACGTGCTGCTGCTGGACGTGACGCCCCTGAGCCTGGGCCTCGAAACAGAAGGGCATATCTTTACCCGGCTGATTGACCGGAATACGACGATTCCGACCAGCAAGAGCCAGGTGTTCTCCACCGCGGCGGACGGACAGACGACCGTCGAAATCCATGTGCTTCAGGGTGAACGCCAGATGGCATATGACAACAAGACGCTGGGACGCTTCCAGCTGACCGGTATCGCTCCGGCACCCCGCGGCGTACCGCAGATTGAAGTGACCTTCAGCATCGACAACAACGGTATCGTGAACGTCTCCGCAAAGGACAAGGCGACCGGACACGAGCAGCAGATTACCATTACCGCGAGCACGAACCTGACCGAAGAAGAAATCAACCAGCGTGTCAAGGAAGCAGAGCAGTTTGCGGAACAGGACAAAAAGCGCCGCGAAGAAGTGGAAACGCTGAACCGGGCGGACAGCCTGATTTACGAAACCGAGAAGCAGCTGCGCGAGAACGGCGACAAGCTGAGCGACGAGGACAAGAATACAATTCAGGCCGAAATCGACAGCTTCAAGAAGCTGCGTGAAGGCAACAACGCCGATGAGATCAAGAACGCCATGGAGCCTTTCACCCAGAAGGTGTATGCGGTGTTCGGAAAGATTTATCAGCAGCAGGCCGGCACGGAAGGCAATCCCATGGATCATCCCGGAACCGAGCCCGGCAGCACCAACGCGGACGGCAGCGTAAACGCCGACGGCAGTGTGGAATAAGAACGATAAGGTGAAACACAATGGCAGCGAAGCGCGATTATTATGAGGTACTGGGCGTCAGTAAAAACGCAACAGACGACGAGATCAAGCGCGCCTACCGGAAAAAAGCAAAGGAATGCCACCCGGATCTTCACCCGGATGATCAGGGAGCGGTGGAACGTTTTAAGGAACTGAATGAAGCCAACGAAGTGCTGAGTGATCCGAACAAACGGGCCCGCTATGACCAGTTCGGCTTTGAAGATCCGATGAGCGGCATGGGCGGAGGCGCCGGGAATCCCTTCGGCGGATTTGATTTCGGCGGCATGGGAGACATCTTTGACCAGCTGTTTAACGGCGGCATGGGCGGCAGAAGCACCAGAAGCCAGGGCCCGGTCCAGGGGAACGATCTGCGCTATGAACTCCGGATAACCTTTGAAGAAGCGGCGAAAGGCTGTGAAAAGAGCTTCGAAATCTATCGAAATGAACTGTGCGATGTATGTAAAGGAAACGGAGCGAAGCCCGGCACCAGCCCTGTAACCTGCACAGCGTGCAACGGAACAGGCCAGATCCGCCAGACCGGCGGATGGATGACCACCTTGCGTACCTGTCCGTCCTGCGGCGGCACGGGGAAAGTGATCCGCGACAAATGCACGGGCTGCGGCGGCACCGGCAGAAGCCGCAGGAAACGGACGGTTACCGTCAAGGTACCGGCGGGAATTGACAACGGGCAGACCATCATCATGAACGGCCAGGGCGAACCCGGAATGCGGGGAGGCCCGAGCGGGGACCTGTACATCGTGGTTGGGGTGAAACCGCATAAACTGTTCAGGCGTGACGGATACAACCTGCTGCTTGATTTTCCGATCAGTTTTGTCACGGCTGCTCTGGGCGGAGACGTGGAAGTTCCGACGCTCAGCGGACCGGTGAAATACCGGATTCCGGAGGGAACACAGCCGGGAACGGAATTCAGGATTAAGGGCGCGGGAATTCAGATGCTCCGAAGCAGCAGCAAGGGAGATCTGGTTTTACGGGTCAAGGTTGAGATTCCGAAACGGCTGAACAACCGGCAGAAGGAACTGCTGCGCCAGTTTGACGAAACCACAACAGATAAGGAATACGACAACCGGAAGAGCTTTATGGACCGGGTGAAGGAATTATTCCAGTAAAACCGGATATAGGAACCCGGGAAAAGCCGGAGATCTTTTCAGAGGATCCTCCGGCTTTTCTTGACGCTTTCGGAAATGGCAGGTAGAATACGGGAGGGCTGTAAACAGAGAAGGAGGCTGGAAACTACGGAAACCGGATTGCAGAGGAATTGGGTTCGGATGCTGCTGACGGGACTGACCGCCGGTATGATGATCCTGATTTTTTGCTTCAGCATGGAGCCTGCGGAACAGTCGGACAAAACCAGCGGGCATCTTACCTGTGCTGTGATTGCATTGGTGTATCCGGAGCTTGAGCAATATCCGGCTGAACAACAGCGCGTTCTGTACGATCAGATACAGTATGCAGTCCGAAAAACCGCGCATTTCATGGAATACGCAACACTGGGGCTGCTGATCCGGCTCTGCCTGGAAAGCTGGTTCGGCCGGCGGAAAGGACTCGTTCCAATCAGCTGGTTATGCGGTACAGCCTACGCAGGAACGGATGAGATTCACCAGATCATGATTGACGGGCGAAGCGGTATGATGGAGGATGTGCTTCTTGACAGCTGCGGCGTGATCACGGGAGCAATGATTGCGGCCGGGGTGCTGGCGCTGATTCATCGGAGAATAAAGCGGAGGAATTCTGAAGGATGAGTATGCATATCGTTCTGGTAAATCCCGAGATTCCCCAAAACACGGGAAATATTGCCCGAACCTGTGCGGCAACGGGAGCAGTCCTCCATCTGATTGAACCGCTTGGTTTTTCCCTGGCAGACAGATACCTGAAAAGGGCCGGCCTTGATTACTGGCAGCTGATGGAGTATCATGTATACAGCAGTCCCGAGGATTTTCAGCGGCAGCATTCAGATATCCGGGCTCATTTTGCAACCACGAAGGCGCCCAGGGCCTACCATGAAGCACAATACCGGGACGGGGATTTCCTGTTTTTCGGATGCGAAACACGGGGCCTTCCGGAAAACCTGCTGGCAGGAGCATATGACCGGTGCATCCGCATTCCCATGCGTGAGGAAGCGAGGAGCCTGAACCTTTCCAATTCCGTAGCCATCGTACTCTATGAAGCACTTAGGCAGAACGGCTTTTCAGGGCTGAAAAAAGAGGGAAGCCTTACGGGCCGGCAGGAAACAGAGAATCCATGGCTGGATTATGTATAGAATGGAGATAAAAACGTGGCGTATTTCCGAAGAAACAGGGAAGACAATTCACGGGAGAACCTGCCCGCCGGTGAAATCGGGAGAGCCGGAGAAGAGGATTACTCCGAATCCTACGATCATGCCGCGGAGGATGATGAGGATGACGGCTTTGATGAAATCACGGACGAGGAAGAGGACGGGGAGGAGCTGCCGGAAGAGTATAAACAGGAGCTGCGGCGGAAAAGAATCCGCGCGGCATCCGGCGCAGGCAATATTTCCGCGGTGATCATCGGCGCTTTGGCCATTCTCGTGCTTCTGACGCTCCTGCTGAGCATGATCAGCTTTGTGATCAACGATGCCAGCAGGAATTTTACCCTTTTTCAGACAAAGCTCTAACAGGTGATGCACAGTGAAAGACCGGATTTATCTTGATTATGCAGCGACGGCGCCGGTGCTTCCGGAAGTGGTGGATGCCATGCTGCCTTTTTTTATGTCCTGTTACGGAAACCCTTCAGGGATTCACGGCACCGGGCGTGAGGCGCGCAAAGGGATCGAACAGGCCAGGCGGCAGACAGCTGCGGCGCTTGGGGCGGAAAGCAGTGAAATCCTCTTTACTTCCGGAGGGAGCGAGAGCGACAATCTGGCTGTTCAGGGCACCGCCTATGCGCTTCGGGACAGGGGAAATCACCTGATTACAAGCAAAATTGAGCATCCCGCAGTGCTGAATACGTGCAGATGGCTGGAAAAGCAGGGGTTTCAGGTTACCTATCTGCCCGTGGATTCCTATGGAATGATTGATCCGGAAGCAGTACGGAATGCGATCCGGCCGGAGACGATTCTCGTCAGCATCATGACTGCCAACAATGAAATCGGAACAGTGGAACCGGTGGCAGAAATAGGGGAAATCTGCGGAGACTGCGGGGTTCTGTTCCATACGGATGCCGTGCAGGCGATCGGCGCGATGGAACTGCAGGCAGACAAAATCCACGCGGATCTGATCAGCCTGAGCGCACATAAATTCCACGGCCCCAAAGGCACCGGCGCGCTGTATATCCGGAAGGGAACCCGGATCGAAACCCTGATTCACGGGGGATCACAGGAAAGAGGTTTGCGTGCGGGGACCGAGAATACCGCGGGGATCGTCGGAATGGGAAAAGCGATTGAGATCGCGGAGAATACGCGGACGGAAAACGTACGGAAGACCGTGGAACTGAGGGATCTGCTGATCCGGGAAATCCTGAACCGGATTCCCGGGGCCGTGCTGAACGGACATCCGGACAGGCGGCTGCCGAACAACTGCCATTTTTCCTTTCCGGGAGTGGAAAGCGAAGCCTTGCTGCTGCGGCTGGATCTGGCAGGGATTGCGGCGTCCGGAGGAAGCGCGTGTACCAGCGGAAGCATGGAACCCAGCCATGTGCTGCAGGCGATCGGCCTGCAGCCGGAGCGGCTCGGCAGCAGCATCCGCCTGACCCTTGGACGGGAGACCACCCGCGAAGAGATTCTGCAAACGGTTCAGGCGCTTACGGAGATCGTGGCGGATCTGAGGAGCATGCGAAACCTGTAAACTGGCGGACCATTCAACAAGCTATATGCCGGTCCCTGCGGAAGGATGCAAAGTCCGACGCAGGGTTTTCTCTTGTCACGGCGGGATGAAAACGGTATAATAATACTGGTTTTCTGTGTCCGGAAAGGAGGGAAAAGGATGTATTGCCGGGTGATCGTGGATATTGTTCACGAAAATGTGGCAAAGCCTTTTACCTACCGGATTCCGGAGGGAATGGAGCTGGTGCCCGGGCAGCGGGTGGCGATTCCTTTCGGACACAGGGAAAAGGAAGGAATTATTACGGAGCTTACGGAGGAATCCGATATAGAGCCGGAAAAACTGCGGGAAGTGCTTCATCCGCTGGAAGAGTATGCGGCGGTTCCGCCGGAGCTGATGGCGCTGGCGGAGGAAATGGCCCGGAAAGCGCACTGCCCGCCCGCGGAGACGCTCCGCCTGATGATTCCCGCCCAGATGCGGGGAGGCAGAATCCACGCCAGGACGGAAAGGACTGCCCGGAGAACCGTTTCAGAAACGGAAGGGCATGCGGCGCTGGAAAAGGCACGGCCGGGCAGCAAACGCCGAAAGCTGCTGGAACTGCTGACGGACGGAGAGGAGCATACGATCCGGGAACTGAGCGAACAGGTGCGGGATCCGGGCGAAGCACTGAAAAAGCTGCAGCAGGACGGGCTTATCCGCATCGAAAACCGGGAGACGATGAGAAGCCCCGCCGGGATCTATGCGGAACCAAAGGACCCGGGATACGCACTGACAGAAGGACAGAAAGAGGCGCTGGAAGAAATCCTGCCGGGACTGAAGAAGGGCGAAGGCCGTTTCCTGCTGCACGGCGTTACAGGCAGCGGGAAAACGGAAGTCTTTATGAAGGCGGTGCGGGAAACCCTGAAGGAGGGGAAGTGCGCCATCATTCTGGTGCCGGAGATCGCTCTGACGCCGCAGATGGTAGCCTGGTTCCGCGGGCGGTTCGGCTCCGTGGCCGCAGTGATTCATTCCAGGCTGAGCGCCGGGGAACGATACGATGAATGGCGCCGGATCCGGCAGGGAGAGGCCCGCGTCGTGATTGGTGCGCGAAGTGCCGTGTTTTCACCGGTGGAAAAGCTCGGGTTAATTGTGGTGGATGAGGAACACGAGTCCACCTATCTGAATGACCGGCAGCCCCGGTATGACACAAGGGAAGTGGCGGCCAGCCGGTGCGGACGCGAAAAAGCCGTTCTGATTCTGGCCAGCGCGACTCCGAGCATTCTGAGCTTTGCACGGGCCCGGCGAGGTGACTATACACTGCTGGAAATGCCCTGCCGGGTACAGGGAAGACCCCTACCGGAGGTGGAAATCGTTGACATGCGCCGGGAACTTGAGAGGGGAAACAGGACGGTGCTCAGCGGAGTCCTTCGGAAGGCATTAAAGGAATGCACGGCGAGAGGGGAACAGGCAATCCTGCTGATGAACCGCAGGGGATATAACTCCTTTGTCAGCTGCAGAAGCTGCGGATATGTGGTGAAATGCCCGAAGTGTGATATCAGTATGACTTACCATCTCGGAAGCAGTGACGGAATGCTGCGGTGCCACTATTGCGGAGAGGAAAGAAGGCCTCCGGAAACCTGCCCGGAATGCGGGGGGCATTATATCCGCTATTTCGGCGCCGGAACACAGAAGGTGGAAGAAGAAGTACACAGGCTGCTGCCGGGTGTTGAGACTGTCAGAATGGATTATGATACCACCAGCGGAAAAGACGGGCATGGGAAGATTCTGGAGGAATTCAGGAGCAGGCGGGCCAGCATCCTGATCGGCACGCAGATGATTGCGAAAGGACTGGACTTTCCGCAGGTAACGCTGGTGGGCGTGGTGGCCGCGGATCTGGCACTGAACCTGCCGGATTACAGAAGCAGGGAACGCGCATTCCAGCTGTTTACACAGGCTGCCGGCAGGGCGGGCCGCGGACAGCACAGCGGTCGGGTGATCCTGCAGACCTACAAACCGGAAGATCCGGTTATTCACTTTGCAGCCGGGCAGGATTACCGCGCGTTTTTTGAAAGTGAATTCAGGCGCAGGAGGAACGGATTATATCCGCCCTTTACGGTGCTCGGAAGAGTGCTGGCGGAAAGCGGCACCGAGGAGGCGGCGGACCGGGCAGCGGAGGAAGCCGACCGAAGAATCCGTGAGATCCTGGCCGGGCATCCGGAATGGCAGCGCAAGGTGCTGACGGTCCTGAAGGACACACCATCGGTGAAATACCTGAAAGGGCAGTTCCGGAAGCATGTGGTGATCAAGGCGCTGGTCAGCACCGAGACGGATGCGTTTTTCGGCGCGGTGACAGAATTGGCGGCTGCCGGTGCGGAAGGCGCGGAGATCCGCTTTGAGATTAATCCCGCAACCATGATGTAAAAGCAGGAGGAGACAGGGAAACATGGCAACCAGAAAGATTGTAAAGGTCGGAGACGATACGCTGCGGAAGATCTGCCGGAAACAGGAAAAATTCGATCTCCGGCTGACGCTGCTGCTGAAGGATATGGCGGAAACAATGTACAAGGCGGAAGGGGTCGGGCTGGCTGCGCCGCAGGTGGGAATTCTGCGGCGTGTGGCCGTGGTGGACGTCACGGAGGACCACAGCGGATTGAAGGAACTCATCAATCCGGAGCTGCTGGAAGAAGAAGGTACGCAGACCGGGCGGGAAGGCTGCCTCAGCGTGCCGGGGCGGCAGGGCGTCGTGACCCGGCCGAAGAAGATCCGAATCCGCTATCAGAACCGGAAGGGCGAGAGCATGGAACTGGAAGCGGAAGGATTTGAAGCAAGGGCAATCTGCCATGAAATGGATCATCTGGACGGAAGACTGTATATCGACGTAATGGACCGGGAACTGAGCGAGGAAGAAATCGAGGGGCATATTCCGGAGGACGACGAGCAATGAGGATTGTATTCATGGGGACACCCGAATTCGCCGTGCCTTCGCTGAAAACGCTTCTGGCACACGACGGCGCGGAAGTGGTCGGCGTGTTCACGCAGCCGGACCGGCCGAAGGGGCGCGGCAACCAGATGACGGCCAGTCCGGTGAAGCAGGCCGCGGCGGAAGCCGGAATTCCCGTTTTTCAGCCGGAGAGGATTCGGCGTGACGGCGTGGAGGCCCTCCGGGATCTGCATCCGGATCTGTGTGTGACCGCGGCATTCGGGCAGATTCTGAGCCAGGAGATTCTGGATATTCCTCCGATGGGAAACATCAACGTGCATGCTTCCCTGCTTCCGCGGCACAGGGGATCCGCTCCGATTGCGCATGCGATCCTCTGCGGAGACCGGAAAACAGGCGTGACCACCATGATGATGGACGCCGGTATCGATACGGGAGACATGCTGCTGAAAGCAGAAACGGAGATCGGTGAGACGGAGACCTGCGGGGAGCTGACGGAGCGGCTGAGCCGGATCGGCGCGGATCTGCTGGAAGAGACGCTGAAGGCACTGGAAAACGGCACGTTAAAGCGGACTCCGCAGAACGAAGCGGAGATGACCTATGATCCCATGCTGACGAAGGATATGGGGATTGCGGACTTCACGCTGTGCCCGGAAAAGGTCAAAGGGACCATCAACGGGCTGAATCCCTGGCCCTGTGTGCGGCTCGTGACGAAGGAAGGAAACCTGAAGCTGCTGCGCGCTGAATGCGCGGAAGGTGAGGGAAAACCGGGGACCGTCCTGCGGGCGGATTCAAAAGAAGGGCTCCGGATTGCCTGCAACGGCGGCGCAGTGCGAATCCTGGAGATACAAGCACCGGGCGGGAAACGTATGCGGACGGAAGACTATCTGAGAGGACACCGAATTGAGATATGAAATGAACGGACGGACGAACCGATCCATGAATGAACGAAAGAAACAACCGGATGCGCCCGGCATGCCGGCCCGCAGGCTGGCATTGCGGGTCATTCGCCAGGTGACGGAACAGGGGGCGTACGCGTCTCTGAGCCTGGATCAGGCACTGAACGGATGCGGACTGTGCGCAGCGGATAGGCGCCTTGTTTCCAGGCTGGCGTACGATACGCTGGATCATCTGATCTACCTGGATTACGTGCTGAATCAGGTGATGGCCCGGGAAGATACGGATATCCGGCTTCGGAATGTTCTTCGGCTGGGAGCCTGCCAGATTCTTCTGGAAGACCGGATTCCCGAAAGCGCGGCGACGAACACCAGCGTGCAGCTCTGCGCGGAAGCAGGAATGGAAGGCCTGAAGGGAGTATGCAACGGCATTCTCCGGAACCTGATCCGCCGGCGGAATGAACTGGTGTTTCCGGATGCGGAGAAGGAACCCGACCGGGCAGCGGCCATCCGCCTGAGCGTTCCAGAATGGCTGTGGCGAAAGCTGAAAGAGGCTTACGGCGCGGAGGCGGCCGAACAGATCCTCCTTGTGCGGGAACCTGCGGACAGCTGGACGGTCCGGCCGAATCTGACCCGGATGGATGATGCGGCGTTTGAACAGCTGCTGGCAAAAAAAGTGTGGGAGAAGGAAAAGACGGATCTTCCCCACGCATGGAGAATCCGCGGAGCACTGGATATTGCCCGGGATGCGGACTTCCAGTCCGGAAACTTCTCCATTATGAGCGCCGGAAGCATGATGGCATGTCTTGCGATGAATCCGAAACGCGGGATGCAGCTGCTGGACTGCTGTGCGGCACCGGGAGGCAAATCCTGCTATCTATCCGAACTGATGGCCGACACGGGGCGGGTGCAGGCCTGGGAGCTTCATGAGCACCGGGCAGCGCTGATATCAGCCCAGGCAAAAAGGCTGGGGTTGGAAAACATTCGCCCCATGGTACGGGACGCGACCCGGAAGCGGGAAGACCTGGCAGGGGCCATGGACGGTGTTCTTCTGGACGCGCCGTGTACCGGACTGGGTATGCTGCGGGAAAAACCGGATGTTAAAATGCGGGTGACGGAGGAAAGCGTCCGGGAGCTGACGGAGCTGCAGCGAACCCTGCTGGATACCGTGTGCGAATATGTGCGAACCGGCGGAACGCTGGTTTACGCGACCTGTTCAATCCTGCCGGAGGAAAACGAAGAGCAGGTGAGGGCGTTCCTTGAACGGCACCCGGAATTTGAAGCGGCAGAACTGCCGGAGAGCATCCCGGCCAGATTCCGGGAACACCGGCGCCTGGGGCTTCAACTGCTGGAACACCGGGACGGCGCTGAGGGATTCTATCTGTGCAGGATGAAGAGAAAGGGCTGAACCCATGACGGAACTGACGGGCATGACCCGGGACGAGATCACAGCCTGGCTTGCGGAGAAAGGGGCGCCTGCCTTCCGGGGAAAGCAGGTGTTCGAATGGATTCACCGCGGCGCTGACTTTGATGAGATGACGAACCTGCCGGCAAAACTGCGCGATGAGCTGAAGGCCTGCTCGGTCGCGCAGCCGGTCAGCATCCGTCTGCACCGGACCAGTGAGCTGGACGGAACCGTCAAGTTCCTGTACGAGCTGAAGGACGGAAACTGCGTGGAAGGTGTGCTCATGCGGTATCATTACGGCATCAGCCTGTGCATCTCAACGCAGGTGGGCTGCCGGATGGGCTGCCGCTTCTGTGCGTCGACGCTGGAAGGAAAGGTACGTGATCTGACTGCCGGCGAGATGCTGGGAGAGATCCTGGCAGCCAATCGTTTCCTGGAGCATGAAGGGAAAAAGGTCAGCCATGTAGTCCTGATGGGCAGCGGAGAGCCGCTGGACAATTACGAACAGGTTATTCGGTTTCTCAGGCTGCTGCGGGAGGAGGACGGAATCCGGATCAGCCTCCGGAACGTGTCCCTTTCCACCTGCGGCATCGTTCCGAAGATGTATGACCTGGCAGAGGAAAAACTGCCCGTGACGCTGAGCGTTTCCCTGCATGCGCCGAATGATGAGATACGCAGAAAACTCATGCCCGTGGCAAACAGCTGGGGAATCCGGGACATCCTGGGCGCCTGCGAAAACTATATCCGGAAAACAGGCCGCCGCGTCATCTTTGAATATGCACTGACGGAAGGGATCAACGCGGGAGAGGCAGAAGCCCGCGCACTTGCGAATCTTTTGCGGGGAATGCAGTGCCACGTCAACCTGATTCCCCTGAACGAAGTCAGGGAGCGCCGGCTGAAAGGCGTCCGTGAAGAAACGGTAAGGCGATTTATGGATATTCTGGAGGAAAGGCATATTTCCGTCACCCGCCGGCGGGAGATGGGAGACGATATCGGCGGAGCCTGCGGACAACTGCGCCGGCAGACAGTACAGGAAATCTCAAGGAGAGAAAGCGTATGCGAAAGTTCCATCTGAAAAACGCGGCAGCCCAACGGATGCAGGACCCGGGATCCGGGCCTCAGATTCCCGACTCCTCTATTGCGGAGGAACAGAGCGGAAGGGGATTTCCGGAAGAAATCCGTCTGGTATGGCGGACGGATGTGGGCCGTGTGCGGAAAAGCAACCAGGATGCGGTGATCCTGGGCGACGGCTTTGCCGGTGTGGCAGACGGTATGGGAGGGCATAACGGCGGTGAAACCGCTTCCAGCGGACTGCGGGACGGCCTCCTTCGGGAGCTGAAAGGGAAAAATCCGGACCCCGCGTTACTGGAAAACGCTGTCCGTAAGATCAATCTGGAGCTTTGGGAGCAGCAGGAGCATAACGCTGCGCTTACAGGCATGGGTACGACGCTGACGGTACTGTGGGCCGCGGAGAACGAGATGATTATCGCCCAGGTAGGAGACAGCCGGGCATATTTGCTGCGCGGGGGAGAATTGCGCCAGATTACCGCGGATCATTCTCTTGTTGCGGATATGGTACGCCGGGGTGTTCTGACGGAAGAGCAGGCAGCGTGCCACCCCATGCGCAACTATATTACAAGAGCGGTCGGAACCGATGATACCATTGAAGTGGACATGTATTGTGAAACCAGGGAACCCGGCGACCGCTGGCTGATCTGTTCAGACGGCCTTTACGGACAGATGGGCCGGGCGATGCTTCAGGAACTTGTATCCCTGGAAAACGAAAACACTGCGGCCGACCGATTGCTGCAGACAGCGCTGGATCAGGGCGGAAAAGACAATATTTCACTGATTCTTCTGACAGACCTGACAGGAAAGGGATCCATGCCGGAGGGAGCTTCATCCGAGGAAGAGAAGCAGTCTGAAGAGGAGGCGGAGGCATGACGGATCGTATTCTCGCGAGCCGTTACCGCCTGACAGAACAAATCGGCATGGGCGGCATGGCAATCGTATACCGTGCTGTGGATTTGCGCACAGGGCATAATGTGGCAGTCAAACTGCTGCGTCCGGAATATAATGAGGATCGGGAATTTATCGGACGGTTCCAGCGGGAAGCGGAAGCAGCCAGCAAGATGACCCACCATAATATCGTCAATCTGCTGGATGTGGGCATGGACGGTGAGAACCGGTATCTTGTCATGGAATACGTCCAGGGAAAAACGCTGAAGGCAGTGATCCAGGAACGGGGACGCCTCAGCGCGCCGCTGGCCTGCCAGATTACCATCCGGATCCTCAGCGCGCTGGAGCATGCCCACAGGAACGGCATTGTCCACCGGGATATAAAACCTCAGAACATCCTCGTTCATGAAGACGGCCATATCAAGGTTGCGGATTTCGGCATCGCACGGATCGCGGACAGTGCCACGCTGACCCGCGGCGACAATGTGATGGGTTCCGTTCACTATTTTTCTCCGGAACAGGCGCAGGGAGAAGGCGCCACCGCGGCCAGCGATATCTATTCCACCGGTATTGTGCTGTATGAAATGCTGACGGGCCGCGTTCCGTTCGACGGAGACAATCCTGTGGCCGTGGCCATGCAGCATCTGCATTCCGCACCGCCGCCGATCCAGAGCCTGGCACCGGATGTGCCGCAGAGCGTCATCCGGGTATGTATGCGGGCGCTGGAGAAAAAACCGGCAATGCGCTACCAGACGGCCCGGGATATGGCCGCGGAATTGCGCGCTGCACTGGAAGAACGGGGAGAACCTCCTGTAAATCCGGAGGCGGAACTGGTCATTCGCCAGCCGAAGCCTCAGATTCTCGGAGAAAAGAACACAAATACAGGCTCCCGGCATCATCTGCAGGACAGGGTTCAAAGACGTTCTCTCCGGATCGCACTGGATGTTCTCCTTGGGATGATCGTGATGGCGGGGATCTGGTTCGGCGGAAAGGCGATTTTTCAGCGGACCATCTATACGGTTCAGGTGCCGAACGTACTCGGCATGGATTTGGAAGAAGCAGTGCAGATCCTGACACAGAGCGGGCTTACGGAAACACACAGAACCATGCCGAACGATCAGGCGGCACTGAATGAAGTCTATGTCCAGAATCCGGAAGCAGGATCCACGATCCGGAAGGGGGATGCCGTCATACTGGTGGTTTCCAGCGGGCCGGTACCTTTTGATATGCCGTCTGTGGTCGGCATGCCTGCGGATGAGGCCACGGCATTGCTGACAGGAAAAATGATGACCGTGACAAGGGAACGTGCAGCCAGCGGCGAGGTGGCCAAGGGATACGTGATGAATCAGTCCCCGGCCGCGGGAAAACCGGTGACCCGTGACGATCCGGTCCTTCTGACGATCAGCGGCGGGCTGGCTGTGGTGCCGGACCTGGAAGACATTCCGCTGGAGGAGGCGGAGGAAATCCTGACCAAGCAGAATCTGACCATTCAGGTGCCTTTGAAGTATGTGGTTGCAGATCTTGAGGAGGATCACGGGAAAGTCTATGCCACATCGCCGGAAGCTGAAAACCGGGTGCCGGAAGACACACCGGTTCAGCTGACACTGTACCGCTATCCGGAAACGGAATGCACCGCGAACTTCCAGGTCAAACTGCCTGATGAGCTGAAGGGGCAGACCCTGAAAGTGCGGATCAGCATCCGGTCAGAGGATACCGGAATAGAAATCGATTCACGGACCTATACCGTTGAGCCTGACAGTGCCTGGACGATCGAGGATACGGTGGATATTCCGGATCACAGGAATTATACTTACACCGTGTATATCGGAGATTCCCAGTATGAGCAGAAACTTCTGAACCCGAAGAATCCGGAGGAAAGCCATGAATGAGCAAGCCGGCAAACGGCTCCGCGGCAGGCTGATCCGCGGAATCGGCGGATTCTACACGGCGAAGACGGAAGAAGGAGAATGCTTTACCCTGCGCTGCAGGAAGAAATTCAGGCATCAGGGATTGTCTCCGCTGACGGGGGACGAGGTGCTGTTTACACCAGGAGAAGGGGAAAAACACGGATGGATTGAGGAAATTTTCCCCCGAAAAACCACGTGCCTCCGGCCGCCCGTGGCGAATGTTTCCCGGCTTGTGATTGTGCTGGCGCCCGTACCGGAAGCCGATCTGCTTCTGACGGACCGCCTGATCTCCCGCGCGGCCGCGCAGGGGATGGAAGTGATCCTGGCAGTGAACAAATCCGATCTTGATCCGTCCCTCGGCACTGTGATTGCGGGAGAATATGCCGCTGCCGGAATTCCCGTTTTCTCCGTCAGCGCCAGAAACAACACCGGGCTGGAACCATTGAGGGAATCGATGAAGGGAGCGCTGTGCTGTTTTACGGGGCAGAGCGGCGCGGGAAAGAGCACCCTGCTGAACGCACTTCTGGGACTGCAGCTGGAAACGGGAGATCTTTCACGGAAAATAGCCAGGGGGAAAAATACAACACGGCAAACGGAGCTGATCGAGAAGGACGGCCTGCAGGTGATGGATACAGCGGGGTTCAGCCTTCTGGAGAAGGAGAAGCTACTCGCTCCGGAAAAACTGAAGGAACGCTATCCGGAATTCATGCAGTATGAGGGGCAGTGCAGATTCCGCGAATGCCTGCACGACCGGGAACCCGGATGCGCCGTGCAGGCTGCGGCGGACGCAGGCCGGATCAGCTTACGCAGACTGGAACGATACCGGGTTCTGCTTTCAGAGACCCGGGAAGGATGGAAGGAAAGATATGATTAAGATTGCTCCGAGTATTCTGGCAGCAGATCCCATCAATCTTGAGCGGGATATTCGCCGGGTGGTTGACGCCGGGTGCGACTGGCTGCATGTGGATGTGATGGACGCGCATTTTGTTCCGAACCTGGCATATACTCCGGATGTGGTCAGGCGCCTGAAAGAGGCCTTCTCCGTACCCCTTGACGTTCATCTGATGATGGACCATCCGGAAACAATGCTGGATGCTTTTCTGAAGGCCGGTCCGGACAATCTGACAATTCACGCGGAAATCGGAGAGCAGCTGCCCGGGCTGCTGAAGGCTATCAGAAATGCCGGGGTGTCCGCGGGAGTCGCACTCAAACCGGGGACGCCTGTGGAGGCTGTCCGTGAGATCCGGGAGCTGGCAGACCTGATCCTGCTGATGACCGTTGAACCCGGATTCGGCGGGCAGCATCTGGATCCGCATGTGCTCCGCAAGATTTCCGAATTGCGTGATTCCGGCTATTCCGGATGGATTGAAGCGGACGGAGGAATCAGGGAAGAAAACCTTGGAATGCTGATTGATTCCGGCCTTTCGGTTGCGGTCATGGGTACGGCACTGTTTGAAATCAAGCATCCGGAAGAACTGAAGCATATGATTTCACGGCTGCATACGATGGGTCTGCGCTGAACGGCAAAGGGCGGGAACAGAATGAATCAGGATACGATAGCAGCGATTGCGACGGCACCCGGACAGGGAGGGATCGGCATCATCCGGATCAGCGGGCCCGAATCGGAAAGGATCCTTACCGAAATTTTTGAGCCTGCCGGGCACCGGCGTTCCACACTGCCTGAAAGCCACCGGCTTGCCTATGGCAGGATTCTGGACGGAAAAGAAATGCTGGATGAGTGTATGGCTGTGCTGATGAGGGCACCGCACAGCTATACGCGGGAAGATGTTGCCGAAATTCAGATTCATGGAGGCTTAAAGGTACTGGACAGCGTGCTGTCTCTGTGCCTGAGAAAAGGTGCCCGGCTGGCGGAAGCCGGAGAATTTACCCGAAGGGCATTTCTGAACGGGCGGATTGATCTGACCCGCGCGGAGGCGGTGATGGCCCTGATTTCCGCCCGCGGTGAGCAGGAACACAAAGCGGCCGTACGCCAGATGAATGGCGGGACGGCGGACTTTATCCGAAAAGCGTCGGAAAAGCTGTATTTCCTTCAGGCCGGCCTGGCAGCCTGCATCGATTATCCGGAGGAAATCACAGAGGAGGAAGGCGCCGGAAATCTGCGTTCAGGGCTGACGGAGCTGATCAGCGAACTGAGTGACGCAGTGGATGAGCATGCGTCAAGCCTGATCTATAACGGGCTTCGCGTCACGCTGTTCGGAACGCCCAATGCAGGGAAAAGCAGCCTGCTGAATGCGCTGCTGGGGCAGGAAAAGGCCATTGTTACAGAAATTCCGGGAACTACCCGGGATACCGTTGAAGGGGAAATGATGATTGACGGGATCCGGATCTGCCTTACAGATACTGCAGGGATCCGGGAAACACAGGATCTCATAGAACGCCTCGGCGTGGAACGCTCGGAGAAAGCTCTCCGGAGCGCGGACATCGCGCTGCTTGTTCTGGACGGATCCAGGCAGCTCAGCGAAGAAGAAAAGAAACGTATTGAAGCGCTGGGAGAAGAGGACGCGGTGATTCTGAACAAATCAGATCTGCCCGGGATCACGACGGAGGAAACGGTCGCCGCTCTGCGTCCCGGAATTCCGTGCATGACAGTATCTGCGCTGAACGGCGGAACGCTGGAACCGATCCGGTCCTTTTTCCGTAAAAAAGCCGAGGTCAGCGATCGGCTTGCAGTCACACAGCCCAGGCATCTGGAAGCGCTGAAACGGGCGATTGCCTCCCTGCGGGATGCGCTGAACACGCTGGACCATATGACGCCTGACATGGCGGCCACGGATCTCCAGGCTGCACAGAATACGCTGAGCGAAATCACCGGGGACCGTGCGGATGAGAAACTTCTGGATTTCGTGTTTTCCGGATTCTGCGTAGGCAAATAATCCGGAGCTCCGGCCGGGAAGGAGTTTTTTGTCCGGGCCGAAAAAAGAAGAGCGTGCGGACAGAAAGGAAACGAAAGAATGGGAGATAATTATCAGAAGGTATTCCGGGGCAGGGACAGCCTTAAAAAGATCCCTCAGATGGCGGAAAAGCTGGGCATAACCCGTCCCATGGTGATCGGTTCGGAAAAACTTGTTCAGGGGCTGCTGAAGAAAGCGCCGTTCCTGCTTCAGGCACCTGTTTTCACGGGATACCATGCGAATCCGGATCTTCGGGACGCGGAACCTGCGGCGGAACTGTTTCAAAAGCAGGGATGCGACGGACTGGTTTCCATCGGCGGAGGCTCCGCCATGGATACAGCCAAGGCTGTGAAGGCGCTGCTGAATGCGGAGAAAACGGAGGATGTGGTGGCAAACCGCTTTCCGGAAAAGATGCGGAATCCGCATCTGGCGATTCCGGGGACCGCCGGATCCGGCGCGGAAGCCACGCAGACGGCGGTTGTATATCAGGACGGTAGGAAACTGAGCCTGAACCATCCGGCGCTTCGTCCGGACGGAGTGATTCTGGATGCCTCCCTGCTGGACACCCTGCCGGACTATCACAGAAAATCCTGTGCGCTGGATGCGCTATGCCAGGGAATTGAGAGCTACTGGAGCACCGCGTCCACGGAGGACAGCAGGGTGCATGCGTACCTGGCAATCCTGGGCGTGCTTGACAATCTGAAGGCATATCTGGCAGGGGATGCGCATGCGGCGGAAGAGATGATGGACGCAAGCTATCAGAGCGGGAAAGCGATTCAGCTGACCCGTACGACAGCCGCTCACGCCATGTCTTACCAGCTGACAAAGACAATGGGCCTCGCGCACGGGCATGCCTGCATGCTGACACTCCCCGTGCTGTGGGAACATATGGAAACACGGGAAGAAGGAAAGGAAAAGTTACGGGACCTCAGCGAAAAAATGCGCCTGGGAGATCTGAGGATGGGCCCCAGGCTGCTTCGGGGGATTCTGTTTGATCTTGATATGCAGATTCCTTCTATGCCGGAAGAATCCATCCTGGATATGCTGGCGGATACGGTGAACACGGAAAGGCTCGCGAATCATCCCGTTCCGATGAGCCGGTCGGAGGTGCGCGAGGTGTACAGGCAGGCTTTCCTGCCGCTGTGCGAAGCGGAAAAGCAGGCTTGCCTGGATCTCTGGAATTATTACGGAGCCTGAAACGGAACGGGAGGAATCAACAGCCATGGATAAAAAAGCAGAGAATCCACATATCGGACATCGGGAAAAGCTGCGGAACCGGTTTATGCAGGAAAACGGATTTGAGAGCTTTGAGGATCATCAGATCCTTGAATTGCTGCTGTTTTACGCGAATGCCCGTTCGGATACCAATCCGATTGCACACGCGCTGCTGGATGAGTTCGGCTCCCTCAAGGGTGTGCTGGAAGCCCGTCCGGATATGCTGGCCCGGGTTCACGGCGTCGGGGAGCGGGCCGCAACGCTGATTTCCATGGTCGTACCGCTGACGCGGGTCTGGAACCGCTGCGCGATGGAGGTTCCGGACAAAATTTCCAACAGCAGGGAAGCAGAGAAATACTGCCTTTCACTTCTGGCCGGACACAGGACGGAACACTTCTATGTGATTTCACTGAATGCCAAATGCGCGGTAGTAGGAAAAAGGATGATCTCCGAAGGTTCCCTGAGTGAGGTTTCCGCTTATCCGAGAAAGGTGATGGAGACCGCGCTGAACTACAATGCGCACAGTGTTCTGTTCTGCCATAACCATCCGGGCGGGACCTGCGCGCCGTCGCCGGAGGATATCGCATCCACTCTGCAGCTTCAGCGGCTGCTCAACGGCGTCGGTATCCTTGTACTGGATCATATTATTGTTGCCAATGAAAGCACATACAGCATGATTCAGCACGGGGATATTGATTATCGAACGAAAACGAGGAACTGAGAGGCTGCCTATGAAAAAGGAAAAAACCGTCAGGAGCGGATGGAAACGCCTGCTCCGCGTTCTGGCCGTTCTGATCGGCCTGGGGATCCTGGCGTTTGCGCTGCTGGTGGGGATGCTGTGTATTCAGGAGGGAAGGGTTCCCGGAGATATGACAGAAGTGCATGAGGATTATGACGCGGTAATCGTTCTGGGGGCACAGGTAAAACCGGACGGTGAGCTCAGTGTGCAGTTGACGTGGCGCCTGGATGCCGCATTGCAGGCCTGGCAGCGGAAAAACGTGCCGGTAGTCGTATGCGGTGCGCAGGGAGAGACCGAACCGGAAACGGAAGCCTCCGCCATGAAGAAATACCTTGTCGCGCAGGGAATTCCGGAGGAACGGATCCTGACGGACCCGGATTCCTTCAATACCCGGGAAAACCTGGTCAACGCAAAAGCACTGCTGGAGAAGGCTCCTGAGGAAATCCGGAAGGTGCTGGTGGTGACGAGCGATTATCATATGCCGCGGTCTCTGGCGCTGGCCCGGGATCTCGGATTGGAAGCGGCCGGCCTGGGAAGCCCGTGCCTGCCGGAGTTCTGGCTGAAAAATCACGGAAGGGAAGCGCTGGCCTGGTGCAAATATTTCATGAACAAGTATCTGCACCTGGGCCTGTAGGAGAATCGGATGAATTGTGGCGGGATCGGCGACAGACTGAAAAAGAACGGTATTCCGTTTACGGCGGAGCTGCCGGAAAAACTGGAGATATACCTGAATCTGCTGATCGAATGGAATGCCCGGATGGATCTGACGGCTGTGCCGGAAGAAGAGGAAATCCTTGACAGGCATTTTGCGGACAGCCTGAGCATTCTGCGTACGCCGGTTTTACTGCCGGAGCGTTCAATGATCGACGTGGGAACCGGCGCGGGGTTTCCCGGGATGGTACTTGCCATGGCCCGGGAAGACATGCAGGTAACCCTGATGGATGCCCAGCAGAAACGGCTGAACTTCCTGCATGCCGTTCAGGAGGCTGCAGGCGTCCGGAATATCCGGCTGCTGCATGCCCGGGCAGAGGATGCGGGACGGGACCGGATTCACAGGGAACAGTATGACTATGCGGTTGCCCGCGCGCTTGCGCCGCTGAATGTATTATGTGAATATCTCCTTCCCTTTGTGAAGCGGGGAGGCTATGCGCTGTGCTGGAAAGGGCCGGCGCTGGCGGAAGAGATGGAGGCCGGAAAACGTGCTTCGCAGATTCTCGGCGGAACCCCGGAACCGCCGATCCGCTGCCCGGTGGAAGGCAGGGACTGGGATCATCAGATTCTTCCGATCCGCAAGATCAACAAAACCCCGCCTTCCTATCCGAGAAAAGCGGGGACCCCAAAGGCCAGACCTTTGGGGGAAACATGACGGAAACGGCGGTTATTCCGCCTTTTGCTGCTTGTCGATGGCTTCCCAAAGCCCATTGATGTACGCGACGCCCAGGGCCCGGTCATACAATCCGTAGCCCGGACGGCCCTTTTCATCCCAGATCATCCGTCCATGATCCGGACGGATATACGTATCTGGACAGGTTTCATAAACGGCTTTCACAATCTCATACAGATCCAGATCACCGGAAGCGCTGAGATGCGCAGCTTCCCGGAAATGATGATAGCCCAGATACCGGACATTCCGGATATGCATGGCTCCGATCCGGTCCATCTTTCCGAAATGGCGAATGATGGCCGGGAGATCATTGTCAGGGTTGCTGCCCAGGGAACCCGTACACAGGCAGATGGCATTGGCTGGACTGTCATGCAGCCTGACCATCTGATCAAAATCTTCCTGGCTGTGGGCAATCCGCGGAAGCCCGAAAATCGGCCAGGCCGGATCATCCGGGTGGCAGGCCATACGAATCCCGACTTCTTCACAAACGGGGATGACGGCATCAAGGAAATACTTGAAATTCCGGCGCAGATCCTCCGGGCCGATGGATTCATACTGTTTCAGCGTGGTTTCCAGAAGCGCCAGACGCTCCGGTTCCCAGCCGGGGAGGCTGAAACCGTGGCTGTCCTCCGCTGTTTTGCGGACGATTTCCAGCGGACCCATTTCCCCCAGGTCTTTTTCATCAAAATACAGGCTGTTGCTGCCGTCCTCCGGAATAACGCGTGCCAGATCCGTGCGCAGCCAGTCAAAGACAGGCATGAAATTATAGATGACGACTTTCACGCCGTGCTTCGCGAGCATACGAAGTGTGGAAATGTAGTTGGCAATATACTCTTCCCGGCTGGGGAGCCCCATTTTGATATCTTCATGAACGTTTACAGACTCAATCACTTCAATCTCTAGGCCGGCCTCATTGACTTCCTTCTTCAGAGCGGCAAACTCCTCTTCGGGCCAGTCCACGCCCGCGGGTTTGTCCAGCAGGCCCATCACCCCGGACATTCCCGGGATTTGTTTCACATATTTCAGGGGAACGGGATCAATCGCGCTGCCATACCAGCGAAAGGTCATTTTCATCGGGATACTCCTCCTTCGTGCGGACGCTGTGATTCTTTCCGCATTGTAGCAGATATGGGGAACGCTGACAAGAAATCCCCGGAATATATATATGAAATCCGGAGAGATGCATGGAAGGGGATAGGTCAGCTGCCCGCGGAACGATAGAAGCGCATGCTTCGTGAGAAAAGAAACACCATGAACCCGAAAACCGCGAATCCGGAAAGGGGACTGATCCAGGCAGCCCATGCGGGCCAGCCGAAAACAGGCTTGCCGAGGATTACGGATGCCGGAACATGCATGACAAGCGCGAAAGGAGCGATGACCGTAAAGAGCATCCGGAGCGGCCGGGGGAACACATCCACGGGATACTGGCACGCGCTGCGTCCGCCGTAGGTCAGCGCATTGGCAATCTCAACGGATTTTACACTGTGAATACACAGGACGGCTTCGATCAGGAACAGCCCCAAAACCAGCCAGAAACCGCAGAAAACGCTCTCTGCGAACAGAAGGATGTTTTGCGGGGACCAGCGGACCTCTGCCATCCGGCTACCGAGGACCAGGCTGACCGTGCCGACAGCGATGCAGGAAATCCGCCGAGGATCCACTGCGCTGCACATGACCTGTGTCAGGATTCCGCGCGGATGGGTCAGCAGCAAATCCAGCTGTCCGGTGCGTACCATGTAGGGGAAATTGCCGGTAATACCCCTGCCGAAGCATTCAGTGAGATAGAATGTGACAGACATGAGGCCGAAAAAGAAATACAGGTCGCCGGCATTCCATTGATTCAGATGGTCAAACCGATCCACCAGCAGGATGACTGCCAGCATTTCTCCGCCCTCCATAATCAGCTGTGCCAGCGTCTGCAGCATAAAGGAGAGCGGATACTGCATCTGGCACTTCAGGAGGATCCCCATGGAACGGAGATATAATTTTAGGGTGTTCATCCGTTTATCCTCCCTGAATGATCAGCCTGCGCTGATTCCGCTGCCAGAAAAGGCAGCCTGCGCCAACCAGCAACAGTGTCCATCCGGCCTGCAGCAGAAGGATTGCCGGCGCCTGGGGAACGGCAGTTTCTCCGGTATACAGGCGGATCGGGGCATCCAGCATCTGCGCATAGGGCAGCAGTGTGATTATCCGCTGCCAGCTGTCCGGGTACAGAGTCAGGGGAAGCACATTGCCGCTCAGGATCATCATCAGCAGGTTCATCATTGCCTGGATTCCCCGCTGGTCCAGGGTGCGCATGGTAAAGGCCATGGTGAGGTTCTCCATGGCGCATATGCAGCAGAGGCCGAGGGTAAGGGCGGCCAGAGAAAGGATCAGAGCCGGGACAGATGCGGGCAGGGCGATACCCCAGCCTTCCGGCAGGAGGGCGGCAAAAAGAAGCATGGGACCCGCGCGAAGCAGGCTGCCCATCAGTTTCTGTGCCATGATCCGTACATAGTAAAAGCCATACAGATGAAGCGGACGACACAGGTCATAAGCGATGCCGCCTGAACGGATCTTATCCATCAGGTCGGCATCGGAAGCCAAAAGCATCCGGAAAAACGCCTGCTGCAGCCAGACATAGGTTGTTACGTGGGACAGCGGCATGCTTTGCGGTTTCCCGGCATACAGCGCACGATACAGTGCGACCAGAATCAGCCCGAAGAAAACCTGGCAGGCAATTCCTCCGAGAGCCGCTCCGCGGTAATGGGTTTCAAGGCGAAAACGCATCCGGAAAACGGAGAGGTATGCTTTCATAGGCCCATCTCCCGATACATTTCGGCAATCAGATAGTCAATATTCTGCGGCTGGACGGTCATTTCCCGAATCGACCCGGCCTGCTGAAGCAGTGCAAGCAGTTCCGCGGTCGGAAGCGTTTCCGGCTGATAGGCCAGGCGGAATCCGTCTCCTTCCCGCTGCATTGTGACAGAAGCGGGAAGTACCGGTATGCAGCCGCTCCGGTCGTAACGGATTTCCACCGTCCGCCTGCGGTCATAGCGCCGCAGGAGATCCTGCAGCTGCCCGTCATACAGCTTCCGGCCGTGCCCCAATACCATGACCCGGGAACAAAGCGCGGCAATATCCTCCATATCGTGGGTGGTCAGCAGAATGGTTGTCCGATGTTCCTGATTCTCCCATTTCAGGAAATCCCGGAGGGCCAGCTTACTGACCGCATCCAGCCCGATGGTCGGCTCGTCCAGGAACAGTATTTCCGGCCGATGCAGAAGGGAACCGCACAGTTCCGAACGCATCCGCTGGCCGAGGCTCATCTGGCGCAGCGGCGTCCGGAGAAGATCCCCGAGGTTCAGCGCTTCCGAAAGCTCGCTGAGCCTTTTCCGATAGGCATCTTCCGGGATGCGGTAGATATCCTTCAGCAGGCTGTAGCTGTCCAGAATCGGAACATCCCACCAAAGCTGCATCCGTTGGCCGAAAACGACGCCGATATGCTTTACATAGCTTTTGCGGTCCTTCCAGGGGATCTGGCTGCCGACCCGTACTTCACCGCTGTCCGGGGTCATGATGCCGGAAAGGATTTTCACCGTTGTGGACTTGCCGGCCCCGTTGGGGCCGATATATCCGATTAATTCTCCCCGGTCAATATCGAAAGAAACATCTGCCAGGGCCTGAATCGTTTCCTTTTCCCGCAGGAACGATTCGCTGCTGCGCTTTTTCCGGACATAAAAGCGCTTGCACAGATCCCGTACCTGAATATAACTCATGCCAGATCTTCCTTTTTCTTTTCTGTGATTGTCGGCCGGATGATAGCCACGGTTGAAATGCCGGGTTCTTAAAAGTGCGGATGGCGGGACTCGAACCCGCACGCTTGTTAGGGCAGGGGATTTTAAGTCCCCGGTGTCTG
Source organism: Clostridia bacterium (assembly GCA_017541105.1). Taxonomy (GTDB): domain Bacteria; phylum Bacillota; class Clostridia; order Christensenellales; family Aristaeellaceae; genus Aristaeella. Next base: position 104,624 of record JAFXZS010000016.1, read on the forward strand.
CCATTCCACCACATCCGCAGGACGCAGAAAGTATATCACCCGGATGATTCCTGCGTCAAGGTGCTGAAATAGATCGTATACGGCTCATCCGTCACGTCACAGAGCGGGATGAGGCGGAAGTTTTCAGGCTGGTTCAAAGTCCGGTAGGTGTTCTGCTGCCAGACAAAGGTGCTGTAGGTATGAGGGATTTCGGGAAGGAGGAAGGAGGATGGTTCGGACAGATCTCCGCGGAGCGGCCTGTCTGTTTCCGTCAGTCCGGCCAGAACAAGGGGACCGTCCACCAGGGAGACCATGCCCGGAACGCCTTCCAGCGGTTCGCACCGGACAGTGCTCGGGAAGAACAGATCCAGTGTATCGTCGGACCACACGCGGGAAAGATGAATATAACCGCCCCGGGAAATGCAATCCGTGACGGGCTGGCCGTTCAGGGAAACCTCCGGGCTTCCGGCGCACCAGGAAGGGATCCGAAGCTTCAGGCACCAGGCATCGGCAGCATCTGTTTTTACGGTGAAGCGCAGGCTCCAGCGGGAAACATGCCCGCCGCCATGCTCGTCAAAAAGCACCTGATTGTTATAGTTTTTCATATGGATTGCCTGGGAAAGAGAAACGTTTCCGGCGGAAAGGTGAATCTTTGCCTCGGACGGAATATACTGGCTGACGGTTACCGTGTTTTCACCGGCATACCAGATCAGCTCCGGGTACAGGGTCTGAGCCTGAACCATGGTGCCGAAACAGCACCAGAAATCCCTGGTGCGGCTGCCCCAGGTTTTCCGGCTCCCGGGCGCCATGGGAAGGAAATAGGTCGGCATGCCGGTGCTCCGGTTTTGCTGTGCCAGGAATCCGTTGTATATCGCCCGTTCTATGTAGTCCGCATAGGACGGGTCCTCTGTCCAGCGGTACAGGTATTCTGCTGTACGGACCATATTATAGACTGTACAGAATTCCTGATCGGTTCCGCACAGATAGCGGCCGTGGCTGTGGGGCGGGATCCAGAATTCCCCGGCGTTGGATCCGGTGGTGCTGAACATCCCGCGGTCGGTAACGGCTGTTTTCCAGAAAGCCTCCATCCGGCGCATCCATTTTTCATCCCCTGTAATCTCATAGAGGCGGCCCGCCCCGTGAGAAACCGGAATCGAGGCATTGGCATGATCGTCGGACAGGGCGTCACCCCCTGCATCCAAACGGTCAAAGAGTGCGTTTCCCTCGTAGGCTTTTGTCAGGAAACGATATTTCTCCTTCCCTGTCAGGGCCAGCAAATCCGCCCAGACTTCCAGCATACCGGCCTGTTCCCCGGAGAAAACCGCCTCCGGAGCGGATGTGCTTACGGACTCGACCCATCGGACGTACCAGTCTGCAAGATGATCAAGGATTTCAATGGCTACCGGGTTTCCCAGCCGGTCATAGACATCCTTGAGTCCCATAATGGTTTTATGCATGGTATACTGCGGAGACCAGATATATTGGCTCGTCGCCATCAAGGTGAAATATTTTTCCGGGATAGATCCGACCCATTCTCCGCCGTTGAGCTTCTGACAGCGGGCAAGCTCGCTGACAATCCAGTCCAGCTTTGCCCTCAGCTGCGGATGGCTTTCATTGGCGCAGAGGGATGCGGCAGCGGACAGCCAGTGCCCGAGAAAATGGCCGCGTAGCTGGCAGCTGGGAGCTTCCCAGCCCCAATGAAGCCTTGCCGATGCCGGATCAGGCAATACCTGCTGATCCGGAAGAATAATGCCGGCTTCCAGATAGAAGTTCTGCAGAAGGCAAACGGAGTCCAGCTCCATCAGATAATTCTCATTCAGCTTCATGCGCTGATGGAAAAGCCCCGGAAGAATCCGGACATCCGGAAGGGAGAACCGTTTCAGCATCATCAACACCGCCCTGTCCAAGAATCACGGCCGAAACCGCCGATTGTGCTGTATATTTTATCACAAGTAAACCTAAAGTCAAAATGATTCTGTGAATGCTTGTACGATGATTTTGAAAGTGGTATATTATGAACACATGCGACAGAAGAAAAGGGGAACAGAGAAACGATGTCCAAGAGAATTGCTGTCCTGGTTGCGAGTATTGACCGTGAATACCAGCAGGATTTCGCATCGGGGCTGGCTTCCGCCGGGGTGCAGTATGATGCGGATATCTGCATTTTCAACAGCCAGGGCCATATGAATGTCGCTATTTCCACCAACAGTGAAGTCGGGGAAAGCATGATTTACGATCTCCCCGATCTGAACGAATTTGACGGCGTGATTACCATGCTGGCCACGATGGGAAACGATATTGCGCATCAGAAGGTTCTGGATGTTGTCCGTCCGTTTGCAAAAACCGGAAAGCCCCATGTTTCCATCGACGTGCCGATGGAGGGGGCGGTATGTATTCTGTTTGATGACGCGATCAGCGTGGGAGAGCTGACAGATCATCTGATCAGCGAACACGGCGCCAGGAGGATAGCGTTTGTCAGCGGGCCGAAGAATTCAAACGTATCGTCTGCCCGGCTGGAAGCCTGCAGGGAGGCAATGCGCCGGCATGGGCTTACCCTGGATGACAATCTTGTTTTTGACGGTGAATGGACACGGGTAGGCGGACGCAGAGCCGCAGAACGGATTCTCGAATCCGGAGGTCAGATTCCCGACGCGGTGATCTGCGCCAATGATGATATGGCGCTGAGCGTGATCGAATATATGAGCGAACATGGCATCCGTGTTCCGAAGGATGTCATGGTGACAGGCTTTGACGCGCTGCGGGAAGCAGTGATGCGCGGAGTCACATCAGTCTGCCGCCCCGTTGACAGGTCAGCACGGAAAGCCGTGGAAATCCTTTGCAGATGGATTGACGGGGAGGCCCCGAAGGAGAAGGAAATCCTGCTTTCCACGATCCCCATATACGGCGTCAGCTGCGGATGCTCACAAAGCCTGGAGCACATGAATGAAAAGCTTCGTGCCCTCGGGACGGAACGCTGGAACATGGAAACGATCCTGACGCGGGTCAGTATGTATTCCGGTACGCTCGCCGGGGTCGGGGATGAGCTGGAAGCCGCGGAAAAGATAAGGGATTTTACGGACAGCTGGAATATACGTGAATTGTATCTATGCGTGGATCCGGTCATCTGCGGCCGCGAAAACCGTACAGCGGAAGGCTCGTCTTTTCCGGACGAGATGTATCTGCTCTACGGGATCCGGAACGGGAAGGAGTACAGGCAAACCCTGATTGACAGGCGGGATCTGGTTCCCGCCTTGCAGGAAATGCGCAAAAACCCGTCCTGCCTCGTTTTCTGCCCGCTGTACTACAGAAACAAGAACTTCGGATATGTTGCCATGGACCTGGGCAACGGAACAGGATCAGCTTTGTATTCCGTCCTGATGCTGCTCAACGGTGCGCTGATCAGTCTGTACCTGCAGACGAATATCAAGCAGTATGCCGCGAAAATTGAAGATATGGCTGTTCATGATATTATGACCGGCCTGCTGAACCGGCGGGGATATATGGAACAGGCACCCATCGCGATGGGAAAAGCCAGAAAAACAGGAAAGTATTTTGCCCTGCTGAGTATGGACATGGATCATATGAAGAAAATCAATGATGAGCACGGGCATATGATGGGGGATGAGGCAATCTGCAGAATGGGGAGAGCGCTGCGTGTCCTGGAGCGTCAGGGTGTTACCCCGGTACACATCAGCGGAGATGAATTCCTGGCCTATGGCATCATGGATTCCCAGGCGGAAGCGGAGGCGCTGATTCCCGCAATTCAGGCGGAACTGGACAGAATGAACCGGGAGGAACCATGGATCAGCGAGATTGGCGCCAGTATCGGCCTGTATGCTGCTGTTCCCGAATCGAGTGATCTGATGGATGAATACATGAGCAAAGCAGACAGGGCCATGTATGAGGACAAAGCCCGCAGGAAAAAAAGCAGACCGGTATGAAAAAGCCCGGGCCGAAACAGCCCGGGCAATGCTTTAATCCTGATTTAAATCATCCGTGAGCCGGAGAAGCTTTTCAAAAACCGCATCCGCCACGTCATCTTCGGGAACGTTATACACATCCTCGCCGTTTTCATCCTGCTCAATCTTCAGAATGAACACTTCCAGATCGTCTTCATCCGCATCCGGGTCGCACAGTGCCAGATAGCTTTCTCCTTTATACTCCAGGGTGGCAAGGTGCTCAAAAACGGTTGTTTCCCCGTTTTCGTCAATCAGCTCCACCAGATCGTTTTCTTCTTCATTTTCTTCGGGATCAAATTTTCCGATTTCGTCTGCCATAATTCTTCTCCTTGCTTATGATCGATATCCGGATTCGAGCCACTGCTCCAGAATCAGAGCTGCCGCGACCTTATCCACCGTGTCCTTCCGTTCCTGACGGGACATGCGGCCCTCCAGCAGCGTATCTTCCGCGGCGACGGTGGACAGCCGTTCGTCCTGGAAAAAGACCGTGAGGCCTGCCTGCTCCAGCTGGCGGCACAATTCCCGGACTTTTTTTGCCTGAAAACCTTCCGATCCGTCCATGTTCAGAGGAAGTCCGGAAACAACCTGTGTGGTCTCATACCGGTTGCAGATCTCCAGAATTTTACGGGTATCCGGTCCCCAGCCGACACGGGTTATGACCTCCACGGGCGTGGCAATCATCCGGGAAGCATCGGAAACAGCGACGCCAATGCGTACATCTCCGATATCCAGTGCAACAATTCGTTCGTTCATCCGGTTTGAAAAGGCAGCCCTCGAACCAGCCGGACAACATGTCTCCGGCCGGTTATCGGGAGCTGCCGGATCCTTTCATCAGTCCTGGCTGTTCCGACGCGGCGGACGGCGGAAGCCGCCTTCCGAATGGCGGGGGGATTCAGAATAGGAAATGTCGTTCCGAATCAGATTGATCCGGCCCTGCGCGTCAATTTCATTGACTTTCACTTCCAGCTCGTCTCCGATGTTCACGACATCTTCCACTTTTTCCACCCGCTTGGTATCCAGTTTGGAAATATGGATCATTCCGTCCTTGCCGGGAGCGAGCTCCACAAAAGCGCCGAAGTTCATGATCCGGACAACCTTTCCGGTAAAGACGTCGCCGACTTCGATATCCTTGGCGATTCCCTCAATGATTCTGCGGGCTTTTTCAGCGGCAGCCTGGTCGGGAGTGGAGATGAAAACGCGGCCGTCATCCTCAATATCGATTTTCACGCCGGTTTCAGCAATGATTTTATTAATCATTTTGCCGCCGGGCCCGATGACTTCACGAATCTTGTCCGGATTGATGGTAAAGCGGATAATCTTCGGCGCGAAGGGGCTCAGGTTTTCTCTGGGCTGGCCGAGGGTGTCCAGCATGATCTTCAGGATATACAGACGACCTTCCAGCGCCTGGTGAAGCGCCTGCTGCAGGATTGCCCGGTTGATACCGGCGATCTTGATATCCATCTGCAGGGCAGTGATACCGTTCATGGAACCGGCCACTTTAAAGTCCATATCGCCCAGGAAGTCTTCCAGCCCCTGAATATCGGTCAGCACAGCCAGCTTGCCGCTTTCCTTATCGGTGATCAGGCCCATGGCCACACCTGCAACGGGAGCATGGATCGGAACACCCGCGTCCATCAGACTCAGGGTGGAACCGCAGACGGAAGCCATGGAAGAGGAACCGTTGGAGGAGAGGATTTCACTGACCAGGCGCAGGGCATAGGGGAATTCATCCTCGTCGGGAATCACGGGAAGAAGCGCCCGCTCCGCCAGGGCACCATGACCGATTTCGCGGCGGCCGGGGCTCTTCATCCGGCCGGCTTCACCGGTCGCGTAGGGCGGCATATTATAATGGTGGATATAACGCTTAAAGTCCTCATTGCTGAGGCCGTCAAGCGTCTGTCCTTCGCTGACCGTACCGAGTGTCGTAACGGTGAGCGCCTGTGTCTGGCCGCGCGTGAAGATCGCGCTGCCGTGGGTGCGCGGAAGGACGCCGACATCACACCAGATGGGACGGATCTCTGTCACTTTCCGGCCGTCCGGGCGAATTCCCTCATTCAGGATTTTCGCGCGCATGACTTCCTTGTTCAGATAGTACAGCGCGTCCTCAATTTCACTGCTGCGATCCGGGAAACGTTCGGAAAGGGCGGCAAGAGTTTCCTCCTTCGTCTGCGCTTCGCGCTCCTGGCGCTCCTTGCGGTCAAAGGTTTCAAAGGTCCAGACGCATTTTTCATACGCGAATTCACGCACCGCGGATTTGATATCGTCGCCGGTGGTAATCAGCGGAACAACTTTTTTCTCTTTGCCGATCTCGGCAACGATCTGCTTCTGGAAGGCGACAAGCTTCTTGATCTCTTCATGGCCGAAGAGGATGGCGTCAAGCATCGTGTCCTCAGAAAGCTCTTTCGCTCCGGCTTCCACCATCATGATGGCTTCTTCCGTGCCGGCGACATAAAGGCTCAGATCGCTTTTTGCGCGCTGTTCCTCATCCGGGCAGATGATGAATTTTCCGTCCACGCGGCCCACCTGCACGGCACCGGTCGGACCGTTCCACGGAATGTCGCTGACCGCAAGCGCGATGGAGGAGCCGATCATGGCAGGGATCTCAGGCGGAGCATCCTGTTCCACACTCAGAATGGTGACGACGACCTGTACATCGTTCCGCATGCCCTTGTCGAACAGAGGACGAAGGGGACGGTCGATCAGGCGGCAGGTGAGCGTCGCTTTTTCGGAAGGCCGACCCTCCCGCTTGATGAATCCGCCGGGAATTTTCCCCACGGAATACTGCTTTTCTTCCACGTCCACAGCCAGCGGGAAGAAATCCACTCCGTCCCGGGGGCTGGGGGCCATGGTGGCATTAACCATTACAACCGTATCCCCGTGGTGAACCCAGACAGAACCGTTGGCCTGCTCACAGTAGCGGCCGAATTCCAGTGTGAGCGGTTTGCCCGCGAAATCCATGGTATAGCACTTGTGTTCCATACTTTACACTCCTTTTGTTGCGAAGCGGTGCTTCGCATAGAATGATCCCGGAGTGCCGTATGCTATCATATGAAAACCCCGCCGGGATTTTCAAGGGATAACACACGAAACTCCGAAAATGTTTAAAGCCGCCGGAAGGAAAGGGATCCATCCGGCGGCTCTAAAGGCAATTTAGGTACCGGGAGACCGGAGAAGCTTATTTCCGCAGGTTCAGCCGTGCGATCAGCGTACGGTACCGCTCGATATCTGTCTTCTTCAGGTACTCCAGCATATTGCGGCGGCGGCCGACCATCAGCAGCAAACCACGGTTGGAATGATGATCGTTTTTGTTGAGCTTCAGATGCTCATTCAGGTGATTGATCCGTTCTGTCAGCAGAGCGATCTGCACCTCAGGGGAACCGGTGTCGCCTTCATGCTGCGCATAGGCGGCGATGATCTCAGCTTTGTTCATGGGGAACCTCCTTAAATATTATGCCGGATAAGTGGCAGAATCGGCCCGTTAATCGCCGTGAGCTCAGTGAAGCGTCGGAGATTCGGCAGCCTGAGCTTACGGTTCATTTAAGAGCCTTCGCATATATTACCAAAATAACACTGATTTGTAAACATAAAAATCGCAGTTTTCGATGAATTCACCGCTTATGGAAGCGGACAGATCCCGGGCGGGGAAGAATCAAAGCTGATAAAGGCATACTCCGGTTTTCCCGTCATACTGATTCGTCATGACAGAAACCATTTCCGTATGGCTGGTGGGTATGTTTTTTCCGACGTAATCGGGCCGGATCGGCAGCTCCCGATGGCCGCGGTCAATGAGCACGGCCAGCTGGATGCTTCTGGGACGGCCGTAGTGAAAAACGGCTTCGATGGCGGCCCGTACCGTACGTCCGCTGTAGATCACATCATCCACAAGCACCACCGTTTTGCCGGTTAAATTGCACGGAATATGGCTGGTTCCTTCCGTCGGAAGATCGGACAGCTCTGTCAGGTCATCCCGGTAAAGAGAAATGTCGATACTGCCGATGGGTACGCTTTTCTCTTCAAAGCGGGCAATGTTCTCCTGAAGCATGACGGCCAGGGACATTCCCCGGCGGAGGATTCCCAACAGGACAAGATCATTGACTCCGCTGTTTTTCTCGATGATTTCATGGGTAATCCTGGTCATGCTGCGGCGCACGGCAGCCTCATCCATGATAACTGATTTTAGTTTCATGACTGAATAATATGCGGGGCACATAAGTACCCCGCATTGCCTTTCGCAAAGATGTGATTACTGCTTGCTCTTCGCGGGACGGTTGAACAGGAGGTTCACAATCACGCCCAGAATCAGCGCGCACGCGATTTCCGTGATTGTGACGGAACCGATTTTCATGGTCATGCTTCCGATGCCTGCAATCAGGATCACAGAAGCCGTGAACAGGTTCCGGTTATCATTCAGATCCACAGGCTGGAGCATTTTCAGGCCGGATACGGCAATGAAACCGTACAGCGTAATGCATACGCCGCCCATGACACAGGTCGGGATCGTGCTCAGGAAAGTGACGAAAGGAGAAAAGAAGCTGACGGCGATCGCCAGAATGGCGGTGGCCAGGATCGTAACGATGGAGGCGTTTCCGGTGATGGCGACACAGCCGACAGACTCACCGTACGTTGTGTTGGGACAGCCGCCGAAGAAGGCGCCGACGATCGAACCCACGCCGTCACCCAGCAGGGTGCGGTGCAGGCCGGGCTCTTCAAGCAGATCCTGCCCGATAATTGTGGAAAGGTTTTTATGATCTGCGATATGCTCCGCGAAAACCACAAAGGCGACAGGAACGAAGGCGACAGCGATGGAAGCGATATACTGTCCGTTGAGCTCCTTAAAGCCTTCGAAAGCATTCGTAAAGGTAAAGTTCGGGACCTCAAACAGCTTCATACCGTCAAAAGCAGCGAAATTAAGGATCTTCAGTGTGTCATTGCCGGTGGAATTGCCGATCAGCGTGAAGACCAGAGCCGCCAGGTAGCCGGCGATGATGCCGAGAATGAAAGGGATCAGCTTCAGCATCTTCCTGCCCTTGACCGAAAAGAAGATCACGGTCAGCAGGGTCACGAGCGCACAAACCAGATTGATCCAGAGGGAAGTATCCATCGTATAGGAGGACTGGGGGCTGCCGAATCCAAATGAATTGCCGATTGCATTTCCGGCCAGGGAAAGGCCGATGATGGCAACGGTAGGACCGATGACAACCGGGGGCATCAGTTTGCGGACCCAGTTGACACCGCCGATCTTCACAAAGAGGGCGATCAGCACATAGACCAGACCGGCAAAGGCAGCACCGATCACGAGGCCCGCGAAACCGAGGTTTTCCGTTGCACCGGCAGTCGCGGCACCGGTAAACGCGGCAGCCATGGACCCGAGGAACGCAAAACTGGAGCCCAGGAACACGGGACTTTTAAACTTGGTGAAGAGCAGATAAACAATTGTACCGGCCCCGGCGCCGAAAAGCGCCGCGCTCTGGCTCATCAGGAAAGCGCCCTCACCGAAACAGCCCGGATCGGTAATCGTTCCGTTTGTAATCGCCGGAACAGCAATCGTGGCAGCCAGAATCGCAAGAAGCTGCTGGAAAGCAAATACAATCAGCTGCAAGAATTTCGGCCTGTCATTCACTTTGTAAACAAGATTCATAGGAAGTATTCCTCCTTTCAATTTCGGAGGGCCTCAGACATAAAAAGAGCCTGTCGGCTGTTTCGGCAAGCTACGATCAACTCTTTCTGACACACTGGCCATTCGGTCGCATCTTGTCGGCATCCCGTACCGTCTTAAAGACCCACCTGAAAAACTATATCATGTATACCGGCCGGAAACAAGAACAACTTTTTTACAAATAAATGAATAAAAAATCATCTTGACAAACCATATTCTATGGGATATCATAACAAAGCCGCTTGCGAGGCGGAGCCGGTTCCGGCAGATCTTGCACGGTATCCGGGAGCATAGCTCAGCTGGGAGAGCATTTGCCTTACAAGCAAAGGGTCACAGGTTCGAGCCCTGTTGTTCCCACCATTTAATGGCCCGGTAGCTCAGTTGGTTAGAGCGCCAGCCTGTCACGCTGGAGGTCGAGGGTTCGAGCCCCTTCCGGGTCGCCATCCTGTGCCTTGGTAGCTCAGTCGGTAGAGCATGTGACTGAAAATCACAGTGTCGGTGGTTCGATTCCGCCCCAAGGCACCATATATGCGGTAGTAGCTCAGTTGGTAGAGTGCCACCTTGCCAAGGTGGATGTCGCGGGTCCGAGTCCCGTCTACCGCTCCAATTTCGGTGCCATAGCCAAGTGGTAAGGCGAAGGTCTGCAAAACCTTTATTCTCCAGTTCGAATCTGGATGGCACCTCTTAAAAGAAAGCATGAAAAGCTTTCTTTTTTTGTGAAAAAGTCTGTACAAAATAAAAACATCATGATATAATCATAAAGTAAGCCCAACCCCTGGTCGTTACGGCGGTTCATTTCCTCCATGGTTGTAACTCATAACCATTGTCTGGAACGGGGCACGGTTCATCACCAATGGCGCGGGTAAACAACTATATTTTAGGAGGATTCCAACATGTACGAGGACAAAACCCTGACCTGCCGTGAGTGCGGCACCGAATTTGTTTTTTCTGCCAGCGAACAGGAGTTCTTTGCGCAGAAAGGCTTCCAGAACGAGCCCAGCCGCTGCCCTGCGTGCCGTGCTGCCCGTCGGGCGCAGAACGGTAACGGCGGCGCTCCCCGCCAGATGTACACTGTGATCTGCGACGGCTGCGGATGTGAGACGCAGGTTCCCTTCCAGCCCCGCGGAGATCGTCCGGTATACTGCCGTGAGTGCTTTGAGGCGCAGCGCCAGTCCCGGTTCTGATTCGGAGTATCAGTCAGGCTGCCGAAAGGCAGCCTGATTTTATATAAAAACCCCACTCAGCGTGGGGTTTTTATATAAAAAATCCGCATCGATCATCGACGATGCGGATCAGACAACGCCCTGGCGTGCTGAAGCATACAGCTGATGCTTACGGAAGGGGCGAACTTTTACGGTGTCCCAGGAGAAACCATCCAGCGAAAGACGTATTCCGCACTCCGCGAAAAGATTGGAAATATCTTCAAACAGCACATAAAGATGGCGGGCAAAGAAACCCAATTCGGAACAGGCCGGCTCACAGATCAGGTCGTTGATGCCCCATACACGGATCGGATCATATCCGTCAAACGCAAACGAAGAGGCATAAGGGGAAACATCCGATGCCCTGAGATCTACCGGCGAGGAACCAAGCCAGCTTCCGGCATTGCGAAGAAGACCGTAAAAGCATTGAAGAACCCGGTCCGGCAGGGAGAAACAGAGCTCATCCAAAAAACGACCGCCCACGTCATAGGTGCTGAAGGAAAGAATTCTGTTTTCATACAGGATGATACAGAACCCTCCGTCCGCTACGCGGGGATCGTTCATCAGGGGGCGGAACTGATATTTGAATACCGGCTTGCAGTAATATCCGGCAATCATCTCAATCCCCCCTTTTGTTCAATCACCATAAGATAATAACTAAATATGCCAAATCCGTCAACAGGATAACACTACATCTTGTGGTCAAATTTATGAACTTTTTGTAACAATTAAAAAAGGATGCCTATGAAGCATCCATCAACGGCAGGGGAGCTGTTCATCCGGAGAAAACCGGCGCAAACGCGCTCCCGGCTTTTCCGGAAAAAGATTCAGAGGGTGTTTACTGGGGCCATTCCAGGGGAAAATCGGTTACGGCATACGGAAGGTTCCGGATGTTATCCTTGCTGCTGAGAACAAGCAGAACGGATTCTCTTTCATACCCGTCAGGGAAAGGAGTCGGAATGAAGTCGTTTTTTTCCTTGGTTGAAGAGATCCGGATGGGAATGATCCGAAAATCACGGAACGTGACATTACCTTCCTTGACCCGGTATCTGATCTGAAAGATAATGGAAGACATATCGCTGGGCTTGGAGTTGCCGGCGAAGCAGAAATTGCCGAGGGAATAACAGATATATTTGCCGTTATAGCATTCAATGGGCTGAATGCGGTGGGAATGATGCCCGATGACCAGATCCGCACCGCTGTCAACGGCCATTCGCCCCAGCCGGATCTGGTTTTCCGTGGGGGTATACATCAGCTCAACCCCCCAATGGAAGGAAACAATCACCAGGGGATATTTTGCTTTGGCGTCCTCAATGTCCTTGCAGACCTTTTCCTCAAAAGTGTCGTATCCTTTATACGGCTTTCCGTACCGGTCGATGCACAGATAGGAGAGCATCGCCACCTGCAATATCCCCTTGTAATCAAAAACACCGATCTCATCGGAATTCGAATAGATGATCCCCGCATTTTTCAGAGTGTTTTTTGTGTCCTCATATCCTTCTTCCCCATGATCCATCACATGATTGTTTTCCAGAGAAACGGCTTCCACACCGTTTTCTGATAGGACAGCGACACTTTCGGGAGAAACCGAGAAAAGGAAATCGTTCCCCCGTTTGTTTTTGGGGACGGATTTGGAATCGGTCAGCGTTCCTTCAAAATTCAGGAGGGTAAGATCGTCATCCATGAATATATCACGGACATTCTGCATGATGAAATGGATGTTGTTGCCATGCTTTTTCAGCTCAGGGGTAAATATATCCTTATGATGGTAGGTATCCCCGCCGATGGTGAAATCCCCTGTGCAGGTGACGGTCATGATCAGTGCGCCGTCGCTGTCCTTCTTGTCCTTCGCCTTTTCTTCCGGCAGGTCTTCGATCAGATCGGTGATATCCAGATCGATTTCTTCTATTTCGATTCCTTTTGCCGGAAACAGAAACGTAACCGACAGCAGAAAAAGGAACCATGCCATCCGTTTTCGAATCATAACAATCCTCCGATCAGCGTCTCAGGTGTTTTCCGCGACAAACTCGGCGATCCGCTCCAACGCGATATTCAGCTTATCCAGGGCGGTCGCATAGCAGCAGCGGATATTCCCTTCTCCACCCGGGCCGAAAGCCGTGCCCGGAACGGCGGCAACGTTCTTCTCCTGCAGCAGCCGGGCACAGAAATCCTCGCTGCTCATGCCGGTGGAACGTATGGAAGGAAAGGCGTAGAATGCCCCGTAAGGCTCAAAACAATGGAGCCCCATCTTCCGAAAAGCATCCACCATCAGCCGGCGGCGGCGGTCATAGCTGTTTCGCATGCGGGTGATTTCCTCATAACCGTTTTCTCTTCCGACCTTCAATGCGGCAGCTGCCGCAATCTGGCCCTGACGGGGCGCGCACATAATGGCATATTGGTGAATCTTGTTCATTACGGATATGATTTCCTTCGGACCGCAGGCATACCCGACACGCCAGCCGGTCATTGCAAAGGATTTGCTGAAGCCGTTAATCGTCAGGCTTCTTTCTCGCATTCCGTCCAAAGAGGCAAAGGCAGTATGTTCATGTCCTCCGTAGACCAGCTCCGAATAAATCTCATCCGAAATGACAAACAGATCATGCTTCAGGATTACCCCGGCGATTGCCTCCAGGTCTGCCCGGCTCATCACGGCGCCGGTGGGATTGTTGGGATAGGGAAGAATCAGCGCCTTGGTTCTCGGAGTGATTGCCTTTTCCAACAGGTCGGGTATCAGCCGGAATTCATCCGATTCCATCGTTTCCACGCCGACGGGATCGCCCCCGGCAAAGACCACTCCAGGCGCGTAGGAAACATAACTCGGCTCAGGTACAATGACTTCATCCCCGGGAGCCACCAGCGCCCGCAACGCAAGATCTATGGCTTCGGAAGCGCCGATTGTGACCAGAATCTCCTGTTCCGCGTCATAGGAGATATGATATCGTCCGGAAAGATACGCGGAAATCTCCTGCCTGAGTTCCGGCAGGCCGCGGTTGGCTGTATACTGTGTATCGCCGTCCATCAGGGATTCGATCGCTACATTCCGGATCGGGTACGGGGTTTTGAAGTCGGGTTCGCCAACACCCAGGGAAATTGTATCCCGCATGCCGGAAGCCATGTCGAAGAAGCGGCGAATGCCGCTGGGCGGAACCGAAGCAATCCGCCGGTTCAGGAAACGATCGTAGTTCACGGGGAAATCACCAGCCTGCGGTCAGAATCTCCGCTGTCAAAAATCACGCCTTCTTCCTTGTAGCGCTTCAGCACAAAGCTGGTTGCCGTACCTGTCACGGTTTCCAGCGGGGAAAGCTTTCCGCTGACAAAGGCAGCAAGCTCTTTCAGGGTTCTGGCCTCCACCAGCACAAGGAGGTCATACGAACCGGACATCAGGAAGACGCTCTTGACTTCATCAAAGCAATAGATTCTCCTGGCGATGGCATCAAACCCCATATCCCGCTGCGGTGTGACGCGGACCTCGATCATGGCTTCCACCCGCTCCCGGTCCGTCAGATCCCAGTTGATCATCGGCGCGTAGCGAAGGATAATACGCCGCTTTTCAAGCCCGTCAATGGCTTCGGCGACTTCCTCGACAGAGGATCCGGTCATCACGGCCAGTTTCTCCAGGGGAAGTCGGCAGTCTTCCTTCAAAAGGTCCAGCAGATCCGTTTCCAGTTTCGTCATGGTCTGACCTTCCTTCTCCGAAAATTAGACAAAAAAATTCTACATCAGAACAAAACCGATGGCAAGATTTTTTCTCAGAGACAAAACGGATCTGCCGCAAAGGAAAAAGAAAAGCGCGCGCCGGATCCCGGTTTATATAATCACCCGGTTCCGGCCGCTGTTTTTACCGATATACAGCTTGTGATCCGCAGATTTAAGCAGTTCTTCCAGCGTGGACTTGAAGTCTGTCTCCTCCACGCCGATGGTGATGGTGATGGAGAAAGGAACCCCGTCAAACTCCAGGGGCATCTGCTCCACGGCAAAGTTCAGATCGTTCATGATAACGCCGGCTTCATCGATGTTCTTCTCCGGCAGGAAGAAACAGAACTCTTCACCGCCCCAGCGGCAGGCGCGGTAACGGCCCTGGGACTCGGACTCAAAAAGGCTGGTCAGCGAAACCAGTGTTTTATCCCCGCAGGAATGGCCGTACGTGTCATTGATCTTCTTAAAAAAGTCAATATCCGCGATCGCAATGCTGAAAGGTGTTTCCGGGAAGCTTTTCTGATAATTCTCAATGATGCTGATCATTTCCCTCCGATTCGGAAGGCCGGTGAGCGGATCTGTCCCGGCTTCCTTGTTCAGCGTTTCGTTATCCAGCCGAAGCTTTCGTTCCGTATCCTGAAGACTGGAACTGAAAAGGATGCATGCGACGGCAACCAGCAGGAAAAAACCCGTGCTGTTGGCAGTCTGGAAAATGATGCCGGTGGTATGGTCCAGGCTGTATACCGGCGTGCGGGAACCGGCATAGGAAAAAAGCCCCATCCGGTAAGCCAGAACAGCAAGGCACATGAGTATTTTCATCTTGGGAGGGATGCATACATTGAAAAAAAGGAACAGCAGCAGGACGACCAGAAAATGCTGCAGGCCGTAACTCCAGCCGAAATGATGGATTCCCCAGCCGCACCAGATTACAACCGCGGCAGTGAACAGAAGAAAATTCTGAATGATGTTCAACTTGTTAATCCTTATGACCAGGGCCACCGTAACAAGGCACATCAGCGCGGGAACCCATTCCCAATGGCCGCTCATCAGAGGAAAAAGGAAAAAGGACATAAGAAAATAACACGCCAGGATGGATTCGCTGGCGACAAGCGCTCTGCGATAGTATGCCGGCATCACCCTGCCGGCCGCAGGAACTTTCTGATGAAGAAATTCAAGAAAAACCTGCATACTTCCTCCGATTATCATACTGTGCGGCTGATCATTCTTATTATGCACGATTTCCGTCTCAATTTCAAGCCTGCCGGAGAAAAAGAAGGCAGATAAGAAAGTCACATCATCGCAAGCCGGTGATATTTTATTCCGTGGATATGCCGGCCGTCATTTGCCAGTTCGAGACAGGGAAGCGAGGCGGATCCGGGCTTCCTGCCAAGGCGTATGATTGTGATGCCGGTGAACTCCATATGCAGCAAGGCACATACAAAGGGAAAAGGAAGGTTCAGCATATGGGCGATGGCCGCGCTGGAGGAACCGCCGTGGCTGAAAAGGGCAACGGTGGCCTGCGCATCATCAGCCTGTGTGCAGCGGTAATAAAATTCTTCCCGCTGGTATCCGAGGGCCAAAAGCCAGCTGTCAATGCCGCTTTCCACCAGATCCACCGATTCACAGACACGGTTGTTTCTGAAATACACAGATTCCCGCCAGTCGCTTCGGTTCAGGCTGATTCCGCGGCGGGCGATTTCATCCGCGAGATCCCAGGGGTGCCCGTTCGCGAACAGGGGAGTCCCGTCACGGCTGCCCCAGTGCAGTTCACGCATGAAGTCAAGTGTCTGAACAGGGAGATTCAGCAGGGAAGCGGTGACATCGGCAGTTTCCCGGGCACGCCCGAGCGGAGAAGACCAGACGGCGCTGATTTCTTCTTCCCGGAGCCGTTCCGCAACGGCTGACGCCTGGAGATGCCCGGCTTCAGTCAGGCAGTCTTTCTCGTAATTCGGCTCCCCATGGCGGACAAAGATAATTCTCATCCGGTACACATCCTCTCCCGGCCTGTACAGGCTTTCCTGCAGCAGGAATTCTTCTGATTGCATCCTATTATACCACAGATTGCCTGTTCCGTTTTCTTTTCAGAGCAGGAAGATTAACAAAACAAAAAGGCTGCCTTAATCTTAACAAGACGGCCCCTCCATTTGAAGGATTTGCCGAATAAACAGCGAATGAATATATACATTTCAGATAGCTGCAGAAAGAAAATATAACGGAATGGGAATAAGACATGTCATTATTGAAGATCCCCCGACAGTTATTGAAGAATAAGCCCTCACAGATTCTTTTAGTGAAACAGTATTAGGTTCAATGGCACAATCACCTATGACGGCGTGGAATTCACCGTGGTAAGATGGCGGTGTAAAAAGGGGACGGAGAACCGTTTCCTGTGACTCACTTGACTCGACTCAAGAAGAACGAAAGGAGAATCATCATGGATGGGAATCAAAAGCAGATGCTAAATGAGGAAGATCTGGATAAGGTCAGCGGAGGAAGCAATGATCCTATGGATAATCCTTTAAAGGAAATTCTGAAGGATTCAATTAAAAGAAGTCTCCCAATGTATTGTCCGATTTGTGAAGAGAAAGATGCTGTATACGAAATGATAAGTTGGTTTGGTAGTAATGAGGCTAAGTTTCTACACAGCGGATGTAATGGATGTTTTTTCTGCGATACGTTAGGAAACATCCACTTCGAATGATAAAAGTTTGCCTGCAGATCCCCGGCATCCGGGACGGGGCGTTCGACCTGCTGAAATCAAGCTGCAGGTAACCGGATTCCGGAGTCGATCCGCAGTACCCGGATTCCCTTGGATTCTGTTTTCAAGTAGCAGATATCTCCATGTGCTTCCCTGCCGATATTCAGGAGTTTTACTGATTGGCTGCAGGCAAAAAATGAAATCAAGTATTCTTTACAGACAGTATTGAGTCCACCAAGCTGTCTTCACTGACGGCCCGTTCGAATCCACTGTTCCAAGGCAAACAAATACCCCCACACAAGGTGGGGGGTATTTGTTTGGCAGGGGCAGAAGGATTCGAACCCTCAACAAAGGTTTTGGAGTTAGTATAGAACGGTTTTGAAGGATTGTCATCAAAAACGAACGATCTACACAAGCCTTTTAAAATAAGTGTTCAACCCGGTAACGATCAACAACCATTCAAAACAAAAACGAACAGTTTCGGGGGTAGTAGTCCCCAGAATAGTCCCCTGGATTCAACAGCATAAGCATTCTTTTTCTTATGCATTTCAAATGTTATTTGATAACACTGCACACTGTATGATATAATAATATTGCGTTTGAGGGAATTGGATACCTACCAATTATTTAACCCGGCCAGAATTGGGGGCAACGCGAAAAAAACACACTGGTTGGATACCACCACCAGACCAAATAAACAAGTGGGGCGGACAGTATGCACACGCAATAACCTGCATACAGACCGCCCCATTTTGTTTTAGTAAGGAGTGAGGCAGACATAGAAACACAGACCCAGCGCCACGAGGATCCGGGCCGGCGCGAATATCACCGGCGATGGAGAGCGGAACACCCGGAAGCCGTCCGCGCTGCACAGATTCGGTATTGGGTAAAACAGGCAGAGCAGACAAAGGACAATACCAGAGAACAGGACAAAGGACAGAACACGGGGAGGAGTGAACATGGATAAGAAACCAAGCACGGTCACAATACGGGAGGACGGAATTAGTATGATTTTTATAGCACACAACGAATGGAAACGGCTCACAGAATCCAACTTTAGCTCTATTCAAGGATACAGAATAGTCTGCATGTTCAATGGTTCAGGTGGTGTTTATCAGATTCTGAAAGATATGACACTGGAAGCATTGTACCATGATAACTTCAAATTCTTGAAAGTAGTAACCGATGAAGAAACCGGGAAATGTATCCTGTATATTATGGATATCTCAGCGGATGAAGCAAAACAGCTTATCGATATAAGAAATGCCATCTGGGAAAACTAATGCTCTGTCAAGCATGAATTGGGCTTTCGGCCCCGCATCCGCCGAATACATCAGTTTTCATGCAGCTGGTAATGAAACCCTCCCAGTACCAGCGGTTGTTTGGACAAACTAATACAACAGAAAACAGAAAGGAAAAAAGTGCACATGGAAAAACTGAAAGTAGTTACCGAACTCGAAAACAGAATTGACTGGATCCTGTCCGACCGAAAAGCAGAGCTGGAGCAGCTCGACGAAAAAATCCAGGCAGCGGAAACCGCGATCAGTACGGCTGACGCTCAGATGCAGAAAGCGACGGTCAGCGGAGATCTGGACGAATACCGGCAGGCAAAAGCAGAACGGCAGACCGCGCTGGATATGTGTGAGATGTCCGAAAGTCGGCGTGTTGCCCTGGAGACGAAACCACTGATCACTGAAGCCGAATACCGGCGGACACTGGCAGATGTCCGCGCCGAACTCGCAGCGGAAAACGATGCAGCGAAACAGAAGTTGACTGCGCTCTCCGATCAGATGAACGGAATCGCGGAGGAACTCCATGACAAGCTGAACCGCGCGAACGATGCGCTTGCTCGCTTGCAGCATGATGTATATCGGGATGCAGACCGTTCCCGCAACTCAAAAACCGGCGAGATCCTGCCGATTGAACATGAGCGGGCACAGGTTCCCCAGGCGTTTTATGGAACTGTAAAATGGGGCCGTGTTGGCGTAGAAAATCCAGGATATTCTGCATACACAACCGGGAGGCAGTGACAGATGAACAACCTTAATCATCTATGCAACGAGCTTGTGCGGGATAATCACCGGCGGGAGATGGAAGAGGCAGAACGCGCCGCAGAGGAATCTGGCACGGAGTATCAGGGAATGATTGACACGGCGAACCGCGACGCAGAATTGAAGGAAATGCTGCGAGATGTGCGCGGCGTACCTGGGCGAGATTACTAACAAAGAGAGGAGGCGAGATCATGGGGTAGTTATCAGGACAACTGGCAGCAACTCAAACAGGCCCCCAACAGATGGAACACCATGCTGCTGACTATCATCCGGAGCTGGCCGGAAAACTGACTCCATTCGGAATCGATGTCGGTGGTTATCGGAATGACACCTGTGATGACTTCCGGCATAGGAACTGTGAGGAACAAAACATGGCATGTCCAATAATACGGAGGGGGCAGGCTAGAATCCCCCCCCTCCGTGATCCCAATCGATCGGCAGTATGGAAATAGCCTCAGAAATGCGGCCTAGCTAATATACCCCTTGGCTGGATCGATGTACCGTTATAATTCTTCCTCTGTTTCCTATCCGTTTCAGTCTCGAGCTGAACGCAGATGCTGATGCAGCAGGAATACTCTAAAACGTGACTGATGAATTTGACAGGAAATGAAAACTGATAGCCAGCGAGTGGAAGAGCTTGAATCATCAGCTGCATTTTTCAGAAGGAACGGTAGTTGTTAATTGTACCCCCTACATATTTCATATAACCATGAGCATTTATACGACTTTATCGAGTGATAAGTTTTTCACAAGAAAGGCAGCGAACAGGATTCTTCTTTGTTCTTAGGATAATTAATCAGTTTAAGCAGATAAAGAACAACTTCTGGTAGGTTTGCAAGAAGAAAGAGAAACACATGTGATGATCATCGTTATTGATTCGGAATTAGGAAATCTAACCGTCATAGAAAGAATAATTGTTCATTGTATGCTTGCTCATAGGGATAATACTCAAGATCTTATCAGCGATCATCAGCGGGAATATCGATCGAGTTATATAAGTTCACCCTCCAGGTTTACTGGATCCACTAGACATGGGCGGACGCATATTGGCATTAACGGTACTGGGGGAAAAGGAAAAAGCGTCTGCGCACCACTGACGACTATATCCCTATAGACGGGGGGGGGATACCCCCCTCCCCGCCTTCGGTGCGACCTTCCTTTCCGCCGTCTGGGAAAATTCACTGGGGATCCATGATTCTACACAGGAAGGATGGATATACCTACACATGAAAAACAGCATGATATCCTGTGTAATCTGCGGGGAAAAGTTCGTACCATCGACACCGAACGCGAAGTATTGTTCTCCTGAATGCGCGGAAACTGGACAGAACGCGCGTCGGCGCGAATGGGAACAGCGCACAGGATACCTTGAGAAGAAGAGAAGACAAGCCCAGGAACGCCGGAACGCGATAAAAGCTGCCGCACAAGCCGAGAAAGATGCAGCTGCAAGACAAGCGGCGGAGGAGCGCCAACGGCTGGGAAAAGAGCGTATAGAGGTCGCGCAGAATGCGCTTATTCAATCAATCGAGCGCGGGGAACCGCTTGCCAGGATGAGGGTCTATCCGCCGAATACGCTGGAATATTGGGAAGCTTATCGGGACTATGATATCAGTTATGCCGAAAGCATAGGAAAAAGATGCTATACGACTGTTAATGATATATATGTTACGGATGCTGATTTCCCAAACTTAATGATTATAAGCATTCGAGAACTTGGACAGATCCGGGAGGATGTGCGTCATGTATGACCATATAATCATTGTCACCGGTGAGACAGGCAGCAGGATCCGCAGTGAGTACAGACTTCCGTTACGAAAGGATAGTCCATGAGAAAAGACATCTACAGCCTCAGAGAACACGAAGACAGTCCGACACCAAAGCAGGGATATGGTAAATATGGACGCAGCAAGGCACAGTGGCAACAGCGCAACAAAGAAGATGCCAGAAAAAAACTGAACCCACGCCTTGTACTATCAGATCCAGACATATTCTTTTCTGATTTGCTGATGGAGCAACAAGAACATACCTGACCGGGGAGGGAGGGGATTCCATTGGATGAACTGATTCGGGATGCAGATATTCCAACGGCTGACCCTGCCGATATTGTCGAACAGTATAAAAGATGGGTTTGCAAGATCGCAAACCAGTATCAGAGTTTCCTGGGCAAGAATGGCCGGATGGATATGGAAGACTTGAAGCAGGCCGGTTATATAGGCCTTCTGCAAGCTCAAAAAACATACATTCCGGATAATGGGGCATTTACCGGATGGAGTGCGTTTTATATAAGAAAGTATATCCGATATACAATAGGCTTCCGGCAAGACGGATCACTGCCGCCTGGCTGGATGGAGATCAGCCTTGACGCACCACTGCCGGAAGCGGATGGATTGACATTAAAGGACATAATCGCAGACACAGAAGTATTACCGCCAGAAGAAGCAATAGTGGAAGCTCAGCAGCAGCTGGAAGTATCAGAACATGTCAGGAAGGCTGTTGAACGCTTGAAAAACGGCAAGCAACGTGAAGTCATTACCAAGGTTTATCTTGAAGAACAGACAACAGAAGAAGCTGCTGACAGTATGGGATTAACGGCGAAACAGATAAGATCAATAAGCCTTGAAGGACGGTACAAACTTCAGCGGGATAGGAAACTGAAAACTCTTGCCAAGAAGTATTTCGGCCTTCATGTAGGGAAAAAGGCGTTCAATTCGACCTTCACGAGTGCTGTTGAGCTTGCGGTTCTGCGGCGAGAACAGGAGTTTGACAGGGCTTTCGGCATGGGGGCATACGCAGTAGAAAAAACAGCTGTTATCCAGGAGAACAGAGATGAAGAATAGACAGCCATTATTGGAAACTGACAGAAAAGTGATTCTGAATTATCGATCAACCATAATGCTGATAGGAACCCTCCGGAATCAAATCAGTTGGAACGCAGCGCATCAGATCCCGGTTAGCCATCTACAGGAAGAAATCACGCAGCTAAAACAGGAACTTGTCAGTTTTGAGAATGTTCTAGCCAGCATTCAAGACCGGCAGGAACGTAATATCATCTGTTGCCGGTATGCACTAGGCATGAACACGCATGAAACAGCATACCAGCTGAGTATCTCACGCGCCACTGTCGGCCGCATATGTAAACACTATTTCAGCTCTGGGAGATAGATATACTGAATTAGAAGCGGACGGGAAGTGCTGCAAATGGTGCAGCGGGCTGGCCGGAACGTATGATTACGAGGACGTGCGCGGGAGCGGGAACGATGTTTTCCGCCGGCACAAGAATTGTCACTGTCTGATCCTGTACAATCCGGGGGACGGAAGCAAGCGCAGGCAGAATGCGCACACAAAAAGATGGACTGAGGAGGATGAAGCTGCTAAAATAGCATACGAGAAGATAAGAAACTCTCTGCCGCCGTTGGAAAGAGGATTCGAAGAGGCAAAAGTATACGGAAAAACATGGCAGGAAGCAAGCCTGCAGGATACAGTGGCAAAGTTTGCCCCGAATGCGAAGCCGGAATCGGATATAAATGGCAGAAAAATCGGCTACAAAGGCGAAAGATATATCGTTGTTTATGATGCAGGGGGCAATTATTTCACCATACAGGACACAAAAGACAGTTCAAAACGGCCATTTGTTGATCTGAATGGGAATAAGATCCTGAACATCACTGAAAACGGAAAGCAGCGAGGAGCAACAAAAGAGGAGTATAGAGCCCTGACACACTTCAGAAACACTGATCAGGAAAGGAGGCGCTAAGCATGCTCGCAAACGAGAATATGTGGATCACTGTCCCGAAAAACAAAAAGGGATATGAGGAATACGATCAGGGAATTGAACATATAGAAAACATGGATGAATTCAGGTTTTCTCATGAAGAATATGAGAAGCTGGATAAAAACGGCGTCTTCCGAATTCTGGAGAACACATACAAGGAACTGTATATCTGTGAGTTTGAAAGCGCAACCATCACAGCTGAGCAGCTGAAAGCGGTTTACAATGCGATCAATGTTGTTGATGGAGTGTTTCTGCAAGCGGTAGATATGGCAATCAAGTATGGTACATGTGTCTATCTGGATTTCTGATTGAATGATATCAAACATTGCTACGCATTTAGAACTATAGCCCAAGTATATCATAAAGCTCGACGAATGAAACGCCGGGCTTTTTTGATGCTCCAAATGAATAAAAGCGCCGCGGGACGTGCAAAAAGAAGATTGAAAGGGAGTGAAATGCTCTTCAGCATCTTCCGCTCTCCGGATCCTGGTCGGTGGAAGTCTGTACACCTGGACAGGTCCGGCAGCGTTGAGATCAGGATCCGAATCTAGAGACGGGGGTTCGCTCCGACATCTTGGGGAACTATAACTAATACATATATACTGTTACTACTGTTATATCTGTTATTACTGTTACAACCGTTACAACTGTTATCCCCCTGAGGTTAACGGTTAAAAATAGTTAAATGGTTTGAACTGTTACCCTTTGAAAGCTTATGTTTCAAGGCATCCAGACGAAGAGCAACAGTATAACAGTTATAACGGTTCATCTGTAAAAAACGTTCTAAAACAAAGGAACAGGGTAACAGTTTCTCATTGTTCAACCGTTACCCTGTTTTTCAGTATTCAATGCGCTGCTGTTCCGGATCCGGTCGGTAAATCTTGCACCGGCGGCCGTGCTTGCCTCCGTTCGGATCAAGGCACCTGATCACGATGCCCTCACATGAAAGCCGGTACTCAACCGTGTTGAGCAACCTCCGCATCTGTTCCGGTGAATTGGCAGGATATTGGCGTGTCTTGTTTGCAACTTCTTGTATTAAATCCGACATCTTGCCAATCCAGCCGGTGGGGGATTCCTCTAACAGTTTTCTTATTGTGAACACAACAGGATTCTGATTGTACCGGCTAATCTCGCGCTCTTCTTCGCAATCCTCAACGGTTCCCGTTATCTTCCATTTGTAGTCGCGGAACGTTGCTTCGAAGTCCATCTGCCCGGAATCATTGTCGCGGCAGATCACGGAAAAGCGTTTCCGGTCATCGGTGCGCCGGCCAATGATCATCCATGCGCAATCTGCGCTACCAAATTGAGCAATTGACCCAATGATCTCGTTGAAAGGATCATCACCGGGGAGAATCTTATTACCTTTCCTTGTATGCATGACACAGAGCACAGAAAGATTATATTTCAGCGCTAAATCGTGGAGTGGTTCCAGGATCCTGTTATCTGCTGAGTAGGAATCTTCTGTTCTGCGCTGTGATCCTTTGACTTGCTGAAGCATATCAATGATAATCAGCACCGGCGGCTGCGAACGTGTAGTAATCCATCTCTCTAACTGAGTAACAAGGCCCAAATCTGTTGTCCTGGCTTTATATGTTAATGATAAGCCTCTTGGCATCTTCGGAAACCCGATATCACGCAGCCGCTTTTTTGTACGTGATAATGCGCCTTGAAGATCCATGTACAGAACCGGCCCAGGTCGCAATACACTAAACCCCATGAACGGCTTGCCGGTCACAACACAGCAGCCCAGCTGAAGCACCATGTACGTTTTTCCCATTTTTGCTGGTGCGCCAAGCATACCGAGTCCTGGGAAAAGGATCTGATCAATAATCGGCTCTGGCTCTGGTATATCTGTATTGTTGATATAATCAGCATCATAGGTGATTAGATCAGGGATAGTATTCTTAAGGGCTGCCGGTTCTTCTACTCCTGGAGTGGTGATTAATGTTTTCCCTGGTATCGGTTGCTCAGGATCCGCGCCGGCGACTGGATAGTCCTTTGTAATTATATCATCCCAACTGATCACGTTTTCACCTTGAGCCGGTTCCAATGCTGGTGCGGTGTGTTTCTCGGCTGTCGAGATTAGCACATCCAGTGTTTGCGCAGCTTTCTCCGGGCCAACCGCTTTGACATAATCGGAAATATCTGCTTTTTCCGGACAATCTGCCCAGGCTGCCGGAAGATCCAGCAAGTAAACAGCTGCCGCTGTCCTGGTTATCTGCTGAGCTTCGAGCATGGCAAACTGTTTCCCGATGTCGTCATTATCCCAAAGGATATAAACGGTTTTCCCGGTCAGCTGCTGGTTGTACTCTTCCAGCCATTTCCCGCCATCTGACCTGGAAGCGCCGTTTTCGGCGGACACAGCCGTTTTGTTTATGAGGCTGTGGACAGTGTTAGCGTCCTTTTCACCCTCAACGACAAAGACCGTATCCGTTTTGATGCTTCCAGCAACATAAAGCCGGTGAGCGCTGCCGGTGTGCGTCATTGCGTAGCCGCTGGCCTTGCTGCTGTCTTCACGCATCCATCGAAAATCCTTTGTCCCGTCCGGCTTTCGAAAACGAATCTTGCAAAGGCCGTCATTATATTGTCCGTAACAATAGGAATACGATTCGACAAGCGTCAATCCGTTCTTCTTCGTGAACCAATCCAGAAAAGTATATGGATTTTTCCCGGCGAAGAGATCAGCGACAGAACAGCCAACGGCCTCGCAGATCTCCGTAACAGTGCAGCCTGTGAAACAGTTCACTAAAAGCTTCCCGTTTTGCCTGTCGTACATGATCGACAGGCTTTTGTTCTGGTCGTTGTGCTTGTGGTTCTGGCTGCATGGGCAGGAAGCCCTCCATTTGTCCGGGCCGGCTGACTCGACATTCTTCAAGCGTGATGTGAATGGATGAGTGTTAAATCGAAAAGCACTGCTCATTTATGCTACAACCTCCAATCACGCTTCGAAAGAATCGTTTGTCCTTTCCATCTGTTGCCGGATTGCCGTTTCCAGTGCTTCCAGATTCCACTTCTGTTTCCGGAACTTCATCCCGGGGGAGCCGCACAGAATGACCGGATACCGACCTTCTTTCCCTCCTCGTCTTAGCTCATACTGTGACAGGCCGGTTGCAGCTGCAGCTTCTTCTGTGGTGAGTAGACGGTCATACAGGCCACGTTGGTCAAGCTGCTGCTGGATCTGAGTTCTGATATTCTCACTCATGATCCTGGCCACCCTTCGCGATGTATTCATCAATGAGTTCGCAGATCCTGTCCTGTTCTTCTGCTGGCATTTCATTTCGGAGCATCCGGCAGCGTGTTGGCTCGCTGATCCCAAGGATCTTGTCCAGCTCGTAATACTTCATTCCGTTTTCTGTAAGTTTGAATCTGATTTTTAAATTATTCATAGTTTCCCTCCATCATTGATTATTGTGTATGTGACCACACCGTGCGCTTCAGCTTGGCCAGGAATCGGAATATTCCTTATGCTTGACAGCTTATCATCATTAATGTATAATTTGAAGTCCAAGAGAGTGCCCAAAGAAAGGAGGTGGAAACAATATAATGGATAAAGAAATATCTAAACAAATCAAGGCTATCAGGGTATCTCATGGTTTCAAAAGTCAACAATCATTTGCCGATGCTCTTCATGTCCATCTAAAGACTGTCCAGGGATGGGAGAAAGAAAGCAATCCCAAATTGCCGGATCTTGATAATCTATTGTCAATGTGCGCTGTATTGGATTGTGATCTGGATTATCTGATTGGACGCATCAAGGAAAAGACACATGATATCAAAACAGTTTGCGGGATAACAGGATTGTCAGAAAATGCAGTCACTTGGATTAGTAATCTTGATAAAGACTATTTGGCTGCATTTGATCGATTCATCCTGCATGAAGAATTTAAAAACATGATGGATTCGTATGTTGTTTTCCTAAAACTGTTAAATGATGCTTCAGAAAGATTTGATCCTGGTACAACTGGGGCAAGTATTGGCGTTGGGATCGAGGCTCCAATATCAGTTGAACAAGACGGATCCGTGACAGTTTCCTCAATTTGGCAAGTATTGTCGTTAATTGGGCATGATGTCGGGTTTTATGCAGAACTAATAACGGATAATGACAGAATGAAATTGTGGAACAAAGAATAAAAAAGCTGCTGCCGGAGGTCCAGTCCAGCAGCAGCGAGGCACCCCAACCCATACCAGGAAGGAAGCACCAATGGAATTATACTCCGGAGGGACGTTTCCTTTCAATATAAAACAATTAAGAAAGGAAGTACCCAACATGAAAATAAACGAAACGAACACCACCGCCGCGGAGAAGCTCACACTGTCTGAGATCGCAGCCATGCCCAGAAAGGCGGACCTTTATTTCACGAAGGAAAACGAGGAGCCGGAAGATGGTATTCTCTGGCATGAGATAGAGCTGGCAACGATTGTCGATCCGGGAATGTATGGCAGGATCATCGTTGTCAGCAAGGGAGGATACCGCGACTTTGATATCTGTGATGACCTGCTGGATGATCCGACCATCGCGTTTTGGAACCGTGAACCAGATCACCAGCAGCTCAAAGGGGTTTCTGAGGATGAATTCAACACGCTGCCGGAAGGGATCCTTCTCAAGAATCTTTCCCGTCGGATCACATCGGAGAAAATGACCTTTGAAACGTTCTGCCGTGATGCCGATCTGGACCTGGACAGTTTCACCAATGCGATGACCGGAAACTCTGATTTTACCGCGGGGATGGTCGCGAAAATCAGTAAGATTCTGAACCTTACTGATGGCGAAATGATGGATTTGTTCACGGTGAAGCACCAGGATGAGGAACCGGTCGCTCCAGCAGTGGCTCCGGATCCTGAACCGGAGAATCCAATGACAAAAGAGCTCGCGAAACTCACCGTCAAATTGTTCCAAATGCCGGAGGAAAAGTCGAAACGGCTGGTTCCGCTGATCTGGAACCTGATCAATAACTATACGGCTTGATGCCGTAGATCTGACGGATGTACAGACTTCCATTATGTTGCCGGTGCTGTTGGTGTAGGAACTGACAGCCCCGGCGGGAAAACTGACAGGAGGCGCGAGCAATGGCATCGGTGGAACTGGTCAACCTTAGCACGGGAACATGGAAAGCAATCGTCTGTGATGGATATAACCCGGACGGCACGAAGAAAAGAGTAAAGAGGACGATCAAAGTTAATCCGAACAGCACTGAAGACAGTCAGCGAAAACAGGCGAAAAGGCAAGCGGAAGCCCTGGAAACCGATTACCGGCGGCACCTGATTACCGAAGCAAAGAAGATTAGGCTGTATGATGTTGCTAAGGAATTCCTGGAATCAAAGCCGATGGCGGAGAGCACAAAGGCCGGATATCTCGCTTTGCTTGACCGGAGAATCAAGGACAAGATCGGAAATATCTATATCCAGGATCTCACTCCGCGACAGATTCGAGAATTCTATAAGTATCTGGAGCAGGATCCAGCGCGACCGGCTCACAATGTCAGCAAGGACAAGGACAAGCAAAAGCCAAAAACAAGATCAAAGACGGGGAAGCTCTCCGGAACCAGCCGCAAGCATTATCATCAGTTTTTATCCGCTGTTCTTAATTTCGCTGTCAGATCCGGCTATATTGTTGTCAATCCGATTGCTGCGGTCGATCCGCCTCGACAGGATACTAAGGAATCAGAATTCTTGGAAGGGGAGGATGTAGCTAGGCTGATGGAAGCGCTGGAAGATTGCCCGGATCCGATGTGGCAGGCATTCTTTACGCTGGATCTGTTCTCGTCCTGCCGGCCAGGGGAACTGATCGCGCTGAATTGGTCAGATCTTGAAGTTAAGGAAGAAGGGGCAGACATAAAGCGGTATATCCTCACAATCAGCGCCGGCGCAAATCGCGTAAAAGGGGAAGGGACGATCCGCACCGACAGGCCCAAGACAAAGGCTTCGATTCGGTCAATTGTTTTGCCTCCGGAGGCTGTGCAGCCGCTTCTTCGATGGAAAGCCGTCCAGGCTGCACTGCGGCTCAAGTGTGGGAAGGGATGGGAAGAACATGGCGCTATGTTTACCAATAATACAGGCCGCCGGCTGTATATCTCTACACCGACCCATAAATGGAGAGAGATACAGCAGCGGTATGAGCTGAAGGATGTGCCTCTTTACAGCCTCCGCCACACTGGTGCTTCTTTACTGATCGCTGCCGGCTGTGATGTGAAGGAAGTGTCTGGACGCCTGGGGCATTCCAGGACAAGCACGACCTTGGATACCTATACACACCTCTTCGAGAAGGCGCAACAGCATACAGCGGATGTAATGAGCGCAGCCATTGCAAAGGCACGGAAAGAGGCAAAATAGTCCCCTGATGTGTAGTAGTCCCCAAAGTAGTCCCCAAGGCAAGCAAAAAGCAGTTTCCACCGATGCAAAAGAAGAACCCTGCAGGCTTTATATCTGCAGGGTTTTGCTTGTCAGCAGGGGCAGAAGGATTCGAACCCTCAACAAAGGTTTTGGAGACCCACGTGTTACCATTACACCATGCCCCTAGGTCCGCAACAAGGGATATTATACAGAAAGACAGATACAATGTCAACCAAAAACATGGCCATAAGAGGAGAAAATCTGCGCCGCGGGGTTTGTGCAGAAATTGCATAGTATTCAGCTTGATTTGCATAGCAATTTATGAACGGCAAGATTAAGATATTCATGTAAATATATTGCGTTTTTATGGCCAGATATGCTATTTGTGTCAGGATTCTGACAGATGGGAACGGAGAGATCGGATTTGACAAGTATTGCACCGAAAAAGACATCCGGTATCAACAGGCATATGGGATTTTCCTGGAAAACCTATCTGAAAAGATACTGGACGCTGTACCTGCTGCTGGTGATTCCCATTGCTTTCTTTATCATCTTCCGCTATACGCCCATGTCCTATATTCTGCTTGCGTTTAAGAAAAACAACATTCTTATTCCGCCGTGGAAAGTGGAGTGGGCAAGGAACAACGGCTTCCAGTGGTTCCTTAAAGCTTTTAAGGATCAGGATTTTATCATTGCGCTGAAAAACACGATATTTCTGAATCTGCTGGATCTGGTGATCGGCATGCCGATGCCGATTATGATGGCCTTGCTGCTCAACGAGCTTGCGTACCCGAAGTACAAGCGGATTACGCAGACCGTTCTGTATCTGCCGCATTTCCTCAGCTGGGTCATTATCTCCAGCATCACGCTCCGCCTGTTTGCCACAAATGACGGGATCATTAATAAGCTGCTGGGGACCAGCATTCCGTTTGTCGGGAATCCCAACAACTGGCGCGGAACGTACATTTTCCTCGGCATCTGGAAAGAATGCGGATGGAACACCATCATCTACCTGGCCGCCCTGACTTCCATCAGCCCGGAACTGTACGAGGCGGCCGAAGTGGACGGCGCGGGGCGGATGCGTAAAATTTGGCATGTTACGCTGCCCGGTATCCGCAGCACGATTATCGTTCTGCTGATCATGAACCTGGGCCATATTCTGGGTTCAGAGTTTGACAGGCCGTTTACATTAAGCAATCCCCAGGTGACAGAAGCCAGCAAGACCATTTCCATCTACGTCTATGAGAAGGGAATTAACGGGCAGCAATATTCCCTGACCACTGCCGTCGGCCTGTTCCAGAGCGTCATCTGTGTGTTCTTCCTGCTTATGTCAAACGCGCTGGCCAAGAAATTCGGCGAACGCGGGATCTGGTGAGGAGGTGGCGGCATGAGTATCGTAAACGAGACAAACAAGCTTTCCTCCCGGAAACTCCGTGACGGCATGATCAAATCCCGCAAGACCAGAATCGGGGATCTGCTGATTGCGTTTATCTGCCTGATTCTTATGCTTCTCTGCCTGCTGCCGATGCTGCATGTGCTTGCCAGCAGCCTCTCCTCCGCGGACGCCCTGGTGAAGAATGAAGTCTTCATCTGGCCGAAGGGGTGGAATATTGACGCTTATCAGACCGTGCTTACGACTGAAAAATACGTTCGGTCACTGGGGTGGACGGCAATCCTGACCTTGATCTGCACACTCCTTTCCATCAGCCTGACGGTCTGCGCGGCATACCCGCTGATATACACCAACCTCAAAGGCGGGCGTTTCATCAATTTCATCATGCTGTTCACGATGTATTTCAGCGCCGGAACCATACCGTACTATCTTCTGCTGAGCAGGCTGGGCATGCTGAACACGCCGTATGCGCTGATTTTCCCCAACTGTATCAGCGTATTCAACGTCATTATCATGCGTTCTTTCTTCTTCGGCGTACCGGACAGCCTGCGGGAAGCGGGGGAAATCGACGGCGCGAGCCCGATTCGCATTCTTGTGCAGATCTATCTGCCGCTGAGCCTGCCCGTCATCGCGACGCTGAGCCTTTTCTATGCGGTCGGCCGGTGGAACGGTTTCTCAGACGCCCTGATGTATCTGAAAAAATCCGAATCCGAAAAATACTGGCCGATTCAGCTGCTGCTTTACAATGTGATCAAGAATTCCACGCAGACCAACGAGCAGGCGGCGCAGGAAGGATTCTTCGCCAACGGCGTATCCAAAACCATACAGATGGCAACCGTAATGTTTGCTACCGTACCGATCCTGCTGGTATATCCGTGGCTTCAGCGGTACTTTGTCAGCGGCGTGACCATCGGTGCCGTAAAAGGTTGATTTCTGAGGGCATATGCCCTTGAAATAAAAAAAGGAGGAAAAACCTATGAAACGTATCCTGTCTCTGATCCTGGTTCTGGCGCTGGCCGCCACCCTGGGCATCACCTCCGCGTTTGCGGCAGACGAAGGTTTTGTGGACGGAAAGTTCACCGAAACCCGCCACATCACCGTGGAAATCTACAACCGCAACAACGACGGCGGCACGGATCCGACCAACAATGTCTGGACCGAGTACCTCAAGAAGGGTATGCTGGAAAAGTACAATGTTGAAGTCGAATATGTTTCCGTCGGCCGCTGGTCCGAAACGGATGACATCGCGCAGCTGCTGGCTGACCATTCCGCTCCGGACATCAGCTATACCTACGGCTACAACACCATCATCACCTATGCCAACATGAAAGATGAAAACGGGAATCCCGGCGTCATCGATCTGGCTCCGTATCTGGAAGAGTACAAGGATTACATCGGCAACATCATCACTCTGCTGGGCGGAGAAGACAACCTGTACTACGACAAGGATCCCGTTACCGGTGAAGTATGGATGATCGAAGGCGTGCGCGCCGATACTTCCCGTATCACCACCTTCATCCGGAAGGACTGGCTGGACAAGCTCGGCCTGGGCCTGCCCACCACCGAAGAAGAGTTCTACAATGCGCTGGTTGCCTTCCGTGACAACGCGGAAACACTGCTGGGCGAGAACGCTGACAAGATGATTCCCTACACCACCTCCACCGATATCGGCTGGCGGAACGACCTGCTGGCTGTCAGCAAAGTGGCTGAAGACATCGATGACAACACGCTGTTCGTGTATGGCTACGATGACCGCCACCTGCTCTATCCCGGATACAAGGAAGGTATCCGCGTCCTGAACAAGTGGTACAACGAAGGCCTGATCTGGAAGGATTTCGGCCTGTACAATGACAGCACCCAGGAAGATGACAACATGAAGGCCGGCTATGTGGGCGCTTTCATGCACAACTGGGACTATCCTTTCCGTAACGGCGAAGACTGCATTAACCTGAACCTGCAGCGCAACGTGGGTGAAGACGCGATGTTCGTTCCGATCGACTGCTTCCAGAATGACGCCGGTATCACCCGGAAGTTCATGGGCGCGGCTGTCGGCAGCGACCGTAAAATCTTCCTGCCCTCCACCAACACCGAGCCTCTGGCTTCTCTGCTCTACATCGACTTCATCTCCAGTCCCGAAGTCATCAAGTACCTGCAGACCGGCGAAGAAGGCGTCAACTTCACCATGACGGAAGACGGAGCCTATCAGATCCTGCCTGCCACCGGCGACTGGATCAAGAACTCCGGCAACAACATTGACTACACCATGACCTGCAACGGCCTGTATCTGGGCGAAGCCACCGGCAAGACCACCGCGCTGAGCTATCCCGGAATTCCCGCCGATATCGTGATCCAGGCGAATGAATACGGCAAGAACAACGGCCGTTATCCCGCCCACTTCAATGTCGGCACCATCGAGTCCGAGACCGAAGTCGGCACCAGCCTGAGCGAGAAGCGTGACGAAATCTTCACGAAGTCCGTGATCGCGTCCGTGGACGAATTCGATTCCGTGTATGACAGCCTCCTGGATGCCTACATGAACATGGGCGGACAGGACATCATCGACGAGCGGATTGAAAAGCTGCAGGAGATCTACGGGATTACCTACGAGAAGTAATTCCGCTTCATGAGCAGACAAGGGGGATGCCGAAATCTTTTCGGCATCCCCCGTTTTATAAGGCTTTCGTATCCTTATGCGCCCGGAAGCGCGCCGGTTTATTACAGCTCCCGCTTATGATACTGATGGAGCATTTTCCGGTAGAGACTGGGAGAAGTCCCGGTGATCTTTGTAAACGAGCGGAGAAAATTGGAATAATCGCTGAAACCGCACTGATAGGCAATGCTGCTCAGGCTTTCGTCTCCCAGCAGCTGCTGGCGGGCCAGGATGACCCGGCGGTAAAGAATATAGTTATACACGCTGCGGTTGGTGAAATGGGAAAACTCATGCGCAAGATAGGAAGCGCTGACATTAAACAGGCGGGCCAGATCCGAAACGTTCAGGGGTTCGGTATAATGATGATTGATATAGGTCAGGACGTCCTGAATGATTCCGTTGGAAATCGGCTCACTTTCCGCAGGCGCGGCGGCCACGAATACGTCACAGATCATCGTCAGCGCATGGATCATCAGGGAGTAATCGCGAAGCCGGCGGAGAGGATCCGCGGCAGCGGGATCTCCTTTCTGGATCTCACGCACCAGGGAGACAAAGCGGGATGCCTGCTCTTCACTGAGCTGGTAGGTATACCGCCCGTGGGAAGCATGGGACCGAAAAAACTGAGGAAGGTCCAGCTGGCCGCATCCCAGATCGCGAAGGACTTCCGGGGAAAGATTCAGATAAGCCCGCTCGTATCCGTGCATTTCCTCCGTACAGCTCAGGCCGTGCATAAAAAAGGGCGGCAGAATAAAAAGCTGATTCGGTTTCAGCGCATAGAGCCGGTTATCCACACCCATCAGCTGCCCCCCGGCAATGTGCACATAAAACTCAAAATAATCATGGCAGTGGTACTGGGTGACTTCCATGCGTTCATTATAGCAATAATGTGCCTCATAGCCGAAGGGGCTTTGGTCCATCTGCGTAAAGGACGGGGAAATATCCGTTTCGTTCATGGGAACTCCTTGAAACATGCAGAAATCGCATACATTTCAGCATGAATTGAATAGAAGAAAAACAAGGCAAATGATATGCTTAAACCATCAGGAGCAAGTGAATAAGCAATGAGGTGCAGGCAATGATCCGGGTGGCAGTGATTGGTACAGGCGGGATTTCTCATGCACATAT
This sequence comes from Clostridia bacterium, assembly GCA_017541105.1. GTDB lineage: Bacteria > Bacillota > Clostridia > Christensenellales > Aristaeellaceae > Aristaeella. Next base: position 139,135 of record JAFXZS010000016.1, read on the forward strand.
CAAAGCATATCTGCGGTTTCCGGACCGGTGCAGAATAGCAGCCCTTGTGGATATTATCCCCGGAAAAGCGCAGCGTGTCAAGGAACAGTATCATCTCGACGCGGATGTCTTCCTGGATCATCATCAGATCCTGGATATGGATATCGACCTGGTGGACGTCTGCACGCCGCCGTTTGTGCATGCGGAGATTACTATCAATGCGCTAAAGAGCGGAAAAAATGTAGTATGCGAAAAGCCCATGGCGGCGTCCCTGGAAGAATGCGACGCGGTGCTTCGGGCAAGGGATGAAAGCGGGAAAAAGCTGTCGATTATAGCACAGAACCGCTTCCGGAAACCGGTCCGTGACCTGAAGGCATTGCTGGACTGCGGTATGGCCGGAAAAGTCCGGCAGGTGACTGTGAATTCCCTGTGGTTCCGCGGACATAGTTACTATGACCTTTGGTGGCGCGGAACCTGGGAAACAGAAGGCGGCGGATGCACGCTCAACCATGCAGTGCATCATATAGACATGCTCGGATGGATGATGGGCACTCCGGAAAAGGTGACCAGCGTCCTGGCAAATGTTGGGCATGATAACGCTGAAGTGGAGGATTTTTCCATCTCTGTAATGGAGTATCCTCATGCAATTGCTTCGGTTACTGCATCTGTGATCTCACACGGAGAGGACCAGGAACTGATATTCCAGTGCGAGAAAGCGAAACTGGCTTTCCCGTACAGCGTGTTTGCCTCCCAGCCGCAACCTAACGGATTTCCTCTGATGGAGCCGGATAAAGCCTTTGAAAAAGAAGCAGAAAACTATTTATCCTCACTGCCGCCGCTGGAATATGAGATGCATGACGGACAGCTGAATGATGTGCTTTGCGCGATTGAAGAAGACAGGGAACCAGCCATCACCGGCGAGGACGGACGTCGAACCAATGAACTGATTACAGCAATTTATAAGGCGGGATCGACAAAAACAACGGTGTCCCTGCCGTTAACGAAGGATGATCCATTCTATACGGTTGAAGGGATTCGTGCACATGTGCCTCATTTTTATGAGAAAACGGCATCTGTGGAAAACCTGGAGGGAGATCTTTCCTTCGGCAATTTCCGGAAAGGAGAAAGCAAATGAACGTTTCCGACGGAATGAACTATGCCCCGAAGGGGAAACCGCAACCTGTTGTAAAGCCCGGAGAGTTTATCTTCTCCGCTGTCCGGCTGGACCACGGGCATATCTACGGCATGTGCAACGGACTGACAGAAGCCGGGGGAACGCTGAAGTATGTCTATGATCCGGATGAACGGAAGGTTGCCGCGTTTCTGAAAGCTTTTCCGCAGGCCCGGGCAGCCAGGAGCGAAGAGGAAGCGCTGAACGATCCGGATACGCACATGATTGCCGGGGCGGCCGTGACCAGCGAACGCTGTGCGCTGGGTCTGAAAGCAATGGCGGCCGGAAAGGATTACTTTACGGACAAGGCGCCGTTTACCACGATGGCCCAGCTGCGGTCGGCAGAGGAAGCCGTGAAGCGTACCGGCAGAAAATATATGGTTTATTATGCCGAACGCCTGCACGATGAAGGTTCCATTCTGGCCGGATATATTGCGGACAGCGGCGAAATCGGCAGGGTCATTTCCGTGACAGGATTCGGCCCTCACCGGCTTGGCGCACCCGGACGGCCTGCCTGGTTCTTCCAAAGGGAGAAATACGGCGGAATCCTCTGCGATATCGGCAGCCACCAGTTTGAGCAGTTCCTGACATACGCGAAAGAGGAAGACGCGACAGTGACTGCCAGCAGGATCGCGAATTTCGCGCATCCTGAGTATCCGGAGCTGGAGGATTTCGGCGACTGCCAGCTGACCGGAAAAAACGGCGCCGCGGGATACTTCCGCCTGGACTGGTTTACGCCGGACGGGCTGCGCACCTGGGGAGACGGGCGGATGTTCATCCTGGGGACCAAGGGATACATCGAAGTCCGTAAGTATGTCAATATCGCGTCCGATCGGGACGGAGGCGGCCACGTTTATGTGGTCGGCGACCGGGGAGAAAAATACCTGAACGCCGCGGGCACGACGGGATATCCTTTCTTCGGCCAGCTGATCCTGGACTGCCTGAACCGGACAGAGAACGCCATGACGCAGAAACACGCGTTCAAGGCTGCGGAATTATGCCTGGAGGCTCAGGAAAAAGCCGTTCGAATCTCGTAATGGATCACTGAGGGCAAAAGAAATGGATGAGAAAAAACAAATCCGGCTGGGCGTGATCGGGATCGGCAATATGGGCAGCGAACACTGCCGGGCGCTTGCTGCGGGGAAATGTCCGGAAATTGCGCTGGCCGCGGTAGCGGATCTGCGGGAAAGCAGGCAGGAATGGGCAAAAAGCAATCTTCCGGAAAACGTGGCTGTCTACACATCCGGAAGCGATCTGATCCGGAATCATTCCTGCGACGCGGTATTGATCAGCACGCCGCATTTCAGCCATGAGGCGCTGACGGTCGAAGCACTTGAACAGGGAAAGCATGTGTTATGCGAAAAACCCGCCGCAGTGACCGCGGGAGCCGCGAGGCATATGAAAGAAACCGCGGACAGAACGGGCTGCGTCCTGACATACATGTTCAATCAGCGCACCAACTGTGTATTCCGGGGTATCCGTGACCTGCTGGATTCCGGCAGCCTGGGTCGCATCAAGCGAATGAACTGGATCGTAACGGACTGGTACCGTACCCAGTGCTATTATGATTCCGGTTCCTGGCGGGCTACCTGGGCCGGGGAAGGCGGCGGTGTGCTTCTCAATCAGTGTCCGCATCAGCTGGATCTTATGATCTGGATTTGCGGCATGCCGGATGCCGTGCGCGCGGTGTGCCATGAGGGGAAATGGCATCAGATTGAAGTGGAAGACGATGTCAGCGCCTATCTGGAATTTCCGGGCGGTGCCACAGGTGTTTTCATCGCTTCGACCGGAGACCTGCCCGGAACAAACCGGCTGGAAATCGACTGCGAACGGGGCAAGATCGTATGTGAGGACGGGATTACACGAACCTGGAAACTGGCGGGAAACGAGCGTGAAATCTGTTTTGCCAGTGACAACCCGTGGTACCAGGCGGATGTCAGCCCGGGGATTCTGAGAACCGACGGAAAGAATACGCAGCACACGGGGGTCATGAATGCATTTGCCGCTCATCTGCTGCGGGGGGAGAAGCTGATTGCGGATGCAGAGGACGGGCTGAAGGCCATGATGCTCTCCAATGCCATCCACCTGGCCGGGTGGACAGGGGAAAAAGTTTCCATCCCGGCGGACGAAAAGCGCTTTGAGGAAATACTGCAACAAAAAATCGCCGGTTCCCGAAGGAAAACAGGCGCGGACAGGACCTATGAAACAAGCCATCTGGGGACGGGAAGTATCCGAATGAAATAAGAATTCCGGAACGATGCGGAAAGGCTGCGGAGCTTTCGATCCGCTTCGAAGGATGCAGCGGAAGCATCAGGCCAGGCTACGGGAGCTCGGACCGGATCAGATCATACATCATAATCCCCGCGGCAACGGCGGCGTTCAGTGATTCAGCGCCGCCCCGCATGGGGAGGCGGAAGCGATGTGTCGCTCCCGCTTTTACTTCGTCCGAAATGCCGTTCCCCTCGTTTCCGACCACGAGAATGAAAGGGGAAGCGATCGGTTTTCGCTCAAAGAAGGGATCTCCGTCCAGCTGGGAGGAAATCACCGCGTATCCGTGCGTATCCCGAAACGTTTTCAGGGAATCGGAAAAGAAAGCGGGAAAGCTGAAGCTCATCCGGAAAATGCTGCCCATGGTGGCCCGGAGCACCTTCGGAGAGAACAGATCCACACAATCCGGGCTGAGGATGATCCCTTCAAAACCGGCGGCATCCGCGGTACGGATGATGGTTCCCATATTGCCAGGATCCTGGATGCCGTCCAGCGCCAGAAGGCGGGTTCCTTTCAGCTGCGGCGTCTGAATGCCGACCACCGCGGCAATACCCTGCGGTGTTTTCGTATCACAGACCGACCGGAAGACATGTTCGGGAAGGGAAACGGTCTGAACAGTTTCGGGCAGCTCGAACGGAGGAAGATAACCGTCCCGCAGAATCAGGGTGCGAACCGGGAAAAGGGATGCCAGTGCTTCCTCCACCATCCGGGGACCTTCCACAAGAAAGGCCTGGGCCGTGTCACGGCCTTTTTTCTCTTTCAGGGAACGCCAGGCAGCGACCCTGGGATTTTTCAGGGATGAAATATGATCCATAGAACCTCCTTCCTACTGCAGCAGATCCAGCAGGTTTCCGATCCAGGCAGAGAGGGAATCATAAGGCCGGGGCGTCTCCCGGACAGGAAAAGACTGGCTGATTGCGGAGGATATGAGCGCCTCCCCGTGCTCAGACAGGGGATGATAATAATCTCCCGAGTAGAATCCCGGAAACAGAAGCTCCGCGGAAGCAGGGAATTCTCTGCGAAAGCGAAGCAGGAATTCCGGAAGCAGTTCCTCGGGCCGGACCGCGATCGAAGCGGGTACGGAAGAGGCAGGCGGAAGGCCGGGGGAAGTTTCATTCAGCAGGGAAAGCCCGACAGGAATTTCCATTTTTTTCTCCGCGGAGAAAAGAAGGGACAGGGAAGCGACCCGCTGGTTCCTGAACATGGTCAGGAAATGCCAGAGAGAAGTCTTCAGACGGGGCGGAAGCGTTTCCATCAGGATGGAGCCGCGTCCGGAAAGGCAGAGGGACATCTGTTCCGGAAGGAAGTCGTTTTTTCCGGGATCCGCGCAGATTTGAAGCAAGACCAGGCCGGATAGCATCATCAGATAGGAAAAATGGAGGAACAGGAGCGATCCGAAACGGGTCGGAATCCCAGAAGCCGCCAGATGCGTGACCGCCGTGATGAGAGCCGGCCAGTGATCCGACAGGAAATAATCCAGAGAGACACGGGCACGGCGGAGCGCAACCGGATCCGTCCGGGCAGCTGCCAGCGAACGGGAAAACAGACCGAGGTCTCTTTGAAAAACACCATTGGGGATGTTTCCGAATTCCCGCAGCAGAAGCTCAGGATCGCGAAGCAGGGAGGGAAGCAGCATATACTGAACTCCCAGAGGAATCTGACAGGTTCGGACAGCCTGCTCCCTGCCGCGCAGGAAAAGCGAAATATCAGCCGTACAGGCACCGAGATCCAATACCATAAATCCGCCGCGCGTATCCTCAGGCGCGCAGAAACGGAAATACGCGCCAAGGGCAGCGCTGTCGGAGGCGAAGGAAACCGGCGGGACATTCTCCGGAACGGGGAACCCGCTTTCCAGGTATACCTGCTCCGCAAGGGAACGGAGGAGGTTCATCAGATTTTCACGGCCCTCCCGGGCCATTTCATCCGGAAGGGAAAAGCGCCAGAACAGGGAAAAAGCTCCTTCCGAACGAGCCTGCAGGGCGGCCATCAGCATGACCTGATGAAGGCAGAGGAAACCTGAGCGGCCTTTTTCTTCCTCCCATTTCAGGCTGGTATAGATCGCGTCGGAAGGTGTTGTCAGCAGGTCCTCAAGATCCGCCGACATAAGAATGATGCCGTCTGAGAAGGGAACCGGCGAAGCACCGGGCACATTTCGGAAAATTCTGGATACCGTCGGGAGAAGCGCGGAAACGGGAACCGCCGGCAGGAACTCCCGGCGCAGCAGATCCCGGGACGATGCGGGATTGTTCAAAAGCGTTCTGACCATGACAGGCCCCTGCATCGGCCGGGGACGGAGGCCGTCCGTAAACACGACGGATGTTCCCGAAGAACCGAAATCCATACAAACCGTCACGGAGCCGGACAGGGGCCGGTCCGGGCGGGGAAGGAGATTCGGCAGGACACCGGCCGGCCGGTTGTCACGGAAAAAACTGAAACATACCGGGAATGAATCATAGACGCCGACAAAGCGGCGGTCCGATATCAGGGGCAGCGCTGTTTCATCGGATCCTTCCGGGAAAACGGACATGGAGTCCTTTTCTGACAGATGCGCATAGACATAATAGGCGTGCCAGTCTTCAGGACGGAACGGCACGGAGGGCCAGACCGCGACGGTCGGGATTTCATGGGCGTAGAGATAAAGGACTTCTTCCGGCGAATACTCACGAATCAGATGGACCGGAAAAACTCCGTTGAGGGAAAGAACCAGCCGGAAAGCATCCTCCCGGATCCGGTCGAGGCGCAGGAAACCCGGCTGCAGCAGGATCCGCCCCTCTTCCAGCGTGCAGAGCGAACGGGCAAATTCAGGGGAAAGCGGCGGCAGGAAAGCATCCCGCTGCACCGCCGGCTGATTCGGATCCTGCATCCGGTCTGCATCTTCCTGCGCATTCAGAATACACAGCGCGGAAAACAAAGAATCCCCGATGATTTCTCCGCCGCGTGCCGGGAAAACGGTCAGCAAATCAGAAAAAGGACGGAGAGCTGCACGGGACAGTTCGTCTCCGAGGGATTCACACAAAACGGTCTGCACAGAAGGAGACAGGGGATCCCAGGGCCATGTGAAGGAAGCGTCACGGGAGGACAGCGGCTTTTGCGCCTGCTCCAGCAGCGTCCGTGCCTGGGAACGGTGCTCCGGCAGCGCGTCCGGATACCGATTCAGGCAGGCCTGCAGATTCCGGAGCAGCGTGTCGCGGTAATCATCGGAAGAATCGGAAAGGACAGCGCATTCCTCTCCGAGGCGTGACAGCGCATAATCCTCTCCGGGCGCGTGGGAAGATTCCAGAATCAGGCGGGAACTCTCTCTGGCAAATGGGGTATCACGCCAGAAATACAGAACATCCTCGGGGATTTCCATGCAGGAATACGCGGGGAAATCCTCCCGGCCGGTCAGGCAGCTCCCCAGAAGATCGGAAGCAAGAGAATGCTCATAAGGAACGGCCACTTTGCGGAGTATCTGCCGGTAAGCCGGAAGATCAATCAGGCCGCAGGCGGCGCGAAGCCGGGTTTTCAGCGCGGTGTCCGGATCCTGCGGATCAGAGGGAAGCAGGAGATCCTGCAGGAAACCGGAGAGAAAAGCATACAGGGAGGAAGGCTGATCTGCCGGAGGAAAACCGGAGAGGAAGGACTGCAGGCGTTCAGCCAGAAGTTTACGGTCTCCTTCTCCGAGATCCTTGCAGGGATCCCGGAAGCAATCGGATTCCCTGTCATACCAGGTCACGAAGGAAGGAACCAGGGAAGCCCGGCGGATTCCCCTGTAGGCGGGAATCAGGGAGGAGCCCGGAAGAATCAGCAGAAACGGAACGGAAAGTTCGTGATTGCTCAGAGAAAGAATATGGACCCGATCGGCCCGGCGGCAGGACAGCCAGTAACACAGGACCGGGGAATCATCGGAAGAAAGGCACGTCCCGGAAAGGAGCGCTTCATCAGCGGCAGGACGGCGGTACTGGCGGAGCAGCAGCATGGCCAGAATTCCCCGGCATTCCGGACTGTCCGCATCAGAAGGATCGGACGATGCCAAAAGAGACAAAAGATCCCGGATGGATTCCGGCCTTGAAACAGGCATCAGGTCAGGCAGAAGGGGAACGGGCGGCATGGCTTCCCCGGAAAGGAAGGAACAGGCGGAAAGCTCTTTCAGAAAAGCATCATACGCGCGGAGAAGCAGCGAAGGCAGCGGATGCGCGGGCGGATGCTCTCGAAGAGGAAGGAAAGCGGTCTTCAGGATGCTCCTGGGTTCAGCCAGGGATAATCCGGGGAAAAGAGGCGGGATCTGATCCTGCTGCCCCTCCAGCGCATGGCAGGCTGCCGGAGAAAGAAACTCTCCGGCGTAGGGATCGGGAAGAAGGGTGACCGTATTCGGAAGAAGTGAGACGGAGGCTTCTACCCGGGCAGGAGTCAGCTCCGATTCACACCGGGCGACAGCAGCTTCCAGCAGGCGGATCCGCCGTTCCCTGCGCAGGATCGTAAGATGATCCGGGATGTCAGCGTTTTGCTCCGCTTTCTTTCTGGCATCTGACAGTGCGGCCCGGCAGCGGTTCAGGCAGTCCAGCTGCACCTGAAGCGACCGAAAGCCTCCCAGGGCGTGAAAAGACTGATCACGCAGCGATATCTCGTTTTCGAGCTGTTTTCGGATATCATCCAGGCGATGGAGAAGCTGTTCTTCGTCCGTGTCGGCAAGCGAGTCCCGATGCACGGGGCGCACCGCGTCCAGCCCTGATTCATGGGCTTCGGCAACGGCAACATCGTGCTCGGAAGCGACGGTTACCGTTCTTCCGCATGCGTCAATTGCCTGCTGCCAGAGGGCGGCTGTTTCAGAGGAGAGGCGAAGCGATGAAGGAACAGCGCGCAGGAAGGACAGTATTTGGGAGATAAGAAGGCGGAACGTTTTTTCCAGAAGGGAGAGATCCCTGCTCAGGGCAGGATCTGCTGCGGAAGACGAGAAAAGACGTTTGAAAAGAGCACCTCTTGAATTCGGGGAGATGGAACGCAGCCGAGCCGGGTGCCCGAGAAAGTTCCGCAGGGAGGGAAACAGATCGTACAGAGCCCAGACAGCAGTGCGGAGGAAAGCGGCGAAAGGTACGGTTTCCGACTGCAGGGATGAGAGGGACAGCGTGCCGTCAATCTCATGGAAATGATATCCGTAATCCGGAAGAGCTTCTTCGGAAAAAAACCTGCCGAGAATACGCCCGGCAGCTGCGGCAGTGATCAGATGCGCATCCGGCGATTCAACCATGGAAGAGGGCAGGGAAAGGAACCAAAGCGCATCCGCTCCGTGGGGCGCCGCCTCTGCGCTGACACGGAGAAGATCCCGCTCCTCCATTGCTTTGAGAAAGGATGCGCAATTCCCGCGGAAGGAAGAAGGCAGCGGAGAGGCTGTTTCCGCAATCGCGAGAAAAGAAATGAAAACGGACGTTTCCGGAAACAGAATCCGAAGATCATGAAGAAGAAACAGCGCGATCCCGCCCGCAAAGGGATCTGCCGGATCCGCGAGCAATGCCAGGCGGACAGAATTCCCTTTTTGAAGGTCTGACCGGATTCCGGACAACCATCTGCGCAGCGGCTCGACGGAAGCGTCCGAGGCATGGCTCATCAAATCGGAAAAAGCCCATTCCACGGCCTCTGAATCCGTGCGGAAGGAGAGGGGGATTCCTTTTCCCCGCAGCGCGGCAATCAGCTGCGGCGTACCGGAATCATTCGGAAGGTGCTGAAGGTCCGGCAAAGACGGGACACAGCTGTCCACGGAACAGGACAATCCGGGAAAGGCAGAAGCACCTTCCCGGGAAAGCAGATCCCGGCACGCCGAAAGCTGCGAGGCAAAAGACGGAAGACTATCCTCTTCTGCCTGCTGGCGGAGAATCCGGAAGATATGAAGGTGTTCCGCGGAAAGGGCGGCACCGCACGACTGCATGGTCAGGACGGCAGGCAGCGCGCGATCCGCAAAGCTGCCGACAGACAGCAGCCACGAAGAATGAACGTTCATCATCAGACGACCTTACAGCGCCGGAGGATAGCTGCCGTTCTCATGGAGCTTTTTCAGCTCAGAGGCAACATAATCCTTATCCTCCTTATAGGTGACACCGAACCATACGGCATGGGTGGAGAGCACTTCCACCTGCAAACCCTGGGTATGCATGAGGGTGTCCACAAGCGCGGGAAGCAGGCATTCCTTCTTCAGGGGATCTCCGGATGAATCCTGCAGGAAATCGGAAAGGTATTTCATGCCCGCATCGAAGAATGAAGGGGAAAAGCCCCATAGATTCATGGAAACAAGGGCATCCGGATCCAGAATGACCCCTTCGGGATGATCGTGGATATCGCGGATGGTCCCGTCCGGGAAGGGAAGAATGCTGTAGGTCTCCGTAACCTTTACAAGATGGTGATCCTGATCCGTTGTGCAGACACCGCGTGTCACATGCCCGTTTTTGGAAACGGTGTTCTTCAGATAATAGGCGACCATGGAGGCCCGGTTCGGAGTATCGCGGAGACGGCGGAGAGAATCGGCCATCGCCTTGAAAGCATCTTTGCCGTAATAATCATCCGCATTGATGACGGCAAACGGCTCATGAATCAGATCCTTTGCGCACATGACCGCATGGACGGTGCCGTAGGGCTTGGTCCGGTCCGCGGGGGGAATAAAACCGCCCGGCAGGGAATCGTATTCCTGGTAAGCATAGGCGACTTCGGTCTTTTTCGCGATTTTGTCGCCGATCATTTCCCGGAACAGCTGATCCATACTCTTCCGAATGACGAAAACAACCTTATTGAAACCTGCTTCCAATGCGTCATGGATAGAGTATTCCATCAGAATTTCCCCGTTCGGGCCGATTCTGTCAATCTGCTTGTTTCCGCCGTAACGGGATCCCAGACCGGCAGCCATAATCAAAAGAGTCGTGTTCATGATGAGACCTCCTGTTTCACGTTTTTATTGGACGGAATCTTTTCCGGAGCCGGCTTAAAACCCTGGGTAGAGTCTTTTCGCGTGAGCACCGTAAAAGTTCTGAGCAGCAGTTTGACATCGAGCCAGACAGAGAAGCTTTCAATGTACATCATATCCAGCATCAGCTTGTCCTCGGCCGTGGTGTTGTAGCGCCCCTCAATCTGCGCGTACCCGGTCAGCCCGGCCTTCATTTTTTCCCTGTAGACGAATGAAGGGAGTTCCACTTTATAGCGCATGACATTGGCCATCATTTCGGGCCGGGGGCCTACCAGGGACATATCACCGATCAGAATGTTGAAAAACTGGGGGATTTCATCAAGCCGGAAGCGCCGCAGGAACTTGCCTACCCGGGTAATCCTCGGATCATCCACGGTAATGGAGGTCTGAATGTCTTCCGTTTCTGTATGGGGCACCATGGTGCGGAACTTCCGGATCGTAAAGGTCTGGCCGTCCGCCGTGAGCCGTGACTGACGGAAGATTACGGGGCCTCCGTCTTCCAGCTTGATCGCAAGGGAAATGATGGCAATAAAGGGAGAAAACAGGATCAGGGCAAGGAGGGAGATCACAATATCTCCGGCGCGCTTTGCCGCCCGCTGGAAGGCTGTGGTTTTGTTATATTCCATCTCGAGAAAAGCCGCATCATCCACAACCGTCGGCCGCGCGTTGCATAACATGATATCCTGAAGCTGCGCTTTGGACATTACATCTTTCCGGTCGTCGTAACACATTTTCAGCAGCGGGAACTTCACGTTTTCAGGCACCTGGCCGATAAAGACGACATCCGCCCGGTCAATTCTCTTCTCCAGGTCCGGAACGTTGTACAGAACGGCGTCATCCACGCGCCACTGCAGGCGGTACCGGTCAATCTTGTTCCGGATTTCCTCCTCCTGGGACGCGGAACCCAGAATAATCAGGCAGCTGCGCGGAGGATGAAAGTGGAAATACAGCTGATTGCCGAATCTTACAAAGAGAATGATGATGATCACCTGAATCAGAATGCATGTGAAAAGGAGCAGGAGATCCGGCCCGAAAAGACGCAGGGAAGAATTGTTGTTGTCATTCACATTCATGATTTCAAGCTGAAGATACGTAACGAAATCCGTGATGACCGTGCCGGCGATCATGGCGGAAATGACGGGCTTTGATTTTTTTCGCCCGACATCAAACCCGCCGTAGACCGCATGCATCGCACAGGTCATCGCGAAATATGTCAGCAGCGTGGTGGCGAGGGTACGGTTCACCACCCGAAGAAAGAAATTGTTGATGGAGAGGCACACAAAAAATGCTGCTCCTAAAAGCAGATAGAGGGATACGGCCATAAATCCGATGAGAAGATCCGACTTCGTCTGATAAACCGAACGAGTTCGGGAAGCCACCGGAAATCCCTCCCTTTCCCATACTTAAGAGAATTTTACCACAGGTTAAAGAAGCATGTCAACGAAGGAAAAAAAGGTTTACAATCGTGTGTAAGAATGATAAAATTTTATATTGAACTGCTATACGTTCATCGTCATGCAGCGAGGATACGCCACTCAGGCGGAAAGGGAACGGAATGAATCAGAACGGTTATCATCCCCGGGGGATGCAGGGATCTGCCCCTTCCGGACAGGGCTGGATGCCGGGTGAAAACAACGGAATGCCGCAGCAGCCCGCCGGATACGGTTATTCCTCTTCCGGGCAGCAAAGCCAGGGATATCCTCCGGTCCAGGTGAATGCCGGAGGTTATCCGATGACGCCACAACAGAACGCCGCAGGCGGGAGCTATATTCCTCAGACTCCATACAGTCCCGGATACTCAACGCCGGGCTATACGAATCCCGGTTATGCCGGCCAGGAGTACCAGAATCAGGGGTACAATGCGCAGGCATACAATCAGCCGGCTTCCTCCTATCCCGGATACACCGCTCCCGGAATGAATTCTCCCGGCTATGCCGGCAACGGCTATCCGGGACCCGGAGCCCCTCAGCAGGGATACGGCGCGTATGCACAGATGGGGAGATCGGCCGCGAACCAGAACGGCCAGCAGCCGGATTACGGACAGTATATTCCACTGAACGGGGGCGGATATGTCCCCCAGAGAATCCCGGTCCGGCGTAAACCGTTTGAGCTGACCGGGCTTCATCTGATTCTGATCGGGGCAATTCTGGCCGGCGTTTTTGCCGCTGCCGTGATTATCCTTCAGAATTCCGCGTTGAAGGCGGTTTTCCTCTTCCTGGCGCTCGGCATCACCGCAGTGCTGTGGATCCGGCCCCTCACAACGGAAAACCGCAGGATGACTTTCACCATCATTGCGCTGGCGCTCTGCATTCTGACGGGAGTGAGTTTCCTGCTGAAAAAACCGGCGGACACAACCAGAGGAGCCAATGATCCCGCGAAGGTTTCCGAAGGAAGCGTACCGGCGGAGCAGGCGGGCGGCAACAATCCTGAAAACGCTTCAGCGCAGGGCAGCGGGTTTGTCAGCTATACGGCAAAGCCGGAAGAACAGCCCACGAACGGGCCGGTAGACAATTCCATGATGGAAAGGCTGGTCACCTTCTTTAAATACTGGAGCGAGAACCGGCAGGATGATATGCTGACCCTGTGTTCCCTCAATTGGAAAAGCAAGACGGAGAACCCGAGGACAAGCCTGTTTGCCCTTCTCGCGAACAGAACGCCGCTGAACTGTACCCCGGAGACGGTTTCAGGCACGGAAGCGGACAGCAACCGACGGGTAACCCTGACATCCAAGATGGACCGGAATAACGGAAAACCTGCGGAGCTATACCGCCTTACCGTGATGATGGTAAAGGAAAACAATGAATGGTATGTGGATCCCCAAAGCCTGCAGACCTATGAGGCAGCGGAAACTCCGGATCCGAGCATTACGCCGACGCCCGGCCCCACGGATACACCCGCCGTTTATCCGAATACGGTACTGTACTATAATCCGAAGGGCGGAGAATACTATCACGCGGATCCCAGCTGCAGAACGATCAACGAACGTTTTACGCCGCTGCAGGGACAGTTTCAGTATTCGGAAATCAACAATAATCCCTACAGGAACCTGAAGCCGTGCAATGTATGCGGCGCTCCTTTACGGGATGACTGACGGGCTGGCGGAGCTGCGGGCAAAGCTCGGAAACCTTCCGGACGGGCCTTGCCTGATCGGCCTTTCAGGCGGAGCGGACAGCTCCGCGCTGATACGGATGATGGCAGCGGAACGGGAATCCGGCGGGATTGTTCCCGAAGCGGTCCATGTGAACCACGGCCTTCGAGGAGAGGAATCAGACGGGGATGAAGCCTTTTGCGCGGAACTGTGCGAAAGCCTCCGGGTGCCTCTGACCGTCATGCACGCGGATCTGAAGGGAAGAAAGGACGAAAATGCCTGCCGTGAGGAGCGTTTCCGGTGCTTTCTGGATGTGATGCGGGCAAAGGGTATCCGGAACCTTGTGCTGGCGCACAACCGGGATGACCTGGCGGAAACCTTTCTGATGCGCCTGCTGCGGGGAGCAGGAACGGAAGGCCTTGCCTGTATGGGCGGGCAGGAAGAAAGGGACGGGTATGTCCTGTACCGTCCCATGCTGAGAATCGGAAGGGCTGAAATCCGGGACGCGATGCGCCGTGACGGATGGACGTGGCGCGAGGATTCCTCCAATCAGCGAAGGGAATACCTGAGAAATGACATCCGGCTGCGGCTGCTGCCGATCATGGAGGAAATGGCTCCGGGAGTATCCGGACGGATCGCCGTGACCGCGGGGATCCTGACGGAAGAAAACCGGATGCTGCAGGATGAGGCGGAAGGGTTTCTGCGCAGGCACAGCGGACCGCGGCGAATTGATGCGAATGCTTTGCTGGAGGTTCCCGCATCCATGCGGGCCAGAATTCTCCGGGCCTGGTGGAAAAGAAACGCACCGGAGCTTCGGGAACATGCTTTGAATGCCCGGCAGACAAAGGAGCTTTCAACGCTGGCGGACACAGGGCATGGAAAGGTCAATCTTCCCGGGAATCTGATGGCAGTCAGAGGGCGCCGCACGATTCATCTGGTCGGTTTTCCCCGGGAAACGCTTCGGGAAGTTCCGTACCGGACGGGCGAACTGTGTTTCGGCGGAATCCGGCTGAAGACTCTTCCCAGCGGGAATGATCCCGGAGACGGCGTGCTGACGCAGGAAATTCCGGAAGGCTTCGCGGAGGGATGCACCATCCGGACCCGAAAGCCGGGGGACCGGATCCGTCCCTTCGGCATGCAGGGATCCCGGAAACTGCAGGACTATCTGACGGACCGGGGGATTGACGAACCATGGCGGGACGAGATTCCTCTGCTGTGCAGAGGCAATGAAGTGCTCCTTGCGGCCGGCGTCGGAGCCGGGGCCGTTCCGATATGGAATCCGCGGATCAGAAATATCCGTCTGCAATGGGATGGGGAAATCCCATGGCACAGACCGGAAAAAGAAGGTGGAAGGAATGGATAATACTTCTGAATTGTACAGGGATCTGGACCGGATCCTGATTACCCGGGAGGAAATCGCCGCGAAAGTACGCGAGCTCGGGCAAACCATTACCGCGGACTATCGGGGGAAAAACCCGGTGATGATCTGCATTCTGAAAGGAGCCGCGATGTTTTTCACGGATCTGATCCGGGAAATAGACCTGCCGCTGACGCTGGATTTTATGGCAATTTCAAGCTACGGCAGCGCCACGAAAACCAGCGGCGTTGTCCGGATCCTGAAGGATCTGGACAAGGATATTGTCGATAAAGATGTTATTGTCGTGGAAGATATTGTGGATACCGGCATTACGCTCAGTTACCTGAAAAAGATACTGGAACAGCGGGGAGCGAAAAGCCTGAAAGTCGCCACGCTTCTGGACAAGCCGGCCAGGAGAAAAGTCAAGGATCTTTACGTTGATTATATGTGCTTTAATATTCCGGATGCTTTTGTGGTGGGTTACGGTCTGGATTATGACCAGGTTTACCGGAACCTGCCGGATATCGGCGTACTGAGTCCGAAGATATACGAAAGCTGAATGAAGGCATCTGTTTGCTGAAGGAGGATACCCCATTGAAGAACAAACCGTCCAAAGGGATTATCGGATACTTTTTCCTGATCGGAACACTGCTACTGATCGCCATTCTGCTGAACGGCGGCCTGCGGCAGACGGTGAACAAACGGATCGAATATCCTCAGCTGTTAAGGGCGATTGAGAATGAGGAAGTCGGACGTGTCGCGATTCGCGGGAATTCGCTGGTCGGTGTATTCGGCGGAAAAAACGGGGCGACCCGGGTCGCCGACGCGGATTTTCCGGAGCGCAGTTATGACTTTGAGACCACGATCGGCGACGATTTCATAGAGACCGTCCGGCAGATGGAAGCAAACAAGAAGGGCGTTTCCATCAGTGAAATAACCGTAAAGGATCTGAGCTTTGAGATCCAGTACCGCGCGCCGATCACCATCCCCTGGTGGTATGAGTTTATTCCGTACCTGATCATGCTGGGAATCATGGCGGTTGTCTGGGTGCTGATGATGCGTGCGCAGGGAGGCGGAAACGGACGGGTGATGTCCTTCGGGCGCAGCAGGGCCCGCATGCAGGATCCATCCAAAAACAAGGTCACTTTTGCAGACGTGGCTGGCGCCGATGAAGAGAAGGAAGAACTCCAGGAAATGGTGGATTTCCTGAAAAATCCGAAAAACTATACGGAAGTCGGCGCGAGGATTCCCAAAGGCGTTCTGCTGGTGGGACCGCCCGGAACAGGAAAGACTTTGCTGGCCAAAGCAGTCGCTGGAGAAGCCGGTGTTCCGTTCTTCTCCATCAGCGGCAGTGACTTCGTGGAGATGTTTGTCGGTGTCGGCGCCAGCAGGGTACGCGACCTTTTCGAACAGGCAAAGAAGGTGGCACCGGCCATCGTGTTTATCGACGAAATCGACGCGGTCGGCCGCCACAGGGGCGCCGGTCTGGGCGGCGGGCATGATGAACGCGAACAGACGCTGAATCAGCTGCTGGTTGAAATGGATGGGTTTGCGGTCAACGAAGGCATTATTGTGATGGCTGCCACAAACCGCAGGGATATCCTGGATCCTGCCCTGATGCGGCCCGGCCGTTTCGACCGCCAGGTGACGGTCAACTATCCGGACCAGGAAGGCCGCGTGGCTATTCTGAAGGTACACAGCCGGGGCAAAACGCTGGACAGCGATGTCGATCTGAACAACATCGCGAAACGTATGCCCTTCGCAACAGGCGCGGATCTCGAGAACGTGATGAATGAGGCAGCCATTCTGGCCGCCAGATCCAGGAAGAAGAAAATTGACCAGCAGCTGCTGATTGACGCGATTGCCCGCGTGCAGATGGGACCGGAAAAGAAGAGCCACAAGGTCAACGAAAAAGACAAACGAATGGTTGCCTATCACGAAGGCGGGCATGCGATTGTCGGCCATATGCTGGAAGGCTGTGACGAGGTTCATCTGATTACGGTGGTTCCGAGAGGACAGGCCGCAGGCCATACGCTGGCGCTGCCCGAAGAAGAACATGACAATCTGAGCCGCAGCCAGCTGCTGGATCAGATTACGATGATGCTGGGAGGTCACGCGGCAGAGGAGGTTGCCCTGGGAGAGATCTATACGGGTTCTTCCAGCGATCTGAAGCGGGCAACGGAACTGTGCCGGAAGATGGTAACCCAGTTCGGCATGAGTGAGAACATCGGAACCATTTATCTGGGCAGCGACCAGGAAGTGTTCGTGGGGATGGAGTTTGGGCAGAGCCGCGAATACAGCGAGGAGATTGCGGCAAAAATAGACCGGGAGGTTGCCTCCATGCTCAGCCGCTGCTATGAGAAGGCAAAGAGCATTCTGAAAGAAAAGGCCGACCGGCTGGATGCCCTGGTGGAGGCTCTGATGCAGCTGGAAACGCTGAACCGGGCTGAGTTTCTGGCTGTGATGGAGACGGGCACGCTGCCGCAGCAGGGGCTGGGTGACGACAAGCCGCGGACGACCGCACAGGTGTTGGAAACCGCCAAGGAAGTGCTTGCAGCGGAAAAAGCTGAAAGAGAGGCAGCTGCTGCCCGGGAAGAGCAGAAGGAAAAAATCGGGGATGACGATACGATTCCACTGAATTAATGACACAGGAATGATAGCGGAAAAATGAAAGCAAAAAAGACACCGGAGCGGGTGGTTAACGCCGCGGAAGCGATGCGCAACACTTCCGCTCATGGTACAATGCGGGGATATGTGCCTCAGCAAAGGCCGCAGCAGGCCTATCATCCGGTGTATGAAAACCGTGAAACCGGACACGGGCAGCGCGGCTTTTATGCCGCGGGAACCGCTGCGCCCGCACGCAGCGCCAAAAGAAAGGAAATATGGATAATCATTGCCGTTATTGCCGCGCTCGTGCTGATTGCGGGAGCAGCGGTTTACGGGGTTGAAGAATCCAAGAAGCAAGCGGAAGCGAAGCAGATCAGCGACAGGGTGACGCCTTACGACGATCTGTATTGTCCGGGTGTTTACGTGGACGGAATCCACCTGGGGGGGATGACGCCGGAACAGGCGCTGAACTCCGTGCAGAGCCAGATCAACCAGCGGCATGATGCCTGGAAGGTCCAGCTGGTATACGGCGGGAATGTTGTGGCGGATCTCAATACGGATTCCCTGAATATGTCGGTGGACCAGAACCAGATTTATGAGCTGCTGAATGAAGCATGGACCTACGGGCATACCGGAGATGAAGCACAGCGGTATGCGCAGATGGATCAGCTTGAACAGCAGCCGTTCAGCGCCTATACCGCGAAACCAAGCGGGAAAACCGGTGAAATTGAACGAATTCTGACAGAACTGAAGAGCCGGATTGACCGGCCGGTGCGGGACGCAAGCTTTCACCTTTTTGATCCGGATCTGGATGAGCCTTTTGTGTTCACGGAAGAGGTCGTCGGGATTACACTGGACATCGAGCCTGTGATCCAGCGGCTTTATCAGATGGTCAGTACGCTGGAAAGCGGGACGGTGGAACTGGTTCCGGAAACAATTCAGCCGAAGGTGTACAAGGCGGAGCTGGAAAAGCACTATACATTAATCTCTACCGCTACGACGCCGATTGACAAACATTCCACGGAGAACCGAAACAATAATATCAGGCGGGCTTTTGAGCCGATCAACGGATATATTCTGAAACCGGGGAAGACATTCAGTTTCAATGATGTGGTCGGCGAACGGAGCATCAAGAACGGATTTTACACAGCGATTGAATACGCGTATGACGAGCATGTGGAAGGCGTGGGCGGCGGTGTCTGCCAGGCCAGCACCACGCTGTACCAGGCGGCTGTGCGCGCGGGCCTGCAGATCCTCAAACGCAAGCCGCATTCTGATTCTGTTTCCTATACCGATTACGGGAAAGATGCCACGGTATACTGGTACAAGGGCGGAAAGAAAATAGACCTGAGCTTTAAGAACAACGGAGATCAGCCGATATATATTACGGCGCATGTATTGGAGGATCCCACAAACAAGAAGCGGCTGATTGCCAAGGTCTGCATGTACGGGGAAGATCTCGGGAACATCCGGTACGAACTGACATCCGAGGTGATTGAGACCCTGCCGTCCTTGCTGGAACCGGTATATGTCAGCGACAAGGACGCCGCGGCGAAAGCCAAGGAAGGGTATGTGGTGAGGAGCTATCGGTTGACTTACACGGACGGCATCCTGACGGAGAAGAAAGAACTGTACGAGGATACTTATAAACCGAAACCGGAAAAAATATACGATCCCGAAAGAGCAAATAAATAAATACCGGCGTGCCGGATAACCGGCACGCCGATAATTTACGTTACGGGAGCGATCAGGCTTTCCCGTCACAGCCGAGGACGTTCACGATCTTGTGCGCAACCATGTCATGCACAGCCTGACGGGCCGGCTTCAGGTACTGGCGCGGATCGAAATGATCCGGATGCTCGGCGAAGTACTTCCGGATGACCGCGGTCATCGCCAGGCGGATGTCTGAATCAATATTGATCTTGCAGACCGCGCTCTTGGCAGCCTGGCGGAGCTGCTCCTCCGGGATGCCGATGGCGCCGGGCATGTTGCCGCCGTACTGGTTGATGATGTTGACGAATTCCTGCGGAACGGAAGAAGAACCGTGCAGGACGATCGGGAAGCCGGGCAGCTGCTTGGAGCATTCTTCAAGCACGTCAAACCGGAGCTGCGGCTTGGTGCCGGGCTTGAATTTGTAGGCGCCGTGGCTGGTCCCGATGGCGATGGCCAGGGAATCGCACCCGGTGCGGGTGGCAAACTCGACCACTTCTTCCGGATGGGTGTACATGGCCTTGTCTGCCTCCACGGATACTTCATCTTCCACGCCGGCCAGCGTGCCAAGCTCCGCCTCGACCACGACGCCGTGATCATGCGCGTACTCGACAACCTGTTTGGTCAGGGCGATGTTCTCTTCAAAGGGCTTGGAGGAAGCGTCAATCATAACGGAGGTGAATCCGCCGTCGATACAGCTCTTGCAGAGCTCAAAACTGTCCCCGTGGTCCAGATGCAGCGCGATCGGGATTTCGGGATTCAGCTCCACAGCAGCCTGCACCAGCTTAACAAGATAGGTATGGTTGGCATAAGCACGGGCACCCTTGGAAACCTGCAGAATGACGGGAGCTTTCAGCTCGCCGGCCGCATCGGTAATGCCCTGGATGATTTCCATGTTATTGACGTTGAAGGCACCGACGGCATAACCGCCGTCATAAGCTTTTTTAAACATCTCGGTTGTGGTAACAAGTGCCATGAGAAAGGACCTCCTTTTCTAAAGTGAAAAAATTATATCACAGATCCCCCGGAAAGGAAAGATACAAATCAGAACACGTCGGAAGGAGTACGAAAGGAAGACATCCGATGAGTTGCGAAACCGTATGAATTAAGGTAAAATACATGATATTCTGAAGAATACGGGAGGGAACCGCCTTGTACCCAATTATCAGGAAAAAGGTTCTGAATGAAACAACAACCCTGATGGAAGTGGAAGCGCCTCTGGTGGCCAGAAAAGCCAGACCCGGGCAGTTCATTATTTTCCGGATCGACGAGGAAGGGGAGCGCGTCCCGCTGACCATTGCGGGATATGACCGTGAAAAAGGAACGGTGACCATCATCTTCCAGAAGGTCGGATATACGACGGAAAAGCTGGATACCCTTCAGGAAGGCGACAGCCTGCAGGATTTTGTGGGGCCGCTCGGCGAACCCAGCGCTACGGAGGGAATTCACCGTGCTGCCGTAATCGGAGGCGGCCTGGGCGTTGCGATCGCGTATCCGCAGGCAAAGGCGCTGCATGACGCCGGCGCGGAGGTGGATCTGATTGTCGGCTTCCGGAACGAGCATCTGATTATTCTTCAGGAGGAGCTGCAGGCAGCCTGCACGAACCTGATTATAATGACAGACGACGGGAGCAACGGGAACAAGGGATTTGTGACGCAGGCGCTTGAAAAGCAGATCCGGGACGGCCGTGAATACGACACGGTCATTGCCATCGGCCCGCTGCCCATGATGAAGGCGGTCAGCGAAATGACGAGGCCCCTGAAGATCCGCACGATCGTCAGCATGAACCCGATCATGATCGACGGAACCGGCATGTGCGGCGGCTGCCGCCTGACGGTCGGCGGTGAGACGAAGTTTGCCTGTGTGGATGGCCCTGATTTTGACGGACATCTGGTGGACTTTGACGAAGCCATGGCCCGGGGCAGAATGTTCAGGCCCGAAGAAGCCAGGGCCCGTGAAAAACATACCTGCAGACTGACAGGGGAGGCGAGATAACCATGCCGAATCTTTCGCTTGTTAAAAATCCCATGCCTGAACAGGAACCCGCCGTACGGGCACGGAATTTTCAGGAAGTCGCCCTGGGATATACCGCGGAGATGGCCGTGAATGAGGCGGACCGGTGCCTTCACTGCAAAAACAGCCCCTGTGTCAGCGGATGCCCGGTCAATGTGCCGATTCCGGATTTTATTGCGAAAATCCGCGAAGGGGATATCATCGGGGCATACCATCTGATTCGCAGCCAGAATGCCCTTCCCGCGATCTGCGGACGCGTCTGTCCCCAGGAGAGCCAGTGCGAAAGCAAGTGTGTCCGCGGCATCAAGGGTGAACCGGTCGCCATCGGAAGGCTGGAACGGTTCGCGGCGGACACTGCCATGGCAGAAGGCGCTGCGGCGGCGGAAAAAAAGCCGGCCTGCGGGAAGAGGGCGGCCGTCATCGGCAGCGGACCTGCCGGGCTGACCTGCGCGGGCGAACTGGCCAAGGCAGGCTGGGATGTGACCATCTATGAAGCGCTTCATACCGCGGGCGGTGTTCTGATGTACGGCATTCCGGAATTCCGGCTGCCCAAGGCGCTGGTCAGCCGTGAAATCGAAGGCCTGAAATCCCTCGGCGTGAAGATTGTCACCAACGCGGTGGCCGGCAAGGCGTTCACTGTGGACGAACTCCTGGAAGAGGGAAACGACGCGGTTTTCATCGGCAGCGGAGCCGGACTGCCGAACTTCCAGAAAATCCCCGGAGAGAGCCTGTGCGGCGTCTATTCGGCAAATGAGTTTTTAACGAGACTGAATCTGATGAAAGCCTATACATTCCCGGAACACGACACCCCCGTTAAAATCGGAAGCCGGGTGGCTGTGATCGGCGGCGGAAACGTTGCCATGGATGCCGCACGCTGCGCCAAACGGCTCGGGGCCGAGGTTACCATTGTGTACCGCAGGAGTGAAAAAGAGATGCCCGCCCGGGCGGAAGAAGTTCACCACGCGCGGGAGGAAGGCATCATTTTCTGGATGCTGACGGCTCCGACTGCCATTGAAGGAGACGAAAACGGATTTGTCAAATCCATGAAATGTATTGAAATGGAACTGGGAGAGCCGGACGAACGCGGAAGAAGGCGGCCGGTACCCATTGCGGGAAGTGAATTTGAACTGCCTGTGGAAACGGTGATCGTAGCGATCGGCAACAGCCCGAATCCGCTGATCAAGAAAACGACGCCGGACCTTCCCACGGAGAAATGGGGAGGAATTCAGGCGGACGCTTCGGGGCGCACCGGGAAGAAGCATGTTTATGCCGGAGGCGACGCCGTGACAGGCGCCGCGACGGTGATCCTGGCAATGGGCGCCGGAAAGAAGGCGGCGGCCGCGATTCTGGAGGATCATCCGAACTGATCGGAACTGGAAGGACTGTGAGAAGCATGACATTCGCCTTTGATGAACAATTTGCCATGTTTGACATCACTCCGGTGGAAAACCATTTCATTCTTGAATACCTTCCCGGAGCACGGGGCGAATATGTAAAAGTATACCTGTACGGACTGCTGTACTGCTATCATCCCCGGAAAGAAATGAATATCAGCGACATCAGCCGGGAGCTCTTCATGAGCGAGGAGGAGGTCCTTGCCGCCTTCCGGTACTGGGAGCGGCGCGGCATCGTACGCCGGATAAGGGATCATCCGCCGGAATGGCAGTATGTCAATATCAAACAGAAGGACCTGGCCGGCGATGACGCACCGGATCCGGAATACACCGAATTCTGCCGGGATATTGAGAACAGCTTCGAAGGAATCCGGGATTTTCACGGATCGGAGCTTTCCGACTGCTATGAATGGAAGGAAGCGATGCATCTTCCGACGGAAGTGATTCTTTTCCTTCTACAGTACATGGCGAAAAACCGCGGAAAGCATTTTAAAATCCGTGATGCCGAAAAGATGGCAATCCGCCTGTCTCAGGAAAACGCCTTTACAGCCGAGGAAGCCCTGGAAGTCCTGAACCGGGATGAAGCGGTGGTATCGGGGCTCAAAAAGATTTTGCGCAAGCTCGGAATGAAAAACTCGCCTTCTGACGCGAACCTGGCTCTGTACAGGAAGTGGACAGAGGACTGGCGTTTCACCCAGGAGGCCATCGAGGAAGCCTGTGACAGAACCGGAACCAGTGTTCCCAGCCTGGCACTGCTGGACAGGATCCTGGAGAATGTCCGTCAAAGCAGCCAGAATGCTGACGGACCGCTTGATTCCGGGGATGTGGCGGAAGCCTCGCAGAGGAGGCAGGAGATGCGGCAGGTGCTGCGCGAGGTCGGGCAGAACGGCGCAACGACGCCGGCGCAGGAAAACCTGTACAACCAGATGCGGGATCTGTATCCCCAGGGAATCATCCTGCTTGCCGCCAGGGAATGCGCCATCAAACAGAAACGATTCGATTCCGTTCTGAAACTGCTCCAAAGCTGGAAGGAACGGGGATTCTCCGGCGAGGAAGAAATCCGTGAGCACATCAGCGAATTCCACCGGAAAGAGGAATTCCTGAAGGCACTGAAGGCCAGGTGGTCCGGAAAGGAAGCGGAGATCGGCCAGAAAACGGTTCAGCTGCTTGATAAATGGGAGAAGGATCTGGGGTTCAGCCGGGAAATGATCTCGCTGGCCGCGGATGCCGCTCTGGAAGTCCGGAAGCCGATGGCCTATATGGACAAACTGCTTTCCTACTGGGCGGAGAAACAGATCCGTACGGAAGCCGATGTGCTGCGGGATCGCCGGGAGCATCAGGAACGGTATCAGAATCCCGATAAAAAGCCGGAAGGGAAAAGCGTCCACGCGCAGGATTACGGCCAGAGGGACTATTCCGGGGAGCAGGACGAAGCGCGGCGGCGAATGCTCGCCATGATGGGAGGCGCCGGGGATGCGTGAGGATTTGCTGAACGAACTGGAAGCGGAATACGAAGTGCAGCGCCTGGCCAACGAAAAAACCGAAGCGGCGCGGCGGGAACGGATCCGGCAGGAGTTTCCGCAGATTGAGGCCATGCTTTCCAGGCGGGAAGAAATGATCTTCGGAACCGTCCGGAAAATCTTCAGCGGGGATACGGACGCGGCCAATCTGACGGAACAGATGGAAGAACTGAACCGCGGCATCCGGAGCCTGCTGCGGCAGAACGGCCTTCCGGAGGATTATCTCGCGCCGGTATACCGCTGTGAGAAATGCAGGGACACAGGGTATCGGGGGGATCTGATCCGGGAACCCTGCGAATGCCTGACAGCCTTGTACCAGAAAAAAATCCGGGAATCTATCGGATTGCAGAACGGAAAACCGGAGACTTTTGAGACGTTTGATGAAGAACTGATTCCGGACACACCGGATCCTGCAACGGGGATCAGCCAGCGAAAACAGACGGTGTTTGTCAGAAACGTCTGTGAAAAATGGGCCGACAGTTATCCGGATACGGAGATCCGGGATCTCCTGCTGACCGGCCAGAGCGGGCTGGGAAAGACATTCCTCCTTCACGCCATGGTTCATCGGCTGATTGCCAGGGGACACAATGTCCTGATGGTCAGCGCATATCATTTTCTGCAGATGGCGAGGAAAAGCTATTTTGACGCCGAAAACGGCGTGCAGGAGCTGATGGAGGTTCCCGTGCTGATGCTGGACGACCTGGGCAGTGAACCCATGATGCAGAACGTGACGATCGAGCAGCTTTTCCATCTGCTCAATGAACGCCAGGCGCGGAACCTCTGCACGATTATCAGTACGAACCTGTCCCTGGAGGAACTTCGCAAACGCTACACGGAGCGGATTGTCTCCAGGCTGAATCATCCGAAAAGATGCATGATCCTGACGCTGGACGGGCAGGATCTGCGCAAACTGGAAAGGTAGCACACGGATGAATATACAGATTTACGCGGGGAAAAAGAATTTTGATACCCAGAAGGCGGAACGGTATTTCAAGGAACGCAGGATTCCCTTTCAGAGCCTGGACCTGAAGAAGCACAGGCTGGGAGAGCGGGAAATCCGTATGATGATCAGTACCTTCGGCATAGAGAACCTGCTGGACCGGGAAAACCCGAAGGTCCGGGAGCATCCGGCCTGCTATTACGACCGGCCGGAAATGCTGATCCCGGCGATTCAGGAGTCACCCTGGCTTTTGAAAACCCCGATCGTCCGGAACGGGGCAAAAATGACCATCGGTTATCAGCCGCAGGCATGGGATGCCTGGGAATGACGAACGGGAGCGTGAATGAAACAATGCGAAGCATGACCGGGTGCGGATACGGCAAAATTCAGAAGGACGGATGGGAAATCACAGCGGAAATCCGGACCGTGAATCATCGCTTCCTGGATATCGGGATGCGGTTGCCGCGCAGCATCGGATTTCTGGAGCAGAGTGTACGGGCTCATCTCGCAAAAAAGATTCACAGAGGACACGCGGATGTGTTCCTGACCGTCAGAAACCTGGAGGAATCCGCCATGAGTGCGGAGGCCGATTACGGCCTTGCCGCCTGCTACAGCGATATCGCGAAGGAACTGAATCTGCGCACCGGGGCTGACAATGACATGAGTGTCAGCCGCCTGATGCAGATGGACGGCGTGATTACCGTCCAGGAACGGGAAATGGACCGGGACAAAGTGACGGAACTCTGCGGGGAAGCACTGGAACTTGCGGCGGATCAGCTGATTGTGATGCGTGAAAAAGAAGGAATCCATCTGGCAGAGGATCTTCGGTTCCATCTGGGAGAGATTGCCCGCGTCCGGCGGTTGATCCTGAATCGTGCGCCTGTTGTGGTGGACGAATACCGGAACAAACTGGATGCACGGCTGAAGAGCATGCTGACGGAAGGCGTGGATCTGCAGCGGCTGGCCCAGGAGGTTGCGATCATTGCGGACAGGTGCGCGATCGACGAGGAGCTTTCCCGGCTGGAAAGCCATATCCGCCAGATGGAAGGATATTTGGAGGAAAAAGGAGAAATCGGGAAAAAGATGGATTTTCTGATCCAGGAAATGAACCGTGAGGCCAATACAATCGGGAGCAAAGCGTCAGACGCCGAAATTGCCCGATATGTGGTGGAACTGAAAAGTGAAATAGAGAAAATGCGTGAACAGATTCAGAATGTGGAGTGACAAACCATGAAATTTATCAATGTCGGGTACGGAAATATGGCAGCCGCGGGCAGACTGATCGCGATTGTTTCACCGGACGCTGCGCCTGTGCGCCGCCTGATTCAGGACGCGAGGGATTCAGGACGCGTAATTGACGCGACCTGCGGACACAAGACCCGCGCCGTGCTGGTTACGGATTCCGAGCATGTGATTCTGTCTCCGCTGCTGCCGGAGACGGTCGCGGCGAGAATTGACGGAAAGACAGAGGAGGCGGAAGCATGAAAGAGACCCGGAAAGGGATGCTGCTGGTGGTTTCCGGGCCTTCCGGCGCCGGAAAAGGCACGCTTGTGGCCAGGCTCCTGGATCTGGACCCGACATTCGCGTTTTCGGTCAGTGTGACAACCCGGGGACGCCGTGAAAATGAAATCGAGGATGTACATTACCACTTTATTTCCGAAGAAGAATATGATAAACTGTTGCGCGAGGATGCTTTCCTGGAGCATGCCTGCGTTCACGGACACCGTTACGGCACGCTGAAAAGCGAAGTCTACGAGCGGATGGAACGCGGCCAGAACGTGCTGCTGGATATCGATCCGCAGGGGGCCCGGGCTGTGATGGAGAAGGAAAAGGAATGCGTCAGCGTCTTTATCCTCCCTCCGAGTTATCATGAACTGAAGGTTCGCCTGCATACCCGGAATACGGAGAAGGAAGAGGAGATCACGCGCAGGCTGAACAATGCCAAAGGTGAAATTGAACAGATGGGCCGATACCGCTATCTGGTAGTAAACGACAATCTGGAGCTTGCGTTTGAACAGCTGATGGCTATTGTCCGGGCGGAAAAACAGAATTCAGTCCGCTATTTTCCGGAAATTGAAGAGTGACAGGAGGAAGAGGAATATGTCCATTGTTGATCCCAGTGTACTGGAATTGCTGAATCATGCGGAAAGCCGTTATACGCTTGTGGTGGAGGCCAGCAAGAGAGGCCGCGAAATCGTGAACGGCGCGCTTCCGATGATTGATGCGGAAGGAATGAAGCCGCTGAAAACCGCGGTGGAGGAGATCAATCGCGGTTTGCTGACGTACGACAATGTAGCGGAACCGGAGGAATAAAGAAAAGATGGACCTGACCGGCAAAGAAATTGTGCTGGGCGTTACGGGAGGCATCGCAGCGTACAAAAGCGCTGAGATTGTCTCCCGTTTGCGTCATCTCGGCGCCCATGTTCATGTAATCATGACAAGGAACGCGACGGAATTTGTTCAGCCGCTGACATTTCAGACGCTTTCCGCCCAGGAAGTGGTCACGGATACTTTTCGTGCGCCGGAATACTGGAACGTGGAACATGTTGCGCTTGCGAAGCTTGCGGATCTGTTTGTGATCGCTCCCGCCACTGCAAATATCCTGGCCAAGATGGCGTCGGGCATCGCGGATGATATGCT
Source organism: Clostridia bacterium (assembly GCA_017541105.1). Taxonomy (GTDB): domain Bacteria; phylum Bacillota; class Clostridia; order Christensenellales; family Aristaeellaceae; genus Aristaeella. The sequence goes on from JAFXZS010000016.1 coordinate 166,750, forward strand.
CAGCACCACGGTGCTGGCAACGAAAGCGCCGGTGCTTGTTGCTCCGGCCATGAATACCGGCATGTGGACAGCGGCCGCGACGCAGGCAAACACTGAGGTGCTGAAAAACCGCGGCATCCATTTTATCGGACCGGAAAGCGGAATGCTCGCCTGCGGGGATGAAGGCGCGGGCCGCATGAGCGAACCGGCTGCCATTGTGGAACGGATCGGGCAATTACTCTGCGCAAAGACAGATTATCAGGGCCTCCGGGTTCTGATTACAGCCGGAGCGACCAGGGAGAGACTGGACCCTGTGCGCTATCTGACGAATGATTCGAGCGGGAAAATGGGATTTGCGCTGGCGGAAGCCGCCAGAGACAGAGGGGCGGAAGTGACGCTGGTGAAGGGAAACACGACAGTGCCCGTTCCTGCCGGCGTTCGGATCCTTCCGATGGAAACCGCGGTTGATCTGCTGGAAATCATGCGGAAGGAAGCTCCGGAACACAGCGTTGTTATTCAGGCCGCCGCAGTGTCGGATTACCGTCCGGCCTCCGTTTCCGCCACAAAGCTGAAGAAAAGGAAAGGGGAGCCCCTGGTGCTTACGCTGGAGGAGAACCCGGATGTGGCCAAAGCGGTCGGTGAAATGAAAAAGCCGCATCAGACCCTGGTCGGTTTCGCTGCGGAAACAGACAGCGTGACTGAAAACGCGGCGGAAAAGCTGAATAAAAAGAACCTGGATCTGATTGTGGCCAACGATGTCACGAAACCCGGAGCCGGATTCGGTACGGATACCAATATCGCCACGCTGATTTCCCGTGAATCACGGGAAGATCTGCCGATGATGACGAAGCGTCAGCTGGCGGATGTGATTCTGGACCGGATCCTGTCCGTCAGATAAAGGGAATAGTATGCATTAATCCGGCGAGGTCTGATCGAAAGGCAGATCCAGCATATTGGAACCGTCGTTCCAGAGCCGGTCGAGACTGTAAAACGCACGTTCTTCCCGATGAAACAGATGCACCATGATATGGCCGTAATCCATGACGGCCCAGCGGCCTTCACGCAGCCCCTCGCTGCGTCGGATGGCACAGCCGGCATCGGACATCATCTGATCTACCGCGTCCGAAAGAGCGGAAACCTGGACAGCGTTCCTGCCGGACGCGATGACCAGATAATCACATAGAATTGTAAGGTGACTGACTCTCAGGACGACAATGTCCTGAGCTTTTTTTTCGAAAAGGAGAGAAGCCAACCGAAGTGCAAGTTCCTGATCCTGCATAATCAACCTCCTATGCCTGAGAATAATAGTAATCCGTCCGGATTTAATGGGTTTCGGAAAGAGAACGAAGCCACTGAATCGTATCCCGGGTGCGCGGGTGAAGAAACTTTCCTTTTGAGAGGACATGCTCGGAAGTTCCTTCCAGGGAGAGAAGGAGCGCTTTATCCAGGGATGTTCCGGAAAGGCGGCGGACTTCGTCCAGAAGAGGGAAAGGTTCCCGGTTAGGCTCAATATAATCCGCAAGGCAAACAACCATTGCCAGGCGGGACATCCCCGGATAACCGGTATTATGGTATTCGATCGCTTTCAGCACATCAGGATCGGTGATTCCGTAATGCTTTCGGGCGTAGCAGGCACCGGCGACGGAATGGAGCAGCGCTCCGGAAGACAGCATCTCCGGATCCGCCGAAGCGTGCGCATCCAGAACAATCGACTGCATTTCCTTCAACGGAAAGCATTTGGCGCAATCATGCAGAAGGCCGGCCTGCTCGGCTTTTAAAGCGTCAGCCCCATAACGGACAGCCAGCTGCCGGGACTGATCCGCCACCGAAAGGGAATGAGCAAACCGATGAGGATTCAGGGCCTGAAAAAGCTCCGGTATCCAGGCTTCAGCATGCTCCAGTGAATCCGGATAATGATACAGTCCCAGCGCGGAGCAGTATTCCCATACGGAGGGCTGCAGGGCAGGATGCCGGCGCCCTGAGGCAAAAGAGGCGCGGATATCGGCGGAAATCGTCTCCCGGACAGCGGAAGAGGAAGCCTCTTCCAGCAATACAGGATCGGCCTTGGGCATACTGCTTTTCACGAGGCGGAGCACTTCTTTCGCGGAGCGGGGAGAAAAAGATGCATCCAGCGCGATCCGGGAAGGGACAAGGCGCTGATCCCCCGCACAGGCCGCGACCGTCATTTTCCACCGATCGCCTTCCGCCGCCTGACAATCCTGCGAGGATGAAGAGCGCATCAGAACAAGCAGCACATGATCAAGCGTCAGATGCTTCAGGGCAGAGCGGGCGAGAAGGATATCATCTGAATGAATCGGATCGAAACAACCGCAAAGAATTCCCAACCTAAGCGTGGACAAACCTTTATTCCTCCCCAGCGCGCAGGGCTTGCCCAAATCACATGAGAAACGGGAAACCCGGAGATTGCATCAGTTGTATCCGATAGAGACATTATAATTCAAAAACACACGGAATGGAAGAGACAGAATGACAAAATTTTAAGGAAATGCTTGCTTTTTCATTTCAAACATGATATTATGCCATGCGATGGTTTTTAAGGATCCTAAGGGGAGGTGAACCAAGTTGCCGAATATTCAGTCCGCGAAAAAGCGCGTCAAGGTCAGCGAGAAAAAGAATCTTCGCAATCGCATTGTGAAGAGCGGTATGCGTACATCCATTCGTAAATTTGATGCCGCTGTAGCCGCCGATCCGGCCAACGCCAACCAGCAGTTGTCCGCGACTTCCGCTGTGATCGACAAGGCTGCGTCCAAGGGCATTATTCATAAAAATGCAGCCAATCGGAAAAAGGCACGTTTGGCCAAGCAGCTGAATAAAGCCGCTGCCATGTAAGCTGAAGCGCATGTGATAAACTCCCTTCCTGAGGAAGGGGTTTTTCATTTATGTAAGAAGGCAGGTATCCTCTCTTTCTGATTTTTGATATTACCGGCGGGAAGAAAAAAGATTCCCCCGGCGTTGTATATCTGACGGGAGATCGGCAGGAATCTGCAATATCCCCGGATGCATGGACCAGAAATGTATCATGCGAAGGAAAGGAATGTTGGCCATGAAAAAGACCGGAGCAGGACGTTGTATGGTTTTTTGTGCCGGAATCATCCTGTTGCTTTTCATCCTTATGGCTGCCGCCGGAGCCGAAAAGAAAGGTACGGTGCACGGAGGGTGGCTGATTCTACGTGACGCTCCTTCATTTCAGGGCAGAGAACTCGCAAGCTATCCTTCAGGAACGGTTGTGAAAATCACGGGTCAGAAGGGATCGTGGTATGCTGTTAAAACACCGGACGGCCTGGAAGGATTTATGCTGAGCAATTATCTTACGGTAAGCGGTACGGACGTAACAGTGGGGGAATCCGCCTGGGTCACCAGTACGAACGGACTGAATGTACGCCTGAGAACTGGGCCCGGGACGCAGTATACCGCTATTGCCTCATACGCACCGGGAACGAAGTGTACGGTGCTTGCCAAATCCGGAAGCTTTTACCAGATCAGAGTGGGGAAATATACCGGATATATGATGGGGAAATATCTGACAGGCATCAGCCCGAGCATTGAGAAAGAACCTGACGAGAATAATGAAGAAAAAATCTCCGCACTGTATGATATATATGTAACCAGCGGAAACGGCGAGGGGGTTAATTTACGCCTTCAGCCTTCCCGCTCAAGCGTCGCAATCGGTTTTTTCCAGGTGGGGACAAAGGGGGAAATGCTTGTTCCGGGGAAAAACTGGAGTCAGATCTCCATCGGCGGGCTGGAAGGCTATATGATGACGAAGTATCTGACAACGCAGAAACCGGATTCCAATGAACAGAAGCAGAAAGATGCCGGGAAAGAATATTATGTATACTGTTCCAACGGGAAGCGGGTGAATCTGAGAAGCGGTCCGGGGACGGATTACTCATCGCTCGGCTCCTATGCAAACGGCACAAAGGTGACGGTTGTGAATAAGGGAGATCTCTGGTATTTTGTCAAAATCAATGAAACATACGGATATATGATGAAAGACTATATCCGGAAAAAATAACCGGGTTCCCGAAAAATGTTTCAAAAATATGAAAAAATTGTGAATCACTCTCTTCCTTTTTATAGGTTAAGCGTGTATAATACTGATAGTAAAAAGGAGGTGGGCAGATGAATGATCTTATGAGCACTTTCAGAAATATGATCTGGAATCTGACCCATCGGATCAGAATCGCCGACATGATCGATATCCTGATCGTGGCGGTGATTATTTATGAGCTTCTTTTGCTGACACGGCATACCCGGGGAAGCGCGCTGCTGAAAGGTCTGTTTTTGATTCTTTTGATCGCGCTGCTGAGCAATCTTCTGGGCCTTGTCAGCCTGAACTGGCTGCTGATGGCCGTCCTGCAGAACGGTGCCATTGTGCTGGTGATTCTTTTCCAGCCGGAATTCCGGAAAGCACTGGAAAAAATGGGGCGGACGCGCGTGTTTTCCAAAGGCGTCAGGAATTCGGACGAAGGGAATCACCTGATTGTATCGGAGCTGATCCAGACCATCATGGATCTGAGCAAGCGAAGGGTCGGTGCGCTGATTGTTTTTGAACAGCAGACAGGGCTTCAGGATGTGATAGAGACAGGAACCCGGCTGAACGCGGAGATTTCCGCTCCGCTGCTGGAGAACATTTTTGAACCGAATACGCCCTTGCATGACGGAGCTGTTGTGATCAGGGATACAGAGATTATGGCAGCAGCCTGCATTCTGCCATTGGCGGAAGCCAGCGGCGTCAGCAGAGAACTGGGAACCCGGCATCGCGCGGCGGTTGGCATCAGTGAAAATACAGACGCCATTGTATTGGTCGTATCTGAGGAAACGGGCATCGTCAGCATGGCCCGCGACGGCGAGCTGAACCGGCCGCTGACAGTGGATGCGCTGAAGGAGATTCTGGAAAGCATCTATACGATTTCAACCCCCAAGTTCTCAAATCTCCTGAAATTGCTGAAAAGGCGTACGGAGGGCGATGAAAATGAGTAATACGTCCTTCACGGATAAAGCCAGAAGAATCGGATCGATCATGATTCGGATCCTGCGGCATATTCTTCTTCATAACGGCTGGGTCAAACTGCTCGCGGTCATGATCTCCCTGGTCCTGTGGGCCGGTCTGATTTCCCAGGATGAATCTTTGACCAGAGAAAAAACATGGCAGAATGTCAACGTATCGGTCAGCGGTTCGGAAACCATGAAAAGGAATCACTTTATTGTTGTCAGCGATCTGGATGAGCTGCTGGACAATGTATCCGTTACTGCCGCTGTTCCGCAGAAACAGTATGAGCAGGCTGACAGTTCCGCCTACAATATCCGTGTAGACCTGAGCAGAATCAGCGGCACGGGGCCCCAGGAACTGAAAATTATAAGTACCGCAAGCAATACCTACGGAAAAGTGACCAATACCGTTCCCTCCGTGATCAATGTGGAAGTGGAAGAATACATGGTCCGGCAAAGGCTGCCGGTTTCCGTTACGGTTACGGGTGAGTATCAGAACGGATGGTATAAGGATTGGTATATGCCGAATCCCTCGGTTGATCCTGCACTGATTGCCGTCAGCGGGCCGAGCTCGCTGGTAAAGACAATATCCAGGGCAAAAGTGGATCTGGATCCCGAATCCTTCGAATGGAAGGAAGGAACATTTCTGACCACAGGCGAGATCAGCCTGTACAACAGGGCCGGGGAAAAAGTCAGCAGCCCGCTGCTGGGCATTACCACAGAATCGCTGAGTATTGATACCGTACTGATCGAAGCGAATATCCTGCCCGCGAAAACATTTGATGTCCTGAACCTGATTGAGTATCAGGGAGAAGTGTCTCCCGGCTACAGGATCGTTTCCAAAAAAGTGAGTCCCGAGAGCATCACCATTGCAGCCAGGGGAGAAGTGCTGGAACAGATGGAAGAGCTTCCGCTTGACCGGATTGTCAACCTGCAGAACATTTCCGAAACGACGGTCTTTCAGCTGAAGGTTCAGAAACCGTCAGATGATGCAGTTCTGTCCAATGAGACCGTTACGGTGACTGTGGAAGTCACAGCTGATGAAACATAAAAGGAGCCTGCATGGGAAGCTTTGCGAATACTGTTTTCAATCTGTTGCTGGGATGGATCCAGGGCATTGCGTCCATGATCTGGTCTGCTGCGACGTCCGACAACGGATCTTCTTTCCTCAGCTTTATCGGGAACAATTGGAAATGGATTGCGGGAGCGCTTTGCGCGGCAGGCTGTATTGCGGATCTGACGATCTACCTGATTCGCTGGAAACCTTACAAAGTCTGGCTTTTCAACAAGCAAAACAAGGAGGGCAAAGGACCCCGGGAAAGCGAAATACCGGAAACAAACATACCCGCAGCCGGGAAAGACGCGAGAGTCCGGAGCACCGATCCTGCTGAGGACGATCTGGTCAGATGGCGGGAACCCGCCCGCAAGGATGATCCGGAAGCGGCGGATGCTCTGGAGGAAAAGGAAGAGCAGCTGATGAAAAGCGCATTAAGGCGCAATACCAGGGCCAGAATCCATCATCTGTTTGAAAACAATGATGAAGAACACTATCATTATGAAACCCCCAAACCGGTTTTTGACCAGAAGGAAACCTATCATTCTCCTGTCTACCCTCAGAACTGGAAACACAGAGGAGAATAACAGATATGAATCAATTCTTTCCCAAACACCGTTTTATTGTCCTGACCGGCAATTACGGAAGCGGAAAAACCGAGATTGCAATCAATCTGGCTTTTCTTTTTGCCCGGCAAGAAAAAACGACACTGGTGGATCTGGATATTGTCAATCCATACTTTCGCAGCGGGGAAAAAGCCGAGGCAATGAATCATGCCGGAATTCGGGTGCTTATGCCGACATATGCGATGACCGCTGTTGACATTCCCGCGCTGCCCGCGGAGATTCAAAGCGTGTTTGAAGTCCCCTCGGACCGTGTCATCTTTGATGTCGGGGGAGATGACACGGGTGCGGCCGCGCTCGGACGCTATTATCCCTCCTTTATGAAAAACAGGGAAAGCACGCTGGTGGCGCTGATTGTCAACTGCATGCGCCCGCTGACGCAGACTCCGGACGACATCCTGGATCTGGCGGACAGAGTCATGAATCGGGGCCGGCTGAAAATTGACCTGATGATCAACAATACGAATCTGGCGGATCAGACAACGCCCGAAATGGTTTGCCAGGGAGAAAGCACACTGCTTGCCTGCGCGGAAAAGCTGGGGTCGGTACCGGTGATCACATCCGGGAAAGAAGAGATTTTATCTCACTGTGAATTGAAAACACCGGTTTTATATATCCGGAGGTATATGATGCCTGAATGGATGGAGGAGCATCATGAACACCTTTCCTGACGCATTCCTGCGGCGGATGGAGAGGCAGCTTGGTCCGGAAATGCCGTTTTTTCTTCATGCGCTGGAAGCTCCCGCCGTGCGGGGAATCCGAATGAATCCGTTTAAACCGTTCGAAGGCCGGGAGGATTTTGAGACCGGCATTCCGGTGCCGTGGTGCGGAGACGGTTATACTCTTCCTTTTGAGAGCTGCGCGGGTGCAACAGTGTTCCATGAAGCCGGCGCTTTTTACCTGCAGGAACCTGCCGCGATGCTTCCCGCTGAAGTACTGAACGCGAAACCGGGAGAAACAGTTCTGGATCTGTGCGCGGCTCCCGGCGGGAAATCCACTCAGATCGGACTGGCCATGCGGGGAGATGGAATACTGGTCTGCAATGAACCTGTTCCGTCAAGAGCGCAGATCCTGAGCAGGAACATTGAAAGAATCGGGATTCCGAATGCTGTTGTTGTCTCAGCTATGCCGGAAAAACTTGCGGAGAGGTGGAACGGCTGTTTTGATGCCGTTCTTGTGGATGCGCCATGCTCCGGGGAAGGCATGTTCCGCCGGGATCCTGATACGCGCAGCGAGTGGAATGCAGAACAGGCGGAAGGATGCGCGAAACGGCAAAAGGAAATTCTGCGCGAAGCGGCAAAGATGGTCCGGCCCGGAGGAAGAATTGTTTATTCCACATGCACCTATAATCCCGCTGAAAATGAAGATAATATTGCCTGGTTCCTGGAAAACCACAGGGATTTTGAACTGTGCCCATGGAATCTTCCCGGAACCGATAAAACGGAAGGTATGTATACCTGTTTTCCGCACCGGAACATGGGGGAAGGCCAGTTTGTCGCAAATCTCCGCAGAACCGGCCAGACAGATCCCCCATCCCTGACCCGGGTGCTGCCGCTGCCGGACAGGACCGTGATGCAGGCATATCGGGCATCATTCCCGATCTTTCCGGAGCCTGACGGAATGATCGGAAACCGGCTGGTCCGGCTGGCATCCTGTCCGGACATGAAGGGAGTACAAATCCTGCGGGCAGGCCTCCATCTGGCGGAAATAAAAGGGAAGACACTGGTGCCGGATCATGCTGCGGCCATGTCTATTATTCCTGTTCGGGCGGCCGATGCAGAGCTGAATGACAGGGAAACACTGCGCTATCTTGCCGGAGAAGAAGTTGCGGGCAATGCTGAAGGATGGGCCAGGATCAGGTATAAAGGGCTTGTCCTCGGCTGGGGCAAGGGAAGCGGGGGAACAATCAAGAATCATTATCCCAAGGGATTGCGGAAGCACAATTTGCTGGCAGGGACGGATACAATGCCATGAGCACGAAAAGAACACCGCATAAACATTGACAACCTCATATAAAAAAGGTATAATCCGGCATATCCTCGGAAGATGATCTGAAACACCTTGTACTCCTATGGATGGCGGCAGGGTGTTTCTTGTATGTGAAAGGAGCCTGACAAAACATGGCAGAAGAAAAATCGACTATCCTGACAGAGAGCGGACTGAAGAAGCTGGAGGAAAAACTGGATTATCTGATTTCTGTCCGGAGAAATGAGATCAGCGAGCAGATTGCCATCGCGCGCGGTTTCGGCGATCTGAGTGAAAACGCCGAATACGATGAAGCCAAGAAGGAACAGGCCAAGGTGGAGGAAGAGATTACCCGCCTGCAGGCAACGATCCGTACAGCGACCGTCGTGGCTGATGATGAGATTACGACAGAGCGGGTTTCTATCGGCACCATTGTAAAAGTCAAGGATCTCGACGATAATGAGATTTATGAGTATGCGATTGTCGGCGCCAATGAAGCGGATCCGATGGAAAATAAGATTTCAAATGAAAGTCCGGTAGGAGCGGGGCTGCTCGGTGCAAAACGCAATCAGACGGTGGAAATTGCCATTCCTGCCGGTAGCCTGAAGTATAAGATTATGTCCATCAAGAAGTTATAATATACAGGTTAGGAGAAAAGTCGACATGGCGGAAATGGAAACCTCTAACACGAACGAACTGCTTCAGATACGCAGGGACAAGCTGAAGGAATTACAGGAAGCCGGAAAGGATCCTTTTGTAATCACGCGGTACGATGTGACGCATCACAGCGCGGAAATCAAAGACGGCTATGCGGAACTGGAAGGGAAGGAAGTATGCATTGCCGGGCGGATGATGTCCAAACGGATTATGGGCAAGGCCTCCTTTTGCCATCTTCAGGATCTGAAGGGCACCATTCAGTGTTATGTTGCCCGTGATTTCATCGGAGAAGAAAGCTACAAAGATTTTAAAAAGATGGATATCGGGGATATCGTCGGTATCAGGGGAACCGTATTTACGACGAAGACCGGTGAAATCTCTGTTCATGCGACCGAGCTGGTGCTGCTTTCCAAGAGCCTGCAGATTCTTCCTGAGAAGTATCATGGGCTGACCAATACGGATCTTCGCTACCGGCAGCGGTATGTGGATCTGATCATGAATCCGGAAGTGAAGGACACTTTCATCAAGCGCAGCCGAATTATCAGCGCCATCCGGCGGTATCTCGACGCGCAGGGATTCATGGAAGTCGAAACACCGATGCTGGTTTCCAATGCGGGCGGTGCGGCCGCCAGGCCTTTTGAGACGCATTTTAACGCGCTGGATGAGGATGTCAAGCTTCGGATCTCTCTGGAGCTTTATCTGAAACGCCTGATTGTAGGCGGCCTGGAGCGTGTATATGAAATCGGCCGCGTCTTCCGGAACGAAGGTATGGATACCAGGCATAATCCTGAATTTACCATGATGGAACTCTATCAGGCGTATACGGATTATCACGGAATGATGGATCTGACGGAGAACCTGTTCCGCCATGTCGCCCTGGAAGTGCTTGGCACCACAAAAATCACCTATAACGGGATTGAAATGGATCTGGGCAAACCTTTTGCCAGGATGACAATGGCTGATGCCGTAAAACAGTATACGGGAGTGGACTGGAACGGGATCCATACGCTGGAGGAAGCCAGAGCGGCTGCCAGGGAACATCATGTGGAGTATGAAGAACGCCACAAGAAGGGAGACATTCTGAACCTCTTCTTTGAGCAGTTCTGCGAGGAGCATATGGTTCAGCCAACATTCATCATGGATCATCCGATCGAGATCAGTCCGCTGACCAAGAAGAAGCCCGGCAATCCGGAATATGTGGAGCGTTTCGAGTTCTTTATGAATGGCTGGGAAATGGCGAACGCTTATTCCGAACTGAACGACCCGATTGATCAGCGCCATCGTTTTGCCCTGCAGGAAGAACAGTTTGCGGCCGGAGACGAGGAAGCCAACCACACAGATGAAGATTTCCTCAACGCGCTGGAAATCGGTATGCCGCCGACAGGCGGAATCGGCTTCGGCATCGACAGAATGTGTATGCTGCTGACGGATTCCGCTGCCATCCGCGACGTTCTGCTTTTCCCGACGATGAAGACCCTGGGTGCGGAGACCGCCGAAAAAACAGATACGGAATCACACTGAAACGGTCTGATCCTGCGGAACGGAACCCGATAACACAGTTGCTGCTTAACAAAAGAAGCGGGTGCACCCGGAAGGGGTCACCCGCTTTTATACATACCGAAAACCGGCCTGATCCGGTGAGATAAGGAGAAGCACTCCCGCAGCGAATATTCGGGAGTCATGGAAATCTGTCAGCTGCCCAACAGCTGCCGGACGGCGAGGACAAGGAACATGAACCGGGAAGAACCGCCGCCCATCACATATTCCGTCTGCTGCCACAGGTAAGGCCATTCCTTCAGCTCCGGAAAGTCCGGACGGATGAGCGCGGTGCCAGATACGACACCGCCTGGAATACAGGAGGCATCCGCGCGGTTGAAACCATAGGCCGTCGTAACGGATTCCGCACCGATCCCTGAGGCGAAGGACACGCTGCGACCGGGATGGCAGCCCAGTACAAAGCTGAGTGCGTGGCTGCAAAGATCCGGCGGAAAAATATCCGGGAATGCCGTGTGGAGCCAGTAATACTCGAAGCCCAGCCGCTGGATTTCCCAGCCGGCGCCCCAGATATGGGGACGGTAGGGTACTTTGTAGGGGGAGAGCGTTGTAAGTCCGTCTACGGTCTGTTTATATCCGAGAAGGCTTTCCCGAAGGGTTTTGGTGAAAGATTCATCACCGATGGAACGTACGATCCGCGCGGCGATCCATCCCAGGCGCTCGGGAACGGTGGCAATCAGGCCGGTTTCCGCCAGAACCGCATCCGCATATGCCTTCTCTCCGGTACTCAGGAACAGTTCCGCGGCTGCATGGACACGGGCAATCCGGGGCAGCTGTTCCGTTCCGGCCCGGGTTTGGTCAAACAGAATACGGGAGGCTTCCAGCGACTGGGCAGACAGGCCGGGATTGAAATCCGCCAGGGCCCGGGAGACTGCTGCCAGATGGGCAGCTGTTGTCAGTTCCCTGAACGGATTGTCTTCTGTGAATACCCACCGGTCGTCCTCGCCGCCGGGAAAGCCGTCTGTCATGGCGGCCGCGTCGCCGAGCATTACATACTGACGGAGACGGGCGGCAATTATGCCGCGGAAGAGCCTGCCCAGGGCTTTCCAGCCGCCAAGCACCGCAAGGGCGCCGTGCTCGACCTGCTCGAGCAGGTCATTCTTTCCGTCCGGGCGGTGAATTTCCACGGTCTGCGTCTGCTGGTCAATGGTCGTGGAGTCCCAGTATACATGGAAGGCCTCCCAGGCCAGGGACAGCAGGTAGGCTTCGCCGGACTGCGATTCCACCCGCAGGTCAAAATCCCCCGCATCATGCCATCCGCCGTGATTCAGGCCGGGCACACAGTCGCCGGGAGCAAACCGGGTGAGGGTTTCCGGTCCCTGGCGGTAACCGTCGAAATGGTTCCAGTTCACCGGTGCCATGCGCGCGTCATCCAGGTGGCATCTGTCATGCCAGACCCGGTATTTCTCATTCACCCGCATATGGCACATCTGAACCGGCAGGAAATATTCCAGGACCGGCTGCCACACGCCGCGTTCGAATACGTCCGGAGCAATCCGGAATACGGAGGACAGGGCGTCTCCGTACCCGATCTGATAAAGCCCCGGTTCGGTGATATCAGAGAAATCCAGGCAGAGGCATCGGTAACGCAGGAAATGTCCCCAGGGTGCTCCGGCCTTGCTGAAAACCAGGTGTTTTCCGTCCGGCTTGATCCGCCAGATCGTGAACGGGCTGTCTCCTGCATCCTGCCGATCGAGTTCCGCTACAGCCAGTTTGGGCTGCCTCGGCAGATAACCGACCTGGGAAACCTGGATGCGGGGCGTGCCGATCCAGCCATCCACCGTATGCGGTTTAAGAATCCATTCCACCGCGTGCGGTTCCCTGGAAGAAAAAGGAGAACTCAGCACAAACCAGCCGTTATTGTGGCTGAGGCGCCCGTCATACAGGCTGAGTTCCCCGCTGAGGCTCTCCACCGTGAAGCGGAGCAGCGGATCATCCGGACAGACAGTAATGCGGCGGCCCGTGGCATACGGCACAGCGCTTTCCTCATCACCACGCAGGGGACTGAAAACACTGCCTTCTTCCATCATTTTTTCCGCATAACCTTCCGGCAGACCTTCGGGATGGCGGTAGCTGTCCTTGTATACGGAAAGCCGGCAGTCCACGGGACCGACAGGCTGGCGGGGGAAGATCCCCTCCCTGCCGTCCAGAATCCATGGCCGGCTGAAAAGCAGCCCGGGGAACAACTCCAGATTAAAGCACAGACGATTCGTCCAGTTTTCCGGCAACGGATCCGCATCGACCGCGATCCGCAGGGAAGCACCTTCCGCCTGTACGGAGACAGTATATTCAAACGCGCAGTCCGGATACACCATCGGATTGAAGCCACGGAGATGCCGTTCCTCATCCGGATAACGGAGGCGCGTGACAATCCGTCTCTTTTCCGGGTCTGCGTGGCGTTCCAGCATTTTGGGAACAGGCTGCCACTGGCCGGGAGCAGGTTCGAACCGCACGTCTCCGTTGGCGGCGATCCGTTCCCCGTGCATCAGCAGGCTTATGCCGCCCTGATGCCCTTCCGGATAGATATCCTCGAAAACAATCACACTGACGCCCTGATTGATGAAGTAACCGTTCTCACGATCCAGGCTGAAGCCGGGTGTATTCTTTTTTTCGCTCATGGGAGCTCCTTTCAGACTCATACAGGCTTTCCGGAGTGCAAAAGGGGAGTTGATAACGAAAAAGATCAACTCCCATAAACCGGAAGGTTTCCTGCTGATTAACGAAGCACCTTCAGATACATGCTCCTGCCCGGCGCGGCAGGGATTTCATAGGCGTATTCCGGCGGCGCGGTCCGGGTCTTTGCCCCGTCCTGCCGGTGGGCGGGTGCAGGCAGCTGTACACAGTCCCGCCAGATCCTGCCTGATTCCAGATCCTGAATGCCTTTGCATTCTCCCCGTACCACAATCCGCGCGGAGGAGATCATCGGACGGAAGGAATGCAGGCAGCATACATCGTTGTCGTAGCCGATCAGACTCCATTTCGGCTTGGCAGCCAGGTAGAATGGCCGATCGGTATTAACCTGCCCGTTCAGGATCCCGATGACTTCCGCCGGCATCTGATACAGGCCGGCAAAATTTTCCGGGACATTCAGGATCAACAGCCGGCCTTTTCCATAAAAATCTTCCGTCAGAACCGGGAAGTTATCCTCTCCGGACAGTACGAGGATATCGGCCCAGGTCGCGTTGGTTTTGTAATCCAGCGCTTCGAACATCACTTTTTCGGCGCCCCGGCCAAACCGGATTCCGGAGTAATCATAGTCACACAGGTCAATCATGTAGCGGTCGCCCATTACATGCCGGTGCGTCAGGCGCACACTGGTCATGTCCTGAATTCCCCGATCCCAGGCCTCATGCAGAAAACCGATCGTAACAATTGCTTTGCCGCCGGACCGTACATATTTTTCCAGCTTTTCAACCGCGTCCGGCACGTAGGCCGACCGCCCGGTAAGCAGGACGACGGGGGCGTTTTCCGGGAAATCGGGCTGCAGGTCCAGCTGCATCCCACACATGCCCAGGTAGCTGCAGAGCTGGTCTTCGCCTTCCGCGCCGAAAGGCTCCCATACAGCGGTGCCGACGGGAGTGCCGGCCCTGTCCAGGAAGTCGTCCACCCGCCGGAGAGATTCACCAAGGGCAGGCAGCGCGGGCGAATTCAGCAGGGAAGGGAAATTGAAGAGCGTCAGTTCCCGGGCACGGCCCAGGAAGGTAAATTCCGCCTGCTCCAAGAATCGGCTGAGATTGTCGAAGGAACCGCCCAGGTCGATCCAGCCGCCGCCGTTGCGTCCCGGTGCCGCATTCTCCATCAGGCGAACTTCACTGTAGGAAGCGTAACGCTGAAGGTGCTGGCTGGAATAAAAGGGTTCCCGGGTCTCGGTGCCGGTGTAGATCATATTGAAGATATCCTTCTGGATTCCCGGATTGTAACCCGTGGCCTGATGGCTTTCATACCAGTTGGGATACTTGATGATAAAGTTCAAATTCGGATTGATGCGATGGGCTTCCTCCACAATCTCCCGGGAGAACTCCGCCATCTGCGCCTGCCGGAAATCTTTCCAGCTCCGGTTTCCCTTGGCCTCGATACACAGTTCACACCGGCAGGATGTGAAGAAAAAATCGTCCAGAATGATTTCATCGAACACTTCCGAAGCTTCCCGCACGATCCGCAGGTATTCAGCCCGGTGGCGCGGATCGGTGTAGCAGAAGGTATCGAACATGGAAGGCTTCTGTTCCCCGCCGATCAATGCAGTGGAGGTAATGCCGCCGGACACCCTGATGCCGTATCCCTCGATGACGGCTTTGATTTCCTTTAACCGTTTCACAGGGATATCCGTGGTTGCCCTGTGATTCTCAAGGAATACCTTGGACAGGGGAAGACAGCGCATGTATTTTTCAATACCTTCGCTGATCTCCTGATCCGTTGCTTTGGCAGCATAATATGCGAACATATAACTTGCCACACTGAAATTTCTGTAAGGTTTCATTTGCTTCCTCCGATCAATATATTTCAGCTCATAGCCTTGGTTGCTTCCGGGAATACCGAGCCGGAACAGAAAACATACGGATAATTATGTAAACGTTTGCATGAGCTGAATCTATTATAAAACTTAGAGTACACTTTAAGTCAATACACCGGTGTTGTTTCCGTTATTTTGCCGGTGTATGTTTTCAGGCGGAAAGCTCATAACGAAAAGTCAGTTTTATGAGCATATTTCATTGTCGTTTGGTTACCCGGGTGCTATAATATATCAACGAGCGTGCAAGGGGGAATTCCCTTGGGCACTCCCCGGGGTTGACATGGGAGAACAAATGACAAGGGGTTCCCTGCAATGATGAGAACATGCGGAAACTGCGATTCGGATCAGGCGGGAACAGAAGAAGAGGAATGAAACAGAATTCTGCCCGCATAAATCCGCCGAGGCGATCCGTCCTGGAAGAGGTCGGGAATGCCGTGACCCATGGAACCGGGGCCCTGCTGGGGCTGGCAGGACTGGTTCTGCTGCTGGTTCGCAGCAGAACGGGCCTGCAGATCTGCGCTTCCCTGGTCTACGGGATCTGTATGTTTCTGATGTTTCTCATGAGCTGTCTGTATCATTCCTTTCGATGGGGGAGCACGGTCAAACGCGTCTGGAGGCGCTTTGATTATATCTCGATTTATCTCCTGATCGGAGGGACATTTACTCCGCTCTGGCTTCTGTACTGGAAAGGGGCCAACGGATGGATCGTATGCGCCGCCGAATGGGTGCTGCTGATTGCCGGGATTACGCTGATCGCCGTATTCGGCCCGGAAAAAGTGCGTTGGTTCCATATGACCATGTATATTGCTGTCGGCTGGTGCGGCGTGGTTTTCCTGCCTCAGATGATTGCGAACGACCTGCCGCTTCTGTTCTTTATATTGGGCGGCGGCCTTCTGTATACGCTGGGGATTATTCCTTTCGCGATGAAACGTAAAGGCGCCCATTTTATCTGGCATATTTTTGTCCTGCTCGGCGCTGTCGCGCATTGGCTGGGGATTTATCTGTATCTATACCCATAAGTGTAATAAATTTCAGAAAATGATAAAAAGGAGGAACTGGACCTATGAAGATGAAGGAATTCGGTTTTTACAGAGGTGTGGACCTGGGCGGATGGTTTTCTCAGTGTGATTATTCGGAAGACCGGATGGATCATTTTATTACGGAGAAAGATTTCGATGTTGTGGCCGGGTGGGGGCTGGACCATGTCAGGATTCCCGTGGATTACAATGTAATGGAAAATGAGGACGGGAGCTGGAATGAGGACGGATTCCGAAGGATCGGGAACGCATTGTCCTGGGCTGTCAGAAGAGACCTGAAGGTAGTTCTCGATTTGCATAAAACGGCAGGTTTTTCCTTTGACAGCGGAGAAAAAGAAGAGGGCTTTTTTGAAAGCGAGAAATACCAGCAGCGTTTCTACCGCCTTTGGGAGGAAATTGCCGCAAGATTCACCGACGCGGAGAATATTGCCTTTGAACTTCTGAACGAGGTTACGGATGCTGCTTTTATTGATGCGTGGAATCGTATCAGCACGGAGTGTATTCGCGCCATACGCAGAATTGCGCCGGACAGCCTGATTCTGCTTGGAAGCTATCACAACAACGCGCCGGATGCCCTCAAGGATCTGAATCCGCCGGCGGACAGGAAAGTGATCTGTAATTTCCACTGCTATGATCCGCTGAACTTTACCCATCAGGGTGCATACTGGGTTCCCTGGCTGGATCAGAACAAGCGTGTTTCTTTCGAGGAAGCCGGTATCGGGGAAGACTATTTCGAAAAGGCTTTTGCTTCTGCCCTGGAAACTGCGGAAAAACATCAGACAGCACTCTATTGCGGAGAGTACGGTGTGATAGAGACTGCTACACCTGAGGATACCGTGAAATGGTATCAACGGATTCACGATACCTTCGAAAAGTTTGGGATCAGCCGCAGCGCGTGGAGTTACCGGCAAATGAACTTCGGTCTGGCAGATGAACGCCTGGATCAGGTCCGCAGCCGGCTGATTCCGCTGCTGTAAATATCGGAAAATACGGGAGAACAGGAAATATGCGGTGTGTGGTACAAAGAGTCAGTGAAGCATCCGTCTCCGTTGGCGGTGAGACAGTCGGGTGTATCGGCCCGGGACTGATGGCGCTGATCGGTGTTTCCGCCGATGATACGGAAAAAGATCTGAAATATATTGCAGACAAGGTTCCGAACCTTCGGATCTTTGATGATGAGAACGGTGTGATGAACCGTTCTGTCCTGGACACGGGCGGAAGTATTCTCGCGGTTTCCCAGTTCACCCTGTACGGAGATGCAAGAGGCGGGCGCCGCCCTTCCTATATTCAGGCCGCCCGCCCCGAATTTGCCCGTCAGATGTATGAGCAGCTGGTTGCCGTGTGGAGACAAAACGGTATTCATGTGGAAACCGGCCGATTTCAGACAGAGATGAAAGTGTTTCTTGTAAATGACGGGCCCGTAACCATTCTGCTGGACAGCAGAAAAGCATTTTGAAGAGACTTACTTCTGTATCGACGGACGTACAATTCCACCGATTTCAAAAGCAGTATCTTCTCCGACGGTGCCTACAAGACGATACTGGCAGTCCTTCAGAATACGCCGGAGTCTGACCTTCTGGCCGGGGAGGATTTCGTGGTGGTAATTCAGGATGACTTGTTCCGGTTCGTTTTCCGTCATCCATTCTATCCCGAATGCATTGCACAGCCAATCCGCATACCGGGTATTATTGACATGGCCATTCATGTCAATATCGGTGTAGACCGGAGTATATTCCGAAATGAACTCTTCTCCCTGAAGGTTGCCGACTGTGGCAGGGAGATTCATGGGGACGGTCAGATCCCGGTTGTCCGGGATCAGGCGGGCAACATCGCCGGGAGGCAGCATCCGCCTTGTCTGTGTATCCAGAAGCAGCCAGAGGGTCCCCGCCTTACCGATCATCTCCCCACGCTCATCGGTCATCACATAATACCGGGGAAAAAAACTGATGCGTGTCGGCATGGGAAAGGTGTGCAAGGTGATCTTTTCACCTGCCAGCGGATAACGGGACATATGAAGCTCGCTGCGGGAAAGCACCCAGACAGTGTGATGTTTCAGCAGTTCCTCCCGTCCGCAGCCCAGCAGCAGGCTGTGGGCGCCCGCGGCTTCCTGCATCGCCTCCAGAATGGCACTGAGGCGCCAGCGGCCATTCAGATCACAGTCCCGGGTCAAAAGAGAAAACGTTACATCATAAGTTTTCAGCATGTTTATCACCTCATCAGGGATTGCAGATATACATCCAGATCCATAAAAGGATCCAGGGGTGTATCGCTTTTCAGATACAGCGGATGATGCGGATGGCCGGCTTTGCTTCGCGGCCCGGCGGTGAACCAGTTTACACGGTATTCTTTTCCGAGACGTACAAGATCCAGAATACAGGCAGGAAGATAAGCGCGTTTCATGATAATGGATCCCCAGGCGGCCCAGACAGCGCACGGGGGTTCATATTGCTCCAGAATCCAACGGAAAGCCTTCATATTCTCCCGATGAAGCAGCGGGTTCATCACAGGGTCCATATCATCCGGAATTGTGGCGCGCTGCGCATAAACGTTGAACATCAGGAAAGAATCAAACCCGTTGTACCGCGCAATCCGCTGTGTGCTTTTCAGAGTATTGTCCAGCCTGTCGGGAACAGCGGTGGAAGGATTGATTCCGACACAGATCAGAGGACGGGAACCGACGGTGCCCAGCAGATAACGGTATTCACTGTAGTAATCAGGAACATATATCCATTTCTTCCGGTCAAAATCATTCCCGGTGGGAATCAGGGCATCTTCAAACGAAAGAACATCCGTATGAAATGTATCGGAAATCGGGATGTGTCTCATGGGTTTATGCCTTCAGGGGCCGGATCAGAATCAAGGGAGTCAGTTCGTCGCCCTGGCCGGAAGGATTATCCGCCATGGCATCCTGGATTTCTTCGTCAGTCAGCGGGAAATCATCGCATTTACCGAGCTGGTTCTGTTCCAGATCATTCGCATCCATCAGGACCACGGGGATACCGGTGGCTTTTTCAAGATTGTTGCAGAGCTCCACGGGGTTGGGCGGATTGATCAGGGCCATCTGCTTGTAACGGTCAAAGGAGGAACGGAAATAGAATCCGTCAATTCCGCCAACGCCTTTGCCGCAAATCTTATAAAACAGGCCGTGCACGCCGAAAGGCCGTGTCACCGCGCTGACGAAAGCAGCCAGCAACACACGGGGCAGGCCGCACATATCGATAACCAGCTGCAATTTATAGGGTTCATGCATTCCGACCCCGGTAGTGTTGATGCCTGCGAAACGCCAGAGGAAGTTTGCCCAGAAACCGGGTTTGACCTCGTCCCTCGTCTTCACATTGCGGGTACACATTGCCATGACCTTCGCGCCGAAGGAGAGGACATCCCCTTCCTGCCGGAGCGGAAGAACATATTTGCGGACAAGTTCCGCCTGATCTTCCCCAACTTCGACGAAATGGGTCTGAATCGCAAAACGGGCATAAGAACGCCCGTTTTTACCCGTAACAATTCCACGGTCGAAATAAGTGATGCCGTTCTCCTCACGCCGCTGGGCTTCAAGATTTCTGGATGGAATAATCCCCACAACAAACACCTCCGCAGATTGCTTAAAATATTATATCTTCACAGGTGTTGTATGTCAACGGCTGAAACTTTCAATATATATTGTGTTTCCTGTGGTTGTTTGATAAAATAAAGTGTTCGATCCGGAATGATTCCGGGTCAGAAGGAGCGTAAGCCAGATGGCAGAGATGCAATCCATGATTCAGAACACGGTCGTACTGATTCCGTCCCTGGAACCGGACCATCGGTTTTCGGCGTATCTTCAGGAGCTTTCCTCCGTCGGTTTCGGCCAGATCGTTGTCGTGGATGATGGCAGCGGTGACGGATACCGGCATATTTTCAGCGAAGCGGAAGAGATTGACCGTGTGACGGTCATTCATCATGAAGTCAACCGGGGAAAGGGCGCCGCACTGAAGACAGGGTACAGGTATATTCTTGACCATCTTCCGGAAATAACGGGAATCATCACAGCAGATTCGGACGGACAACATACGGTCGACGACTGTGTGCTGATGGCGGAAAAGCTTGCGGAAGGGAAAAAAGCGCTGTATCTCGGCAGCAGGGATTTCAGCCTGCCGGATATACCGCCAAAGTCAAGAACCGGAAACAGGATCACCTCCATCGTATTTATGCTTCTGTACGGCGTATGGCTTCAGGATACACAAACAGGGCTCCGGGCTTTCCGCAGGGAGGATCTCGACTTCATGATCCGGGTGGGCGGAGAAAGATTTGAATATGAGATGAAAGTCCTGATCGCCTGCGCGGTGCAGCGGATTCCCATGATAGCCATTCCGATCAAAACGGTCTATGAGAACGGAAATGACGGGACCCATTTTCACCCCATCCGGGACAGCTACAGGATTTATAAGGTCATTCTTGGGGGATTCTTCAAATTTATGTTTTCCTCGCTGATCTGTTTCGCCGCGGATCAGATCCTTTTCAACGTCCTGCGAAGCTGGCTTTTTCCGATGCTGGGCCTGAAGGTGAACAACACGATTTCTCTCGGGTTCATGGCGGACAACACGTCCCTGGCAAATTATACCGCAAGGCTTTTCAGCGCAATTCTGAACTTTCGGCTGAACAAAGATCTGGTGTTTAAAGTCAAGGCGAAAAAAGGGACCGCCTGGCGTTACGCGGTCACGGCAGCCGCTATTCTCCTGATGTCAACGCTGTGCATCAAATTCGCGGGCCTGATCGGCATTTCTCCCTGGATTGCGAAGATCCTGGCGGATACACTCCTGTATTTCGCGAGCTACCGGATTCAGCAGAACTGGGTTTTCAAGGAGGAAATCTGAGATGGACGCGGTGGGAACGTGGATCGGCGCCGGTATCAGCGTGCTGGTTTTTCTAATGTTTGCGGTCCTGAAATGGATCGATTCGAGAAAAGCGCAGGAAGGTCCGCTGTCCACGGGCGCCAGGATGAATGCCGCAGGATTCGGCCTGCTGCCGGGGATCGCCGTGTGGAAGATCTTTGAACAGGAAACCAGGCTTGCTTTCGGAACGGACATCATGAAACCGCTGCCGGAGATCCCGTTTCTGACAGCGGAAGGGAAATATGCGCCCTGCAGGATTGAGCTGGCCGCGGCGCTGATTGTGTTTCTGCTTTTGGTTCTGTGGATGATTCTCCGGAAAAATGATATCCCCGGGAATGGGGATGTTCTTCTTACCGTATTATGTGCATGGGGAGGAGTACGAACCCTGACGGAAACCTTCCGGGCCGATCCTTTGGGAATGATCGGCAGTGTAGACATCGTCCAGATTGCGGCCTTTCTGCTGACGATGATCCCGCTGGCTGTATGGAGCGTAAGAAGAGAACGGACACAGAAAGGATATCTGATGGCCGTGCTGGAATGGATGGCGGTGGCAGGATGCGGAACCGTCATGATCATGATCCGCGCAGGGGTCCTTTCCGCAGGCAGCGAGCCGGGAGATTTTGCCGTTTTGATCGGATGCGCGCTTCTGAGCGTTCTTCTGGTGCTGCTGGCCGGAAAGGACAGCAGGGTCAGATCATAGAATCCCCTTACGGTTGGGGCAATCCGCCTTTGCGCAGTTTGCGCAGGAATCCAGAGAAATGCTGTCTCCCGTGAGCAGCATTTCCACCAGGCCGTTTTCCGGCGTACTCTCCGGAACGAAGCCGAGGCGGGCAAAAAATCCGGATACGGATTCCGGACAACAAAGGCGAACTTCCTTCGCCGCGTGCGACTGGGCTTTGAACAGCAGAAGGCGAAGGGTCAGATCCCCGAGGCGGCGGCCGCGGAAGTCCGGTTTTACGCCGATATCCCCAAGACGGAACGCTCCGTCTTCCCACCAGATCCGGCCGGAGGCAGCGGGATGGCCGTCTTCATAAATGAGGGCATTCCAGCCCAGGAAGTCCTGACGCGCAGCATCGCGGGTTCCGAAAATTTCGGCACGGAGAGGAAGGATTTCTTCCGAAAGGTTTTCTCCGGGGGCAAACCATTTTCCCTGAATCATAGCATTCTCCCATAACAGTCGGTACGGATGGACAGAAAGAAGGTGAACAACCTTGGAAGCAAGTAAAATCAAACGGATCAACGAGCTGGCCAGAAAAAAGAAGGATGTCGGGCTGACAGAGGAAGAACAGGCGGAACAGGACATCCTTCGGAAGGAATACATTGCAGGCTACAGGGAAAACCTGAAGATTATGCTGGACGGCATCATCGTACAGGAAAAAGACGGCAGCAGGCATCCCCTCCGGAAAGAGGACGGTCCGCCCGCTTAATGATAGGATGAAAACACCGGAAAGTCAACTTGCCAAATACCCCCTGATTGTTTATAATTCCCATGAAAAAAGTGAAAGAGGTGGAGAGCATGGATGAAATGGAAATGAACGGCCTGGAAGGAATGGAACCGGATACGATTGTTTTTGAGGATGAGGACGGCAACGAATACGAGTTTACCGTCAGGGATTACTTCTTCTATAACGGGGATGAATACGCGCTGCTGACGGAAGTCGGCCAGGAATCGGACGAAAACGGCGAGGAATGCATCGTCTGCAAAGTGGAAACAACCGAAAACGAAGACGGCGAGGAAGATGAGGAATTTATCCTTGTGGAAGACGAAACCCTGGCAGGGAAGCTGATTGAGATCGCGAATACCCGTCTTGAAAATGACGAAGAAGAATAAGGGAGAGGCCTTAAAATGAAAATGCCTGTTCGGATTGCCCTGGTCGTATTGTGCGCTGCGCTCATCGCCATCATCCCGATCCTGGTTTCATCTCCCGTGATGCTGCCTGAAGTACAGGATGAGATCCTTTTTGCCGATGATGAAGAGGAGGAAGCCGGCTGGTTTCTGATTCCCCATGCCTGCGCAGAAGGAGCAGTCGAAGTGGAAAGCATTCCGGAAGGAGACGGACTGATGCCACCTCCGGCCGAATGGGAGCTGCCGATGAATGATTTTACGGCGCCGCCCAAAGCGGATTCCTCCCGGTTTACATCCAACAGTTATGAGGATGAAACTCTGCGCGTGACCCTGGAGGAGATTGAAGAGGAACAGGTACGCTGGGTAATTGCCCGGATTGAGCTGAGCAGTCCGTGCCAGCTTCGGACAGCGTATGCGAAGCCGGCGGCATTGGTGAGCAATATGGCCGCAAAAAACAATGCTGTCATCGCAATCAGCGGAGATTACATGGATAACAATCCCAAAAAAACTTCCTATGAAGTACGGATGGGAAAAGAATACCGGAGAAAAAGCAACCGGTTAAAGGATATGCTTGTAATCGACGATCAGGGGGATTTTCATCTTTATCGGAATTCAGAGGGGCTGTTTGAAAAAAAGGGGAACAAAGTAATATTCGACGGTACCATTGTGAACGCGTTTACATTCGGACCGGCCCTGGTGATTGACGGCGCTGTTCAGAGTATGGGCGATCGGGAATACGGCTATAATCCGGATGGCCGCGAACCGAGGGCAGCCATCGGACAGACCGGAAAACTCAGCTATGTCTTCGTACTTGCCTCCGCATCGGACCGCAACGGAAAAACCGGTGTAAACCATCAGGAACTCGCAAACAAGATGGGGGAAATCGGATGCCTGCAGGCTTTTAATCTTGACGGTGGCGGAACAGCTGAGATCGTTTTCAACGGCGAAATCTACAGAGCTTCTCCGGGCGAGAAGGAAAGAGCGCAAAGCGACATGATCTATGTCGGGACGCTGGTACCGGAAGGGAAGTAACAAAAAGGACTGAGATACATGACACTGTACGAAGAAGCTCCGCAGGCCGCGCTTTCAGGACTGAATGTCTATGCATACGGGCTGCATATTGCGATCGGATTTCTGGCCATGACAGCCGCGGCCATCTGGATTGCGCATCAGAAAAAAATGAAAAAGGGGACGGCAACGCTGTTTTCCGTTCTGGCCATTGTGCTTGGAGGGATTGTTTCCCGTCTGTTTTTCTGTATCATGGATCAGAGCCTCGGAACCCCGGTGCCGTTTTCCGCATGGTTTCGGATTGACGGCGGCGGCTGGAGCATGACAGGACTGATTGCGGGAGTTTTTCTTGCGGCGTGGCTTTCTGCCCGGATGACAGGACAAAACAGCATGGAACTGCTGGAT
This sequence comes from Clostridia bacterium, assembly GCA_017541105.1. Taxonomy (GTDB): domain Bacteria; phylum Bacillota; class Clostridia; order Christensenellales; family Aristaeellaceae; genus Aristaeella. The sequence continues at coordinate 191,272 of JAFXZS010000016.1, forward strand.
ATTTCCGCCTGTTCCCTTCCGCTGCTGATCATCGCGGAACGGATGGGGGACCGGCTGATTGAGGATTTCAATACCAGCCGTCCGCTGGAGGACGGCTGGATCAGCAGGAGCTTTCTGGCAGTGCAGGGAGAATATGAAACATATCTGAGGACATATTATCTGGCCGCTGCCGCCGCGCTTGTGCTGTTTCTGATTCTGAATGTGATGAGCCTGCGGAAAAACAGGCGGAACGGAGATCTGTGGATCGCTTTCCTGCTGATCTGCGGCGCGATGGGGGTTCTGCTGGAAAGCCTCCGCTATGATTATTTCCTGAGCATTACATTTGTACATTTACAGCAGGTTGTCTTTGCCCTGATGATCCTCGCCGGCACGGTTTTTGCCGCTGTTTACGCAAAAGGACGGCCTTCCGCGCTGCGCTGGGCCGCACCGCTGAGCCTGATCGTCACGGTTGGTGCGGTCATCGGGATTGAATTCGCCATTGACCGCTCGGATATCAATAATCTTTTGCTGTATGCCGCGATGATTTTAGTGATTCTGATTCCCGTTGTGCTGGGATTGATTCTGCTGCAAAGGAAGGAACTCGATTGACCGCCCGAAACGCACGGAGAATGCCGCTGTCTGCCGCGATGACGCAGCTGTACGGGTATATTTACTGCATGATTCTTTCAAACATGCTGACTGATATGCCGCTGTACGGGGGCGTTTTGTATTTGTGCGGGCGGGCCGTGATTATTTTTTCCGGAATTATCGGCAGGGACAGAAGATTCCTTCCCGCATATGTGAAAAGATGGATGCTTCTGATCCTTGTGATTCTTCTCGGACTCGGTTTTTTACTGGCAGGGCTGTTTCCTTTCGGGATCTACAGCGAAAAAATCTGGATTCTTTTTGCCGCTGTCGCCCTGTGCCTGTGTGCCGAAGGCAATACAGACCGGCTGAGCCGCCTGATCCGTCCGGATGAACGGATTTCTCTCCGGCTGAAAGCCGTCAGTATCCTGATCCAGATCCTTCTTCTCTCCGCAATGAGCATTATCCTGATACTGCATTTCGGCTGGGCAAACGGCGGCCCGATGGCATGCGCGTTTCTGCTGCTGTCGGCAAACAGGCTGTATATGACCTTCCGGACCCGGGAGGAATTGGATATCCGGGATTCGGAGCATCTGGAGGAATCTGATTTCCGAAAAGCTCATGCCTATCATTCCGTCGAATGGGTCAGTCTTCTGCTTGTTATGGCAGTCGAGTTAACGGTAACTTCCATCTATGCCCTTCTTGCAACAAACCGTGAATGGCTGCTTCCCGCGATGGCGGTTGCTGTTTTGTGCACTTTTCTCCCGGCGGAAGCAGGATTCCGCCTCCTCCGGAAGACAGAAAAAACAGGAGCCAAGGATCCTACGTGGCTGCTGTGTGCCGGTTTGATTCTATGGCTCGGAGGAATTATTCTCTGCATCAGGATGCTGACTGCCGGCATCATCAGCTATCTCTGGATCTATGTGTGCCTTGTGATCTGTACGACAGGAGGCGCTTTGAGCCTTATCGGGCTCGGAAGAATCGAACACCTGATGCCTGAAGCCGTGAGCGTGACGGGCAATGAGGTTCCCAGAGGATACTGGAAACTACGGATGACGAACTGGAACCTGGCACGGCTGCTGGGGGATGTCATGGCCCTCCTGGCACTGGGTATTTTCTGCTTTGTAAACCGGAAGGGCCTTCCGCAGACAGCGGATGAGCTGGCTGCCAGGTTTCAGCCGGTAATGGCTGTACCGGTTATTCTCGTGATTCTCGGGGCATTGATCAGCGCGTTTCGTTTTCCGATCAGCAAGCGCTATATCGAAAAAATACGAAAACTGCTGAAGCTTCAGGAGTCAGGTTCCGCAAATCCTGTTCTCCGCAAACAGGTGGAATATGTGGTCAATGAACCGTATCGGCAGCCCTATCTGTCCCGTTTTCTGATGTTCCTGTGCAGCCTGCATTTTCGCTGCAAACTGAAAAACACGGATCATATCATTACAGACGATGAAAACCCGATTGTATTCCTTTGCAACCATGGGGAGTTTTACGGCCCCATGGTCTGCTCGATCTATATTCCAGTCCCTATCCGTGCATGGACTGTTTCCTCCATGATGCATGACCAGCTTGCCGTGACAAAGTATGTGTATGACAACACGACAAGCAGGCAAAACTGGCCGATGTGGATGAGAAAAGCGGTAGCGCGGTTTTTGGGATGGCTGAGCGTCAATGTGATGAGTCAGCTTGAATCGATTCCCGTATACAGGGATTCACCGCTGAAACTGCGAGAAACTTTCCGCCTTTCGATCGAAGCGATGGAGGCGGGAGACAATCTGCTGATCTTTCCTGAGAATCCCGAGCATAAATATGAAACACAGGGAATCGGTGAATTATCCCCGGGATTTGTAATGCTTGCGGATGTATACTGGAAAAGAAAAAAGAAGCGGATGAGAATGCTTCCGATGTACGCGGATAAAAGCAGGCGTACCATCACTTTTGGAGAAATCATCGTATACGATCCGGAGAATAATCTGAAGGATGAACAAAACAGGATCCAGCAGGAAACCGTCCGGCAGATTCAGGAGCTGGCCGGCGGAAAGGAGAATCCCGCATGAAGAAAATTCGGATTTCAATAGTTTTTCTGGCAGGCTGGATAATGCTTCTTCTCTGCGGTGCCGCAGCGGAAACCCAGACAATTCCCAGTATCCGGGATACTGTCGATTCCGCTGTCAAACCGTTTTCCTTCAGAAACGGCGTCCTGTGGGGAATGGACTCCGCACAGGTTCAGTCGACTGAGAGTATTCAGATGGATGAAAGATCTTCCGGTGAATGGTCCGTCATGGTTTCATCGGAGCCTGTTGAAGTCAGCCGCTTTACCGCGGATCTGATCTATATGTTCAGAGACAATGCCCTGCAGATGATTGCCTATGAGTTCCAGACCTGTACAACCCTGAATTATCAGTATCTGACAGGCGCATTAAGCGCGGTGTACGGCGAAAGCCAGACAGCGGACGCTGCCAGAATCAAAGCATATATGGATTTGCTGTATCCGGACCGATACAGAACAGACTGGATTACTCACATGTATGTCTGGCACGCGGAAGACGGGACATGTGTATTCATGTATTACTATTCCAGCGAGGCATATGCGATCCTGTACGTCAATCCTCAGCTGATGAATAACGTCAACGGATATGCCGTCAACGGATTATAGGCGGGGGGATCAGACGGCGGACGGGATTCTGCCGGCCGAACGTATTTCAGCAGAAGAATGCGGCGATAAGGATGGATTACGCAAAACGTAATTCATCCAAGGTATAACGAATCACTTCATCGACAGAATCTTCATCTTCCGGTGACAATCCCTGTCCAAGCCAGGGATGCTCTTTTTCCCATGATGAAACCTGTGCTTCGTTTGTATCCTGATTCATCCGTGATTCACTTCCGTTTCATGTTACTCGATGATGCACAACTGATTGTAGCTCTTTCGTAACATAAATACAATATATATTTCGTATTTTTTCGGAATTTCTGTAAAAGTATTACGAGCAGAAAAGGGGACCGTGGATTCCAGGCGCATTGCGGCCGCACAGAACCGATACACGGATTCCTGATGATATGATATAATCATCCGGGAATCATTTATCCGGACCGGCTCTGACTGCCCGGAAAAAAGAGCGGACCGGGAGAAAGGGAACTTACACGGCTATGCATTCGATCGGCAAGGGACTCATCTTTTTCCTGTGCTGTCTGTCCCTGATGATTCTGCGTGCAGACTGTGCCGCGGCTGTCGATCTGAGCCCGGAGAACTGCCGGGAGGAACACCTGTCTCACAGCGATATGATTGCATTGAACAGCAACCAGTATCATCAGGAACGGCCAATAATCATTTTTTTCCCCGGAAGCGCGGAATGCAGCCGGCCAGATGCAGTCATGCGGTTTGTCCGAGATTATCACCTGTATGATGATCTTCATGCGGATTTCCTGGCTGTCGCGATACGGACCAAAGGCAGCAGGCCGGAAGAATGGGAAGAGCCGGCTGGCGATCTTCTGGCTTTTCTGGCGGAAAAGTATGAAACGGAACCATTTGACATTATTGTGGATGCTGTCAGTTTCGGAGGCTGCGGGGCATGCTGTTTGACACAGCTGCTTCAGGATCATGAGATACCGGTCCGCGAACTGAATCTGGCGGACGCGTGCGTCTCCTCCTGCGTGACGGCAGACTGGATCGATCAGCTTGCGCTGGGAGGCACCCGGGTCAATCTGTGGGGATGTTACGAGAATACCAGGATTTCAAAAGCAACCAGAATGACTATCGAAGCGCTGCAGGACAGGGAAAACGTACAGGGGCAATTGTTCTCATGCACGCACGGGCAGGTGCTTGCGGTGGCAGTTCATGATTTCGGCCTTCATCAGGAATACAGGGACGCGGAACAGGAATAAACATCCGGTGATCCGTTGTGCCAATGAAAACAGGAACAGTCTATACCGCCTGCTGATTCCGGGAGAATAAGGGAGAAAGTTATTCGGTGCAGGAACGGAAAAAAAGGGCAGGCTGATTCGTATTATTATATGAACAGGAACTTCCGCCGGAAGCCAGCCTGTTTTACGAACCGAAGGAGGATATCTGCATGAAGAGGAACGGGAAGATTTTGACAGCCCTGATGGCTGCACTCTGCATCCTTTTGCTGTGCTGTGCGTACGGAACGGCGGAGACGGCCTCAAAATCGTACTATTCACTGGAATCAGACACGCAGCAGTATCTGTATAAAGGACGGGAGTATCATCTGTGGACAAGGAAAACAGATGATGAAGAGATTCTGAACGAAATCACGGGATATGATATCGTTGCAGGTTCAGAAAACATCTACTCCGTGGAAGGTTTCTATCTGGACTTTACATGGCCGTACAAGGACTGGAAGAAAGCGCTCGGAAAAGACCAGAAAATCAAGCTGAAGCTGATATATCATACGATCTACGGGGATTATGAAGATGAAATCACGCTGGTCTACAGCAAAGACATGCCTGAACTGTGCGAGAAACACACTTGGACAGTGAGTGAAATATTCGACAAGACCTATACTATCTGTCCGGATCATCCGGAAATGCATTATCTGACGGAAGCCAGGATCAACCGGGTCTGTACGGTCTGCCAGTATACGCAGAACAACAAACTGAAAAAGTATAAGCCGGATAATTCTCCGGAGACTGCGCCGCATACTTTGGGAGCAGACGGTATCTGTACAGCCCCCGGCTGCGGATACAGGACAAACAGAATCAGCAACGCAACGCTGGAAGCTGTCACGGATGCTTCCAGCAGGCATCTGATTCGTTTGTATTATGCATTTGATTTCTCCTATGATCCCGATGCCTATGCTTCCTTCCGGATCACAAACAGTCTGGATGAATCAGAGATTTCCGCGGAATTCACCCCCGGAAAAGAGCCTGTTTTCAGTTACGGGGCAAAGCAGAAGAAAAGCGCGGACGAAGATGCGGGGATCTTCAGCGCGGAAAACGGGCATATTTCCATCATGATTCCGTATCGATGCGGTCAGAGCGCCGTGTTTGACATTCAGGCGGAAATCATCGCTGATACGGGAGAGCGTGTTCCCCTGGAGGCACACTATAACGGAGACAAGGAAAGAATTGCATGGCAAAGCCTGCTGAGCGCACTGGAAAAGAACGACAATCCGCTGGATCATCCCGAAATCACCGAAATGTTTGTAAACCGTCTCAAAAAGGAATGGCTGTATGATCAGGCGCAGGCGGACGAGATCACTGCGCTGCTGAACCGTGCGGATCCGGCCTTCCGGGATTTGTTCCTGTACACATTCTTTGATTACTCGAAGGAAAGGGAACTGGATATAAGCACCGTCGGAACTTATTACAGCCTCAGATTCAACGATGTGAGCCTGTCCACCGCAGATCCGTACAGCACGGTTTTCCATCAGTTCGGTCATGCAATTGACGCGAATATTCTGTATACCAGTACGCCCGAGGGCATCTATTATTCCGGGCAGAGCCCTGTCCGCGAATCCCTGGAATACGCCATTCGCGAGGATGTCAAGGATTACCTTCGCAAGCAGCTGTCGGACCGCAGGTACATTGTGCCGCTGAAACAGCTGGGCCTGGAATCCGTAGACGCGGCGATAGAATTGCTTTTGTCGGAACCGTCATCGGACGGACAGATCGTGTTTATGCCCAAAATGGTTCTTGTGCAGGAAACACTGTCGGATGATCTGAAGGCTTCCTGCCAGGCTATGAGCGATCAGGCAGACAGCGTGATGCTCTATGACCTGATGGATATTATTACAGGACACAGGATTACCGCAAGGGATTCCGAAGAGTTCGGGGATAACAGTGATTCAGCTTTCGCTGATACAACAAGCGAACTGGCATACGGACTGAATCAGGAGGCGTGGGCTGCCTATTTCAGTTCAAAAATCAACGGTACATCGGAAAACAATGAGGAATTCTTTCCGCGTACAGTGGCGTACATGGATCAAATGGCTGAGGAGATGCTGGCTGTGTATCGGGAAAGGATTCGCTGAAAAAGCGCCGGACGGAAAAAAAGGGCTGCAATCTGTCTGAAGGGAAGAAAAATGCAATGAAAGCAGATAAACGTTCATTCATTCTGGGGATGATTTCCGCCTTTTCGGAGTGTGTGGCAGGCGGATGCAAGAAGATGGCCCTTTCCCCGCCGCTGACTCGTCGCGAGTATAACATGATTGCCGGAGAAGCATATGAACTGATTGAGAGACACGGACTGCAGCATTATCATGAAGAGAATGCGGATCAACCGGAGAAAACACGGTTTGACTGGATTCTGATTGCCGGAAAGCGTGAGACGATCGACCGGTACCTGGTTTTGCGCCGGGAAGGTTACAGTCCGGCGGAATCCCTCGAACCGTTTTACGATCTGCTCAGTTACAGGCCTGAGGAACGCATACATACTGGATTTGACGCCTACCGGTTTTTCTTTCCGGCTGAACCGGAGGCAGGGGAAGGCTGAAGCAGCGGTCGTACGGCACCATCGGAACCGCGCTGCTTCTTTGCGAAGAAACTGATGCTGCCCCGGATCATCCTCCCGGGAAGCAGAGCTTTTCAGGGACCTTGATTTGCAGAAAACACGAAAGCCCCCGGAAGAGAACTTCCGGGGGCTTTCTGAACGTCTGGGTGAGAAGATTCGAACTTCCGGCCTCTTGAACCCCATTCAAGCACGCTACCAAACTGCGCCACACCCAGTCGCTATCAGATGGCTCTGACAACGTTGGTAATATTATCATGAATGAGTGATCCTGTCAATCATTTCCGCAATAAATCTGAAAATATGGGTTTACGGAGACCTGAGGGAAACGAGTTCCGCTTCAAGGGCTTCGATCTCCGCAATCAGTTCTTTTTCGCGGATTTCGCATTCGGAGATGGTGAGCTCAGCTTCGCGGAGTTCTTTCCGGGCGGCATCCAACGTGTCCTGCAAAGCTTCCTTGTCTTCATTGATCTTTTTCCAGCTGGAAACACTTTCTTCCAGCTGAAGCGTGACAGAGGATACTTCACGGCGGATATCCAGCATATGCTGAAACAGGAGGATCATGACCGCCAGGGCCGCACCGATCACAAGGGCCAGAAAAGCCCTGACACTTTTATTCATGACCGGCCGCCTCCGAAGATGCATCCGGAGAAGAAAGCTCTTTGATTTCAGCTTTCAATTCCTTCTTCTTTCTTTTCAGTTCAGACACACGTGCTTCCGCTTCTTCTGCCAGAGGAGCCTTCAGCGCGATCTCTTCCTGAACAACCGGGATTTCCAGATAAACCTGATCATACTCATATTGCTGTTTATTCTCCCGGCCCTGGCTGGTTTTCAGGCTTTCGCGGGCATCCTGGAGCTGAAACTCCAAAGGACCTATGGAGAGAAGATACCAGGAAAGGAAGCATACAAAGATAAACAATAAAACGACCGTACAGGAGGAAAAGAAGGAGAAACGGTGATTCATGCGGAAACCTCCCCGAAAAATGCAAGAATCTGGCGCCACCAGGGGAAGAAAACCTCATTGACAGAGCGGAAGATTTCATGGCGCGCATCCCTGACAAAGAGATGCTTTCCTTTCGGAACACGGGTAATAAATGATTTCTGGGGCTCCGGCATGACACTGAAATCACGGTCAGCAGTACTGAGCAGGACAGGGCAGGAGATGCCTTCCGGCCCACCGGCGCGAAGAATACGGGAAGTTACGCGGATGGATTCCACAACCCAGCGATAGGTCGGAACAGAATTCTGATATTCGGGATGGGATGCCTTGACAGCATCATACCAGGCAAAACGAACGGGATCCGTTGCGCAGGAAGTGTCGAAATCCTCCGGGCCGGAATACGGTTTCATGAAGAAGGGATGGTGCTTTCCGAAGCCGAGCAGACAGGCTGTGCCGCACAGGGCCAGGGCAATGGGGGCGGAGGCGCTTCCGGTATTCGGGGCAATCATCGGCGCACAGAGCGCCGCAGAAGCAAAGGTTTCCGGATACTGTTCCAGATAAAGGGAGGCGACCGCGCCGCCCATGGAATGGGCGAAGATCATCCGGGGGCCGATCAGGTCGGAAAGGATCGTTTCACAGACCAGACGAAGATCACTGACATAGTCGGAGAAGTGATCCACATGGGTGACAGAAGGGCCGGAAAGATTGCCGGAACGTCCGGAACGTCCGTGACCGCGCTGGTCATAGGCAACCACATGATAGTTCTGAAGGAGCAGGGAATAGATCAGTTCGGAATACTTGAAAGTGTTTTCGGTGAAACCATGGAGAAGGAGGACTGTACCGCGGGGTTTTTCCGCTCTGAAGACAGAGCAGAAAAGAGGCGTACCGTCACGGGCGGTCAGTGTCTGATCCTGCCGGACAGCATCCAAAGCGGGAAGAACGAGCCGATTCATCGCCTGTTCATAATCATGGGAAGCGATTAAACCTTCCGGGCTGAGTTCGAAATCCATATCGGTACTTCCTTTCGGCAATCATCAAATCCTGCGGGTACGGAATTGCTTGTGAATACGGTAGGGGTTGTGCAGCGTCTGGGGAGTGTTGACCGGGATCGAGATGGAACGGTTGCGTGTGACATTAAGCGCGAGGCCGATTCCGCCCATGTTGGTCATCATATTGGAACCGCCATAGGAAAGGAACGGCAGGGGAATGCCGGTGATCGGCATCAGACCGAGCGTCATGGCGATATTCTCAAGCACATGGAACAGAAGCATTCCCATAACGCCGATAATCACCAGGCGCCCGAATTTGTCGCGGGTATACCAGGCCAGGTACAGCAGGCGAATGAGAATCAGCAAATAAACAACCAGCACGGATACACAGCCGACAAATCCCCAGGTTTCGCCGATGGTGGAATAGATGAAATCCGTCCAGTCCGCGGGTACGTAATTCAATTGCGATATGGCGCCGTTCTTAAACATTCCGATCCCGTAGAGGCCGCCGGAACCGATGGCCATCTTGGACATTGTCTGCTGATATGCGTCATCCGACGCGTAAAGCTCGGGACTGAGCCAGCCGGCAATTCTTGCAAGGCGGTAATCCGTGGACCCGGTTGCGAGCATGAAACCATAGACGGAAAGGATCCCCAGGATTGCGATCGCGGCGAGAATACCGAGCGTTTTCAGCGAGACATTGGCAAAGTACATCATGACCGCGAAAAGGAAAATAATCACCAGCAGGGAACCGGTTTCACCCTGAAGCAGAATAACAAGGCCGGGAATGATGACCATCAGGAAGATCCGGATGAACGAATTCAGATCGGAAAGAGGGCGGTCCTGCCGGGCAAGGCTTTTTGCCAGAATCAGGATCATAGCCAGTTTCGCAAATTCCGACGGCTGAATCGTATACCCCCAGAGAATATCCAGCCAGGCTTTCACGCCCTGCGCACGGTTAAATACGGTTGTGACTGTCAGAAGAATGAAAGAGATCCAGTAAAAGAGTTCGGCACGCTGACGAAGAATATCATACGGAAAGGCCATGATCACGCCGACTACCAGAGGAGCCGCGAGGAGAAACAGGCACTGCCGCAGGGCATAGGAGGATTCAAAAATGTGATTCAGGAAAGACGCTTCCGTATCCGATCCCGGGGAAAAAGTAGCCACGCAAACAGCAACCACACCGAACAGGGACATGGCAAACACCAATGCAATCAGAATTCCGTCCACATGAGCCCTGGATCGGCGGTTCTCATCAGTGACTGTCAATCGGGGTGACCTCCTTCAGATTTCGGTGTGTAAGAAGACGCTTCCACAGGGAGGGACGTTCCAGACCGATTTCCGGCAGCGGAACAATCTCGCCCTGAAGCCGTCCGGCAATCCTCAGAACAGCCCGACGGGCGCTGCAGTCATACTGCATGAAGAGGGTGTGACGCAGAACGGAGCGATAGACTGCAGGATCCTCGGGTATTTCTCCGAGAAGGGGAAGATCCAGCGTATCCGCGATGACCCTTGCAGGCAGCATTTCCTTTCTGAAAATAAGATCGGGATCCAGCCTGTTGACAATGATGCGGGGACGGGGCAGTTCCTTATGCTCAATAACCTGTGCCGCCCGTTCCGCATCGCGGATACAGATATCATCAGGCGTGACAATCAGCAAAGATTCATCAATCCCCGCGTTGAGTACGGTCCGGAAGCCACGCTCAATACCGGCCGGAGAATCAATCAGCACATAATCAAATTTCTGTTTCAGTTCCCCTATAATTTTCTTCAGACGATTCTTTTCCAAATCACGGGCGCGGGCAAACTGTGAAGCAGGTAAAAGATTCAATCCGGGAACGCGGTGGGAAACAAGAAGCGCCTGGGACAAGGAACAGTCTTTTTTCGCGACGTCAATCAGGTCATACACGACCTCGTTCTCCAGGCCCAGAAGAGCATCCATGGAACGGAGCCCTATATCGGCATCAATAATTACTACGGAACACCCGCGCGCGATCAACGCAGCACCGAGATTTGCGGTCAGGGTGGATTTTCCCACGCCGCCTTTTCCGGAAGTAATGTACAGAGATACAGACATCCGAGGGGCCTCCTTTCTTTTTGATCAGGGAGCAAGAGAATTGCCGGAAGGAAGAATGATCTCCACGCTGCGCAGCTCCTTCTGATCCAGATACCATTTGATAAAATCACGGGGCGCTTTTGCGGCTTCGGAACCGGAATATCCGTTCGGGATAAAGCATGCCACGGCAATTTCCGGGTGATCATAAGGAGCGAAACAAACGAACCAGGAGTTGTTTTCCAGGTCGATTTTCGTCACCTGGGCAGTTCCGGTTTTCGCGGCGATCTCATCGGTATACGGATATTTTTTGAAGTACTTGGCCGCCGTACCGGATTCGTCCACCACGCCCTTCATGCCTTCCCGTATCAGCGGAAGATACTCATCGGAATAATCCAGCCGGTGAATCAGGGTCGGTTCACGCTGGGAAAGGATTTCCCCGTCCGGGGAAGTGATGGAGTCGATCAGGGATACATTATAGAGATATCCTCCGTTCGCGACCGTGCATACATAACGCGCTACTGCAATAGGGGTCAGCACGGTAACAGACTGGCCGATGCTGGTCAGAATTGTCTGGCCGCCGCCCCATTTAATATCGTTCATATAATTGTACGTGTCTCCGATAACGGACTGAAGATAAACCATATCCTTGGTCATGTTCAGTTCTTCCATCAGGATTGTACGCATATTGTCAAGCCAGTCGCTCTCGTTATAATTCACAGCCATATCCATCAGCCGCTTGGCGCAGACGGAGAGGCGTTCATCATCATATTCAATATTGCGGGAAGTACCGCAGTTTCGGAGGTGCTTTTTGATGGAATTGAATACGATAATCGGAAGTGATGTGTCCTGATTTGCTTCATTCATGGGCTTGGAAGGATCGTACAGTGTATTCTGCGATCCGACAACGGAACGAACCTCACCGGGCAGATCGATTCCCGTTTTGGAAGTCAGGCCAAAGAGGGAGGCATACCTGTACAGGCGGTCCTCACCCAATCGATCCGCGAGTGTATAGAAGAAATAATTGCATGAATGAGACAGTCCGTCCACAACCGTCTGATTCTGATGTTTCCAGCGAAGGTTTTTACTGATCCAGCATTTCGGGGCTGTGGACTCATCCGCGTTATACTTGGTATAGTATCCCATGTCCGAAATCCGTTCAGTGGGTTTCAGTTCACCGGTGGAGAGCGCACCCATGGCTGTGACTATCTTGAATATGGAACCGGGTGTTCCGCGGGCATGAATGCCGTAATTCAGAAGGAGATTCCGGCTGTCGCCCAGGATGGCCATTGCCTCCTTGCCGCCGGCAACCAGCGCGTTCAGGTCATAGGTGGGGTAATTTGCCATGGCCAGCACTCGGCACTGCATATCCAGGACAATAAGACACCCGTGCTCCGCAAGCTCAAGAGGGTATTTTTCCCAGTCACGGTTATGGATGTCTGTCTTGTTCGCTTCACGCCAGCTTTCGGAGGCAAGCTTCTGCTCCTGTACATCACGGGTGGAATTCACATTATCAGCGAGGCATTGTTCGGCGATTTTCTGGTAGGAAGCATTCAGGGTAAGCTTCACGTTATTTCCGTCTTCGGGAGGCGAATAGGAAAGCTCGCGAACGACACGGGACATCTGGTCCCGCTCGACGACACGGGTGCCTTTGCGTAGAGAAGAATTCTGTGTCAGCCAGTCCTCCATGGAAGACTCCACGCCGTCCCGTCCGATGGTATCATTGTATGAATACCCTTTTGCGCTCAGGTTCAGCCACATGGCACGGGAGGGGATGGCGCCGGTGTATCCGATAATCTGGGAAGCAAGTGTTGAACGCGGATAAACGCGCTTGGTTCCGATTTGAATATCCATGCCGGGAAGCATCATGGAACGGGTTTCGATTTCAATGACCGTTTCATAGCGCACATCCTTGGCAATCACAATAGGCTGTGAATTGAAGATATTCATCTGCATCTCTGAATAGATGGCCATGATTTTCAGCATCAGGTCTTCCGGAACGGATTCGTCAATCTGATACCGGGTCCGAAAAGCTTCGATGCATTGCTCTGCTGTGCCGTATTTTTTCAGGCTGGTTGCGTAATTATTCCTGCGCCACTGGTTTTCGCGCGTTTCAAGCACGGAATCGGATACGCCCGAACCGAAATTGAAGACCCATTCTCCGCTTTCCGGATCACGCTCAATCACATAGCTTACGGCAATGGTACCGCCGTTTTTTTCTATGATATGAATGGTTTCAATGATTGAATCCGTATATTCCCGGTAAACGGATTTTGAATTGGCAGAAGCATCCTTCTGGAAGGTTACATTATATACCAGTTCATCTTCAGCCATGACCACGGAATCCGCTGTGGAAATCGTTCCGCGCTTTCCGCGGAGAGCAATGTTTTTTGTGCGTGTATCTTCTGCCTTCTCCTGGTATTCTTCCGAATCGCGAAGCTGAAGATTGATCAGGCCGGAAACAAGCCAGACAAAGATCGCAAATAGAACGATCAGAAAAGCGGCATAACGCCAGAATTCGGCGCTTTTTTTCTTTTTTGAATCCATTCTGCTCACATCCTTTCTGAGCCTAAGGCATTAAGGTGATCATCATTCATCAGGGAGAATACGCCGGCGGAGACGGCGCGGATCATCAGCTTTTGCTGAAAACAACAGGCGCGGGACGAAGAACCTGACGGCTCCGCCGGCGCCCCAGAATGAGCCTTCGAATGGGGAATTCAAGAGCGAGGCACAGGATACCGGTCAGAATGACATCCGTCAAAGCACGGATGATATGATCCAGGGTGACAGGAGAGCCGCCCAGATAGATATAGGTTACCTGAACCACTTCATAAATGAACACGTTCAAAACGGTACAAAGCAATGTCCGCAGCCACGGGGACAGCTCTTTTCTCTGCCGGTTAACCGCCCGCTCATATTCAATGGTTTTCAGCGGTTTATCCGCAAAGGCAAAGGAGCAGAAAAGCGTAGTCAGAGAATAAAGGGCAAGGTTGAGATAAGTCACGGAAGGTATCATGATCTGCATGAGGAGACCATAGATAGTTCCAACCCAGAAAACCCTGAGCTTTCCGTACGCGACCGTAACGATCCCGATAATCACATAGAGGAGGTTCGGCGTGATCCCGAATATCCTGACATAGGGCATCACGCAGACATGCAGCAGATAACCGAGAAAAGTCAGGGAGAAAAGGATGACATACTTGCGGATAAAGTTCATCTTCATATTATCCGTCCTCCTCAAATGTCATATCATTCGGGTCCGGCGTATAATACGGTGTGGATGTCGGCGCAAGCGTGGGAGAAGGAGTCGGCGTAGGATCATTCCGAAGATTCACAACCTGGTATTCCAGAGGGGTTTCATCGGGGGTTGGAGCAGGGCTGAGTGTGGGGGAAGGCGTCGGCGCCGGTGTTTCAGAAGGTTCCGGGGTCGGTGAGGCTGTTTCTTCCGGGGAGGTTTCCGCAGCAGCGGGCGCTGGTGTATCAAACAGGGAGGCAGCGATCTGGGGAATTTCGGGAGAAGGGCGCGCACTGGGCAGCGGAACCAGTTCCACGCTGGTCCGTCCGTTTTCCCTTCCTTCTATTGCCTCGGCCTGAGGTTTATACCGAAGCACGATGACATATTCCAGGTGCTGAAAATCCACCTGAGGCTCCAGGACAATATACTGTTTATTGGATTCCATTCCGCGGGTACTTTCGCGAACAATACCGATCGGAATTCCTTTGGGGAAAGAGAGGCCGACACCGGAGGTAACCACAAGGTCTCCGGGACGGGGCAGATTATCATCCGGAAGATAATACATACGGCACATGGGCTTTCCGTCTATACCGAGGGTGCCGCGAACCGTGCCCTGATCGCGTGAGGACTGAATAAGCGCTGCAATGGAAGCGTTTGAATCAATGACGGTGCGCACGGTGGATTTATGAGCCTGCGTGTTTTCCGTATATCCGACAAGGGCCCCGGAGATGGTAACAGCCATATAATCGGTAACGCCGTCTTCCAGCCCTTTGTTGATTGTCATGGTTGAGAAATAGTTTGCGTCCGACTTCCCGATAACAGTGGCGACCACGGGACGCATATTGATATTCGCGGCGATTTCATCGGAAAGATCTTCATATTGCGAGAGGGTTTGCTGCAGTTCATCGGCAAGCATGGCTTTATAAACCAGCTGCTCATTTTCGGCGCGAAGGGCGTTGTATTCCGCTTCGATATTGCTTCTGAGTTTCCAGGAATAGAAATAGTCCGCAATTGCATCGGTAAGGCCCGCAAAAAAGGACTGGACCGGTGTCATCACAGTACTGACCGCATCTTCCGGAGCGCTGAGAACAGGGATATCCGGCGCAATGCGATGCAGAATATAGGACGCGACAGCCAGTAAAAGAGAGAGGGTAACGGCTGTCAGAACAAGGCCACGAAGGAAAGGATGGGAACGCCTGCGCCGCGCGGAAATCGGATTCAGATCATCGTCCAGCATAATCCCGGAGGAATAGACCTTCCGGGGCGGCGCTGATTCCGTTTCGGAAACAGAGGAATCCGCCTGGGTTTCGGAAGATGATTTCTCCCCGGATTCTTCGCTTTTTTTCCGAAGCTTGCGGACAGCCAGATCGGGGGGATCGGAAGGGACGGGATCCGTTTTTTCATCGGGATCTTCATATATATAATCATCCGTTACGACAGGACGCGGATCTTTTACAGAACGCTGAAGACGACGGCGGGCCAAGGAATATCACCTCCTTCATACATGATCCCATGCGGCTGATTCATCCGGAAAACCGTAACAGCCTATTGATAGGCAGGCCGGGAAGACTTCCTGCTGCGGGGTGTAACGAGCTGGATATTCTCTGTCAGATATCCGATGCCTAGAATGCAGCAATCCCCCGGATCTTTCGCAAGCAGAACGGGAATGCCGACATTCTCGGAAATATAACGGTCCAGTGCAAACAGACGGGCTCCGTCTCCGGTCAGATGAATTCCGCCCCGCATAATATCCGCAGCCAGCTCGGGCGGAGTTCGTTCGAGTACCCATCGAAGGACTTTCACGATGGCTGCACAGGGACCTTTGACAGCGTTGTATGCCTGTTCAGAAGAAAAGGAAACCGTGCCGGCAGAAGTGTTGAGCTGATTGATGCCCCGTACGAGAATCGACCGGGGTTCATCAAGAGGCAGGGCGGTAGCCAGATCCTTCTTGATGTTTTCGGCTGTTTGCTTTCCGATCAGAATACTGCATTCCCTGCGAAGATATTCAACAAGAGCTTCGTCAAATTTGTTGCCGCCGACCTGAATGCTCTGGGATACCACGAGCCCGCCTAGGGACATGACCGCGACATCGGTCGTTCCCGCACCGATATCGATCACAAGGTTGCCGATCGGATCATAGACCGGAAGGCCGGTACCGATGGCGGCAGCGAACGGCTTTTCAATCATGAAGACATGTTTGGCACCTGCAAATCGAATCGCTTCCGTCAACGCTTTCCTGTTCACATCATCGAGATTGCAGGGAACGGATACGATGGCTCGGGGCTTTCCGAGATAGGAGACGCCGATGGCTTTGCGAATAAAGTATTTGAGCATGAGCTCAGCAATATCATAGTCGGCGACCTGTCCGTTACGAATCGGCCAGACAGGAGTCAGCCGTTCGGGAGAACGGCCGAGAAGAAAACTGGCCTCATCGCCGACAGCTTGCACGGAATGACGGTTTTCACGATCCAGAACGACCAGCGCAGGCTCGGAAATCACAATGCCCCGGCCGCGAACATAGAGGCTGACATTTTCCGTTCCGAGATCGATACCGATGTCAGGCGCCCAAAATGGCATACAATACGCATCCTTTAACTCTTATGATTTTAATCCGGTCGCAGGAAGAGGATAACCGCAGTCAAGCAGCATTTTCCGGACCAGAACCATGGGAAGCCCGATCACGCAGGTGTGGCTTCCGTTCAGCTTTTCTATCCACAGGGCCGCACGGCCCTGAAGGGCATAAGCTCCTGCCTTGTCCATTGGTTCGCCGGACTGGACATAGGCGACGATTTCCTCTTCCGTGAGGGTACAAAAGGTCACATCCGTGCAGTCGGTTCCGGAAAGCACACTGCCGGAAGGAGACAGAACCGAAACCCCGGTATAAACCTGGTGTGTACGCCCGGACAGGAGACGGAGCATCCTGCAGGCATCATCCTCATCAGCCGGCTTGCCCAGCGGGACGCCATCCACGGCGACCAGGGTATCCGCCGCAAGGACAAAACGGCTGGGATAATGCGCGCTGACCGCAAGCGCTTTGCGTGCGGAGAGAACAGCAACCGCTTCGGACGGCAGAAGCGAACAGGATTCATCCACATCCGGGGAGGCTGTTTCAAAAGGAATTCCGGCCAGCGTGAGGAGTTCCATTCTCCTCGGTGAATGCGACGCGAGTACAAGTGTTTCCAACAGGGATACCTCCTTCGGAAAACTACATACCAGAATATTATATCATGAATGTGAAAGATTATCAAAAAATTCTGATTTTCTGTTACGCTGCGAAAATTGACAAACAGTGAAGCAGAGACCTATAATATTATGTATTTTTATGTGCAGGGGGAATTTGGAATGACGAAGGCACTGATTTCCGTTACAGGGCTGGACGCGACGGGCATTATCGCCTGCGTGGCCGGAAAACTGAGCGAAATGAATATAAATATTCTTGATATTTCGCAGACAATTCTGGGCGGTTATTTCACGATGCTGATGGTGGTCGACCTGGACGGGGCCGGAATGAGCTTCGAGGAGATTGACCAGCATCTTCAGCCGGTCAGAGATCGGCTGAAAATGACCATTCATATGCAGAGAATGGATATTTTTGACGCCATGCACAGAATCTGACGGAGGAACATTCGGATGATTGAAACCGGTGAAATACTGCAAACAATGCGGATGATCCAGGAAGAAAACTTTGACATCCGTACCATTACCCTCGGGATTAACCTGCTGGACTGTTCCGACCAGAATCCGCAGCGCTGCGCGCAGCGGGTATATGATAAAATCTGTGATAAGGCAAGGAACCTCGTCCGGACAGGAGAAGAAATAGAGACAGAATTCGGTATCCCCATCGTTCACAAGCGAATCAGCGTAACGCCGGTGAGCCTGATCTGCCAGGGAGATCCCAAGCCGATCGCAAAAGCTCTGAATAAAGCCGCTGAAGATGTCGGCGTCAATTTTCTCGGAGGGTATTCCGCTCTGATGCACAAAGGTTCCACGCTGGCAGACGAACGGCTGCTCGCCTCCATTCCCGAAGTGCTGAGCGAGACCGAACTGCTGTGCGCCAGCGTCAACGTTGCTTCCACAAGAAGCGGCATCAACATGAACGCGGTGCGGGAGATGGGTGAAATTATCCGGGAAACCGCCATGTTGACTGCTGAAAGCGACGGGCTCGGATGCGCGAAACTGGTCGTTTTTGCCAATGCAGTGGAGGACAATCCCTTCATGGCCGGGGCATTCTGCGGGATCGGTGAACCGGAATGCGCAATCAACGTAGGCGTATCGGGGCCGGGAGTCGTCAAGGTCGCATTGGAGAGTGTCAGGGGACAGCCCTTTGACGTTCTTGCCGAAACGATCAAGAGGACCGCGTTCAAAATCACCCGCGTAGGGCAGCTTGTTGCCCGTGAGGCAAGCCAGAGGCTGAAGATTCCTTTCGGCATTGTGGACCTCAGCCTCGCACCGACCCCCGCAAGAGGCGACTCTGTGGCGCACATTCTGACAGAGATGGGCCTTGAAATGGCCGGGGCGCCGGGGACAACCGCTGCCCTGGCATTGCTGAATGACGCAGTAAAAAAAGGCGGCGTCATGGCCAGCAACCATGTGGGCGGGCTCAGCGGCGCTTTTATTCCCGTCAGTGAGGATATCGGGATGATCGAAGCGACAGCGGCCGGCGCGCTGACGCTTGAAAAACTTGAGGCCATGACCTGTGTGTGCTCGGTCGGGCTGGACATGATTGCGATTCCCGGCGATACTTCCGCCGCAACCATCAGCGGGATTATCGCGGATGAGGCCGCAATTGGTGTGATCAATCAGAAAACCACCGCGGTACGCGTGATTCCGGCAATCGGAAAAAAGGCCGGGGACCGCGTGGAGTTCGGGGGTCTTCTGGGATTCGCGCCGGTAATGCCGGTGAATACAATGAACAATGATGCGTTTATCGCCCGAGGCGGACGGATTCCCGCACCGCTTCATTCTTTGAGGAACTGATATGAGCAATTTTGTGGATCAGGTACGGATTACTGTGAAGGCTGGGAATGGTGGAAACGGTGCTGTTTCCTTTCACCGGGAGAAATATGTCATGAATGGCGGACCGGACGGCGGAGACGGCGGCAATGGCGGGGATATTGTGTTCCTGGCGGACGAAAACATGCATACCCTGCTGGACTTCCGCTTCAAAAGCAAATACACCGCGGAGAACGGGGAAGACGGAGCTTCCAACCGGCGTACGGGTAAGTGCGGAGAGGATCTGCTGATTAAGGTGCCGGTCGGAACGGTGATCCGCGATCATGAAACAAACCGTGTGATGGCGGACATGGACAAGCCCGGAAAAACAAAGATTCTGCTTCGGGGCGGCAAAGGCGGATGGGGCAACCAGCATTTCGCGACGCCGACACGCCAGGCTCCGAATTTTGCGAAGCCGGGGACCAAGACGGAAATTCACACGCTGCGGATGGAACTGAAGACGATTGCAGACGTCGGCCTGATCGGATATCCCAACGTCGGAAAAAGTTCGATTCTCAGTGTGCTGACCAGCGCAAAACCAAAGGTCGGGAACTATCATTTTACAACCCTTACGCCGAACCTGGGAATCTTCCGCAGATACGGTAAAGATATCGTGATCGCGGATATTCCCGGATTGATTGAAGGCGCCGCGGCAGGCGCCGGGCTCGGACACGACTTTCTGCGGCACGTAGAGCGGACACGCCTGCTGCTTCATGTTGTCGATATTTCCGGGAGCGAGGGACGGGATCCCCTGGATGACCTGGATCAGATCAACACAGAACTGGACCAGTACGGGGATTTGTCAAAACTTCCGCAGATTATTGTCTGCAACAAGATGGATCTGCCAGGAGCGGAAGAGAACCTGAAACGGATGCGTGTACTAGCGGAAGGAATGGGATGCGCCGTATTTGCGGTCAGCGCGGCGACACACGAGGGTTTCGACGACCTGATGAATGAGACGGCTGCCATGCTGGAGACGCTGCCGCCGATCCTTCATTATCCGGAGGAAGAGGTTCCTGATGAGGAAAAGGATACGGAAGGCTTTGAGATCCTGATGGACGGGGATGTGTTTGAAATCGCGGGGCCGGGCATCGAACGGCTGATTGAAAGCGTTAACTTTAATGATCAGGAAAGCCTGAACTGGTTCCATCGAATGCTGAGAAAGCTCGGTGTGATCGACGCGCTGAGAGAAAAAGGCGCCGGGGAATGTTCGACGGTCAGGATCGCGGACATGGAATTTGATTTTATTGAATAGCATGTGAGAAATCCTTATCGGTATCCGGAACAGCATATAAAAAATGATAAAAGAAAGCGGGATAAGGTTATGACAGGAAAACAGCGGGCAAAGCTTCGCGCACTGGCCAATCCGATTGAAACCATATTATATATCGGCAAAGAAGGGATCACCGACGCCGTCATCAAGGAATGCTATGATGCTTTGGAGGCCCGTGAACTGATCAAGGGATGCGTTCAGCAAGGCGCTCCGATGAGTGCGCGTGAAGCGCTGACGGAACTATGCAGCAGAATGGGAGCGGAACCGGTTCAGCAGATCGGAAGGCGCTTTGTCCTGTACAGGCAGAGCAGCGAAAATCCGAAGATTACGCTGGAATAAGAATCCGCAGCGGGTGCAGAAAGATACGGGGGCAACGGATAATGACACCGCATATTCGGGATTATCAGGGAAAAAGGATTCACCTGATCGGCATCGGGGGAAGCAGCATGAGCGGCCTGGCCGAAATGCTGATCGATCAGGGCTATCAAGTCACCGGAAGCGACAGGGATGAAGGTTATCTGATTCATCATGTGACGGATAAGGGCGGGAAGGTTATGATCGGACATCGGGCGGAAAATGTCCGCGGAGCCGATCTGGTCGTTTATTCCGCGGCGATTTCCCCTGAAAACCCGGAACGTCGGGAAGCCGAAAGGCTGGGAATTCCTTCGATGGAAAGAGCCACGCTGCTGGGGCAGCTGATGGAAGGATTCCCGAATGCGGTCGGTGTTTGCGGCGCGCACGGAAAAACAACCGTGACTTCCATGATCAGCCAGATCCTGCTGGAGAATCATAAGGATCCAAGCATCCATATCGGCGGGCGCCTTGATGCCATCGGCGGAAGCACCCGAATCGGGCACGGCGGCGTGTTTATCGCGGAAGCATGTGAATATAACAGGTCTTTTCTTCAATTGAAGACAACGATGGACGTCGTGCTGAACATTGACGCGGATCATCTTGACTGTTACAGAGACCTGGATGAGATTGAAGGGACATTCGGTCAATTCCTGCAGGGCCTTCCGGAAAACGGTGTAGCGATCGGCAACGGCGACGATCCGCGGGTCTCCAGGCAGATGAAGCGGCTGAAGTGCCGGTGCGTTTCCTTCGGCTTCGGGAAAGGGAACGACTGGACGGCGGAAAACCTTCAGGAAGACGAACTGGGGATGTGCAGTTTCCGCCTGATCCATAACGGAGAGGCGATTACAAACGTCCGGATGGGTATTCCCGGGAAGTTCAACGCACTGAACGGCCTGGCCGCTTTGGCCGCCGCCTGCGAGCTCGGCGTTTCGCCCGCCGCAGCGGTTGAAGTATTAGAGCGTTTTACCGGTGCGCACAGGAGATTCGAAAGGACGGACGTGATCGACGGGGTGGAGATTTTCCACGATTACGGACATAATCCTACCGAGATGCGCAATGCTCTTGCCATTGCAAGAAAACGCTGCAAAGGAAGGCTTTGGGCAGTAATGCAGCCGCATACTTTCAGCCGCGTGCGTACCCTGTTTGATCAGTATCTGGACTGTACGAAAGAAGCAGACTTTACGCTGGTGACAGATATTTGTGCGGCACGGGAACCCGATCCGGGCGATCTGAACAGCGGGATGCTGGTTGAAGGAATGATTCGAAACGGAATTCAGGCAAAATGGACGCCGACTTTCCGGGACACGGAAGAGTGGCTGGAAAGCCATTGGAAGAGCGGAGACCTGGTGATTACGATGGGCTGCGGGGATATAAATCTGCTGAATGATCAGATTCACCGGCATTATATCAACCGGGATTCTGAAGGGAAGTGAATAACTTGCATCCGAGAAATCAACGTGTGATCAACCTCGACCATATTCGGGGCAACATGGCTGAGCTGCGGCGGATTACACCGAAAAGCGCACGGATGATGGCTGTTGTCAAGGCAGACGCATATGGGCACGGAGCGGAAGAAGTGGCCCGTGCCGTGCTGGCCTCCGGAGCGGATATGCTCGCGGTCGCTTCTGTTGACGAAGGAGCAAAGCTTCGGGGATGCGGGATCCGGGCACCGATTCTTGTGCTTGGCGCGGTAACGGAGGGAGACGTTGCGGACGGGGTCCGGCACCGGCTGATCCAGACCGTCTGTACGGAAAAAATGGTGCAGATGTGTGAAAAAGCCGGCAAAGACAGCGGCCTCATCGCAGAAGTTCACATGAAGATCGATACCGGGATGGGAAGAATCGGCGTTCGAAACAGGGCGGAGCGGGATGCGGTGCTGAAAGAAGCTGAAAGATCCCCGCATGTCAGGCTGTCCGGAGCGTTTACCCATTTCTCCGATGCGGATGACGGCGAGGAAGGGATGCGCTATACAGAGGAACAATACCGTAAATTCCGCTACCTGTGCGATGGCCTTCCCAAAGGACTGACCTGCCATTGCGCGAACTCCGCAGCCATCCACCGCAGGCCGGATTTTGCCATGGATATGGTAAGGGCTGGGATCAGCCTGTACGGTTATCCTCCGGTTCCGCAGCAATCCAAACTGACTCCATGCATGCGGTGGACGGCAAAGATCAGCCATGTTAAAGAAGTGACCGAAGGGGAATATATCAGTTACGGGCGAACCTGGAAGGCTGCCGGCAAAACGCGGATCGCCACGATTACATGCGGATACGCTGACGGATATCACCGAAGTGCCGGCGGAAAAGCCTCGGTGCTGATCCATGGAAAACGCGCTCCCGTTCTGGGGAGAATCTGCATGGATCAGATGATGGCGGATGTGACCGGTATTCCGGAAGCGGCTCCTGAAGATGAAGTCGTACTGATGGGACAGGATGGGGATGAAAGTATCAGTGCGGAAGATCTTGCCGCGTGGAGCGGAACAATCAGTTATGAGATTCTTCTCAGTGTAGGAAGCAGAGTGGAACGAAAATTCGAGGATCATACCGGAAAACAGGGGGTTGAAGCATGAAGCAGGACAAAACAGCTACCGTGACAGTCAGAAAACCTTTTTTAAAGGGAAAACCCACGGACGAGAATACATTCCGGAATATCCTGAGATTCTTCGGCCTTATGCTTCTGCTGGTTTTCATGACATTCATCGTGTGCACGATGACGGGATTTTCATCCGCCGTACTGCGGATCGCTGTAAACCTGGCAATTGAAACGCTGATCCTGTTTATTCTTTTTAACCGGGGAACCGTTCATGGAACGGAAGCCGTATCCCGGGGAGAGATCCTCTATCAGCACCAGGTCAGAGGACAGGAAGTCACGGAAAATGAGAGGAAGCTGCCTTATCATCCGGCAAAAGGTTTTCTGAACGGGATTCTGGGGACACTGCTCATGCTGATTCCCGCTATTGTTTTGGCGTTTACAGCCCAGAGGCAGATGACCGGCGCAGGTGTGCTTCCGGGATGGATGGAATCCTATCTGCGGAGGGATGACATCGGAAACGCTCTGGTCAGCTATACAAATCCCGGCGGTATTTCCGTTACGGAGATTCTGCGGATCATTGTACGGATTTGTATCATGCCCTTTATAAGTATGATCGGAGGAGAAAACAAGGAAGCGCTTCTGATTGCCGAAAAGCTGAGCCCGGTCCTTTTGCTGCTGCCTGCTTGTGCTTACGGAATCGGATATCTCCAGGGACCGAAAGCACGTGCCAGGATCCATACGGAGATAGCGGAAAACACGAAGAAGCGTATCCGCAGGGAAAAAAAGGCGAGAAAAACAAGGCAGAGAACCCGTCCGCACGGTCCTCAGCAGCTGAACTGACAAAGGATGTAACGGCATGCGTATCATAGCAGGAACCGCGCGCGGACGCAGAATTGAAACGCCGGCGGGGCAGCAGACCCGCCCGACGCTTGACAGAGTCCGGGAAAACCTGTTTAATATTCTTCAGACGAAGACTGCCTCCTCCCGGGTACTGGATCTTTTTGCCGGAAGCGGCGCTTTCAGCATGGAAGCCCTGAGCCGCGGCGCTGAATCAGCGGTTCTGTGCGACTGTGACCGGGAGGCGTCGCGTATTGAAAGGAAAAACGCGGAAGCACTCGGCTTTTCCGACAGAATTGAGCAGCTGCATTGTGACTGGCGGACAGCTGTCCAAAGGCTTCAGCACGAGGGAAGGAACTTCGATATTGTTTTTCTGGATCCGCCGTACAGAATGACAGACCTGCAAGAAGTTTTTGCCTGCCTGGAGCCGCTGATTGCGGAGGATGGGCTCGTCATAGCGGAACATGACGTGAAAAAGGAAATCCTGATATGCGGCGGATATGAGAAGACCGATGAACGCAAATGGGGCGGATGCGGCATGTCGTTTTTCCGGAAGATACAGCGGTATGATGAAGGGAATGATGCCTGATGAAAAGCTGTGTTTTTCCCGGTTCGTTTGACCCGATGACCCTGGGACATCTGAACCTGATTGAAAGGCTCAGCGGAATGTTTGACCATGTAACGGTGACGGTAATGGTAAACATTCATAAGCAAGGCTGCATTCCGCATGAAGAACGGGTGCGGATGCTGAGGAAAGCCTGTGCGGGAATTCCGAATGTAAGTGTGGAACTGTGGCATGGATTGCTGTCTGCCTACATGAAAGATCACGGCGAAACACTGCTGATCCGCGGGGTGCGGGATCAAAGCGAGTTTGAGAAGGAAAGGACCGCAGCAGCAATCAACCGCCGGCTTTATCCCCAAATGGAAACAATGCTGCTTCCCGCTGAAGACGTGCTGACAGAAGTGTCATCCTCCGCGGTACGGGAGATTGCAGCATTTGGAGGAAACTATCTGCAATTTGTTCCCGATGCCATTTCAGAAGATATCCGAAAATGGCTGGATGACCCGGAAAAGAACTGATACGGAGGAGGCAATACGATGGCCAGAGAGATTAACAGTGCAGAATTATGTATGAAAGCTGTTCAGGTTTTGCAGGATGAGCTGAAAAACGCGCGCAAAAGCCTGATGAACAGCGAAACATGCGTTGTAAACCGCAGTGTCATGTCTGCACAGTTGGAATACCTTTGGGAAAATCTTCCGGAAGCTGTCGAAATCGCTGCGAAAATCGTTGCGGAGGAAAAACAGATCCGCCTGGAGACAGAACAAAAGCGGTCGGAAATTCTGGAACAGGCCAACAAGCAGGCACAGAATCTGATTAATGAAACAACAAACAGAACGCAGAAAATGGCCGAGCAGGCAAAACAGGACGCAGCAACAATGCTTGACAGGGCCAGCCAGGACGCTTCGGCCTGTATGGAAGCCGCGAAAGCAGAATCTCAACGGATTCTGGAGGAAGCCGAAAGAAAAGCCCAGGCATTGGTTGAACAGGAAAACATCGTACGCCGCGCGCGCGTGGAAAGTGATGAACTGCGGGAGAGTGCGCAGCAGGATGCTGCAAACCTGCACAAGAACACCCTGGACTATATTGATTCTCTTCTTGCGGAAACCGACCGGAAAATGAGCGAACTGATCAACAACATCCGTCTTGAACGGAATGAGATCCGAAATCACAGATGATTCGGCCTTTTTGGATATTTTGTACAAACGGAACAGGAAATGCTTGTTAAAACGGGCACTTCCTTTTTTTATTCCGCCTCTGTATAATAATTGCAGCAGGAATGTATATTCCAAAGATTAAGGAGGTTATGTCATGGCAAGTGTATCTCTTCAGCACATCTACAAAGTGTATACCGGTAATGTGACCGCTGTCAGCGACTTCACGCTGGACATCGAAGACAAAGAGTTTATCGTTCTGGTCGGCCCTTCCGGATGCGGAAAATCCACCACCCTGCGCATGGTCGCCGGCCTGGAAGAAATTTCCGACGGCGAGCTGTATATCGGCGATAAGCTGGTGAACGACGTTGCTCCCAAGGATCGCGATATCGCCATGGTGTTCCAGAACTATGCTCTGTATCCGCATATGACGGTTTACGATAATATGGCTTTCGGCCTGAAGCTGCGGAAGACTCCCAAGGATGAGATCAAGCGCCGCGTGGAAGAAGCCGCGAAGATCCTTGATATCGCTCACCTGCTGAACCGGAAACCGAAGGCTTTGTCCGGCGGCCAGCGGCAGCGTGTCGCTCTGGGGCGCGCAATCGTCCGTGAGCCCAAAGTATTCCTTTTCGACGAACCGCTGTCCAACCTGGACGCCAAGCTGCGTGTCGCGATGCGTACCGAAATCACCAAGCTTCATCAGCGGCTGCAGACAACATTCATCTATGTTACCCATGACCAGACCGAAGCTATG
This sequence comes from Clostridia bacterium, assembly GCA_017541105.1. Lineage (GTDB taxonomy): Bacteria > Bacillota > Clostridia > Christensenellales > Aristaeellaceae > Aristaeella. Next base: position 217,977 of record JAFXZS010000016.1, read on the forward strand.
ACAATGGCCAGCCGCATCGTCGTTATGAAGGACGGTGTTGTGCAGCAGGTGGATACGCCCCAGAATCTGTACGACTATCCCGCCAACGAGTTTGTGGCCGGGTTCATCGGCAGCCCCCAGATGAACTTCTTCAATGTAAAGCTCGGCCGTGAAGGTCAGGATGTTGTCGCTACCTTCGGCGAGAATAAAATCATCATTCCCGAAAAGAAGATCTCCAAGTTTACGGATGAAAGCTTCATCGGCAAGGAAGTTGTCATGGGCATCCGTCCTGAAAACATTTCCGATGACGAAGCAAAGCTGGCCGAGTTTTCCACCGCGACAATCGATGTCGATGTAGAAGTTACCGAACTGATGGGCTCTGAAACGTATCTCTATCTCAGCACCACCGGCAAGGACGGAAATATCATCGCGCGCGTGGATCCGAGGACTTCCAGCAGGGCCGGTGACAAGATCAAGATCGCATTTGACACCAATCACCTGCATTTCTTTGACAAGGAAACGGAGAAGACGATTCTCAACAAATAATTCCTGTATGATGACTGCGCCCCCGGCATTTGCCGGGGGTTTTCTAACATATTTACGGAGCCGGATGGCTGTTCAGCTGTGAACGGCATATTTTTTTGTTCGGAATCAGATTGATTCCTTCCTCTGTCCGGACATCCTGATGATATCCGTCGGAAAACCCGGAAAGCACAATACGGTTATAGCTGCCGCCGGAAACCTGGAGGAACAAGATTTCATCCTCCGAGACAGAATAGACCACCGCGCTGTGCTGATAGGTTTTTTTACCGATATTGAAACTTGTACGCACAATATCTCCGACCTGCAGGCCGCCGGGGACCTGATCCAGCATATAGTAATAATTCCAGTTTTTTTGCGGATTATATTCTCCGGACAGCAGATATCCAACGAACTGAGCAAATCCGAAACACTCTCCGTATCCGCCGGAATTCGGAGCCGCGGCAAACACCTGGTTGCTGAACCATCGGCAGCCAAACCTGTAGTTGAGAAACCCCTTTTTTTTCAGCTTGTTGGCTGAAGTATCCGTCCATCCCGGAGCATTCTCAGCACCGTGAAAAGTCTGCTGAACATGAGGAACTGTTGTCCAGTACCATCCGTCGTATAATTCATACTCTTCAATGATCGCATCCAGGTTTTCCGTTGTGAAGATCCCCTGAAAGCGATCGTCGGAGAAAAGAAAGTCCGCCGATGCTTCAGAAACGGAAAAAAGAATGCACAGACAAAGAAGGATGCATTGACGCAGGATTTTGCGCATGGCCCATCACTTTCCTTTCGGGGGACCTTACAAACAGATTATACCGGAATCCGAGGCATGAAACAATGAAAAATCAGAAAAAGAAAACACAGGAATGGTGACTTGACGTAGAGGAAAGAGTCGACTATCATAAGCAGAGTGGAAAGGGGGAAATGAATCATGTCTGAGGATCGGATTCAGATTCAGTTCATTCCGTCCTCACAGGTTCCGGCTGATGTTCAGCGACAGGCAGAACATGCTTCCGGAAACGTCATCCGGCATGATGAAAGGATCTACCTGAAAAGGGGAGAGCAGTTCCTCGCATTTGAGGATTCTCCTCTGGGCGAAGAGATGATTCGGTGGCTGAACGGTGATCTGTTGAATTCCGACCGGATCCAAACGAAAGAACAGGCCTGGCAGAAGCTTCTGTACGGTACAGATGATGCCGCTGTCAGGTTCCTGAAAACGGAAGGATTCCGTCAGCTTTCAGATCGATGCGTGACAGTGTTTGTTCCGTGCCAGAATTATGCTGACAGGTCCGGTCTGCGCTTGTTCGCAGAGATTGCACCAATCGATCCATCAGACCAGATTGTCTTTCTGGCAGACGGCGGAGTAGCGCTGATTATGGAACGGCGGGTGCACACGGAAGAAGAAATCGCTGAGTTTGTTTCCGCGATGATCGAAACGATGGAAAGTGAGGCCGGGCAGCAATGGAACGCAGGGATCGGCGGTTTTTTTCCTGAGCTTGCAGAAATGTACCGAAGTTTCCGTGAAGCAAAAAAAGCGCTTGAAACAGGGCTTCGTTTCAGAAGATCGGATCATGTTTTCGAATTCAGGAAAATGGCGCTGGAACGAATGATGGAAACCATACCGAATGATACTGTTTCAACGCTGAAACGGGAGTTTATGAATCCAAGGGTTCGGAAACTGATGACAGATGATATGAAGGAAACAATCGAAACGTTTTTCGATCAGGACCTGAACCTGTCACTGGCCTCCAGGCAACTGTTCATTCACAGGAACACGCTGATCTACAGGCTGGAAAAGATAAAGAAGGAAACCGGACTGGATCTGCGAAGGTTTCACGATGCAGTTGTCTTTCGGGTCCTTATGAACCTGCCGGACGAGAAAACAGGCGAATTACAATAAAAGGAAAGAGATGTGTTTATGAAAAGGAATTGGATCAGAATTCTCGCAATCGTTTTGATGCTTGGTATGCTCAGCGGATGTACCATGATTTCCCCGTCCACCCTGGAATCCATGTTCGGCAGCAAAGATACCACCGCAGCAGCGACTGCCGTGCCTACGGAAGCCGTTTCTTCCGGTGAAGACACGGTGACAATCAGCCTGGAAGAATACCAGAGGCTGAACCGTTTTGCAGAGCTCAATGAGATTTATGATTTGGCTCATGAATACTTCTATAAGGATATTGATGACGAAAAGATGCTGGATGAGGCTTCCAGAGGTTTGTTGACAGGGCTCGACGATCCATATTCGTATTATTACAATCCCGAAGAATACGCGAAAATGTGGGAAGATGATGAAGGCGTCTACGGCGGGATCGGTATCCTGATCTCCGCGAATTACAAGACGCAGATCTGCACGATCAGCCGCGTGTTCCAAGGAAGCCCGGCAGAAGCAGCCGGCGTGCATCGCGGAGATATCCTATACCGTGTCGGAGAAGACTTGTATGTGACAGCAGATACGCTCGAAGACGCCGTGAAAATCATGCGCGGCGAACCCGGAAGCAGCGTAGATGTTGCTTTCCTTCGCAACGGAGAAGAGATTTCCTTTACGATCCCACGGGAAATCATTAATGTAAACCAGATTGAGAGCACCATGCTGGACGAAAAGGTCGGATATATCGCATTATACCAGTTTGCGGGACAGTGCGAGCAGGAATTCGAAAAAGCATTGAATGAACTGCTCGGGAAAGGAATGAAGGGGCTGATTATCGATCTGAGGGATAACGGCGGCGGATGGGTAGATCAGGCACGCTACATCGGTGACCTGTTCATGGATGAAGGTGAATTATGCTATCTCCGGTTTAAGGATGGCACGGAAGACCACAGTTATTATCTTACGCAGAACGGTAAAGTGAATGTAAAGATCGTGGTTCTTGTGAATGAGAACAGCGCAAGTTCCTCCGAGATTCTGACAGGAGCTCTGCGTGACTGCGCGGACGCTGTCATCGTCGGAACAAAAACATTCGGAAAAGGGATTGTCCAGAATGTTATTCCCGTAGGGAGCCGGGGCGCCGGATTCCAGATCACGGTTGCGGAATATTTCTCTCCGAAAGGCAATGCGGTTCATGATATCGGAATTGAACCGGACGTTCTGGTCGAATTGCCCGAGGGAGATAACGGAATGTACGGTTTCGCGGATGTGAAACAGGATATTCAGCTGGCAAAGGCCTATGAGACAATTCTGGAAAAAATGAAGTAATACGGAGGTTCAGGAGAATGAAAAAGTTTCTGGTTCTTCTCATATGCATACTGTTCTTTGCTGCCGCTACAGCCGTTTGTGAGGATTCTTACCTGATAACCGCGCCTGACGGAGCTCCGGCGGTCGCCGCGGCGGGAATATTCGCGGACCATCCGGACCGGGTGCGGAAAGTCGCCGCTGATACCATTGCGGTGGAATTTGCAAACGAAGAATCCGAGTTTATCATTGCTCCGATCAACGCCGGTGCAAAGCTCTTCAGGGCCGGAAAGTCCACTTACCGGCTGGCGGCTGTCGTTACATGGGGGAATCTGGTTTTCGCTTCCCAGAAGGAAGGATTTGAGCCGGACATGATCAACGGCGCAAAACTGACTCTTTTCGGCGAAAACACGATCAACGCCTCCATTGCCCTGTTTATTCTGCAAAATAAAGGCATTGTTCCGTCAGAAATCGAGTACCTGGCCGGAGCGAAGAATACACAGGATCTGCTGATGACGGATCCGGAAGCCATTGTCATGACGGCTGAACCTGCCGCGACCGCCACAAAAATGAAAAATGAAGCGGTAAAAACCTTTTCCCTGAATGAACTGTACAAGGACGTTACGGGATTTGACGGATTTACGCAGGCCGGATTATTTGTCAGGGAAAAGGACATTCTTGAAAACCCTGAAGAAACCAATGCCCGGATTGCGGAAATCAAGGCCTCAGTAGAAAGAGTGGAAGCGGATCCCGAGAGTACCGCAGCGGATGCGGTGGCCATGGAAATCCTGCCGAACGCAAAGGTAGCGCTCAACGCGATTCCGAACTGTGCGATCCGGTACGCGAATGCCACAGAGGCCAAAGAACAGATTGAAACAACCGCGTTGATCGATCTGGCTCAATTCGGCGGAGAAGTGCCGGCGGATGACTTCTACTATGCCGCGGAATAACAGAAGAACAAATCTCATATGGTTTTGCCTCGGCATTGGCCTGATTCTGGTTCTGATCCGGACAGGAGGCCTGGCGAAGGGGAATCTGCTTGTGTTCCCCCGCGTGAAGGATATTGCCGAGGCTTTCCTGCGCCTGATTCAGGAAGGGAAAACATATGCTCTGATCAGTACGACGCTGTGGCATGTCCTCGAGGCCCTGGCGCTTTCTGTCGGAATCGGTTTTGCAATCGGACTTGCCGAAGGCTTCAGCTCCGGCGCGCACGCGTTTTTCCAGCCGCTGATGAACCTGATCCGTTCGCTGCCGATGATCATGCTGGTTATTCTGATTATGGCTATGCTCTCCTACAAAGCTGTTCCGCTGACTGCGGCAACCGTGGTACTGATTCCGGTGATCAGCGAAGCTGTATATGAAGGATGCCGATCCATTGATCCCGAACTGCTTGATGTATACCGGCTGAATGCCGGATTCGGATGGCCGGTTGTACGATCTGTTTATCTGCCCATGATTGCCGGTTATGTTCGCCAGGCGTTCATGAATGCCGCGGGAATGGGACTGAAGATTACGGTTTCAGCTGAATACCTTGTGCAGACCAGGAATTCACTGGGAAAGGCAATTTATTCCAGCAGTTATTTTAGTGAATACGCTGAAATGTACGCGTACGCTTTTCTGATGGTTCTGCTGGTTTACCTGATTTCAAAAGGCCCGGTATTGCTGTACAGGGTGCTGCACCGGGAAACCCCGTGAACGGGACCGGTTCTTCATTTTGCCCTGAATCGAACAGATCTTACCACTCCCGGACAGCTTTTTCAATGAGATCGGCTGCCGTTGATGTTCCGTGCTCTTTTGCCAGGAGCGCGGAAATTTTATTTGCGTTATTGTCATATTCCGGATTGGCTGTAAGGGCTTGAAGCGCATCCTGCAGATTTGCCTCCGTAAGCCTGGACCGAAAGACAGGCTTTGGCCCGCAGCCGCTTTTTTCCACCAGGGAGGCCCAAAAGGACTGATCCCCGGCGAAAGGAATAATCAGGGATGGTTTCCCGAATCGAAGGCCGGCAGAAGTAGTACCGGCTCCACCATGGTGAACCACCGCGGAAACTTTTGAAAAAAGCCAGTCATGCGGAATATAGTCAGCAAAAAACACCCGGTCATCGGATTTCTCGCGTTGTTCGGACCATCCGTTGCAGATGACTGCCCGCTGGCCTGATTTACGAAGAACCCGGAGAATCGTGTCAAAAAAACCTTCCATATTTCCGCCGTTCATCGATCCGAAACCGAAATAAAGCGGCGGCTTTCCGCCGGAAAGAAATTCAAGAAGATCCGACGGCGGATTCCATGGGGCAGGATATTCATCAAACCAGAAACCGCTCATATGAATCATGGAATCCCATTCCGGCGGTCGGGGAAAAACGGAAGGACTGATGGCATAGATTTCCTGAATGCGGTGATTCCCGATATGATAGTCCGGAAGGGAATGCGGGTGACGAATATTCAGCCCGTTGTTTTTCCGCCATTCCGTAAGAAAACTGCTTTCGAGCAGGCCGATAAGCAGATAGCCGGCCCGGTAGGACGCCTTATTTACAGAAGGAGATAGATGCTGGTGACGAACGGAGGAAATGGGAGTGTCACCGGTCGGATCCATGGGAAAGAAGTGAGTCTGCACACAGGGGATATCAAGCAATTCCGCCACGGAATAGTAGACGGTTCCGAAATAATTGCAAACCATGGCATCCGCCTGGCTGCAGCTGCTGACAATGTCCTGAATCAGCAGGGAACCATAAGATTTCAGGTTTTTGCGGATTTTAGGCAGAAAAGTGATCGCATTCGTGTTCGGGGCCATGACGGAAGCGATGAAAGATTCCGCATCTCCGGAAAGAGGGAAGAACGGTATGCCGGCCTGGCGTGCATTGCTTTCAAAACGTGAGAAGGCCGCGAGAGTAATCTCATGTCCGCGGCGCTGAAGCTCGGCAGCGAGAATAATATACGGGCGGACGTCACCGGTGGAACCAAGGGCCAATAACGTCAGTTTCACAGCCGGACACCTCACATACCATATTCAACCGGGATATAATATTATACAGAAAATACCCGGCGGATTCAATCTTTGGAAAAAACTCCGGAATGCATGAAAATCACAGTGAAGCGTTGCATAATCCGTAGGAAGAGCGTATAATACTTCACGCGAACGGAATGCTTTCGCACTGATGGAGGTTTCTGAATGTACAAACTTTTGCTCGTTTCAGATCGTGAGGAAGTGCTGAATGCTTTTGCCCAGGTTCAGAACTGGGAGCGGCAGGGTTTTAAGCCTCCCCACATCCGCCATGATTTTGAAGGCGCGAAGGATAGTCTGGCCAAGCATCATGCAGATGGAATTGCCATCGCTGTTTCTCCCGAGGAGGAGGAGAAAATTCTTTCCTATCTGCAGGAGTTTTTTCCGAATGTTTCGATTTTTCAGGCCGGGACAAACCCGGAAGAAGTTCTGCGCTATTTGAATGAGCTGAATATTCTGCTGAACAGGATTCATGCGGATTTTTCCAATGACCGTTTCAGAGAAATCGATATGCTTCAGGAGTGCCGTCATGAGTTTTTCCGCAAAGTACTGACGGGCCGTATACAGCAAAAGGGGGATATTTTCCGCGGGATGCGCCTTTTACGCAGCCGGATGGACGCGGACAGACCCTGTCTGCTTGTTGAGCTGGAACAGCCAAGTGCCAGGGACGATGATAAACTGGAAGGCCGTTGGCATTATGGCGATGTAAGGCTTGAAATTGCACTGAGGAACTCATTCGGAGGCGATGTCGCCGGTATTCATATTCTTCCCACAGTTCATACGGACGGGAGAATCCTGGTTCTTTGCTGCCCGCTGCATGGCATTACAACAAAGATTTCAGGGGAAAGTATGACCTCCATGCTGACTAACCGGATTACCGAAGGGATATCCCACCTGAAGGAATTTTTCGGGCTGGATCTTCATATCAGTGAAATACGGGTATTGCCGTCGCTGTATGCACTGTGTGCCGACGCGTCGGATGAAATGCAATGAAATCAAACAATCACACTACAGAATCGGGAGGTTGAAAACATGGGTATTCTGGACATGATCAGAGGACAGCTCATCGATGTCATTGAATGGACTGATCCATCCAACAAAACAATGGTCCACAAGTATGACATGAACGGCAAGGAAATCATGATGGGCGCGCAGCTGACGGTTCGTGAGAGCCAGGTTGCCGTATTTGTCAACGAAGGACAGCTGGCTGACATCTTCGAACCCGGCAGATATGAACTGCAGACAAGCAACATGCCGATTCTTACCGCGCTGAAGAGCTGGAAATACGGATTTAACAGCCCCTTCAAAGCAGATGTTTACTTCGTCAATACGAAGCAGTTCCTGGACATGAAGTGGGGAACAAGCAATCCCGTGATGATGCGCGATGCCGAATTCGGAATGATCCGTCTGCGGGCGTTTGGTATTTACAGTTTCCGCGTGTCTGATGCGGAGACTTTCCTGAAAGAAGTCTTCGGCACTTCCGCACTGTTTACAGTGGAAGGCGTTGAAGGACAGATTAAGAGGACACTGGTCAGCGGCCTGAGCGACGCGATTGCTGAAAGCAAGATTCCCGCGCTGGATCTGGCAGCCAATTATGATGAGCTGGCTTCCTTTGCCATGCAGAATATCAACCCGAAGCTTGCCGCACTGGGACTGACGCTGTGCAGCTTTGTGATTGAAAACATTTCACTGCCCGAAGAAGTTGAAAAGTCCATGGATAAGCGGACATCCATGGGTGTTCTCGGCAACCTGGACCAGTATGCCAAGTATCAGGCAGCTGAGGCGATGCGTGAAGCGGCCAACAATGACGGAAGCGGGATGGCCGGTATGGGCGTCGGTATGGGTGCCGGCGCAGCCATGGGACAGATGTTTGCGCAGAGCATGGCGCCTGCGGCTGCTCCTGCAGCCTCTGCTGCTCCCGCAGCCGGGATGAAGTGCAGTGCCTGCGGCGCTGCGATTCCAGCAGGGTCCAAGTTCTGTCCGGAATGCGGTGCCAAGCAGGCAGTGAGCGCATTCTGCACAAATTGCGGAAAAGAAATTGCACCCGGAGCAAAGTTCTGTCCGGAGTGCGGCGCGAAACAGGGTTAAGAAACAGTTCAAAAACAGGGAGCTGACAAGTCGGCTCCCTGTTTTTATATACATGGATCCTTTTATACTTCGGAATACAGCATGCTGCGATCCATGGCGAACGCTTTCGCATACGAATCCGGATATACGAAGAGCATCAGATGACGGCATTCGTTGAACGCGTCAGGTTCTATATGAGATACACTTTGCGGAAGCTGAAGGGACAGAAGGTTTTCACAGTTCACAAAGGCTTCTGAGCTGATTGTTTCGAGACCTTCCGGAATCACCACACGATTCAGGTTTTCACAGCGGGAAAATGTCAGCGGCAGGATCACTTTTAAACCTTTGGGGAAAATAACTTCCTCAAGCGCAGCGCAGGAACCGAATGCATGGCCGCCGAGAATTTCAAGAGATGCGGGAAGTTCTATGCATTCCAGAGAGCGGCACCCCTCAAAAGCGGATTCTCCGATTTCGATGATTCCGTCCGGCAGACGGATCGAAGACAGGCTGGCACATCCGCTGAAGGCACAGGGAGCAATAAAACGAACCGAAGAGGGTATCGAGACCGACGTAAGCGAAGCACATGCGTAGAAAAGGGAATACTCTATTGCCTTCAGGCCTTCGGGCAAAGCAACCGACTCCAGCATCGAACAGCCATGAAAAGCATTGGCGGAGATTCTGGAAATGGAATCCGGAAGGAAGACTGATTTCAGGTTTTTACAACCGTAAAAGGCTTTTTCATGAATATGCCTCACAGAATCGGGAAGCGTGACGGACTCAAGATGAATACGGTTTGCAAAGGATTCCTCAGCGATTTCCGTAATACCGTCAGGCACATTGTATTCTTTGTCTCTTTTGTCAAAGGGATAAAAGAGAAGAGAATGCTCCCGTTTATTGATCAGAACATGATCCGCCGAGGCGAACACGGGATGATCCGGCGAAACCTCAAAGGAAGACAAGGATGAACAGCCCGAAAACACGCCGTTTCCGATTTCCTGAAGGTGGTTAGGAATATTGACGGAGACCAGGGAATCACAGGATGCAAAAGCATTATCCCCCAGCGATGACAGGTTTTTGGGCAAAGTGACGGACCGAAGGCTTTTGCATTCCGAAAAAGCCTCAGGCCCGATCTGACGAAGGGAGTCGGGAAGGACAATTTCAGAAAGGGAAAGACAGGATTGAAAGGTTGAATAATTTATCTTACGAACAGAAGGAGGTATAATGATACTCCGCAGGGATGAACATCCGATAAAGCACCATTCTCCGATGGTTTTCACTGTTTTCGGAATATGGACGGACGTAAGCGATTCGCACCAGGAGAAGGCAGCCTCCCCAAGGACGGTGACAGTGTCCGGAATGGTAACGGAAACGATTGAGGATTGCCAGGAAAAAGCATTATCAGCAATGGAAGTGACAGGATGGCCTTCATAATCGGATGGAATTACAAGTTTCGTATCCGTACCTTCATAACTGTCCAGCTGTGCGTTCCCATCCCTGCGAACAGAGAAAAAATAAGCCGACATAAGAAGCACCTTTCTAATCCGTATTGATCAGGAAAGCATTGCGGCGCCGATGATACCGGCTTCCGGGCCGAGAACGGCAAGCCTGATATCCGGCATCGGCTGATCGTCATACAGCACATATTTCGGAAATGTCTTCCTGATCGCATCCAGAAGAAAATCCCCGGCTTTGCTGACACCGCCGCCCAGCACAATGATTTCCGGATCAATCAGATTGACGACGTTGGCAATCGCCTGAGAAAGGTATTGAATATAGCGGTCATAGACCTCGACAGCAACAGGATCCTTCTCACGCGCGGCATCGATGACAGTACGCGCATTGATCCTGTCCGGATTGCCTGAAACACTTTTCAGAATCAGGGATTCCGGACAGTTCTGAACAGCTTCACGTCCCATACGGATCAGGGCTGTAGCGGAACAGTACCGCTCCAGGCAGCCATGATTGCCACAGGAACAGGGAACACCGTCCAGATCCAGAATCACATGACCCAGCTCGCTGCCGATTCCGTGAAAACCGCTCCAGATTTTACCGTTCAGAATGATACCGCTGCCGATACCGGTGCCGATTGTGATAAAAACGCTGGAGGAGGTACCGGCACTGACACCGGCAACGCTCTCCGCAAGGGCGGCGACATTTGCGTCGTTATCAATCAGAATCGGAACCTGAAAATACTTCTGAAGCTCGCCGCGAAAGGGGACATGATACCAACCCATATTCGGGCATTTTATAATTACACCCGTGGACATATTCGCGATGCCTGGAATACCGGCTCCGACAGATTCCACGCGGTCCATCTTTACACCCGCGGAAGCCACGGCGGTAAAAATACAAGTAGCGAGCTGATGAATCTGCTCTGAAAAGGGAATCGAGGTATTTGTCGGAATGGATTCTTCCGCAAGAATCCGATTCTTCTGATCCAATACGCCGACCTGAATCCCCGTTCCGCCGACATCGATGCCTACACGTACCATAAATCTACTCCTCCTTTGTTGATGCGGTGAATGCCAGCTGTAATTCCTGAACTGCGCTGAAACCTGTCCGCCTCAGGCTCAGATTGCGCGCAGCGACTTCCACAATAATCGCAAGGTTTCTTCCCGGCATAATCGGAATGGTCAGGGAGGGAACAGAAACCCCAAGGATATCCACGGTATCATCCTCCAGAGCAATCCGATCCCGAGGGGACGTCTCATCACAGATTACAAGTTCCATGATGAGATCCAGAGATTTACTGGCGGCAACAGCTCCGATTCCGAACATCGCCAAAACATCGATTACCCCGATGCCGCGGATTTCCATCAGATGCCGCAGATTCTTCGGACATGTGCCGATCAGGCGATCATCCGATATTTTACAAATATCCACAACATCATCCGCTACGAGCTGATGACCGCGCTTGATCAGCTCAAGCGCCGCTTCACTTTTACCGACACCGCTTTTTCCTGTCAGAAGTACGCCGATGCCGTAAACATCGAGTAATACTCCGTGGCGGGTAATCCGCGGAGCCAGGCAGCGATTGAGATAATGAATCGCTGAGACAATGAACTTACTGGTTACAAACACGCTTCTGTAGACGAATATCTGATGCTTTTCCGCCAGCTCAAGCAGCTCCGGGGGTGGAACCATATTCCGGCAGATAATGACGCAGGGAATATGATATGAGAAATATTTTTCCAGAATCCGGCGCCGGTCTTCCCGTGATTGTTTTTCCAGATATGCCAGTTCGGTTTTTCCGATTACCTGGGGACGTTCAAAGGCAAAATACTCATAAAAACCGCAGAACTGCATACCGGGCCGGTTGATATCCGGTATTTTCAAATCCCATTGTCCGTTGGGCGAGGAAACCAGGCACTCCAGCTTTAATTCATTCTGAAAATCGGACGCAAGAATCAAAACAGGGCCTCCTCGCATAAAATATGTTTCGCAAGAAACCGGGCGACTCCGTCCTCCTGATTGCAGGGACAGACAGCATCACAAAGGTTCCGCACGACAGGACGGGCATTGGCAACAGCAACGGACAGTCCGGCTTCCTGAAGCATCGGAAGGTCATTCAGGCTGTCCCCGAAAGCAACAATCTGCTCCGTCGAAATACCGAGACGATCTGCCGCGGCGGAAAGGGCAATTCCCTTTGTTGCACGGAGCGGGTTAAACTCCAGAAAATGAGGTTTCGAACTTGTTACGGAAACCCTGTTTTCAAAACGCCTGCAAGCTTCACTCAGCATCATGGAAATCTTGTCCGGTTCCGCCATCATGAGGATCTTTGTCCGGGGTTCACGGATAAATTTCGTCAGATCACCGACGTACTCACCGGTCAGCATCGAAGCGGCCGCATAACGATCCGCGTAGAGGCCGTATTCGTTGAAAAAGAATTTTTCACCCTCATAGGTCTGGGCATAACAGCTGAATTCCTTTCCGAATTCAGCGATCTCGCAGCCAAGTTCCATGGAAAAAGTCTCCCGGGAAATCAGCTGATCCGTCGCTCCGTCCCATATTTCCGCGCCGTTGCAGGCAATATAAAGCGCAACAGGCCGAATTTGCTCCACAAAGGGAAGCATGCTCAACTGAGCGCGCCCGCTGGCCGGGATCAGGAGAAAACCGGTATCCGTCAGGCGGCGGAACACACCGGCTGTGTAATCGGAAACGGAAAGATCATCACGCAGGAGCGTGTCATCCAGATCAAAGGCAGCAGCTTTGAACGAGCTCATGCTTTCAGCCCTTCCACGGCTGCTTTCTGGGCGGGAATGCAGCGCATGAAGGATTCCATATAGCGATCGAAGCCGGCTTCATCGTCCGGATCGGGCTCCACAGTCATCTGTTTCATACCGGCAAAAACCTTCCGGTCAAGATAATCTTCCAGGGATTCTCCCTCAGAAGAACGAACAGCATACTCCGCAAGAAGCGCAATTCCCCATGCACCTCCCTCACCGGCTGTTTCCATTACGGTGACGGGCGCATGAATGGCCGCTGCCAGCAGATTCTGGGCAACGCCTTCCGTCTTGAACAAACCGCCATGTCCGTAAACATGATCAATCGCGACATGTTCCTGATTCATAATTTCCATACCGGCTTTCAGCGTCTCCATGCTGGCATAGATCTGCGCGCGCATGAAATTGGCGATGTTCATCCGTGCATCGGGCGTACGGATCAGCATTGGGCGCCCTTCTGTAAGGCCTGTAACCGGCTCTCCCGCGAAATAGTTGAAGCTGACAATCCCGCCGCAGTCTTTTTCACCCTCCATAGCCTTCCGGAACAGACGGGTATATACATCTCCGGCGGAAGTCTCATACCCCATAAGATCCGCAAATTCGCGGAAGAGGGACACCCACGCGTTGATATCGGACGTGCAGCTGTTGCAGTGAACCATGCCGACCTGCTTGCCGACAGGGGTTGTAACGATATCAATTTCCGGATAGACATTCGCCATCGGTTTTTCCAGGACAATCATGCTGAAAATGGAGGTCCCGGCGCTGACATTTCCGGTTCTTTCACGGACGCTGTTGGTCGCGGTCATACCTGTTCCGGCATCTCCTTCCGGCGGGCAGAGAATACAACCGGGCTCCAGATCCCCTTCCGGATCCAGCAGGAGCGCACCTTCCGGTGTCAGTGTGCCGGCGTTTTCACCGGCGGAAAGCACTTCGGGAAGAATCTGGCGCAGCTTCCAGGGGAAACCTTTGTCTGCCACAAGGGCATCAAACTTTTCCACCATGACGGCATTAAAATCACAGGTGGCGCTGTCCACGGGCATCATTCCGCTGGCGTCTCCGACACCCAGGACCTTCTTCCCGGTCAGCAGGAAGTGAACCCAGCCGGCCAACGTCGTCAGATATCGGATATCCGCAACGTGAGGTTCCCCGTTCAGAACAGCCTGATAGAGATGGCTGAGACTCCAGCGCTGAGGCATATTGAAGGAAAAGAGGCCGGTCAGTTTTTCAGATGCGGGGCCGGTGATCGTGTTTCTCCAGGTGCGGAAGGGAACGAGAAGCTTCATGTGTTTATCAAAGGGCAGATATCCGTGCATCATGGCGCTGATGCCGGCGGAAGCGAGCTTTTTCAGCGGGATCCCGAACAGATCACGGACGTTTTTTTTCAGATCGTTATAACAGGCCTGAAGCCCGGACAGAATAGCCTGTTCACTGTACGTCCAGATTCCGTTATCATAGTCATTCTCCCATTCATGGCTGCCGGATGCGATCACCTGATGATCCGGATCGATCAGGACTGCTTTGATCCGTGTGGAACCAAACTCTATACCCATGACGCATGAACCGTTCAGAATGCACTCTTTGCCCATGTCAACCCCTCCCAATATCTGTATGATTTCCTATTAATAATTTATCACAAGGGGAGCAGGCTGTAAACCATCATTTTACATATCTTCTGCCGGGCCTGGGGGTTTTCATTCTGCGGCTTTTCTGCCTTCTGCGAATGAGAAAAAAGACAGAAACGAAGGCAGCAAGCAAAAGGATCGGGGTCAGAAACACCATCACAAGATTGAAGGAAAGCGGAGGAAACGGGTTGGGATCCGCCTTTGTTTCGGCGATGATTTCCTCAAGGGTTTTAGGAGCGTTTTCCCGCTTCGAAACCGTACGGGAAGCATTCAGCGAATAAACCACAGGATCCCCGTAGGAAGGGAAGTAGGTCATGGTGCCGACGGTTTCCCCCGCCTGTACCGGCGCGGCAAAATCGCGGGTATACTGTATGAGTACCGTACTGGTCAGGTTTTCCGCCATTCTTTTGATTTCCGCTTTGGTCGCCACGATCCGGGGGGAAACAGAAGAATCCTGCGGCTGGCAGACAAGCTGAATTTTCCCCCGGTTCATATCCGAAGTGGAATAATTGCTTGTTTCAATCGTAATCGGGTTCATATTATAAAGATCCATAGGCGTGACGCTCATATACTGGCTGAAGCCGTAATCCATGAGTTTGATCGTGTCTGCCCAGCGGGCACGGTCCCCCGTGAAAAGCACAACGGAAATCAGGAGAACATGATCCTTCTCCGCCGCGCCGGCAAAACAGTATCCGGACATTGAATGGGAACCGGTTTTGATCCCGACCGCATAGGGATAATAATATTTGTTCGGATTATCTTCCGTGCCTTCTATCATATAGCGTGATTTCGTGGTCATCGTCCTTGCGCGCTGTTTGTTTGTCCGCGGTATGGTCCATGATACTGAGGAGGCAATTTCGCGAAACAGATCCTCCTGCATCGCATGGCGTGCAATGATGGCCAGATCCCGGGCTGTCGAATAATGCTGTTCGTCATGATACCCATGCGGATTGGCAAAATGTGTGTTTTCGCAGCCGAAGGCGGCGGCCGTTTCATTCATAAGATCCACAAAACGATATATGGAACCGGAGACAGTTTCCGCAATGACATTCGCGCCGTCATTTCCGGAAAGAAGCATTGTACCGTAAAGCACATCGATAAAGCGAATCTCCTCCCCGGCCTGAAGATGCATCGTGGAGGAATCGGACGGCAGCGCAACCGCAGATTCGGAAACCGTTACGGTCTGGTAAACATCATCCACCATCATGATGCCGAGCAGTACGGTAAGCATCTTCGTGGTGGAAGCCGGAAAGCGAATGGTATCCGGATCCTTTTCAAAGATGACCTCGCCGGTTTCAGCGGAAATCAGGATGGCAGAGGCCGCATAAAGCTGATCCGCAGAAAGATCTTCCGGATGGTCCGGATCGTATTTTTCAGCATCGGGAGAAAGAGTGGGCTGGGGGATCATATCCGTTGACAACGCTTCTGAAAAAGATCCCTGCAAAATCGAGAGAAAGAGAAAAAGGACAGAAAGGAATAATGCGGTTTTTCTTTTCATGCTTCCTTTCCCTCCTTGATAAACACAAAAAAAGGTATCCTGTGCGCAAAGCAATTTACTGCATATACCGGCATTGCAAAAGAGGCGCTGTTCAGACAACAACGGCTGCCGCAGGCGGGACGAAGGCAGGGAAAAGGAAGAATCCTGCCAATTGCGCAAGGAGATAAGCGATCCCGATCAAAGCGAGGTAAAGCGCAAACCAGCTCAGACTGATATTTGATATGATTCTCAGCATAAAGCGGATAGCCAGGAAACCGGAAACAGCCGCGGCAATAATGCCGACGACAGTCGGAAAGATGGCCACAGAGGAGAAATACCCGGCTTCCAGGGCATCTTTTCCTTCCATCAGAAGAGAGCCCAGGATTGCCGGTGCGCTCATCATGAAGGAAAACCTGGCAGCCTTTTTCTTGTCCAGTTCGGCAAAGACCCCGCCAAGGATCGTGGATCCGCTTCTGGAGACGCCGGGAATGAGGCCGACACCCTGAAAAAAACCCATTACAATCGCGGCGATCACATTCATATTTTTACTCTTTTTCCGTGGCCGGGAAGAAAGAATGTCACAGACCAGGAGGAATAAGGCCGTTATCAGGAAAGCGGCTCCGAGGAACCATCCGCTGTCAAAGACGGAAAAACCATTGACAGACGGAAAGAGCTTTTTCGCGGCAAGATAAACAACGAGCGTGGGCAGGGACGCGATAATCAGATACAGAAGCGTCCTGTTTTTCACCGGATGGAAAAGCATATTCATCCAGTCTTTCCAGAAAACAATGATGACGGGAACCAAAGTGCCGACATGCAGAAGAATATCAAAGACCTTCAGAGAGGCCTGCATATCAGCGGAACTATTCTGAATGCCAAGAAAAAAGCGGGCAAGAAGCAGATGCCCGCTTGATGAAATGGGCAAAAACTCTCCAAGCCCCTGGATCAGGCCGAGGATCAAACCTTGCAGAACATTCATGGAACAGAAATCCTCCCCATAATGATCAGGAAACAAAGGCATTTTATCACAATCGCGATGTTTTGGAAAGCTTGACGGAGAATAGGAGCTTTAATATAATGATAAAATGGTCTGAGGATATGATCCGCATGATTCAGCGGGACGGAAGGAGACAGGAAAAAACATGAAATTAGGGGTTGTCGGTTTACCGAATGTCGGGAAAAGCACCCTGTTTAACGCAATTACGAACGCGCGCGCGCAGGCGGAAAACTATCCATTCTGCACCATCGAGCCAAACTCCGGTGTGGTTCTTGTTCCGGACAGCCGCCTGAACGTACTGGCAGAAATGTATCATCCGAAAAAAGTCACACAGACAACAATTGAATTCGTGGATATTGCAGGCCTTGTGAAAGGCGCAAGCAGGGGGGAGGGACTCGGAAACAAGTTTCTCAGCCACATCCGTGAAGTCGATGCCATCGTTCACGTCGTGCGATGCTTTGAAAATGAGAATATAATTCATGTAGACGGCTCCGTGGATCCGATCCGGGATATCGAAACGATTAACCTGGAACTGATTTTTTCAGATTTGGAAACTGTCCAGCGCAGGAAGGAAAAAGCGGAAAAGAGTTTCCGCGGCGGAGACAAGAAAAGCGGAAAGGAAGCGGAACTGGCTGAAAAACTGTATGCATTCCTGGAAAGCGGCAAACCGGCCAGAAATTTCGACGCAGATGATGAAGAAAAGGAAATCCTGAACGGATGGTTTCTGCTGACAACAAAACCGGTGATTTATGCAGCAAACATTTCCGAAGACGATCTGGGAAAACCGGAAAATGAAATTCCTTTTGTTGCGAGCGTCCGGGAAACGGCGAGGAAGGAAAATGCGGAAATGATTACCATTTCCGCCGCCATTGAAGAAGAGATTGCTCAGATGAGTCCGGAAGAGAAGGCGGAATTCCTTGAGGAAATGGGGATCGGACAAAGCGGGCTGGACCGCCTGATTTCCGCGTGTTACAGACTGCTGGGGCTGATTTCCTTCCTGACGGTCGGAGAAGACGAATGCCGCGCATGGACCATCCAGCGCGGCACAAAGGCACCCCAGGCTGCGGGAAAGATTCATACGGATTTTGAGAAAGGCTTTATCCGGGCGGAAGTCGTTCCGTACGATGTGCTGGTGGAAAACGGCAGCATGGCAGCCTGCAAGGAAAAAGGCCTGGTCCGAAGCGAAGGAAAGGACTATATCATGAAGGACGGGGATGTGACTCTGTTCCGCTTTAATGTATAAGGGAAAGGACGAAGCTGAGATGACTCGTATGCAGTATTTCAGGCACCGCCTGTTTCGGATGGACTGGAAAGCCATGTGGAAAACCACAGGGCTGCTGAAAAAAAGAAGCGGAAAAAGCAGAATCTGGCTGATCACCGACATGGTGAAATGCGCTGTCCGGTACAACGCGGGATACATCGATTACAAAATTGCCCAGATGTACAAGCTGAACGACGAACAACGCAAGACCGTGATTACACGCGGCATCTCCAATGAGATTGTCCGCCGGATGAACAACAAGGAATTCTGGCATTATTTTGATGATAAGGCACAGTTCAACGAACAGTTTAAGAAATGGATTCCGAGAAAATGGATACGGATCGAACCGGATACAGATCCGGATGCATTGTACGCACTGTGCAGAGACCAGGAGGAAATGATCGGAAAACCATTGGAAGGATCCAGCGGACAGGGGATCAGGAAATATCTTCCCGACAGCTGGAAGGGCGGCGGGAAGAGTTTTCTGAAGATCCTGCTGGACGACGGAATCGGCATTCTTGAGGAAGTTGTGCAGCAGCATCCCCGGATGGCTTCCCTGTGCCCCACATCTGTCAACACATGCCGCATCGCGACGCTGCTCGGAGACAAAAAGCAGGGAATCGTATATGCTTTCCTCCGCATCGGAAACGGAAAGGTCATGGACAATGTGGATTGCGGCGGAATGGCGTCGCGCATTGACCTGGACACCGGGAAGCTGCTGACCGTCGGCGCAGACAAACAAGGGAACACCTTCATCAAACACCCGATGACAAACACCAGCATTATCGGATTCGAGATTCCCTTCTGGAAGGAAGCAAAACAGATGTGCCTGGAGGCCGCAGAGAAATTTCCCGAGATGCGGTATGTGGCATGGGATGTGGCGATTACGCCGGACGGCCCGACTTTCATCGAAGGAAACAGTTTCCCATCCCACGCGATTCCCCAGTTTGCCGCGCATTATCCGGATGGGATCGGTATTCTTCCGGAATTTCGGAAATTTATCGACTGTTGAGAGAAAAGTTTCGTTTTTTTCACTGAATTCCTCAAAGTAAGGAAGAAAAATGTTGCAATTTGCCGGAAAGTATGGTAACATTCCGACGTTATGCGGACGGTCCGCTGTCCGGGATGATGTTCCTGCCGTTCGGCCGGAGCTCCGGGTCATGAACGTCTAAGAGGGAAGGAGGCACCTGAATTATGAATGAGATTATTCGCTCCATCGAGGCAAAGCAGATCCGCAGCGATCTTCCCCGCTTTGACGTCGGCGATACGGTCCGGGTCTGGGTTAAGGTTGTTGAAGGCAACCGGGAACGCCTGCAGGCATTTGAAGGCACCGTCATCGCGAAGAGAAACGGCGGTATCCGTGAAACGTTTACGGTTCGCCGGGTTTCCTACGGTATTGGCGTTGAGAGAACTTTCCCGATCAACTCTCCCAGAGTCGATCATGTGGACCTGATCCGTCACGGCAAGGTTCGCCGCGCGAAGCTGTACTACCTGCGGTCCCGCCAGGGCAAAGCCGCGAAGATCAAGGAAGTCAAGCGCGTGTAACATGTTTGTTACGCTGCCGCATCACACGATGCGGCAGTTTTTTTCTTTAAAAAGGTTCCCATTTATTTTCTTATCATGTATAATTTATAATGGTTTGATATGCAACAGTATCTGCCGCAGAGTACGTTAAGGGAATTCCTTCAGTTCCGCACAGCTCCGCCGGAGCCGGTACTGCGGAACAGCGCACAGATAAAGAACGACATGATGCAACAAATCCACAATATGCGATCGGGAGATATGATCATGAGAGACAGGACAGAAGCAAGAAACATGGCAAAGAAACTGGTTGGCCAGATGACACTGGAAGAAAAAGCTTCGCAGCTGAAATACGACGCGCCTGCCATCCCGCGCCTGGGTATTCCCGCATATAACTGGTGGAACGAAGTGCTGCACGGCGTAGCCCGGGCAGGTACCGCCACCGTGTTTCCGCAGGCAATCGGTCTGGCTGCCATGTTTGACGAAGATTTCCAGGAGGAAATCGCTTCTGTCATCTCCGACGAAGCACGCGCAAAATACAATGGACAGAGCAGCCATGGAGACCGGGATATCTATAAAGGGCTTACCGTATGGAGCCCAAACATCAATATTTTCCGCGATCCCCGCTGGGGGCGCGGACATGAGACCTATGGGGAGGATCCGTACCTGACCAGCCGCCTCGGGGTTCGATTTGTCCAGGGGCTTCAGGGCAAAGGAAAATACCTCAAGGTTGCCGCATGCAGCAAGCATTTTGCCGTTCACTCCGGCCCTGAAGCGCTGCGGCATGAATTTGACGCGGTCGTCAATGCAAAGGATTTGAACGAAACTTATCTTCCCGCTTTTGAGGCCACAGTAAAAGAAGCCGGGGTTGAATCGGTCATGGGCGCGTACAACCGCGTCAATGGAGAACCCGCCTGCGGCAGCGAAACCCTGCTGAAGAAGACACTGCGTGAAAAATGGGGCTTCCAGGGGCATGTTGTCAGTGACTGCTGGGCTGTGCGAGATTTCCATACAAACCATAAAGTGACCGATACCGCGCCGGAAAGCGCAGCGCTTGCACTGAAGAACGGGTGTGACCTGAACTGCGGAAATACTTATCTGCACATGATAGAAGCATACCAGGAAGGCCTTGTCACGGAAGAACAGATTACAACCGCATGTGAGCGCCTGTTTACCACGCGCTGCCTGCTGGGCCTGTTTGACGGAAACTGCGAATTCAACCGTATCCCTGTTACCGACTGCGATACGGATGATCATGATGCAATGGCGCTGAAGGCAGCGGAAAAAAGCATGGTTCTGCTTGAAAACGACGGAACGCTGCCGCTGAATGCTTCCGATATCCGGACGGTGGCCGTGATCGGTCCCAACGCGGACAGCATACCCGCACTGGAAGGCAACTACAACGGAACCAGCAGCCGATATGTTACCTTCCTGGAAGGGATTCGCACATACTGCAAAGCACATCGAATCAGGGTGCTGTACAGCCTGGGATGCCATCTTTTCCGGGACAGAACATCCGGACTGGCCCAGGCGGACGACCGGTTGGCTGAAGCTGCCATGTACGCGGAAGCGGCAGACGTTACCATTGCCTGCGTCGGGCTGGATGCCGGACTGGAGGGCGAGGAAGGCGACACGGGTAACGAATATTTCAGCGGAGATAAAAAAGATCTGCTGATTCCGGAATCTCAGCGTAAGCTGATGAATACGCTTATGAATTCCGCCAAAAAGCTGGTTACCGTCATTGCTGCCGGTTCCTCCATGAACGTAGAGGGCGGCAACGCGAAGATTATCGCGTGGTACCCGGGTCAGGCCGGAGGAACAGCCCTTGCCGAACTGCTTTTCGGAGAGAAAAACCCGAGCGGCCATCTGCCGGTTACTTTCTACAGGGATATCGCTGATTTGCCTGCCTTTGAAGACTACAGCATGAAGGACAGAACCTACCGCTATTTTTCCGGAGATGTCCTTTATCCATTTGGGTTCGGCCTCAGCTATACGACATGGGCGCTTTCGGACCCCGTCAAGGAGGGAAATACGGTCAAAGTGATGGTTTCCAACACCGGCAGCAGGGACGGGGATGCCGTGGTACAGGTCTATGTCCGGTGTAAAGACAGGAATGCTCCGTTGTTCCCGCGGCTTTGCGGATTCGGACGTATCTCCGTTCCGGCAGGGGAAGCGAGGCTTCTTTCCGTGCACCTGGATCCGCTGGCGGATACGGTTGTGGACGAAAAGGGCGAACGTATTGCGGTTTCAGGGAAAACCTTCTATATCGGTATGAGCCAGCCTGATGAGAAGAGCATTCGCATTTGCGGTGTAACACCTCTTAAACTGGATGAGGAATAAATGAGCAGGGAGGCACACATGTTCTCCGGATTCTCCGAAGAGACCATTCAATTCTTTCTGGATCTGAAATTCAACAACTATACGGATTATTTTCATCAGCAGCACGACCGATATATTGAGACGGTTCAGAAACCTTTCTATGAAATGATTGAAGATCTTGGGCCTGCCATGCTGAAAATCGATCCGGAAATGGAGGTCAGGCCATATAAATGTTTATCCCGCATTCACCGGGATACCCGGTTTTCCAGGGATAAAAGCCCTTATCGGGATCACCTGTGGTTCCTGTTCAGGAAAGCTGCAGAACCGAGAGACAGAAGCCTGTTTTATTACTTTGAACTTGGTCCGGACCGGCTGAGCTGGGGAATGGGATTCTGGAATGAAAACCGTGAAGCGTTGGATATCTTCCGCAAAAGAATGCGTGCAAATCCAGAAGGGATGCTTGCTTTTCTGAATGATCTGGAACTTGAAAAGCGGCATCTGCTCCTGGGAGGATCGGTACACAAAAAGATGGCGCTGCCTCCGGAAATCCCGGAAAGACTGAAAAGATGGTATCTGGCAAAAGATTTTTACATCGGAAAATGGATGCCTGATTACCGGCAGGTCTATACGGAAAAGATCTGCGGCACGGTACGGAAAGATTTCCAGGCGATGGCTCCGCTGTACAGACTGCTGCGGGGATATGCAGACGAAATATTACAAACCGGAGGGGAATAAGATGAACTGGATGGCATTGAAAAGCGGATCAGACGTACGTGGAACCGCAATCGGCGAAGGAACAACGCTGACAGACCATGTTGCCAGAAATCTGGGAATGGCATTCGCCCTGTCTCTCGCGGCCCAAAAGAACAAGGATATCCGCCGGATTACCATTGCACTCGGAAGAGACAGCCGGGTTACAGGCCCCGGATTGCTGGCGGCAGCGGCAGACGGAATCCGCAGAAGCGGAGCCGGTGTTATGGATTTCGGCCTGTGCACGACACCGGCCATGTATATGTGCACAATTACCCATGGATTTGAACCGGACGGATCGATCATGATTACCGCAAGCCACCATCCATGGAATAAGAACGGACTGAAATTCTTCACGGAAAAAGGCGGTCTGGAAGGCCGCGAAATTGAAAAACTGCTTCAATCGGCTCAGTCACTGGACGCCGAAAAGTCTGCTGCTGTCGGATCATACCGGGAGATCGCATTCCTGCCCGTCTACCGGAAGCAGCTGTCAGACAGAATCCGGGCAGGCCTTCACAGCGGAGATGACATGCCTCTGAAAGGACTCCATATTGCCGTTGACGCCGGAAACGGCGCAGGCGGATTTTACGCTGAATTGCTGAAGGATCTCGGCGCAGACACGGAGGGCAGCCAGTTCCTGGACCCTGACGGCACCTTCCCGAATCATATTCCGAACCCGGAAAACGAAACGGCAATTCAGTCTCTGCAGAAAGCCGTCCTGAACGCCCATGCCGATCTGGGCGTGATCTTTGACACGGACTGCGACCGTGCGGGAATTGTGGACGCAGACGGTAAAGAGATCAACCGGAACCGTCTGATTGCGCTGATCAGCGCCATCCTGCTGGAAGAACATCCCGGACAGACAATTGTCACTGATTCCGTGACTTCCTCCGGGCTGAAAAGCTTCATTGCCCGGCATAGCGGAGAGCACTACCGGTATAAGCGTGGATACCGGAATGTCATCGACGAAGCAATCCGTCTGAACGGTGAAGGAAAAGAATGTCCTCTTGCGATTGAGACCAGCGGCCATGCCGCGCTGAAGGAGAACCATTTTCTTGACGACGGCATGTACCTTGTCACCGTACTGATTGTTAAAGCCATGCAGATGAAGAAACAGGGACTGTCGCTGGGTTCCCTGATTGCCGATCTGAAGGATCCGATCGAAAGCACGGAGATTCGATTACCGATCCAGGAAGAGGATTTCAGGCCAAAGGGAGAGGAAATCATCCGAAGGGTCAGGGATTTCGCAGAGGCGGACGATACGTGGCATATTGCGCCGGACAACCGGGAAGGGATCAGGATTTCCTTCGATCTGTGCGGGGAATCGGATTCCGGATGGTTCCTCCTGCGGCTGAGTGTTCATGATCCCGTGCTCCCTCTGAACGCGGAGAGCGATGTTCCGGGCGGAGTACGGATCATGCTGCGGAAGTTATATGATGCGGTAAAAGATATACAGGGAATTGATTTTTCTTCTTTGAAAGATTCCATTGTATGAGGATAACAGGCGGAGAAACAGCAGATGAACGAAATGAATGCTCCCATTCAATGGTATCCGGGGCACATGGCCAAAGCCCGCAGACAGCTTGCGGATCAGATCAGGAAAACCGACCTTGTGATTGAACTTTGCGATGCACGGCTTCCGTTTTCAAGCAGAAACCCCGAACTCAACAAAATGGTTGCCGGGAAAAAACGGATCCTGTTTTTGAATAAAGCCGATCTTGCAGATCCGAACGCAACAAAAGCCTGGACTGCAGCATTCAGGAGGGACGGACTGGACGCTTATCCGATTGACGCGACCCGGCTGCGGAATAAGGAAATCCTGAACCTGATCCAGCAGGCCACCCGTGAACTGATCGAAAAAGCGCTTGCCAAAGGAGTGCGCAAAACCATACGGGCCATGGTTATCGGTGTTCCGAATGTCGGAAAAAGCACGATGATTAACCGACTGTACGGATCCGGTATCACCTCGACAGAAGACCGTCCCGGTGTGACCCGGAGCCAGCGATGGGTGCGGATCAATCCATATCTTGAGTTCCTTGATACGCCAGGCATGCTGTGGCCAAGGCTGGACGACCAGATTGCAGCAAAGCGGTTATGCTATATCGGCTCCGTCAACGATGAGGTTGTGGATCTGTACGCCCTGACCATTTCACTGCTGGAAGACCTTTCTGCTCATTGCCCTGAAACACTCAGGACCCGGTTCCATCTTGAAAGCGTTGAACCGCGGGGAACAGATCTGCTTGACGCTGCCTGCAAAGGCAGGGGATGGCTGCTGAAAGGAAACCGATACGATTACGACAGGGCCTGCAGCATCATTCTGGACGAATTCAGGGCCGGAAAGCTCGGAAGGATCACATTGGAAGAACCGGCCGATATAACGGAGGAAAATCAACTTGATTGACAGACACCAAAGAGCCTCTGCACTTCTGCAATTCGAAGATGCCTTCAGAGAAGATGGCGCGGTTGTCGCTGGAATGGATGAGGTCGGGCGCGGACCGTTGGCGGGAAACGTTGTGACTGCCTGTGTGGTTATGCCGGCCGAACCTCTGCTGATCTGGGTGGACGACAGCAAGAAGCTGAGTGAGAGCAGAAGGGAAAAGGTTTACGAGGAAATCATGAATGTGGCGCTGTATGTGGGCATCGGCCAGGTGAGCCCGGCGGAGATCGACGAGATCAACATTCTGCAGGCCACAAAAAAAGCGATGCGGATCGCGGCGGAAAACATCCCGGCTGATTTTTTTCTGATCGATGCTGTCAGCGGGCTCGGGCTAAAAGGGAAAGAAGTGGCCATTATCAAGGGAGACGCGACAGCCTACAGCATTGCGGCCGCCAGCATTGTAGCCAAGGTCACACGGGACAGGCAGATGGCTGCGCTGGACAGGATCTATCCCGAATACGGTTTTGCGCGCAATAAAGGATACGGAACACGGGAGCATATAGAGGCCATCCGAAAATACGGTCCCTGCCCGGAACACAGGCGGACCTTCATTAAAAATTTCATATGAAACAGACATATGAAACCGGCCTGACGGGAGAAAAAACCGCCGAGGAATATCTCTGCGGAGAGCTGGACATGATCTGCCTTGAACGCAGATACAGAAATAAGTGCGGAGAAATCGACCTGATCATGCTGGATCAGGATACGGTCGTTTTTGTTGAAGTCAAAACGAGAAGAAACAGCGCACCGGGAGAAGGACTGAGCGCGGTGAACCGAACCAAACAGACGCGAATCGCGCGGGCCGCGATGATCTACCTCATGCAGAAAAAATGGATACGGCGGCCTGTACGGTTTGATCTGATCGAGATCAACAGAAATGAGATTCTGCATATTCCGGATGCTTTCCAGCCGGGCGGGCAGTTTTATTGCTGAGAGGATGACCACAATGCCTGAAAAGAAGGGTTTCATGCGATTGCTTTTTCCGGCCTTTCTGTGGATGCTGCTGATCTGCTTTATCAGCGCATATGCGGAAGATGGCAGCGAAAATCTCCTGTATAACGGAAGCTTTGAAATTCTGGATGAAGACCGGATGCCGGAAGGTTGGTTTACCGATGCCTATCTTATGGATCCGGGTTATTCCATATTCCAGATCTCCGATGAAACGGAAGGAATGACTTCCCGGGCGGCGGTGATCCATAACACTGCACAGAACGACGCACGCTTCGCCCAGGTTGTTCATGTCAATCCGGATTCCTTGTATTGCCTGAGCGGATATGTGCTTGCCGAAAACGTACAGGAAGGACATGGGGCCAATCTCAGCGTTGAAGGCGTGTATGCATTCAGTGAGAAGGTTTACGACACAGACGGACAATGGGAATATATTGAGTACTACGGCGAAACAGGACCGGATCAGAATACGCTCACCGTATTTGCCAGAGTGGGCGGATACAGCGGAATGAGCAAAGGGACTGCCCGGTTTGACGATCTGTGCCTGAAAGAAGTGGAAGCTGTTCCGGAAGGCGTAATTGCGGACCGTTGGTTTGTTCTGGATTATGACGACCTGTACGACGGGGATGATTACGACGACGAAGACGGGATTGATACAACAGCCGGCCCGGCATGGCCGTGGATTACGTTTGCTGCCGTCCTGTACGGCCTGATCTTTTTCGCGGTAATCTGTCAGAATCCCAAAGAGGAAAATACAATCCGGAGCAGGGAAGATAAGAAGGCTTTCCCGATCGTTCCGATTCTTTTGACCGCACTGGCCCTGAGAATGATTCTCAGTGCCATGATTGCCGGATACAGCGTGGATGTCAACTGTTTCCTGAGCTGGGGATATACGATGTGGAAAAACGGTCCAGCCCGGTTCTATCTGGAGACGAGTTTCTGTGATTACCCTCCGCTGTATACTTATGTGCTTGGGTTCAATTCCTGGTTCTCCGACATTACAGGCGGCGGAGATGCATGGACGCGCCTGGTCTTCAGGTTCATTCCATGCGTATGCGACGTGGCCGGATGCCTGATGCTGGTGACCTACTTCCGGGCAGACAATCGTACAAACCGGAAACTGCCCGGAATTGTGCTGGCCCTGACCGCGTTCAATCCGGCAATGATCCTGAACAGCGCCGCGTGGGGGCAGATGGACAGCGTACTGTGCATGCTGCTTCTTGCAGTCGCCGTTTCAGCGGTTGAAGGAAAATGGATCCGCGCGATTCCCCTGTATGTTATTGCATTCCTGATAAAGCCGCAGGCTTTCATGCTGGGTTTTCTCGGGCTGACTTTCATTATCCAGGCTGCAGTCAAAGACCGTAAAACCATCAAACCCATTCTGGCCGGCTGCGGAATCGGCATCCTGCTGATTGCCGTATGCGTAATTCCGTTCGGAGTCAACCAGGAGTTCGGATGGCTGATCAGAAAATACACAGATACGCTGAGTTCCTATCCCTATGCTACGGTCAACACTGCGAATTTTTACTACATTCTGGGAGGAAACTGGAAGGGAATCACCCAGCAGCCTCATATTGCTGCGCCGCTGCTTCTTGCCGCTGCCGTGCTGGCACACGGGATCGCCTGGACGAAACTGAACCGGAACAGAAGGTTTTACCGGATTGAAACTGCCGTGTCCTTGCTGACGGGATTGTACTTTCTCGGATGCGCGTTTGCCGGTGCGGACTGGTCACTGATCGGCATCGGGGCGATGGTATATTCTTTTATGATCGTGATATCGATTGCTGTCAGAAAAGGAGATATACGGATATTACCGTATCTCGGCGCATTGCTTTTCATCCTGCTCTATGTTTTCGGTATCAAGATGCATGAACGCTATCTGTTCCCTGCACTGTTCCTGCTGCTGTTTGCGTGGATGCTGCACAGGGACAGGAGAATCCTGTATCTGCTGATCCTGTTTACCAGCACGATGTTTATCAATGAAGGAATTGTGCTGGATAACAGCATCCGGCTGGGTGCAAGCGGAGGGCATCTGAACACAGATACCGTATGGCTGGCGGATCTTCTCAGCATCCTGAATATCCTCGGTGCCGGTTACGCGGTGTTTCTCGGATACCGGCTGCTTCACGGCAGCCTGCTGCAATCACCTGTAAGGATTCCCACCGTTCTGCCTGTCCGGAGCATTGACAAATCTGTCCTTGAAACAGCTCCGAGCCATGACCGGAAACTGCACTGGAACCGGCGGGATACCGTCCTTCTCACAGTGATTACCCTGCTTTATTCCGCCCTGTGCCTGACCACGCTCGGAAGCACAAAAGCTCCGCAAACCGCATGGACTTCCTCTTCCGAAGAGGAAGAGATCGTTTTCGATCTGCAGGAATACAGGGATGACATCCGTATCCTGTATTTTGCACAGGTCAGCCGGGAAGATTTCACCGTATCGCAGAGTGAAGACGGAATCCTATGGGACGAAGAAACCCCGGCACAGATGGATCAGGGACAATGCTGGAAATGGAAATATGTTACGTATTCCGCAGACAACGGGGACGGTACACGTACCTATTATAACAATCCGGAAACCGTCATTCATTTTTCGGGAAGGTATATCCGGATCACTTCCGGGCAGGTCGGGCTGGCAATCTGTGAAATTCTGTTCCGGGACCCCGACGGGAACAGCATTCCCGCAGTGATCCACAGCCGGACCGGAGAAAACAAGGATTCTCCTCTTTATTCAGACCCCCTTGCGCTTCTGGATGAGCCGGACACCCTGGAAAACCTGCCGACTGTCTTTTTCGGAACACAGGACGGCGAAGCGGAGCCCTCCTGGTGGAACAGTACTTATTTTGATGAGATATACCACGCAAGGACCGGATATGAATTTCTGAAGGGAACAGTGCCTTACGAGACCAGCCATCCGCCGCTCGGAAAGGTTTTTATGAGCTGGTGTATTTCAATATTCGGAATGACACCTTTCGGATGGAGATTCGCCGGGGCGCTGGCCGGAATTTTCATGCTGCCCGGGTTATATCTTTTGGGCAAGCAGCTGACGAAACGCACATGGCTTGCCGCAATCTCCTGCCTGCTGATGGCGCTTGACTGCATGCATCTGACACAGACACAGATCGCGACGATTGACAGTTTCCCGGTTTTATTCATCATCTATGCTTTCTTCTTCATGCTTCGCTTTATACAGACCGATCTGCGCAGCTGTCCATTCCGGAAGATACTTCCTTCCCTGGCACTCAGCGGGCTCTTTATGGGGCTTTCCATCGCCAGCAAATGGATCGGAATATACGCGGGAATCGGATTGGCTGTGCTGTATTTCTGGCATTGCATGCGGTTTGTTTTCCCAAGGGAAAATCTTTCAGGGGAGGAAAGACGTGCCGCGTGGAAGAAGATCATCATTCTTTCCCTGTGGTGTGTTCTCTTCTTTATCCTGGTTCCGCTGATAATCTACCTGCTCAGCTATATTCCCTATATGGCCTACAATAACCGTATCCGGACCTTCGGCGATTACGTCGACGCTGTATGGCGGGCACAGATCGGAATGCTGAATTATCACAGTACCCCCGGACTGGGTATGAACCATCCGTTCTATTCTCCCTGGTGGCAATGGCCGATTATCGGAAAGCCAATGTACTATGCCACGGAACAGTATATTGCTTCTTCAGCCGAATACCACCACAGTATTTTCTGCTTCGGCAACCCGGTCGTCTGGTGGGGAGCACTGGCGGCTTTGCCTGCCGGCATTTTCTTCTGGATCCGCCGGCGGCATTACAGGATTGAAGGGACGGCATCCAGATGGCATCTGTATGCTCCGAAGCAGGAAATCCGTACAAGATTCCTGTGGATCAGCCTTTTGGCTCAGTATCTTCCATGGGTGCTGGTTCCCCGGGGAACTTATATATATCATTACTTTGCCAGCGTTCCGTTCCTGATTCTTTCCATAATGATCTGTCTGCAAAACGATGACAATGACAGAAAAAGGGAAAAGATCGGGGGAGGCGTGCTCTGCATTGCCGCACTGATGATGTTTATCATATTCCTTCCGTATGTTACAGGCATGGCAGCACCGAAGGAATGGCTCGATATCGGGAAAAGCATTCTTCGCATCTGGTACTGAGCAATGAAAGGAATCCACACCGATGAATGAAATGATGGCGCGTATTTTAAGCATGGGTGTCAGCGGCGTGAACGGATTCCCTGTTCACGTGGAAGTCTTCGGCATCAACGGAATTCCGGGAATCGAGATCATCGGCCTTCCGGACGCTTCCGTGCGCGAAAGCCGTGACCGTGTACATGCCGCAATCATCAACAGCGGAAGGAGCATGCAGCCCAGAAGAATCACCGTCAATCTTGCGCCCGCCGATCTGAAAAAGGAAGGTCCGGCTTTTGACCTGCCAATTGCTGTCGGCATCCTGATCGCCATGAAGGAACTGATTCCCTCGGAAAACTTTCAGCAGGAAAATACTGTCCTCTTCGGAGAGCTGAGCCTTGACGGCCGGATCAGGCATGTCAGCGGTGCACTCCCTATGGTCATCAGCGCAAAGGAGAACGGCATTCAGAACGTGATCCTGCCGTCGAGTAACGCGCAGGAGGTTTCCTGTATTGAAGGCATCCGTGTTTTCCCTGTATCCACGCTGGAACAGGTCATCCTTCACGCAGAAGGAAAGGAGATGATTGAGCCGCAGGAACAGACCACGTATCAGGAGCTGCGCCGGGAGCATCCTTCCACGGTCGATATGTCCCAGATCCATGGACAGAAAGGCGCGCGGCGCGCGCTGGAAGTCGCTGCAGCCGGCGGGCACAACATGCTGATGATCGGTGTTCCTGGCAGCGGAAAGACCATGCTGGCGCGATGCCTTCCGGGTATTCTTCCCCCGATGTCCTTTGAAGAAGCTCTCGAGACCACGCGGATCCATTCCATTTGCGGAAAACTTCCGGCAGGAAGCGGGCTGATGGTCAGCAGACCTTTTTCCGCGCCGCATCACAGCGCATCTGTTGCCGCACTGATCGGAGGCGGGCAAAATGCCAGGCCGGGAGAGGTATCCCTTGCGCACAACGGTGTCCTGTTTCTGGATGAACTGCCGGAATTCAGCCGCAGCGCACTGGAAGCGCTTCGTCAGCCCCTTGAGGACGGTATCGTATCCGTATCAAGAATCCGCCATCAGGCGCAATACCAGTCGTCCTTTATGCTGATTGCCGCCATGAATCCCTGCCCGTGCGGATATTACGGGAGTTCAAACCACCCATGCCGGTGTACACCGCAGGAAATCAGGCGATACCTGGATAAGGTATCGGGACCGCTGCTGGACCGGATAGACCTGCAAATTGAGGTGGATGCGGTGCCCGTACAGGAAATTAATGATTCCGAACCCGCAGAGTCTTCCGCCTGTGTCGCTGAACGGGTCGCCCGGGCAAGAGAGATTCAGCAGGAAAGATACAGGGGCACCTCATGCTTCTGCAACGCACAGCTCGACAACGAGTCTATCCGGAAAACCTGCGGTATGACAAAGGAAGCATCCGCGTTGCTGAATGCCGCGGTGGAAGCCATGAAAATGAGCATGCGCGCATACAACCGGATCCTGAAAGTTGCCCGCACGATTGCTGATCTGGACAGATCCGAACCGATTACCTCCGCGCATATTGCGGAAGCGGTTCAGTATCGGGAACTTGATCAGAAATACTGGAGATGATTCGAATGAACAGGATTCCTGAGAAGCAAATCTGTGAAGCATGGCTTGCCTGTGCTGAACTTCCCTCCGAAGTGCTTCGGGCTCTGCTGCAGTTGTATGACGGCGCCAGGGGAATTTATGACAGAATCATGTTTCAGAAAGATTCACTGGCCGATTTCCTTTCAGCCGCGCAGATTCAGCTTCTGCTTGCAGCGGGGTCGCAGAGCCGGCTGGATCGTATGGCAAAACTGCTGAATGAACATCATATACATACCCTGTGTATCCTGGACGACGATTATCCGGATTCGCTGCGGGACATTCTCGACCCTCCGGGCATCCTGTTCTGGACCGGAAATCTTGCCTGCCTGCAGCAGCCCAGGCGCCTTGCCATGGTCGGAAGCAGGAGCGCAAGCTATGCCGGGCTGAAAGCAACCGAAAGGATTGCAAAAGAATTAAGCAGGAAGTCTGTCGTAATCATCAGCGGCCTTGCATACGGTGTGGATACGGAAAGCCACAGGGGATGCATAGAGGGGGGAAGCCCTACGGTTGCAGTCCTCGGATGCGGACTGGACCAGACGTATCCGGAAAAGAATCTCGAACTGAAAAACAGCATCCTTCAGCACGGAGGGCTGCTCCTCAGCGAATACGCTCCGGAAGTACGACCCATCGGATATCATTTTCCTTACAGAAATCGCATTATCAGCGGCCTCGGATGCGCGGTTGTCCTGATGGAGGCCAGAATACGGTCCGGAAGCTTGACCACGGTGGATCACGCTTTGCGGCAGGGCAAGGAGGTTTTTGCATATCCCGGGGATCCGACTGCTGCCTGTTCCGACGGAAACCGTTCTCTTCTGCGGGACGGCGCAAGATTCTTTACCACCGCGCAGGACATACTTTCTGACATGAACTGGCTTGACAATCTTCCGCATGTAGGGCAAAATAGCGATTGTTCCGTGAAGAGCATACCGGAAAACGGGGCAGAGACTGCCGTGTACAAAGCGCTGGAAAACGGGACCCTCAGTTTTGAGCAGATTCTTGCCGTCACCGGGCTTTCTTCGGCGGAATTGTCCGGGATCCTGACAATTATGCAAATCAAGAAAATGATCGATCCGCTTCCGGGCAAGAAATACCAGCTCACGCATTAATCCTTTGAGTACAGGAGCAGTGATACAGAATGTCGACCACCGCAAAGCAGAAACTGATCATCGTGGAGTCTCCCGCCAAAGCAAAAACCATCGGACGTTACCTTGGGAAAGGCTATAAGGTCGAAGCTTCGCAGGGACATGTCTGCGATCTGCCCAAGAGCCAGCTCGGCGTGAATCCGGATCAGGATTTTGCCATGAAATACATCACCATCCGCGGCCGGGGGGAAATCCTCAGCCGGATCCGGAAAGAAGCCCGCAATTCTTCTCAGATTTATTTCGCAACAGACCCTGACCGTGAAGGGGAAGCAATCAGCTGGCATCTGTATCATGTCCTGGGTGTCGATGAAAACAAAGCCTGCAGAATAGAGTTCAATGAAGTCACCAAGAAAGCGGTGCAGAACGCGATTAAAAACCCCCGCAAGCTCGATATGGGGCGTATTGACGCCCAGCAGGCCCGGCGCGCGCTCGACCGGCTGGTCGGATACAAAATCAGTCCGCTGCTTTGGGCAAAGGTGAAAAAAGGGCTTTCTGCCGGAAGAGTTCAGAGTGTCGCGACGAGGATGGTCGTTGACCGCGAAAATGAAATCAACAGCTTTATTCCGGAAGAATACTGGGATATTTCCGCTCAGTGTGCGGCTTCCGGCGGAAAGAAGACACAGGTTTTCAAAGCACGGCTTTCCGCGGTAGACGGAAAGAAAGCACAGATTACAAACGGTGAGGATGCGGAAAACGTACGAAAGCTGATTGAGAAAGACGCATTTATTGTGTCGGAAATCAGAAACAAAGAGAAGAACAAAATGCCTTCACCGCCCTTTACCACGTCCAGCCTGCAGCAGGAGGCAGGCCGGAAGCTGAGTTTTACAACTTCACGAACGATGCAGGTGGTTCAGCAGCTGTACGAAGGAATCGAGATCCAGGGGGAAGGCACGCAGGGCCTTGTTACGTATATTCGTACCGATTCCGTACGCATCAGCGACGAGGCGATGGAAGCTGTACGCGCATTCATACCGGAAAAATACGGTCCCGAATACCTGCCTAATGAAAAGAATGAATATAAAGGACGAAAAAACGCACAGGATGCGCACGAAGCCATCCGTCCCACGGATGTGCGACGTACGCCTGAACAGATAAAAGCGTCGCTTACACGGGAACAATTCATGCTTTACAGGCTTATTTATAACCGCTTTGTCGCCAGCCAGATGGCACCGGCTGTTTACCAGACCATGACGGCAGAGATTACCGGGAAGAGCACCAGCCTGCGCTTTTACGGAGAACACAAGACTTTTTCGGGTTTTACCGCGCTGTATGAAGAAGGCACCGACGAAAGCGTGGATTCCATGGAAACGAATCTTCCGATTCTGAAGGAAGGACAGGCGATCACCGTACAAAAAGTCGACTGTGAGCAGCACTTCACGCAGCCGCCGAGCAGATATACCGAAGCAAGCCTTGTGCGCACGCTGGAGGAAAACGGAATCGGAAGGCCTTCCACCTACGCGCCTACCATTTCCACCATCATTTCCCGCGGATATGTCTCCCGGGAAAAGAAGCGGCTGTATCCGACTGAACTCGGCATCATGATCACCGACATGATGAACAAATATTTCCGTGAAATCGTGGATACGGAATTTACGGCTCTGATGGAATCAAGGCTGGATGCCGTGGAAGAGGGAAGGGAAGACTGGAAGCAGATTCTGCGGGATTTTTATCCGGAGTTTGAACACACGCTGGGCATTGCCGAAAAAGAAATAGAAAAAATCGACATCAAGGATGAAATCAGCGATGTCGTCTGCGATCAGTGCGGCGCACGGATGGTTTACAAGATGGGAAGATTCGGAAAGTTCCTGGCTTGCCCGAACTTCCCGAACTGCCGGAACACCATGCCGCTGCTGACCTATATTGACGCACCGTGCCCGAAATGCGGAAAGCGGCTTCTGGAGAAAGTCAGCAAGAAAAGCCGCAAGTTCTACGGATGTGAAGGATACCCGAAATGTGATTTTGTCAGCTGGGACAAGCCTGTTTCAGCGCATTGCCCGCAATGCGGAAGCTATATGATCGAAAAGAACAACGGCAAAGGCCAGCTCATGCACCTGTGCTCAAATGAAAAATGCCGCTACAAAACAGTTGTGAATCAATCTGAGGAAGTACTCGATGACTAATCCTGTCGCTGCTGTCGTCGGTGCCGGACTGGCAGGGTCGGAAGCTGCCTGGCAGCTGGCTGAACGAAATGTCGTGGTTCATCTGTATGACATGAAGCCGGAAAAGAAAACTCCCGCGCATCATTCGGATCAGTTTGCCGAGCTTGTCTGTTCCAACAGTTTCCGGGGGGAGAGGCTTTCCAGCGCTGTCGGCCTGCTGAAGGAAGAAATGAGACGCCTGGGTTCGCTGATCATGTACTGGGCCGACCGGACAAGAGTTCCCGCGGGAGACGCGCTGGCCGTAGACCGGTCATCCTTTTCCGAAGGGATTACGCAGGCACTGCGCAGCCATCCGAATATCATCCTTCACGAGGAGGAAATCACTTCCATCCCGGACGGTCCGGTCATTGTCGCCACCGGTCCCCTGACAAGTCCGGCATTGGCTGAATCCATACAGCGTCTGCCGGGGCTGCGGACATTGAATTTTTATGACGCAGCAGCTCCGATTGTCATGCGGGATTCGCTGGATGAAACAAAAATGTTCCGTCTCAGCCGTTACGGACGCGGGAATGATTATCTGAACTGCCCTATGACAGAAGCGGAATACAATTTCTTTATTGATGCGTTGCTGAACGCAGAGACCGCTGTAATTCACGGATTTGAGGAATCCGGCGTGTTTGAAGGGTGCATGCCGATTGAGAGCATGGCACGAAGGGGAAGAATGGTTCCCGCGTTCGGACCGATGAAACCTGTCGGCCTCCGTAATCCGAGGACCGGAAAAGAGCCCTTTGCGGTCGTCCAGCTAAGGCAGGATGACACCCACGAAACAATGTACAACATCGTCGGTTTCCAGACACGGCTGAAATTCCCCGAACAGAGAAGAGTTTTCGGGCTGATTCCCGGGCTGGAACATGCAGCTTTTGCCAGATACGGCGTTATGCATCGGAATACATTTCTGAACAGCCCGGGATTCCTGAATGAACGATATGAAATGATACAGCGGCCGTTGTGTTATTTTGCCGGACAGATGACCGGCGTGGAAGGCTATGTGGAAAGCGCCGGAAGCGGTTTGTATGCGGGATGGAGCCTGGCGGAACAGCTGCATGGCAGAACACCTGTCACGCTGCCTGCGCATACGGCAATCGGCGCTATGGGAAAATACATAGCCGCACCGAACCCACGATTTCAGCCAATGAACTGTACATTCGGGATCATCGATCCGCTTCCCGCAATACCGGGCATGAAAAAGATCCGTGACAAGAAGCAGCGGTATGAAGCCATTTCAGAGAGATCATTGCAAACCATTAATTCCCTGACCGGGAAGACAGGAGGCATAGGATGAGCAGCCCTTTCAAAGGAACCACAATCTGCGCGGTTAAACGCGCCGGTGAAATCGCAATTGCCGGTGACGGCCAGGTCACTATGGGAGAACATACCATTTTCAAGACAACGGCGCGGAAAGTCCGCAGGCTGTATAACGGACAGGTTGTAGTCGGTTTTGCCGGAAGCGTCGCGGATGCATTTACGCTGTGTGAAAAGTTTGAGGAAAAACTGCAGCAGTCGGGCGGAAACCTGGAAAAGGCCGCGGTATCCCTGGCACAGAGCTGGAGAGGCGACCAGATTATGCGCCAGCTGGAATCGATGATGATCGTTGCGGATAAGAATCAGCTGTTGATTCTGAGCGGTACGGGAGAAGTCATTGATCCCGAAGAAGGCATTGCCGCCATTGGCTCCGGCGGGAATTATGCTCTCGCTTCCGCCCGTGCCCTGATGCAAAATACCGATCTGTCCGCAAAGGAAATCGCGGAGAAATCTCTTCAGATTGCGGCCAGCATCTGCGTCTTTACCAATGACCATATCACGGTGGAAACCGTTTGACAGGGGAGGAGCATACGATGAGCGAACAGTTCACACCCCGGCAGATTGTTCATGAACTGGATCGGTTTATTGTCGGCCAGCAGGAAGCAAAGAAAGCGGTTGCCATTTCCCTGCGGAACCGATACCGCCGAAGCAGGGTGGAAGAACACCTGCGGGATGAAATCATCCCGAAAAACATTCTGATGATCGGTCCGACCGGTGTCGGAAAAACGGAAATCGCCAGAAGGCTTGCGAAACTCGTTAACGCGCCTTTCATTAAGGTGGAGGCTACAAAATTTACCGAAGTGGGTTACGTGGGGCGTGATGTGGAAAGCATGATCCGGGATCTGGCAGAGAATGCCATCCGGATTGTCCGGAAGGAACATGAGGAAAAAGTCCTGCCGAAAGCCCGCGTTCTTGCAGAAGAAAGGCTCTCCGACCTGCTTGCGCATCCGCAGAAAAAAAACACCGCCGGAAACCCTCTGGATTTCCTGCTCGGAAGGCAGAAGGATCAGATTGCATCTTCTTCCGAGGAAATGAGTCAGCTGTCCAAAAAGAAGGAAGAAATCCGGCAGCAGCTTCTTCGCGGTGAAATAGAAGATCTTGAACTGGAACTGGAAGTTGAGGAAGAAGCTCCGACGCTTGAATTGGGCGGATCCAGCATCAGCCTGGGCGATATGATGGGCAACATGATGCCGAAACGTACCCGGATGCGCCATGTAAAGGTTCGCGAAGCCCGGAAAATCCTGACCGATCAGGAAGCCGCGAAACTGATCGACAACGACGCGGTTCAGGAGGAAGCGATCCTTCGGGCTGAACAGAACGGTATTGTATTTATTGACGAAATTGATAAAATTGCCGGCAATAAGGGCGGCAGCGGTCCGGATGTGAGCCGGGAAGGTGTGCAGCGTGATATCCTGCCGATCGTCGAAGGGTGTACCGTGAACACCAAATACGGCGCCATCAAAACAGACTATATGCTGTTTATCGCGGCAGGCGCGTTCCATGTCAGCAAAGTATCCGACCTGATCCCGGAACTGCAGGGACGGTTCCCGGTGCATGTCCAGCTACACAGTCTGACGAAAGAAGATTTCAGGCAGATCCTGACCGTCCCGGAGAACGCGCTGACAAAGCAGTACCGCGCGCTTCTGGAAGTGGACAGGGTTTTGCTCACCTTTGAAGACAGCGCCATCGACGCCATTGCGGAAGCCGCATGCAATGCGAATGACCAGGCGGAAGATATCGGCGCAAGAAGGCTTCACGCTGTCTTTGAACAGCTGCTGGAAGACATTTCCTTCAACGCGGGAGATGAAAACATGCCTCCCTTTGAGCTTGTCATTGATGATAAATATGTGAACGATCATCTGAAAGGTGAAAACAAGCCCGCAGACATGAAAAAATACATTCTGTAGATATTTCACACATCATCTGCCTCACAGCCCGCCCGCCGGAAAGATCCGGCCGAAAACCAAAGGAGGAATGCATCATGATTCGAACCATCGGTATGATCGGAACCGGCAATATGGGATCTGCGATTCTGCGCGGAATTGTGGAATCGGAATATGTAAGGGCTTCGCAGATTATCGCATATGATACGAACCGGAAGCGCCTGAGAGAGCTTGAGGAGGATATTCCCGGAGTTCAGCTTGGATCTGACTGCCAGGAAGTCGCCGAGAAGGCCGATCTGATCATCCTGGCCGTGAAACCGCTGTTTGTATCCGATGTCATTGAAAGAATCCGCCCCGTTATTCAGGGGAAGTCCATTCTCAGCATCGCTGCAGGCTGGACGGTCAAGATGCTCGGAGAATCGCTGAGCGGCAGCGGAGCCACTTATATGCGTGTGATGCCGAATACTCCGGCACTGGTAGGCGAGGGAATGACGGCTCTCTGCGATGAATCGACTTTTTCAAAAGAGGATTTTGACTACGCGAAAGGGATTTTTGACGCGATCGGGAAAACAAGAATCCTGCCGGAACGGCTGTTTGACGGTGTCGTCGCGCTGAGCGGAAGCAGCCCCGCATATGTTTATATGATGATTGAAGCCATGGCTGATGCGGCTGTCCGCGAAGGAATTCCGAGAGTACACGCGTACGAAATGGCTGCGCAGAGTGTGCTGGGCAGCGCGCTGATGGTATTGTCCACCGGAACACATCCCGCCGCGCTGAAGGACGCTGTCTGCTCTCCGGGCGGTACGACAATCGAAGCCGTTGAGGAACTCGAAAGGAAAGGATTCAGGGCAGCGATTATGGACGCAATGAAAGCGTGCGCTGACAGAAGCCGTGAAATGTCATCTCAAAAGTGACAGATTGAGGATTTCTAGAAATGGATGAAAAACGTAAATCGGTAAACATCTATACAGACGGAGCTTGCAGCGGCAATCCGGGGCCCGGCGGATGGGGCGCGATCCTTGAGTTCGGTCCTCACCGGAAGGAAATGAGCGGGTATATGGCCGGAACCACCAACAACCGAATGGAACTGTTCGCGGCGATCAGCGCGCTGGGCGCCCTGAAGGAACCCTGCAATGTCACGCTCTATTCCGACAGCAATTATCTGGTACAGGCATTCAACGATCACTGGATTGACAACTGGAAAGCCAAGGGATGGAAAACCAGCAGCGGTTCCGCCGTCGAAAACCAGGACTTATGGTTTATCCTGATGGCTCAAACGAAAAAACACCATGTGACATTCGTCAAGGTAAAAGGACATGCGGATCATCCGGAAAACAACCGCTGCGACGAACTGGCAAGGGAAGCGATTGAAGAATACCGGAAACTGAATCCGCCGATCGAGGAAGGGAATCCTGAAAAACCTTGACAAAGCATGCTTCTTTGCGGTATGATGCAGCTGCAACTATTCGCTAAACCACAGTTTTACGAATAGTTGGGCGCCAGAACGGAAGAATCATGAAAGAGGATGACTCCCGATGCCTGATACAGCATCCGGTTCCTACAGAGAACAGCAGGATCAGAAAAGAATCATACAAATCCGTTCCATTATACGTGAACTGCCCCAGGCGTGTTCTGATTTTATCCGGTCCATTGCGATCTCCACCGGTACCTTTACCCGGCTGGCATACGCCATTGATTTGAGAACGTTTTTTCTTTTTCTTCAGAAAGAAAGAGTTGCCTTCTCAGAAAAACCGATTTCCCTTCTGACGGATCAGGATCTTGAAAAACTGACCCGGAATGATCTCACCGCCTATACAGAATACCTGACATATTATTATAAGGATGACATTGATTCGGTACCTAACAAAGCGTATGTGAATCATGATTTATCCATAAAACGAAAGCTTTGCGCGATTCGGTCATTCTATGACTATCTGTTCAAAAATCAGCGGATTTCTTCCAATGTGACGGAGCTTGTTCCACTCCCCCGGATTCATGAAAAGCCGATCATACGTCTGAATAAGGAAGAAATGGTCCAGATGCTGAGCCAGGCTCAATCCGGTGAACGTTTGACCGAAAGCCAGAAAAAATACCAGAAAATCACCGCTAAACGCGATTTTGCCATCCTATCGCTTTTCCTCGGCACTGGAATCCGTGTCAGCGAATGCGTCGGAATGAATATCAACGATGTGGATCTGGAGAACAATGCCTTTATCGTAACCCGAAAAGGCGGAAATCAGGTTGTGCTCTATTATCCGCCGGAAGTAGCTGAGGCTCTGGCGGATTATATGGAAGAACGATTGGAAACGGAAGCGCTTCCGGGTCATGAGGATGCGCTCTTTCTCAGCCTGCAGCACAAGCGTATTACACAACGCGCCATACAGAATCTCGTCAAAAAATATGCCGCCATCGCGGCACC
The DNA here is from genome assembly GCA_017541105.1 of Clostridia bacterium. Lineage (GTDB taxonomy): Bacteria > Bacillota > Clostridia > Christensenellales > Aristaeellaceae > Aristaeella. Next base: position 258,892 of record JAFXZS010000016.1, read on the forward strand.
GCTGAAGCCCAGGGTCAGTCCTCATAAACTGAGAAGCACATACGCCACCAACCTTTATCATGAAACCGGAGATATATATCTGGTTGCCGATGTGCTCGGGCATACATCTGTGGATACGACGCGCAAACATTACGCGGACATGACGGACGCCCGGAGAAAGATGGCCGCGGAGCATGTTCATCTTCCGGGAGATCCGGAATTCAGAACGGAATAATTCCGGTTATTGTTTTTTGAATGAACGGATCAGGTCTTTCACACGCTCTGTCATGGTTCGGATTTCATGATTGGATGATTCTCTGTACGTGCCGACGATTTCATTCAGCTCCTGAACCGATCTGAGAAGCTCTTCAAAAGGAACCTCCTTCTGAGGAGAACGATTCCGGATAATCTTTTCATTCTGAGCGGTACTTTGGAATACCGGATCGGTCAGACGGATCCATTCACCCTTCAGCAGATCGTATTCCGATCCGGAACAAGGCGCAAGACCGTCGATTCCGAACGTATCCTTCACTGCCTGCACAAATCCCGTGCAGGACTCTTCATCTCCGTGATTGACAAAGAGATAGGAGGGTTTCTTTTCAAAAGCAGAAATCCAGGAAAGGAGGCCGTCACGGTCCGCGTGTCCTGACAGGCCCTGAAGCAGCTTTATCTCCGCATGAACCTCAATTTCCTCTCCGAGGATTTTCACGGTTTTCGCACCGTCATATATGATTCTTCCGAGTGTGCCGGCTGCCTGATAGCCGACAAAAAGAACCGTGTCCTTTTCATTCCAGAGATGATGCTTCAGATGATGCCGAATTCTTCCTCCTTCGCACATTCCTCCGGACGCGATAATGACTTTGGGCTGAGAATCGGTATTCAGAGCTTTGGATTCCTCCGAGGAAACCGTTGCGAACAGATTGTCAAACCAGATCGGGTTGTCTCCTTCCCGCATGATCTGAACGGTTTCCTCATCCAGGCAGGATACAGAGCATTGAAGAAAAACAGCCGTTGCCTCATTTGCAAGAGGACTGTCCACATAGACAGGAAAAGAAGAATATTCCGGCAATAGGTTCCGCTTTTTGATTTCCCGGAAGAAATACAGCAGCTCCTGGGTACGGCCGATCGCAAAGGACGGAATAATCACAGACCCGCCCCGGACAAATGTATTCCGGAGGACATCCGTAAGCACCGGAATCGGATTCCGTGTTTTCTCATGATTGCGTGTTCCATAGGTGGATTCAATCAGCAGATAGTCAGCTTCTGAAACAGGCTGCGGGTTCCTGATAATCGGTTGATTCAGGTTGCCGACGTCTCCGCTGCAAACGAGCTTTCTCGCCTGTCCGCCCTCCTCCAGGAAAAATTCGATGAACGATGAACCCAACAGGTGTCCGGCATCGGTAAAGCGTACGGAAAGCCCTTCATCTACCATAATGATTCTTCCGTATTCACAGGGAATGAAGTGTTCCATCGTTCTCGCGGCGTCTTCTTTGGTATATAAGGGCAAAACTTCCTTACCGCCCGTGCGTAGGTTTTTCTTGGTCTGATATGCGGCATCCGTCTCCTGAATATGCGCACTGTCCGCCAGCATGACGGCGCAGAGTTTTTCTGTCTCCGGCGTCGCATATATTTTCCCCTGAAAGCCCTCTTTGACCAGTACCGGAAGTATACCGGAGTGGTCAATATGCGCATGAGTCAGGAAAACATATTCTATCTGTCCGGCGGGAACCGGTGTTTCCGCCATAACCAGTTGGTTTTCTCCCTGTTCCATTCCGCAGTCAACAAGGAAAAAACGGCCGGGAAGCCATTCCACCAGCGTCCTGCTGCCTGTTACCTGGCGGGCAGCTCCCAAAAAAGTAATTTTCATTGTTCAGGCGCCTCCATATTTCAAGAAATCATTTGATTTTGCAAACACCAGAACATATAATGATTCAGGGAATATCGGTATCATCTAGTTTCTCGTGGGGAATCAGGATGTCCTCAATCATAATCCCCCTGTATTCGGCATCGCTGCTGACACATTTCATGCAGTTATCACAGATCTTTTCCGGATCCAGGTCACAGCGGTCACATTCCCCGCAGCCGATGCAGTCCCTGTCATACAGTACACAAGGCCGGTTTGATGCCAACGTGTCTCTCCCCTTTCTTTCTTTTATTATACTGCTGAGCGGAAGGGGCGGTCAAGTTTTGAAATGCATCCGGCCGGGTGCCTATATCCGTTATGAAAGCAGGAGGCCGATCTGTTTTTACGGGTTTACAGGCAGCAAAAGAATGCTGAATACCATGGAATACCAGGCGGAAACAGTTTTATCATGAAAAAACTATACAGAGGAGAATCATTGAAATGCCGGACGTCTTTTTAAAGGCAGGAAAAGAAAAAAGAGTCTATACCCGTCATCCGTGGGTCTTCAGAAGTGATATTGATCATACGGAGAATTCCGTGCACGCAGGGGATATCGTTTCGATCCGCAGCGCGAAAGGCCGTTTCCTCGCAAAAGCGTACTATAATCCCGGCAGCCAGATCGCTTTAAGAATTATGAGCTATCAGGATGAAGCGATTGACCGGGCTCTGATATTCCGCCGAATTCATGAAGCGGTTGAATACCGCCGGAGTTTTGCCGACCTCAGAAGCTGCAGGCTGGTCTTTGCCGAAAGCGACAGGCTTCCCGCATTGATTGTCGATTCTTTCGGGGATATTCTCGTGCTGCAGTGCCTGGCGCTTGGCATGGAGCAATTCAAGGCTGATATTGTGGATGCGCTTGTGTCAGAGATGCATCCGAAAGGAATCTGGGAGAGAAACGACGTTCCTGTGCGAAAACTTGAAGGGCTTGAACTGACAACCGGCCTGCTGTATGGCCAGGTACCCGATCGTGTGGAAATGTCGGAAAACGGAGTCCGTTTTTATGTGGATGTAAAACAGGGGCAGAAAACAGGTTTTTTCCTGGATCAGAAAGAAAACAGAGCCGCCATTGCTCCGTTTGTCCGCGGGAAAAAAGTTCTTGACTGCTTTACTCATACAGGTTCTTTTGCGCTGCATGCGGGCTACTACGGCGCGGAAGAGGTTTTCGGGGTGGATATCAGCGAATACGCGTGCCGATTTGCGGAAGAAAACGCCCGCCTCAATCAGCTTGAAGGCCGCGTTCATTTTGTGGAGGCGAACGCATTTGATCTTCTGGCCGAAGAAAGCAGAGGCGGTACAAAATATGATGTGATTATTCTGGACCCCCCTGCTTTCACCAAAAGCAAATCAGCGCTTGACAATGCCATTCGCGGATATAAAGAAATTAATCTCAGGGCAATGAAAATGATCGTACCGGGCGGATATCTCATCACATGCTCATGCAGCCAGCATGTTTCCCCGCAGATGTTTAAATCCATGATCTCGGATGCTGCGGGAGACGCAAAAGTTCTTCTGCGCCAGGTGGAATTCAGAACGCAGGGAAAGGACCATCCGATTCTTCCGGCTGCTCCGGAAACAGAATACCTGAAGTGCGGGATCTACCAGGTTATGCCGATATAAACCTCTCATTTCTCATAACCGAGATTCTTCAGATCGGAAGCGTTGTTTCTCCAGTCATTTCTGATTTTAACCCATAATTTCAGATTGACGTGACAGTCCAGAAGCCGTTCGATATCCATTCTGGCTTCTGTGCCGATCGTCTGCAGCATTGTTCCGTGATGCCCGATGATGATTCCTTTATGCGCTTCTCTTTCGCAGTATACATTCGCATGGATTTCCGTAAGCCCGTCACGGATCGCGGTGATACCGAGTATTTCGACTCCGATCCCGTGAGGCACCTCATCCCGCAGATGCCTCAATGCTTTCTCCCGGATGATTTCCGCGCAGATCACGCGTTCCGGCTGGTCTGTAATCATATCATCCGGGAAATATCTGGGGCCTTCCGGCAGGATTTTCCGCAGGTTTTCGAGCAGGACATCCAGGCCGCTTCCTGTTTTTGCGCTGATCGGAATGATTTCATCAAACCCGGCTTCCGCAAAGGAAGCTGTCGCAGCCAGGACCTTCTCGGGATGAACCAGATCGATTTTGTTCAGCGCCAGAATCTTCGGGGTTTTCTTTCCTGATAGATCCCGCGCAATGGCTAAATCTTTCTCCGTTATATGGCTGACATCGGAGAGCATCAGGATACAATCCATTCCGTCCAACGCACCCTGGACAGACTGCATCATGTATTCTCCGAGCTTTGTCCGGGGATTATGTATTCCGGGAGTATCCAGGAATACAATCTGATTATTCTCATGGGTCAGTACGCCCATGATTCTGTTTCTGGTTGTCTGCGGACGGCTGGAAACAATCGCTACCTTTTCGCCCACAAGCGCATTCATCAGAGAAGACTTTCCGACATTCGGAAGGCCGACAATCGTTACAAATCCGGAGAAAAACTTTTCCTGTTGTCCGTTCATGGTATACCCTGCTCCTTCTCGCGGCATCCGCATTTCCGGAATATGATTCCTTATTCAGTTTCGACCGATGGCTAATGAATGAAGGATTTTTTCTTCCATGCCGCGCATTTTTATTTTGTCTTCATCCTGCATATGATCATACCCCATCAGGTGGCAGATTCCATGCACGAGCAGATAACATGCTTCCCTTTCCTCGGAATGGCCGTAGGATTTCGCCTGAGCCTTCAGATGAGGAACAGAAATCACAATATCCCCGAGAAAACATGCCCCGCTTTCATCATCATACTCTTTCCGAAGAAGATGTTCACACATTCCGGCAGTCTGTCCCGAAGGGTAATTGACGGTCGGAAAAGACAGAACGTCCGTGGCCCTGGGAACTCCCCGCTGAGTCTGGTTCAATGTCGCAATGGATGCATCATCGCACAGGCGAACATTAATGGCACAAGACAGCTCAATTCCTTCCGCCGCAGCGCATTGTTCTGCGCACTTCTCCATTTTCAGAAGTGTTTCGGCCGGAAGATCCGCATCCGGAATCCATTCAATCTTCATTTTCGGATCCTTCCTGTTCATTCGTTTCGCCGGCAGCGGAAGGTTCTTCGGCTGTCTTTTGATCCTTTCGGACCTGTTCTTCCTGTTCCTTCGGATCGGATGGATTCCCGACAGTCTGCTGCATGTTGTATCGCGGCACATTTGGATACTCAATTCTCTCGTGGTAGACACCCTTCAGAATATCCGAAAAAGCTTTGCAGATTTCATCAATATCCCGGAGAGAGAGCGGACTGTCGGAAAGCTGGTCATCCTCCAGCTTTCCGCGAATCAGCCTTTCAATAAACTGATCGATTGCCTTCGGTGTAGGTGTTTTCATCGATCGTACTGCTGCTTCTATGGTATCCGCCAGCATTACAATTGCTGCTTCCTTGGTGTTCGGCTTTGGGCCGGAATACCGGAATTCGTTAATATCCACCTGGTTTCCGTGAGAACTTTGCAGCGCTTTATGGTAAAAATACATAACAGGTGTAACGCCGTGATGCTGCAGAATAATCTGTTGGATTTCCGGGGGAATATGTTCTTTCTGTGCCATCAGCATACCATCCATCGTATGGCTCGTCAGAATAGCAGCGGAAACATACGGATCGGTATGCTCGTGCGGATTGCTTCCCATCTGGTTTTCCTTAAAGTAGATCGGCCGTTTCAGCTTGCCGATATCATGATAATATGCACCGGCTCTCGCGAGAAAAGGATTTGCTCCGATGGCTGATGCGGCCGCTTCAGCCAGATTGGCAACGATAATGGAATGATGATACGTCCCGGGAGCCTCGATCATCAAACGTTTCATCAGGGGCTGATTCGGGTTTGTCAGTTCAAGCAGTCTGGTCGGAGTGGCAAGACGGAATAGAATTTCAAAAACAGGCTGAAGGGCAATGGCCAGAATTCCGCTCAGAAAACCGCCGCCGACCGCCCATCCGATGCTCCCCGTCGTGTCAAGTGTTTCGGCAGATGTCAGAAGTTTGATGCCAAAGATCATAATCACGCTGATGACAGAAGCAATCAGGCCGGAGATAAGGACCCGTGCACGCTGCGGATGCCCTTTCAGAAACCATATGGTGACCATTCCTTCTGAGATGGTCATGGTAGTAATCAGTACGACTTCGTAAAAGGAAGATTGGTTGTTGCCGGTTGTCATTGCCGCAAACAGCAATGAAAGTGTAAGTGTAAGTGTCATCCCGATTCTGTATCCGATCAGAACCGTACCGAGTGCGGCACCCAGCGCCACCGGAATGATATAAATGCTTGGAAGCAGATGTGCCAGTGCAGCGAATCCGATGCACAAGCACAGGATTAACAGGACAACCGCCATCTGGCGGACATCTGACAGGATCTCACGCCGAAGCAGCAGCAGCGTGATGAAAAACACAGTCATGGACAACAGAACGGCAATCAGGGATCCCCAGTAAGATGAATAATCATAATGATCATCATTCAGAAGTCCGAGCTGGCGCAGCATCTCATACTGCCCTCTTGTAATTCTGTCGCCGTCACGTATGATGTTCTGCCCCTGCAGGTATACGGTAGGCTCGACGGATTCCATGGCTTTCGTACGCGCCTCATCCGTCGCTTCCTGATCAATAATCATATTGGCCCGGATGCATGTTCTGAGAACAGTCGGCAGAATGTTCTGCGTCAGGGAGATATCCAGCTTGTAACCGACGATTTGCAGAATGGTTTGAATCGATTGATTGACCTGCCCTTCCCGGATGGTGGTGTTCAGGGCATTCTGCACGGCTGTTGTGACCGTACTGACCATATCGTTGAACTCTTCCGTATTGACCCGGAGCAATGTGATAATCTGATTTCTGGTAAAAGTCAGCTCATCCAGGAGGTTGATCGCATAGGCTATCTCATCCTCGGAAAAAGCTTCCGGACGAATGCTTTCTTCCGACCTGAGCGTTATCCCGTATTGCTGAATTGTGCGCAGTTCACTGAATGCCTTGCTGAGGGAGGACATGACTTCTTCCTTTACGCCCTGCAGAAACCGATAAGTCGGTTCGACAAGCGCAGCTGCGGCATTTTTCTTTTCCTGTGTGGTGACCTCATCAATTACATCTTTGGTCGCGTTGATTGTGTCATGAGAAATGGATCCGACGGACAAATCATACTTTTTGGGAACGCATACGGCAAAAAACAAGCACAGAATCAGCGCAACCGCGGCAGCATCCATCAGACAGCACCTGAAAAAGGAGCTTTTCAGCCATTGGATGATGCGTGCGCCGGAAGAGTGCTTCTCATCTGAGGACAATTTCCTGCTGCTTGAATCTGTCATACGGACTCCTCACTCCTGTTTGGGTTTTCTTTGAGCGCATATGCGTCAACGATCCGCTGAACCAGCTCATGGCGGACAATATCTTTTCCGGTAAGCCTGACAATACCGATATCCGGAATGCCGTTCAGCAATTCAATGGCTTCGGCGAGTCCGGATTTTTTCCCGAATGGAAGATCCGTCTGCGTAATATCCCCCGTTACGATCACTTTGGAATGAAAACCGATACGGGTCAAAAACATCTTCATCTGTTCGGACGTTGTGTTTTGTGCTTCATCCAGTATGATAAACGCGTCAGACAGTGTGCGCCCGCGCATATACGCAAGAGGTGCCACCTCAACTGCTCCCTTTTCAAAAAGGCGCGTATAGGAATCCGCCCCCATGAAATCGTACATGGCATCGTACAGAGGCCGCAGATACGGATCGACTTTCTGTGTCAGGTCTCCCGGAAGAAAACCCAGTTTTTCACCCGCCTCAACAGCGGGACGGGTCAGAATGATTCTTTCTGCTTCCCTGTTGCGAAGCGCCATGACGGAAAGCGCCATGGCTAAATAGGTTTTCCCTGTCCCGGCAGGGCCGATGGCAAATGTCAGCGTATTCTTCCGGATCGTTTCAACATATTGCTGCTGGCCGAGCGTTTTACAGGTAATCGGTTTCCCGCGATGGGTAATGGCGATCACTTTTTTGAGGGATTCTTCAATCTGGTCAGCTTTTCCTTCCCGAACCGACTGGATCACATAACGAATACGAAGCCGGTCTACAGTTTCATTCTGCCGGATCAGACGAAACAGAATGTCGACGGACTGCTCGGCAAGCCTGATCTGTTCCTGTTCCCCCTGGATGACAAGCCGGTTTCCGCGAAGCGCAACGGATACTGCACATTCCTGCTCTATAAAGGAGATATTCTGATCATTCAGCCCGAAAAGAGCGATATACGAATCCATGGAATCCGCTGTCAGAATGATTTCACGTTCTTCGGTCAAAAATGAGACCTTCCCTTCTGATGGAATCTTTCTTCAAGTCATATGATACTGAATTTCATGGTTTTGTCAATTTGTTCCGGATTTCACGGTATCATCTGTTCCGGACTTCATGCCGGCGTGCATACATGGACAACGTCATGAACATCAAAAGAACATCCCGCAGAAGAAAGTGAACGGTTGACACGGCATATCTGTATATGTTAGTATCTCGCTTGTAACTGAATAGGAAAGACGATGAAGGAAAGAATGTTTCCCGGGTGGTTTCAGAGAGTTGCCGTTCAGCTGCGAGGCAATACCGGAAAGGAAACTGACTGCTTCCGGAGTTGATTCTGTGAAAGGGTTCTTCCCCCGGTAATAGAATCCGGCCGCCCCGTAATCGGCTGAGGATTTGTCAGAATCCAAGAGAGACTGCATATACTGCAGTAACAAGGGTGGTACCGCGATGTTTTTCGTCCCTGAGGCCGGATGGCTTCAGGGTTTATTTTTCAGGAGGATGAAGGAAATGGAAAACTCTAAGATTGTCAGATTTTGCGACTGTACGCTTTGCCAGGGTGAAAAAACACCTGAAATGAGTTTCAGGGAAAGAATTGAACTGTGCAGGCTTCTGGATCGCCTCAATGTTGACCTGATAGAATTGACGGAGATTCGCCAGAAAAAAATCGACAGCCTTCTGATCAAATCCGTCTCCCAGACGGTTCAGCACGCGCAGATCGCCGTACCTGTTTTTCTGAATCCGGAGTCTGTGGGGATGACCTGGGATGCCCTGAAAGAAGCAAGGCATCCGCGCCTCCAGGTTCCCGCCTCTGTCAGCTCTGTCCAGATGGAATACCTTTATCATCTGAAACCTGCTGTTATGCTTGAAAAAACAGTTGATACGATTCGGGCATGCGTCTCCTGCTGCAGCGATGTTGAATTCATCGCACAGGATGCAACCAGGAGTGATCCGGCATTTCTGCGGAAAATTGTTGCCGCTGCCATTGAAGCCGGGGCATCCACGGTCACGTTCTGCGATACAGCCGGTTCCATGCTTCCGGACGAGGTTGCGGCCTTTCTGAGACCTCTCCTGTCGGATATTCCTGCGCTGTCGGAAATCACCGTTGGATATGCCTGCACGGATCCCATGAATCTGGCGGATGCCTGTGCAATCGCCGCGATTGCCTGCGGTATCCGTGAAATCAAGGCTGCCGCATTCAACACCGACAGTATATCTCTTAAAAATGTCGTCCGTATTCTTCATTCAAAGGGAAACTGCTTCGGTGTTACGGATCATATCGGAGTGGAAAAAATCCGCATGCTGACCAATCAGATTGAAACACTTTGCCGTGCGGGACTGGGCCATCGTATCAATACAGCGGAATATCCCGGAGACGCGCTTCACGGACAGATTACCCTCAGCGCGCATGAATCAAAAGAATCCATCCAGAAAGCCGTCGTAAAACTTGGTTACGATCTCACTGACGACGACCTTGAAAAAGTTTGGAGCCGTTTTCAAAACCTCTCAGACAAGAAAGATGTCATCACCATGAAGGAACTTGAAGCCATTATTGCGACAGAGGCCATGCAGGTTCCTCCTGCCTACGCGGATGTCCAGTATGTCATCAACACCGGTAACACAATAGGAGCGATGTCCCATATGATTCTTTCATTCCACGGGAAACCGCTGGAAGGCATTTCCGCAGGGGACGGCGCAATCGACGCTGCGTTCCGGTCCATAGAAACAGCCACAGGACGCCATTTCGAGCTGGATGATTTCCAGATTCAGTCCGTTACGGAAGGCCGTGAAGCCATGGGTGAAACGCTTGTCAAGCTCCGTTCTGACGGAAAGCTTTATTCCGGCAAAGGCATTTCAACGGATATTGTCGGTGCGAGTATTATGGCATATGTGAACGCACTGAATAAGATCATCTATGAGGAGGAAGAAACATGAATCTTTCATTTTCAACACGCGGATGGCGTGAAGAGGACTGGCAGATTCAGGTGGACGACGCATGCGAGATGCGTTTTCAGGGAATTGAAGTCTACAACCTTCATAAAATCTCTTCTCTGACAGACCGCGGCGCGGCATTCCATAAATACAACCGGTATGAAACCGAGCGCAACCTGCGTGAAAAAAACCTGAAGATTCCATGCCTGGATACCGCGGAAGATCTCAGCGATTCTTCGGCAGACCTTCACGGCCTGTTGAGTCTTTTTGAAATCGCAGCAGATATGCATATCCCCTACGTGGCGGTTTGTGCGCTGCATGACCGGGAGGATAACGTCAAAAAAGCGCTGGATTCCCTGCTTCCGCAGGCAAAAGAAATGAAAGCCACGCTTTTGATCAAGACGACCGGGATCTATGCAAATACAAAACGCCTGTGTGAGCTGATGGATGAATATGCCTGTGATGAACTTGCCGCACTGTGGGATATGCATCATCCCTATCGTGATTATCATGAATCTCCCGATACCACGATCCGCAATCTGGGCGGTTATGTCAAACACGTCCATCTTCGGGACTCAGATGAGGAATTGAATTACAATCTGATCGGTGAAGGCACAATTCCCATTGTGGAAATGATGAATGCGCTTTCATCCATAGATTACAGCGGGTTCATTTCTCTGGAATGGAAACCTGAATGGATGGAGGATCTGACGGACCGGGAAATCATTTTCTCGCATTTCCTTAATTACATGAATCGGTTTGACAATCCAAAGGGCAAGAAAAAAACCTTATATTTCAATCATGACGGTACAGGGCGTTATGTATGGAAAAAGGATGAACTGATTGATGAAACCTTCAGTCAGGTTCTTGACAGAATGGCATTGGAATTTCCGGACCAATATGCCTTCAAGTATACGACACTGGATTATACGAGAACCTATTCCGAATTCCGGGAAGATGTGGATCATTTTGCAAGAGCATTGATTTCTCTTGGTGTACGTCCCGGCACAAAAGTCGCCATCTGGGCCACGAATGTTCCCGCGTGGTATATTACATTCTGGGCATGCACCAGAATCGGAGCCGTTCTCGTCACGGTCAATACAGCCTACAAAATTCATGAAGCCGAGTACCTGCTTCGCCAGAGTGACACGCATACTCTCGTGATGATTGAGAAAGCTCTGGACAGTAATTACAGGGAAATCATCAATGAATTGTGCCCGGAAATCATTGCATCAAAGCCCGGGGACGCGCTTCACTGCAAGAAGCTTCCGTTTTTACGGAATGTCATTACCGTGGACTACGCTCAGCCTGGCTGCCTGACCTTTGAGCAGGCTATGCGGAGGTATGACACGGTTTCCCATGAAACACTCCAGGCTTTTTCCGCCAGGGTAAAACCCGATGATGTCTGCAACATGCAGTATACTTCCGGAACGACCGGATTTCCCAAAGGGGTCATGCTGACAAACTATAACGTCGTAAATGACGGCAAGTGTATCGGCGACAGAATGGGTTTGTCCACTGCAGACCGGATGATGATCCAGGTACCCATGTTTCACTGCTTCGGTATGGTTCTGGCCATGACCGCTTCCATGACGCATGGGACAACCCTGTGTCCCCTGCCGTATTTTTCCGCAAAGAATTCCCTTGCCTGTATTCAGCAGGAGCAGATTACGTGCTTCCATGGCGTACCTACCATGTTTATTGCGATGTTTAATCATGAAGATTATCGCAAAACCGATTTTTCTCATATGCGAACAGGCATTATGGCCGGTTCAGGGTGCCCTCCCGAACTGATGAAGAGAGCAGCCAGGCCCGATGAAATGAATATGAGAGGAATTGTCAGCGTATACGGGCAAACAGAATCCTCCCCAGGAAGCACAATGTCCGCCTGGACTGATTCGCTGGAGCTGAGAACGGAAACCGTCGGCTATGCCTTCCCCCACGTTCAGTGCAAAATCATCAATCCGGAAACCGGCGAGGAATTGCCGGACGGCCAGGACGGTGAATTCTGCTCAAGAGGTTACCATATCATGAAGGGGTATTACAAAATGCCCGAGGCAACCAACGCTGCCATTGATCAGGACGGATGGCTGCATTCCGGCGATCTTGCCCGCAGAAATCCGGACGGCACTTTCCTGATCACAGGCCGGTTAAAGGATATGATTATTCGCGGCGGTGAAAATATCTATCCAAAGGAAATTGAAGAATTCATTTATACGCATCCCGATGTCGAAGATGTTCAGGTAATCGGTGTTCCTGATGCGCGCTACGGAGAAGCGGTCATGGCATGCATCATTCGAAAATCAGGTTCCTCCCTGACGGCTGAGGAGATGTCGGAATACATCCGGAGTCACCTGGCCCGGCACAAACTGCCCCAGTATATCGAATTTGTAGACAGCTTTCCGATGAATGCTGCCGGAAAGATCCTGAAATATAAGATGAGAGAGGAAGCGGCCCAGCGGCTTGGCCTGGTCGGAGCAGCGGGGATTGATACCGCAGGGAACCCAGGGAAATCCTGAACCTTATACGGCAGACAAAAGATGGCGCATGCCCGACGGATCCATCATGACTTTTGCGCAGCCGAGTACCACGCAATCCCTTGCATCAGGCGCTACTCTGCAGGGTATTCTGAGAACGCCGCTGATAGCCTCTGCCAGGCCGTACAGGGAGGCAGCGCCTCCTGTCAGCGTAACTCCTCCCTCAAAGATATCAGACGCAAGCTGGGGAGGAGTTTTTTCAATGACTGCCTGAACCCCTTCAATGAGATCATCCACATAATCATTCAGCGCTTCATAGATTTCGTCAGAATCCACTGCGATTGTTTTCGGCAGGCCGGAAATCAGATTTCTTCCCGTAACATCCATTTCCACTTTTGGATTTCTGCGCATCGCCCCGCCGAGTGTAATTTTCACCTGTTCGGACGTTCTTTCACCGATCAGCAGATTATATTTTTTCCTCAGGTAGCGAATGATGGCGTCATCAAAATGATCCCCGCCGATATGAAGCGAATTGAATACCGTAACGGTACTGTTGCATAATACAGCGATGTCTGTTCCACCCGCGCTCAGGTCAGCGACCATGCTTCCGTATGTGCCCATAAAATTCAGCTGGGCTCCAAGTGCCGCGGCAATATTCCGGTCAAGGATCTGCGTCCTGCGCAGTCCTGCATCGAACAGCGAAGTAATCAATGCTTTCTTTTCCATTTCCTTCACACCGGACGGAACTGACATGATCGCGCGGGGTCTGGAAAAGAAATGTTTGCCGATAATCGTGGACAAATAATAACGGAGCATGGAGGAAGTCAGATCGAAATCAATCATTTCCCCCTGCGCCAGCGGCCTGATAATACTGATATTGGATGGCGCCCGGCCGACCATTCTGTACGCCTCGTTTCCGAAGGCGAGGATATGATTGCTTTCCTGCTCAACAGCCACAATCGACGGTTCGCGAAACACGACCCCGTTTCCCCGCATATAAACCACTACATTGGACGTGCCAAGATCGATTCCGATGTCTCCGCGCTGTGCCATACAATCTCTCTCCATATCATTCAGGAATAACCTGTGACCGGTTCATATTATCATTATCGGTCAAAAAAGACAACAGCCGGGTGTTTCCCGGGATACCGCAACACGCAGGAGCATCAGTAATTCTTGACATTTATACTGAATTTTCGCATAATAAATTGGATATTTATGGGGATGGGAGGGATGATATATGCCGATCAGAATTCTGGAAATCCTGCCCTCCTCTCCCGCCGCCAAAGCCGGTATTCATCCCGGAGAATCACTCGTATCCATCAACGGGGAGCCTGTGCTGGACGAAATAGATTATCAGTCCCTGATTCAGCATTCCCACCTTGAAGTCACCCTGACGGATGACAGGGGACTGGAACGAACGGTCAGTATCGCAAAGTCTTCCTGGGAGCCTCTTGGGATCTGCCTGGATGAATCGGTTGTTATGAAACCCCGCTCCTGCAGGAATCACTGCATGTTCTGTTTTATTGACCAGATGCCGAAAGGAATGCGCAGGACACTTTATGTGAAGGACGATGACTGGCGTCTGAGCCTGATGATGGGTAATTATGTCACTTTAACCAATGTGGACGATACGGAGTTTGTCAGGATTCTTCAGAGAAAAGCTTCCCCGCTGTTCATTTCCGTTCACGCCACCGATCCGGAAATCAGAATCAGACTTCTGCGGAATCCGAATGCCGGGAATATTCTTGAGCGTCTCAAGGCACTGAAAAATCATGGCCTTCAGTTCCATGCCCAGGTCGTCCTCTGCCCGGGAATCAATGACGGTTCTGTACTGAGGCGCACCATCGAAGATCTGGCCGATCTGTGGCCTTCTGCCGTTTCACTTGCGATTGTTCCCGTCGGTATGACACGTTTCCGTGACGGTCTGGCAGATATTCCTGCGGTTGACCCCGCCATGGCCGCAGAACTGATTGGGATTGTGGAATCCTATCAGCAGCAATATCTCCAGCGTTTCGGATCAAGGTTTGTCTTTCTGTCTGATGAGTTTTACTGCCTCTGCGGCAAAGAGCTTCCCGCGGAAACGGATTATGAGGATTATCCGCAGATTGAAAACGGCGTAGGAATGATCCGCCAGCTGGAACAGGAATGTATGGACGCATGGCAGGATCTGTCTGATGATCTGCCCAAAGTCAGCCCCGAGCGTGAAACTGTTCACATCATCATTCCGACCGGTGTTTCCGCCTGCCCGCATATCCGCCGGATCGTAAACAGGTTTGCTCCTGGCTGGGTTCATGCGGAAGTAATGCCGGTAGTTAACCGGTTTTTCGGCGAACGAATTACTGTCACAGGCCTGATTGTCGGAGCCGACCTGATCCATGCGCTGCAGAACAGATCCTTTGACAGAGTCCTGATTTCGGGAAATATGCTGCGTGAAAACACGGACAGGTTTCTGGATGATGTAACCCTGGATCAGGTACGCCGTGCTGTGAATAAGCCTGTCGTCGTGGTGGATAATAACGGAGAGTCTCTGATCCGGGCACTGTATTGTATGGAGGTGCATCATGAGTAAACCGATCGTCGCGATAGTAGGCCGGCCGAATGTCGGCAAATCCACTTTCTTCAATAAACTTGCCGGAAGGCGCATCAGCATTGTCGAAGATATTCCCGGCGTTACGCGTGACCGTATCCATGCAGATACGGAATGGCTGGGCCGTTCGTTTACCCTGATTGACACGGGCGGAATAGATCCGCACAGTGATGATCAGCTTCTTGCCCAGATGCGTTCCCAGGCTGAGACAGCCATGGATCTTGCGGATGTAATCTGTTTCTTTACGGATGCGCGGGAAGGCATTACGGATGATGACCGCGATGTTGCCAACCTTCTCCGCCGGACCGGAAAGCCCGTTCTCCTGATTGTAAACAAAGTGGATTACGCCGGCCTGAACGATTCTCTTTACGAGTTTTATGAACTGGGGCTCGGCGATCCGATCGGCATCAGCTCTGTCAACATGCTCGGTTTCGGCGATTTACTGGATCAGATTGTCAGTTGTTTCCCTCCTCCCGATGAAATTGATACTGCATCTTCAGCAAAGCCCCTTCAACTGGCAATTGTCGGCCGTCCGAATGTCGGGAAAAGCTCCCTGACAAATCGCCTCCTGGGCGAAAACAGAACGATGGTATCCGATATTCCCGGCACTACAAGGGATGCGGTGGATACGGCATTCACCGGAGAAGACGGTACGGAATACAATATCATTGATACCGCCGGTATCCGCAGGAAAAGAGCGATCGAGGAGGAAAGCCTTGAACGGTACAGCGTTGTGCGTTCCATTGCGGCCATACGGCGCTGCGATGTTGCACTGCTTCTGATTGATGCGCAGGACGGAGTTACCGAGCAGGATACAAAAATCGCCGGCCTGATTGAAGAGGAAGGAAAAGCTGTCATCGTCATTGTCAACAAATGGGATGCGCTGGATAAGGAAACCGGTACGCTGGAAAAATACAGGAAAAACGTCCTGGAAGAACTGAAATTTTTAAGCTATGCTCCCGTCCTGTTTGTATCTGCCAAATCCGGCCAGCGGGTTCAGACAATCCTTCCGAAGGTCTGCGAAATTTATCAGAATGCTTCCAGAAGAATTCCCACAGGTGTCCTGAATGATGTTCTGAATGACGCGATAAATGATTTTCAGCCGCCGATTCAGGGAACTCGCCGCCTGAAGGTTTATTACGCCACACAGACGGATACCAAGCCCCCGAAATTCGTACTTTTTGTCAATGATGAAAAACTGATGAATTTCTCCTACGAGCGGTATCTGGAAAACTATTTCAGAAAATCCTTTGTCCTGGACGGTACTCCTATTCGGCTTGTTCTGCGTGAAAAATCCAGCAAGGAGCAGTGACCATGATTCCGAATATAGTGTATGAAAAACCCTGGATGATCATTCTGTCCTGCGTTATCTCCTATCTGATCGGATCTGTTTCCACCGGCATTCTTGTTTCCCGGGCTGCACACGGCCCCGACCTGCGGAAAGTCGGAAGCAAAAACACGGGAGCCAGCAATGTTCAGCGGACCATGGGATGGAAATACGGGTTAATTACCTTCGCAGGAGATATCCTGAAAGGACTCCTTTCCTGCCTGATCGGTTATCTTATGACAGGGGATCATATGGGAGCACTCGCGGCAGGTTTCTTCTCTGTAGTGGGGCATAACTGGCCGATATTCTTCGGGTTTAAAGGCGGAAAGGGTGTCGCGACCAGCTGCGGTGTTATGTGTTACTGCTTTCCCATACCCGCGGTAATATGTTTTATTCTGACCGTTGCGTTGATCGCCTGGAAGCGTTACATCTCTCTCGGAAGTATGTTTCTGCTGACATTATATGCAATTCTTGTGCCTGTTTTCTATACCGGATCGGCGAGGTACTTTGTTATTCTGTGGGCAGTCCTTCTGGCATTGATCTGTATTTTCCGCCACAGATCCAACATACAGCGCCTGATCCACGGGACAGAGAACAAACTCGGCCACAAAAAGTGATCACAGGCTGCGGAGGATATTTCGTATGGCAAATGAGAGTCTGAAAATCAGAAACTTCTGTATTGTTGCTCATATCGACCATGGCAAGAGCACTCTGGCGGACCGGATTCTGGAAAAAACAGGCGTTTTTGAAAAACGCGAAATGGTTGACCAGATTCTGGACAGCATGGAACTGGAGCGGGAACGGGGAATCACGATCAAAAGCAAGGCTGTCCACATGAATTATGCTGCAAAGGACGGCAGGGAATATATTTTGAATCTGATCGACACGCCCGGCCATGTCGATTTTACCTATGAAGTCAGTCGCGCGCTTGCCGCATGCGAAGGAGCTTTGCTTGTGGTGGATGCCACCCAGGGAATCGAAGCACAAACCCTTGCCAATGTATACATGGCGCTGGATCATGATCTTGAGATTATTCCGGTGATCAATAAAATTGATCTTCTTTCCGCACAGCCGGAAATTGTGCGCCGGGAAATAGAAGATGTCATCGGGCTGGACGCGAGTTATGCCCCCTGTATTTCTGCCAAGACCGGATTGAATGTGGAGGATGTGCTGGAAGCCATAGTTGAGCACATTCCCTCTCCTTCGGGAAATGATCAGGCACCGCTGCGTGCTTTGATTTTTGACGCTTTCTATGATAACTACCGGGGAGCCATCTGTTTTATCCGCGTCAAGGAAGGGGTCATTCGTCCGGGCATGAAAATGCGTCTGATGTCAACCGGCAGCGAGTTCGACGTCGTGGAAGTCGGTCATTTTACTCCGGGTTATTCTCCCTGTGATGAGCTGTTCGCCGGTGATGTCGGATACGTTGCTGCTTCGATCAAGGATGTCCGGGATACACGTGTAGGGGATACCATTACAAATGCAGCCTGCCCTGCCGATTCTCCGCTTCCCGGTTACCGTCATGTCACACCGATGGTTTACTGCGGTATTTATCCGGCGGACGGTGCTGATTATCCCGCGCTGAAGGAAGCCCTTGAAAAGCTGAGGATGAATGATGCTTCTTTGTCTTTCGAACCTGAAACATCCGTTGCGCTCGGCTATGGGTTTCGCTGCGGTTTTCTTGGCTTGCTGCATATGGATATTATCACAACCAGGCTTGAGAGGGAATATGACCTGAATCTCGTCACAACTGCGCCGAGTGTTATCTACAAGGTCATCAGAACCAATGGCGAAGAGATCATGATCGACAATCCCACAAACCTTCCGCCGATGGGTGAAATATCCTCCATGGAAGAGCCGTTTGTCCATGCCACAATCTATACGCCGCAGGAATCTGTCGGAACGATTATGGATCTTTGCCAGGATAAAAGAGGCGTGTTTATTGACATGCAATATGAAGGGAACCGTGTGAAACTGAATTATGATATGCCTCTGAATGAGATTATCTTTGATTTCTTTGATCAGATTAAAAGCAGAAGCCGCGGATACGCCTCTTTTGACTATGAATTGAAAGACTATCGGAAAAGCGACCTGGTGAAACTTGACATTCTTCTGAACGGAGATCTGTGCGATGCTTTTTCTATTATCGTTCACCGTGACAAAGCCTATGCGAGGGGACGCGGAATCGCTGAAAAGCTGAAAGATGTGATTCCGCGGCAGATGTTTGAGATTCCGATCCAGGCAGCGATCGGCGGAAAAGTAATTGCAAGGGAAACGGTCAAAGCCATGCGCAAGGATGTCCTTGCGAAATGTTACGGGGGAGATATCACGCGGAAGAAGAAGCTTCTTGAAAAACAAAAAGAAGGAAAAAAGCGCATGCGTCAGTTTGGTACGGTACAAGTCCCCAGTGAAGCATTTCTTGCCGTTTTGAAAATGGATACATAACGGATGATGAGTACAGCTGATATGGATTTTCTCACGGAAGATGAAAGCACTGTTTGCTTCACAGGCCACAGGACGATTCCGGAATCAGACAGAAGCGGAATCATTATCAGCCTGCAGCAGGTTATGGAGGATGCATTCCGCATGGGATTCAGAAGATTTCTTTGCGGAGGCGCCGTCGGATTTGATACTATTGCCGCGCTTGAAGTGCTTGCTTTCAGGGAGAGCCATCCATCCGTCCGCCTGATTATTGCGGTTCCCTGCCGGTCTCAGCCACTCTACTGGCCTCTTCGGGACCGGGAAATCTATCAGTCCGTCCTGGACCGCGCGAATGAGGTCAGAATTCTGTCCGATCATTACTATAACGGATGTATGCAGGCAAGAAATCATTATATGGTGAATCATTCCTCTCTCTGTGTCTGCTATATGAAGCAGATGAAAGGAGGCACCTGGTCCACCGTGCGTTATGCCATGCATCGGGGAATACGGATCATCAATCTTGCAATGCCTTCCCCGGATCTGCATTCTGTATTAAAGGAGCCTCCATGGAAATCTATATACATATCCCCTTCTGCGCCAGAAAATGTGAGTATTGTTCATTTGTCTCATTCACCGGAAAGGACGACCGGATTGATGCGTATCTCCTCGCGCTGCTTGAGGAAGCGTCCCTGAGAAAGAATGAGATCACGGAAAAAATCACGACACTCTACATCGGCGGAGGAACACCTTCGCTGCTGAAGCCGGAACAATTACGTTTCCTGTTTCAGGAACTGCGTAAAACGATCCCTTTCGGAGACCTGCAGGAAATAACCATGGAAGCCAACCCCGGAACTCTTACGGAATCACTTCTGCGGGAAATGTCCGATGCGGGTGTAAACCGTGTATCCATGGGAATGCAGTCTTCCGATGACTCTGAACTGAAACGCCTGGGAAGGATTCATCTTTTCCGGGATGTTGTCCGATCCGTCGAATTGCTGAATGCATACGGACTGCATAATTTCAATCTGGATCTGATTTTCGGCCTCCCCGGCCAGACGCGGATCAGCTGGATGAAAACCCTGCATGACGCCATTATGCTGAATCCGAAACATATCAGTGCATATGGCTTAATACCGGAGGAAGGTACTCCTCTGGATGCCCGCCTGAAAACCGGAGAATGGGCACTTCCGGACCCTGAGGTGGAACGTGATATGTATGAAGATGCTCTGCGCATTCTTCGTCAGACAGGTTTCATTCAGTATGAGATCTCAAATTTCGCACGGGAAGGATTCCGCTGCCTTCATAATATCGGATACTGGACGCAAATACCGTATATGGGCCTTGGTGTCTCTGCTGCATCCATGGCCGTTACGGACACTCATGAAGCGGGAATGCATTGCCGGAGAAGAACAAATTTCACATCCCTGGACAAATATATTCAGTATGTTTCAGATGGCAGGATTCCTGCTGAACCGGATGACGTGATTTCTCCGGCAGAAGCAAGGTTCGAAACGATTATGCTCAGCCTCAGAATGAACCAGGGGATTTCGGAACGCGGCTTTTTCCGGATGCATGGACGGACTGTTGAGGAATGCTATCCGGAACAGCTTGCAAAAATGGAAAAAGCAGGATTGCTTCTGCACAGAAACGGAGCATGGGTGCTGTCACGCCGCGGAATGGATATACAAAACAGTATTCTGCTTGAATTTATGGATTGAATGATTGCCGTCAGTTTAATGCAATGCCGTGTCCGGATTCATGAAAATATGATTCGGCATAACGGTTGAGCAACTGAAGTGTAGCTTGTTGGGAAGGATCCTCGTGCAGCTGTTTCACAGCCCTGGAAACCTCTTCCAGCAATTTGGCATCTCCGCCGATCAGGTCGGTTCCCGGCGCATCACCGCTCTGGCGGGTTCCCATCATATCTCCCGGCCCACGCAATTCAAGGTCTTTCCTCGATATTTCAAATCCGTCATTGGTTTTGCAAAGAATACTCATTTTTTCAGATGCTTCCGAAAGAAGGAAACACCAGCTTTCGATCTCTCCCCTGCCCACCCGGCCCCGCAGCTGATGAAGCTGGCTGAGGCCAAACCGTTCCGCGTCTTCAATAATCATGATCGTAGCATTCGGATTGTTGATGCCGACTTCAATGACTGTCGTGGAAACCAGCACATCATAGCAGCCTTCAGCGAAATCATGCAGGATTTGCTCCTTTTCCGTACCCTTCTGTCCGCCCCAGGTCAGCGCTGCACGAACATCTTTCAGCGCAGTATCCTTCAGCTGCTCAAATACAGCTTTTGCGCTGTGAAGCTCATCATTGTTCTCGGAATCTTCCACGGACGGGCATACAATGTACGCTTGTCTTCCTTCCCGTATCCGCTCACGAAGAAATCCGTACATCCCGGACCGCTTTGCTTCCGGAACAATTCTGGTTTTCACCGGAATTCTGCCTTTCGGGAGCTCGTCTATGACGGAAATATCCAGGTCCCCGTACAGAATCAGGGCAAGCGTTCGCGGAATCGGAGTTGCGGAAAGAACCAGAACATGCGGAAAAGAATGGTCCTTGCTCTCCCCCTTTTCATGGAGCATCGACCTCTGGCGAACCCCGAACCGATGCTGTTCGTCGGTGATGACAAGTCCGAGCTGCTGATAAACCACATCCTTGCTGATCAGCGCATGTGTACCGAATACAGCGTTGCACGTTCCTTCCTTCAATTCTGTCAGAATCGCGCGCCTGTCCTTTGGCTTTGTACTGCCTGTCAGGAGCCTGCAGACAACACCGTGAGGCTCCAGAATCCTGCGTGCGGACTCATAATGCTGAACAGCGAGGATCTCAGTCGGCGCCATCATGGCTGATTGATATCCTGCCGTATAGGAAAGCCAGATGCTTCCGAAGGCAACCGCAGTTTTCCCGCTTCCCACATCCCCCTGAACCAGCCTTGCCATCGTAAACGGCTTTTGCAGATCCGCCATGATCTCAGACAGCACCTTTTTCTGGGCCGATGTCGGTTCAAAAGGAAGGAAACTCCAGTATTGCTCTGAATGCCTGGCGGTAATCTCAAAAGAATGTGCCGGCAGTTTATCGTTTCCCGCCATGGAAACATAAAGGAGATACAGAAGGATCCTTTCGAAAGAAAGCCTGCGCCGTGCCATCTCAAGATTGTTCATCGACGCCGGAAAATGCGCTTCCCGCAGGGCAAAATTCAATTCGCACAGATGATGCTGCAGGCGGAATTCTCTAGGCAGCGTTTCAGGGCAGCAGTCCTCAAGGTATGAGAATCCAGTCATCATCAGCTTTCTGAAAGTTTTTTCCGGAACGCTTCGGTTTGTTTTGTATACTGGAAACCATCCGTCATCTGTAACAATTTTGGGATTCTGCAATTGCCTTTTTCCGTTTTTTATGCTCATTCTGCCGAACAGGCGTATCGTTTCCCCCGGATGGATCTGCTGCATTATCCAGGGAGCATTGAACCAACAGACCGGCATGCTTCCCGTCTCATCTGTCAGAGACCCGGAAACTCTTGAAATACCGTGAAACCGTGTAAGCCTGACAGGGTCACGAAACTTTCCTGAGATCATGATCATACCGGGTTCTTTGGTCGCGCAGGGGTATACAGTATGATGGTCTTCGTAGCAGGTAGGCAGCGTAAACAGCAAATCGCGCAATGAGACAATCCCCATTGCGCGTAATGACTCAGCACGTACAGGTCCGATTCCTTTCAGATCCGTAAGATTCATTCTTTACTCCACAGAAATCAGATAATAATACAGAGGCTGCCCGCCATTGTGGCATTCCACATCGCAGTAATCATATTCTTTCTCAATATCCGCTGAAATCGCTTCCGCATCCGCTTCTGTCACATCTGCGCCGTAATAGACGGTAATCAATTCATCATCATCCGTCACGATGCTTTTCATCATATCCATAATCACGTCATGGATAGACGGCCCGGAAAACTCTATCTGGCCGTTGTGCAGTCCGATGATATTTCCCTGCTTGATCTCAATGCCGTTATATTCGCTGTCCCGAATGGCATAGGTAACCATGCCGGTTTTTACATGCATGGATGCTTCATCCATTCTCCGAACATTCTCTTCAGGATCCAGATCATTCTGGAATGCGATGGCGGCAGCGATACCCATCGCAACATTTTTCGTCGGAATCACGCGGACATCCTTTTTGGACAGTTCTGCCGCCTGATTTGCCGCAAAAATGACATTCCCATTGTTTGGCAGGATAAACACACATTCGGCGTGAACCTGATTCACCGCGTTCAGCAGATCATCCACGGAAGGATTCATCGTCTGACCGCCTTCGACAATTTTATCAACATTCAGATCGGTAAAAAACTGAGAAAACCCGGCACCGAGCGATACTGCAACAAATCCGTATTTTTTCTCAGGATCCGCCGGCGAATCGGCCTCCGCCTTATCCTCAGCCTTTTCCGGCTGCCTGGCGGCCTCAAACTGCCGCTTCATTTCGAGCAGATTATCAATCCTGACTTCAGATATTTCAGCCAGTTCAACACCGTATTCCAGCGCGGAGCCCGGATTATCCGTATGGACATGCACCGTAGCTTTATCAAGATCACCGACAACAGAGACATTATCCCCGATCCGGTTCAATCTGCGCCGGAATGAATCCAGATCATGTTCGTCACAGTCTTCACGGAAGTTGCTGATTGTGAAATTGACACAATAGGAGTATGTCAGATCACGGCTCAGATCATGGCAGTCATCTGTGGATACAGAGGTGTCATTCTCCATGCCTGTATCTGCGAGAGTGATATCTTCCCCGCGAAGGACTGCGGCATAACCCTGGTAAATCAGCATCAGCCCGCGTCCGCCGGAATCCACTACCCCCGCCTGTTTTAATGCAGGCAGCATATCCGGCGTCTTTTTTAATATCGCTTCACCGCTTTTCAGGATGACATGAAACAGCTGGTCATAGTCGTCCGGATCTTTCTGGGCCTGCTTCACTGCATCTTCGGCGACCACACGCGCAACGGTCAGGATGGTGCCTTCCTTGGGTTTCATAACAGCTTTATAAGCCATTTCCGCGCCTTTTGTCAGTGCCTGCGCAAATTGGATGGGAGTAATCTTCTCCACGCCGTTCAGCGCCTTGGCAAATCCCCTCAGAAGCTGGCTTGTAATAACTCCCGAATTGCCTCTGGCCCCTTTTAACGCGCCTTTGGACAATGCATTGGCGGCTTCGTCCGCACGCAGGAATTCCTTGCTGTTAATCTCCCGTGTTGCGCTTTGCATCGTCAGGGACATATTTGTTCCCGTGTCTCCGTCCGGTACGGGGAAAACATTCAGTGCGTCGACCGCCTCACGGTTCTTTTCCAGTAAAGCTGTCCCGGCCATCACCATATCCCGCAGAAGCAGACCGTCTATTGTTTTAAACTGTATCAAAGGAATTCTCCTCCGTTATTCAAGTATTCAGATGCGTATCGTCAGATACGGATTCCTTCGACGGAAACGCCTACCTTCCGAACTTTCACCCCGGTCATGCTTTCAAGTTTGTATCGGACGGTATCCACAATGGTCTTGCATACCTCAGAGATGGAAATGCCGTATTCCACAATAATGTACAGGTCAACATCCAGCATGTCGCCGACATTCCTGATCTGGACACCTTTGGAAAGATTCTCCCGGCCAAGCCATTCGACAATCCCGTCGGTCGCTCTCTTGCCGGACATCGCTACAATGCCGTAGCATTCCAGCGCGGCATAGCCAACTACTTTAAGCATAACATCTTCCGCAATAAAGATTGTTCCAAGATCATTCTTTATCTTGCATTCCATTCTTTCATTCCTCCCGTGAATCCCGAAGGCAGCGGATGCTCCTGCAATCCTAAAAGGATTCATATTATTATACAGGATTATAAATGCAGAATCAAGCCGAAAAAAACTTGACATTATCCCCTGTATTCACGATAATAATAAGGTCTGTGAAACGGTACCGCGGTTCTTCGTCTCCCGAGGGATCCGCGGTTTATCTTTACAAAGAATGGAGGCTTTCGCATGGATCCTGTTTCTTTCCCTTTTGCACACCGTTTCGACCAGGTCTCCGGAAGTGCCATCCGTGAAATCTTTAAGGTCATTGCACAGCCGGGGATGATTTCCTTCGCAGGAGGAAATCCCTCTCCCGATGCGCTGCCGGATCAGATGGTTCGTGAAATCGCTTCCGAAGTACTTCTTGCCAACGGCAAGCAGCTTCTTCAGTATGGGGCCACGGAAGGGTATCCGCCTTTTGTGGAAAGCCTGAAACAGTATGTATATGAGCAGCTGCATTGTGATATTCCCGCAATTCTTCCCGTAACAGGGTCGACTCAGGCGATGGATCTGCTCTGCAAAGCCATGATTGATCCGGGCGATACGATTCTGGTTGAAAACCCTTCCTTTCTGGGGAATATCCAGTGTATGAAGCTGTACCAGGCAAATCTTGTTCCGGTCGAAAGTGATGATTCCGGGCTTCTGATAGATGATCTTGAGCAGAAAATCATCCAGTATCATCCGAAAATGCTTTATACGATTCCGACATTCCAGAATCCTTCCGGAAAGACGCTTCCCGCTGATCGCAGAAAAAAAATAGCGGAGCTGGCAAATCAGTATCATGTCATCGTTGCCGAGGATGATCCGTATCGGGATCTCCGGTATGAAGGATCTTCGCTTCCGGCAATCAAGTCTTTTGACCGGGAGGGATGGGTTGTTTTCCTTGGCAGTTTTTCAAAGATTATTTCCCCGGGCCTGCGCGTGGGGTATGTGGCCGGCCATCCGGACGTGATCAGAAAATGTACTGTCGGGAAGCAGTCGACGGATGTGCATACCGCCAATTTAAATCAGGCGGTGGTTGATCAGTTTATCCGCCGGAATCTTCTTCCGGATCATATCCGCTCAATCTGCGCCGGTTACGGTGAAAAAATGCGTTTCATGCTGAAGAAACTGTCCGAATTTCCCGGAGAAGTACATTTTACGCATCCTGAAGGCGGCCTCTTTATCTGGGCAGAGCTTCCTGAGCATATGAATGCGCTGAAACTGCTTCCCCAGGCAATTGAAAAGAAGGTCGCATATGTTCCCGGCACCCATTTTTGTGTGAACGGCGGGCATGAGAACACCATTCGCCTGAATTTTTCTAACAGTTCGATGGAACAGATTGAAACCGGTATGGACATTCTCAATCAGATTATATCCAATAACCTATAATGGGAGGAATTATCCATGGCTCATATTCTTGATATTCTGAAAGAACGCGGATTTATTGCCCAGATGACTTTTGAGGATGAACTCTATGAACAGCTGAAAAATCCGACAACCTTCTATGTGGGTTTTGATCCGACTGCGGACAGCCTGCACATCGGCCATTATATACCGATTATGGCAATGGCGCATATGCAGCGGGCCGGACATCAGCCGATCGCCCTTATGGGCGGAGGCACCGCCATGATCGGAGATCCTTCCGGCAAAACAGATATGCGGAAAATGCTGACGACAGAAACAATTGATCACAACGTTGAATGCATTAAGGCACAGATGTCCCGCTTTTTGGATTTTTCGGATGGAAAAGCAATTATCGTCAATAACGGCGACTGGCTTCGCCATCTGAACTTTATTGATTTTATGCGTGATATCGGATCTATGTTTTCTGTCAACAAAATGCTTACAGCGGAGTGTTACAAGGCCCGCCTTGCGACAGAAAACGGCTTGAGTTTCCTGGAGTTTACCTATATGCTGATGCAAAGCTATGATTTTCTTGAACTGTTTCATCGATATGGATGCCGTCTTGAAATGGGAGGCAATGATCAGTGGAGCAATATGCTGGGAGGCGCGGATCTTGTCCGCCGTAAAGAGCAGGAAAAAGCATTTGCCTGTACCTTTCAGCTGCTGCTGACCCATGACGGAAGAAAAATGGGCAAAACCGAAGCGGGCGCGCTTTGGCTGGATCCTGCCAAAACATCTCCGTACCATTTCTATCAGTACTGGCGCAATGTAGACGATAAGGACGTGGAAAAATGCCTTGCGCTGCTTACTTTCCTGCCGATGGATGAAGTTCGCCGTCTTGGTGCGCTGAAGGACGCGGAAATCAACGAGGCAAAAAAAGTACTTGCTTTTGAAGTGACGAAACTGGTTCATGGAGAAGAAGCAGCCCGCCAGGCAGAAGAAGGGGCAAAGGCCCTCTTTGGCGGCGGCGCAGCTTCGGGAGATATTCCGACCGTTGAGCTTACGAAGGATGAATGGGCTGAAGACTCCCGCATCTCCACGATGCTTGTCCGTTCAGGTCTGTGCAAAAGCCAGAGTGATGCACGGAAGCAGATCGAACAGAATGCCGTTTCTTTGAATGATCAGCGTGTGACGGATACGGCTGCCGCCCTTCGGGAGGAGGATTTCGGCGATCACGGAGCTTTGCTGAAAAAGGGGAAAAAGGGGTTCTGCAGGATTGTTCTGAAATGAATGATTCATATATAACTGTCCGCAGTCAGGGACATGGTGAAACGGTGATACAGAAAAGCCGTTTCATCGGATATGCTGCTCCCTGTGAAACAGAAGAAGAAGCCCAATCTTTTATCCGTTCTCTGCGGGAGATGCATCGTGATGCTAAACATCACTGCTATGGGTATATTGTAGGGCTGAACAGCGGGATTATGCGCTACAGCGATGACGGTGAACCCGGGGGAACAGCCGGCCTTCCGATCATGAACGTTCTCCGGGGTGAAAAGGTTGTCAATTGCTGTGTAGTGGTTGTGCGATACTTTGGCGGTATCCTTCTGGGAACCGGAGGCCTTGTCAGGGCATACACCGAAGGATGCAAAACAGCGCTGAAAGCCGCAGGGCTTGTACGGATGGAAATGACATCCCTCTGTCTGTGTGAAGTGCCGTATTCTGCCTGGGACCAGGTTCGTTACGGTGTTCAGGAAATGCCGGTACGTCTGGACTCCGTGGAATACGGGGTTTCCGTCAGTTTCAGGCTCTGTGCCCGCACGGAGACCATGCCGATGGTGCTTGATTCTCTGCAGAATCGTACCGGCCGCAGGCTGACCGCAATCCCGCTGGAGGATCAGTTTATGGACTGGGATCTTCGGGCGGAGGACTTATAATCGTTCGCTTTTCCAATGGAGATGGATCTTTTCTGCAAGAGACTGGCAGTCCGGCAGACGGATCAGTGTGATACTCCCATACGGCGCATACAGGAATCTCTCTGCCGTCAGTCTGTACTGATCTGACAGATGAAGAAGCTCTCCGGGATCCGTCAGGATGCCGGATTCTTCATTTTTGATGATGATCTCGCAGATCCTGCACCAGAAATCATTGACAAGTCCTGTCATGATCCGGCTGCTGAATTCCGGATCAGGACACGCAAAGGATCCATCCCGGTTCCCGGCAGTCAATACTTCCTCTATCATTGGAGCAAAACAGCGGGACAGCTCTCTGCAATACCTTTCTCTGACCTGAATTCCTTCGGTTAATCTGAACACTGGAAGCAGCATCAGAATAAACGTCAGTTTTTCGCCGTTCAGTGGAATCATCCCAAAAAGAAGATCATTCAGGCGCCGCAGGGACGTTTCATTCTCCGGAATGTTCTCTCTCGCCTGTTCACTGCTTGCTGCCGCTCTCCGCGTACAGATTTCCTCAAGCAATGATTCCTTGCTTTCGAAATGATGATAGAAGCTGCCTTTGCTTGTATGAAGTGCATCCAGAATATCCTGTACGCTGGTAGCGGAAAATCCTTTCCGGCAGAACATGGTTTCGGCGGTTGTCAGGATTTCCTGTTTTTTGATTTCTCCTTTTTTCATATGCCGGTATCCTTCCTTCCGTTCTCCCCTGCCAGAATACCGCTGGCCAACGCAAACATCAGGTTGTATCCGCCGCATTCTCCATCCACATTCAGCACTTCACCGGATGCATGAAGACCGGAAAGGATAAGGGATTCCATCGTAGCCGGTTCAAATTCGCTGCATAACGCGCCGCCCGCAGTGACCTGCGCTTCATCAAATCCCTTTGTACCCTGTACCTGTAGCGTATAGTGATACATTCGTCTGATGATCAGTTCAATCTGCTTGTCCGTAATACAATCTGCAGGTTCACCCTTCAATGGAATTCCTGCCTGTTTCATGACCGCAAACCCAAGTTTTGGAACAAGCATGCCGGTCATCAGGTTTTCCGCCGGCATACTCCGGAAAATATGCCGCCTTCGTTGCAGATCTCTCCGAAGCTCATGCTCATCCGTGAAAACCCGGGAGGCAAAATCCAGCTCGATTTTTTCGACGCCTCCGGTGAGATGCCTTGCCATCTGCATGGCACAGATTCCGCTGATGCCGGTTTCTGTAAAAAGCACTTCTCCGGATGTGCTGTGTTCCCGATCCCCCTTTTCATCCATAAGGTGCACATTGCAGCGTACGCGGATTCCGGCCAATCCGGATATGCTTTTTTTGTCCGTCAGAATCGGACATAAAGACGGACGAATGGGAAGGATCCGATGCCCAAAAGACTGAAGAAGATTATAGCCGGATTCAGTACCGCCCAGTTTCGGAGAAGCGGCTCCTCCTGCAGCAATCAGAAGGCGCCTGGCCCCGTATTT
The DNA here is from genome assembly GCA_017541105.1 of Clostridia bacterium. Classification (GTDB taxonomy): domain Bacteria; phylum Bacillota; class Clostridia; order Christensenellales; family Aristaeellaceae; genus Aristaeella. Next base: position 288,411 of record JAFXZS010000016.1, read on the forward strand.
TTCCCCGGAACAGCTGATCTGAAAAAAAGAATTCCCGAAAGTACACTCCGTAACCGCTGCCTGCAGACGAACATGAACATGGCACTGCCTCAGCGCGTTTTTCATTGCGTCCAGGACGGAAACTGCCTGATACGAGCAGGGATACATACGGCCTTCATTCTCTTCGCAGCAGCGGATCCCCAGGGATGAACAGAATTCTTCCACTCTGTTTCTGCTGCATTTTTCAAAAACTTGCCGGGCGAACACTTCCTCCCCATAATACTGAAGCGGTCCGCTGTTCATCAGATTGCACCGACCGTTTCCTGACGCAGCAACCTTCCTCCCAAGGGCATTCGATTTTTCAAGCAGAAGGACCCTGTCTCCGCAACGAGCGGCGGCAATAGCGGCCGTCATTCCCGAAGCACCGCCGCCCACGATGGCTAAATCCCATACATCATTCATCTGATGAACTCCTCCGGAAAAATCAGACCGGATTCTGTTTTATATGATAAACAGACTTTAGTTCGTTTGTCAAGATTTGATTGTCTTCATAGATAATCAGCGGCGGAAGAGGGTGCAAAGTTGGCCTGGCGTCTTTTACGGCTTCGAGAAGCACCAGATTCGCCGGCCTGTTTATATACGGATATACAAGCCTGAAACGCTTGGGCTCCAGATGGTTTTTTCTCAGCTGAATCATCATCGAAAACATTTGGGATGCGGGATATACCAGAAAGATCCTTCCTTTTCCTTTCAGAATACGAAATGCGCTGTGAAAGAAGCGGTCAAGCGCATTTTCCTGCTGGCTTCGTGAAATGGCGCGGGTTTCATTTGGGCTTGCCAGCACTTTGCCCGGAATCCCATAGGGCGGATTGCAGACGACCGAATCAACACTGCATGACGGAAGCCATAATTCCGTATCTGCAACATCTCCGCAAATAATTTCCATCCGTTCCTCGAGGCTGTTGATCCGGACAGTTCTGTCGGCCATTTCTGCAAGTTCTTTCTGTATCTCTATACAGAAGAAATGCTTTCCCTTTCCTCTTCCTATGAGCAGCAACGGAATGATACCGCTTCCCGTTCCAAAATCAGCAACCGTTTCATCCGGTCGGATCGAAGCAAAATGCGCGAGGAGCACTGAATCCATTCCGAATCTGAATCCGTCTTTCTTCTGCAGAAGCTTCAGACCATTAAGCTGAAGATCCTCAAGCGTTTCGTTTTCATGAATCCATTCTTTTCCGTTCATCATTTTTTCCCTGATAAAGAGGGATGTGCGTTTTGCACATCCCTTTCTTCCTGTCACAGAATCATTCAGTTTCCGATGTCCACAACTACAGGATTCTCTTCCTCTGTCTTTTTATCGCCGTTTTCCTTTTTTTCTTCAAATAATCCCTTATAAAGCTTCAGGTATTCGGCCGCTGAATGCGTCCAGCTGTAATCTCCGGACATTCCCCGCTTCTGGAGAGACAGCCATATGTCTTTCCGGTTCCTGTAATAACCGATTGCTCTTTCAATGACATGGAGCATATCATGGGCATTGTAATTGAAAAACGAGAAGCCGTTCCCCTCATCCTTAAACTCATTGTAACTCAGAACCGTATCGCGTAAACCGCCTGTCTCCCGTACGATCGGAACACTGCCGTAGCGCATCGCGATCATCTGGCTCAAACCGCAGGGCTCAAACTGGCTCGGCATAAGGAACATGTCGGATCCCGCATAGATTTTGTGTGCCAGCGTATGATCCATTGTAAACCGGGCAGCAACTCGTCCTTTATACTCTCCTTCAGCCCAGCTGAACAGATTGAAATACCTGCCTTCCCCCATGCCGAGAACCACCAGCTGCACATCCTGCCGCATAATATCCGTAATCACGTAGTCGACCAGATCGAGCCCTTTCTGGTTGCTCAATCGTCCGACCATTCCGATAATCGGCACATCTTCCCGGACATCCAGTCCAAGTTCTTCCTGCAGGGCTTTCTTGCAAACTGCCTTACCCGCAAGATCCTGGATACCGTAGTTTTGCGCAATACGCGGATCTGTGACGGGATTATAATCTTCCATATCAATACCGTTGAGAACACCGCGAAGATCTTCCCGCCTGGAGCGAAGCAGGCCATCCAGCCGTTCCCCGTAATACGCGGTCTGAATCTCTTCCGCATAGGATGGGCTCACCGTTGTGATCAGATCAGAATACACCAGCGCGGCTTTCATAAAGTTGGCACACCCGAAGCATTCCAGCTTGTCTTCGGTCCATAGGCTGTCTCCAAGGCCGAGTACATCCTGAACCTCACGGATTCCGAAGATTCCCTGATACTGCAGATTATGGATTGTAAATACGGTCTTGATGTCCGAATAAAACGGAAGATGCGCGTATTGAATTTTCAGCAGCGCAGGAATCATACCGCTCTGCCAATCGTGTGCGTGAATCACATCCGGTTGAAAATCCACCAGTGGAAGCATATTCAATACACTTCGGCAGAAAAACCCGAATCGCTCATACTCATCTCCGCCCATTCCGTAGATATAAGGGCGGCCGAAGTAGTATTTATTGTCCATGAAATACCAGACAACACCGTCTTTTTCCAGTTTTTCAATGCCGCAGTATTGCCTTCTCCAACCCAGCTGTACTTCAAAATCACATACATGGGACAGCTGTGACAGATATTCATGGGGAATTGCGCCGAATTCGGGAATAATCACCCGCACATCATGCCCCTGCCCGGCCAGAACGGGCGCAAGAGCGCCTACAACATCTGCCAGACCGCCGGTCTTGACAAAAGGAACCGATTCACTTGCGGCGAACAGAATTTTCACTGATTTCCCTCCCGTTAAATCACAACATCTTTCCCGATTACGATCGGGTAAGCTTCAGGCCCGATCAGCCGTGCGTTGCGTTTAATGACGGATTGTTTGTCCAGGATACAGTTCTCGATATAGGCGCCGTCGTGTACCTGCCCGTCCTGCATGATGATACAGTTTTTCACATGTGCTCCGGCCGCGATCTTAACGCCTCTGAACAGGACGCTGTTTTCCACAATACCATCAATCTGGCAGCCGTCTGCTACCAATGAATTAATGGAATGGGAATTCACCCCATAGTACGCGGGCATTTCGTCCCGGACCTTGGTAAATACAGGGAGATCGTCCCGGAACAGGCCCTTGCGCATCTTCGGATCCAGAATATCCATGTTGAAACGGAAATAACTCTGGACAGAGTCAATCTGCCAGCTCTTTCCTTTGTACTCATATGCGTTGATCTTGGCGGACTTATCCTGAACAAGGCGAAGCAGAATATCACGGTCCAGGGAATGCTGCCCGTGTGAAACAGCCTTGTCAACAAGCTCACGAAGCAGTTCGCGTTTTGTGACAAGTACTTCCATATAGGTATTATCATAGGCCGGATGAGTCGGCTGTACCTCAAGGTCGATCACATTGCCGCTTTTATCCAGGGATAAATAGGTCCCATACTCATCCCGTTTCATGGATGGATCCTTTGTATAAAGGAGCGTGATGTCTGCTCCCGTATCCTTATAGTACCGAATCAGCTCGTCCAGATGCGCGTTGTAGATAATGGTGCTGTTGCTCAGCACAACATATTCCTGCTTGCTTCGAACAAGGAAATTGCTGTTGGAGCGGAGCGCGTCCAGCAATCCTGGATAAACGCCTACGTTTTCCCTTGTCAGAAAAGGCGGAAGGATATGAAGCCCTTCATTCTTTCCGTGCAGGTCCCATTCCTTTCCGGATCCGAGATGGTCCATCAGGCTGTGGTAATTTTTCTGTGTGATCACACCGATATTCTTCATTCCGCCGTTGACCATGCTGGAAACAAGAAAATCAATGACCCGATATCTTCCGGCAACAGGCATGGCCGCGATTGCACGGGTGACCGTCAGTTCGCGAAGACGGGCATCATTCTCGCCGGTATAGATTATTCCCATTACATCCTTCATATTGTTACATCCTTTCTAGCCGTCATTCAGAAAGTATATGCCTCGTCTACCTGCTCTCCCGCAGGAATACTGACGCCTGCCGGGATGGACATTCCCTGTCCGATCACTGCAATGTTACCGGTTTCCTCACCGACGATGGCGCCGGGACCGACCTGGGCGTTTTCAGCGACAATGGATCTGCGTACCACCGCACCGCGGCGGATGACGCTTCCCGGCATGATTACGCTGGATTCCACCAACGCCCCTTCTTCCACGATTACACCGGCAAACAGTACGGAATGATTGACATTCCCGTATACCTCGCAGCCTTCCGTGATCAGCGTGTCCGTTACGCTGGCGCCTTTGGCAATGTAGTGAGGCGCCATTCCGGGATTCTTGGCAAAAATCCTCCATTTTTTGTCATGCATGTCGATGGGCATCGGCGTTTCCAGCAAATCCATATTGGCTTCCCAAAGGCTTTCAATCGTTCCGACGTCCTTCCAGTAACCGCTGAAATTGTAGGCTACCAGCACCTGTTTGTCATTCAGCATGTTCGGAATAATGTTTTTCCCGAAGTCGTTGTTGCTCTTTTTGTCCGCTTCGTCTGCTTCCAGATAATGGCGCAGTTTTTCCCATGTGAAAATGTATACGCCCATGGATGCTTTATTGCTTTTGGGATTCTTCGGTTTTTCCTCAAATTCAATGATTCTGTCTTCCGAATCCGTATTCATGATGCCGAAGCGGGATGCTTCCTCCCATGGCACTTCGCGCACGGCAATGGTCGCATCCGCACCATGCCGGATATGGTAATTCAGCATCGCGTTATAATCCATCTTGTAAATATGGTCGCCGCTGAGAATCAGCACATAATCCGGATTGTACTGCTCGATAAATGCAACGTTCTGATAAATGGCGTTCGCCGTACCGCGGTACCATTCACCGCTTTTCCCTTTCTGATAGGGCGGGAGAACGAAGACACCGCCGTTGGAAATATCCAGATCCCACGGCGCACCGCTGCCAATATAAGCATTCAGTTCCAGTGGCTGATACTGTGTCAGCACACCCACGGTGTCAATACCGCTGTTCGTGCAGTTGCTGAGCGGGAAATCAATGATTCTGTATTTCCCTCCGTAAGGAACAGCAGGCTTGGCCACTTTCTTCGTCAGGATTCCAAGCCGGCTTCCCTGCCCTCCGGCAAGTAGCATTGCAACACAAGTCTTCTTTCTTAACACAGAATGACACACTCCTTAAACATAATATAAAACTAAATGGAAACTAAAGAAAACCTTGGTTTTACTTATTTTACCTGTTTTATGTATTATTCGTCAAGTGCAAATTTATATCATTGCTGTTTTCCGTTCCCGCGTTTATAATAGTCCGGGTGGGATGATCCGTGAAATGCGGCTCGGGCCGTGAGTCAGACCCGGATGATGTAATCGAACGCATTTTATTTTTTTCTGATATTTTTTTCTGATGGGGGAAGAAACACCTTGTCTGAATCGTTAAATCAGCTGGAATGGACTGAGGATGCCTCCGGCGCCTCTTTTGAGGAGCTGTATGAATCCTATGCAACAGATGTTCTGCGTGTGGCGTATTATTATCTGGGAGACAGGCAGCGGGCTGAAGATGTGACTCAGGATGTCTTCGTTAAGCTCATCCAGAACCGTCCCGCTCTTGTTCGGGGAAAAGAAAAACCGTGGCTTCTGAAGGTTACCCTTAACCGGTGCAGGGATTTGTGGCGCAGCAGCTGGCTTAAAAAAGTTGTCCTCGGCCATCCTGCCTTTGAGCTCTTTCCGGCAGAGGATGATATCGGCAAAGCATCTGACCGGCTTTCCCTGGCTGAAGCCATCAACCATCTGCCAGCAGATTTTAAAGAGGTTGTTCTCCTGCATTATTACCAGGGATATGGCGTCTCCGATGTAGCTCAAATTCTTGGCATTGCGGAAGGTACCGTTTCTTCTCGGCTCAGCCGTGCCCGTTCCCGGCTTCAGAACGAATTAAAAGGAGAGGATAATCCATGAATTCCCTTGACCAGCTTCCGGAAATAACATCCGAAATCCTTTCCGGCCTGAAAGCTGACGAAACGCTCAAACACCGTATTCTCCTCTCCGCTGCGGAGAGCGGGCGCAGCACCCGTGTTCCTCGCCGGACGCTTGTGCCTCTCTGTGCATTGTCTGCGCTTGTCATTGCGCTCTGTGTCCTGATTCCGCAGCTGTCCGGGCCCGGATCTTCCTCCGGGACATCCATTCAGGTGATCGCTGCCGGAAGCAGACGCACTTCTTCCCCCATTCATCTGCACAGCATGATCACAACAGCGGCAAATCTCGATCACGAAGAGAAGGCTGCCTGCGATGATTCCCCTTCCGGCGTCGAAGAGCTTTCTCCGGAAAACGATGATTTTTCTGTGGCTTCCCCCGAAGATGACAGTCTGCCCGAGACAGAAAGCCCGGCCGAATAATGGCTGGGCTTTTACAGATGGTTTTCTTCCAGGTATTTTTCCAGTTTACGCTTTACGCGCTGCAAAGCGTTGTCGATTGATTTTACATGACGTCCCAGCGTTTCTGCGATTTCCTGATAGCTTTTGCCGTCAAGATACGCGTTTAATACTTCCTGTTCCAGCCCTGAAAGGACTTCGTTGATCTTCGCATGGATATTCCCGACATTTTCCCGGTTGATAATCATCTCTTCCGGGTCTGATATTCTCCCTTCCACAATGACATCCAGCAGCGTTCTGTCGCTTTCCTCATCATACAGCGGTTTATTCAGGGACACATAATTATTCAGCGGAATATGCTTCTGCCTGGTCGCAGTCTTGATGGCCGTAATGATCTGACGCGTAATGCAGAGTTCCGCAAATGCGCGGAAGGAACTCAACTTGTCATTTCGGAAATCCCGAATGGATTTATATAGCCCTATCATTCCCTCCTGAACAATATCCTCATGATCCGCACCTACCAGGAAATAGCTTCTGGCTTTCGACCGGACAAAATTCTTGTATTTATTCAGCAGGTATTCTTCCGCTTCCAGATCTCCCTGATGGCTCTTTTCCACAATTTGCTCATCAGTCATTGCCGCGTACGGGCTGAGTTCGCAGGAATCCTCTTCTTTTTTCTCCGGATAAAATTCCTTTTTACTCTCTTTCCAATCCATTCCTTCAGCCTCTGATTCCAGATTTTTGACGGTATGACATCACTTTGTACATAATGATTCCAGCAGCGACGGATGCATTGAGGCTGTTTATATGACCCATCATCGGAAGACGTACCGCCATATCACATTTCTCTTCTGAGAGTTTGCTGATTCCTTCGCCTTCCGCGCCGATCACCAGGGCAGTACCGCCCTCAAAAGCGACTTCTTCATAATCCTCGCCTTTCATGGTCATTGCGTAGACCCAGATATTCTTTTTTTGCAATTGTTCAATCGTCCTGTTCAGATTGGTCACCCGTGCCACAGGGATATATTCCACGGCGCCGGCCGATGCCTTAACGGCTGACGGCGTCAATCCGACACTCCTGTGCTGCGGAACAATAATGCCATGAACCCCGGAGCATTCCGCAGTGCGAATGATAGCTCCAAGATTATGAGGATCTGTAATCCCGTCCAGCAGCAGAAGAAATGGAGGTTCCTTCCTCTCTTCGGAAACCCGCAGAATGTCTTCCAGCGTTGCATACTGATAAGCACTTGCGTATGCTATCAGTCCCTGATGGTGCGGCGCGATATCATCCAGGCGGCTTTTGTCCACGACCTGAACCATCACTCCCATTTCCTTGGCTTTCTGGACAATCTCCAAAGCTGAACCGGAGAGATCGCCTCTCTGAACAAGCAGTTTTTCCAGATCACGATGGTTTTTTATGGCCTCGCGAATGGGATTGCGTCCCGTAAGAATAAACGAACTGTCCGAAGAACAGATTTCTGTCCTGCGTGATGGCTCTTTCTTTTCATGATATTCATATTCCTGATATGTTTTGCGTTCCGATATCTTTTCCGGTCTGGATATTGCCATGCTTATTGTTCCTCCGTACCCCTGTTCAGTAAGATTCTTCTTTCTTTTCTCTTTGCCTCTGCCATTCCGCAGCTCTTTTCACCTTCGGGACAGCGTCCCTTCAGGCAGGCCGGGCCTGCGTCAGCAAACAATGCGGGAGCGGTTTCCAGGCAAAGTCTGTGCATTTGTTCGGCCATGGTTCGGATCTCCCACTGCGCCCGGTTGCACATCCTCAGGGAAAAGAAATGCCAAAGCTCCCGAACGTTCATTGTCATCAGGATTCTTGTTTCGCATGCATTCGGCAAAACAAATCGCGCATCTTCATTGGTCTTTTCGCCCAGATTCCCCAGTTGTTTCTGCCAGTCAACATACCAGCTCTCAATCTGGTTCATCTGTTCAGCATATTTTCGGACTGCTTCGGAACCGAGGGCTTCAATGTTGGGAGGAATAATATAGCCAAATCCGCTTTCATAGGAAACATACCGCTGGCTTTGTACGGAAAAGCTTGCCAGGCGATGCCTTGTCAGCTGCGCAAGCAAAACGCGGCTGACACCTTCAATCCCGAAGGTGAAAGATGCATGTTCAAAGATGGACTCATGGCCCATGCTTTTTAGCTTTTCGATAAACGCACTCTGATCTTTTTCGCTGATCTTCTCTGTCAGGTTTTCGATCGTTGATTTTGAATAGCAAAGCTTTGCGCCGAGTGCAATGGTTTCTTCTGGTGATAAAGTATGGCGAATCAGAATCACTTTCATTTTTTTCTGTTCAGCCATTAGCATTTCCTCCGATCATCATTCTGGACAGTTGTAACAGCCTTTCCTCTTTTCCTGTCAGATAAAGATATCCGATCAGCGCTTCAAATCCGGTGGATGCGCTGTAGTCTTCGGGATGCTGGTTGCGGGGAACCGGATGCCTCGTATGTGCATTCCTTCCTCTTCGGAGGATTTCCCGCTCCTTATCCTCCAGCTCCGGCAGGATCTGTTCAGCAAATACGGCCTGTGCGTGTGCGTTGACTAATTCAATGCAGGAATTATGCATGTGATGAACATTTTTGCCCTGCCGAAGAAGCTCGTTCCGTACGAGCACTTCCCATACGGAGTCGCCCAGATAAGCCAGCTGAAGCATGTTGAGCAGAGAAGCTGCTTGCTCCGTCATCGGTTCATAAGCACTCAGACTCAAGACGGCTTCCTCCTTCATCAAACTGTATTATTATACCATAATCTCTCTAAACTTTTCAATGAGAATCCGTTATGCCGTCCGATGGCATATTCGCTGCCGCCTCAGTTTTCATCATAAATAATGGCCAAAAACATAAATATGCTATATTTTTTGTTGACAAAAGCTGTAAAGCGTGTATAATACTCTTTGTTCGCTTGAGCACCATTAGCTCAGTTGGTAGAGCACCTGACTCTTAATCAGGGTGTCTAGGGTTCGAGTCCCTAATGGTGTACACGGCCTCCGGTTTTCGGAGGCTGTTTCTTTTTGCTGCACAAATGAAAAAGAAAAAACCGGCGTCTGCCGGCTTTTCTTTTCGTCCGTCTGAGATTATTCCTGAGCGGGAGCTCCTACGGGGCAGGTCTCCGCACAGGCACCGCATTCGATGCAGGTTTCCGGATTGATTTCATACTTTCCGTCACCCTCAGAAATGGCAGAAACGGGGCAGGCTGCTGCGCAAGCACCGCAGCTGATGCATTCATCAGAAATCTTGTAAGCCATTTTATACCTCCAAATTAATACGTTCAGCAGAACGTTTGATCATGCTTATCATACCATTATCGCAAAAAAGTTTCAAGTACTGCTTTGCTATTGGTCCGTTCTCCGTTTCAGCGTATGGAATCCATGGCCTTTTGCACGGCATCTGCCCAGCTTGTAACCTTTTCTTCCTTTTGTTCTGCCGCGGCCGTATTTGCGGCAGGACGGTTCGGATTTTCTCTCATCACCGGTTTCCCAAGTTGATGCTCCTTTTTGGAAATGTCGCTCTTTTCAGCTTTTTTTGTTTCTTTTTGTTTCATCTGATATCCGCCCTTATTCCTTTTCGCAGGGCGCAGCGTCCGGTTTTTCTCCTGTGTTTCATCGGCAGGGTTCTTATCCGCAGCCTTGTCCGCGGAAGTTGGATCCTCCCCTTCCTCTGAATCCTGAACCGCCCGCGGAGGTTCATCATGCGTGTATGCCGGAGCCTGGACTTTTTCAATCATCCCCAGCGGGTATTCCTTGATTTCATTGGCATCTCCGTTGGCAATCCTGACAAATACGGTCTCCTTCACGATATTCAGGTCTGTGACGGTTCCGTTTCCGTCGGGAGTAATCACTTCTTTTCCGATTCTCGGCATGATCTTCCGGGTCTGTTCATAATGATCCTGCTCGTATTTCAGGCAGCACATCAGCCGGCCGCAAACTCCGCTGATTTTTGTGGGATTCAGGGAAAGATTCTGCTCCTTGGCCATTTTGATGGAGACCGGCTGGAATTCATCCAGAAACGCCCTGCAGCAAATCGGACGCCCGCAGGGACCTAACCCTCCCAGCATCCTTGCTTCATCCCGCACGCCAATCTGCCTGAGTTCTATACGCATCCTGAATATGGAAGCAAGATCTTTTACCAGTGATCTGAAATCCACCCGTCCGTTTGCGGTGAAATAGAAAATCGCCTTGCTGTTATCGAACGCGTATTCCACAGAAACCAGTTTCATGTCCAACTGATGCTCTGCGATTTTTTCCTGACAAATCCGGTACGCTTCTTTCTCCTTTTCGCGGTTTTCCGTACTTCTCTGCAGATCCTGTTCCGTGGCAATTCGAATCAGCTTCTTCAACGGCTCATCCGTTTCCTTTTCATCTGTCTGAACCGGCCTTGAAAACACCTGTCCGAGATCTGTCCCTCTCTGTGTCTCCGCAATCACATAATCACCCGGCTGAACTTCCAGATGATTGGTATCATAATCATATACTTTTCCATTCTTCTGAAACTGGATACCGACTATTCTGACCATTGGTTTCCTTCCCCCATGAACAAAAATAAAAGCTTTTCAATAACAGTCTGAAAATTCGCGGAGTAAAGCAATTGCTTCCTGGCCTGGGCAACAGCATCCATCAGCATCAGAAATCTTTCAGGCTCCGCTTCCCGGGAAAAACGCTGCCAGGGCGGAGGAAAAGCATTCAATCCCGGGTTGTCCGCTTCTGCATTTCGGGATGTCAGAAGTACTCTCACGTCCGCCTCCAGCATGCTCAGAATCTGTTCTGCCTCCCCTTTCCGGTTTTTCCATCCATTGGAGATGCGCAGAATATCGCTTCGCCGGAAAGTATAGAAGAAATTGTCTTTAACTTCTTTTTTCAGCTTCCAGTAAGCTTCGTCGGAAGCAAGTTCCAACGCTTTTCCTATAGATCCATCCGCGGCAGCCAGTACTTCTTCAGCTCTTTCCTGGCCAATCCCCTGTTCTTTCAGGATTCTCAGAATCACTGCATCATCCCAGGGTTTAAACCGGATGATTCTGCACCTGCTGAGTACCGTGGGCAGTAATGCTTCCGTATGTTCGGTCACCAACACAATGCATATATCTTCCGGAGGGTCTTCCAGTGTTTTGAGCAGACAGTTCTGCGCCTGTACAGTCATTCTGTCCGCGTCAAAAATAAGCACAATCCGCATATTCCCATCGGAAGACCGGACCGAACAGAAGCGGATCATTTCCCGTATATCATCCACTGGGATGGTTGTCCTGTCCTTTGGAATGCCCGGGGCCAGCGGCGCCCCCTTTGCAATAACGGCCAGATCAGGGTGTTCACCCGCGGAAGCAAGCGTACAATTTCTGCAGTGTCCACAGGGGCGGAAATGCGGATCCTGGCACAGCAGCGCCTGCCCCATCAGGCCGGCAAAAGTACGTTTTCCAAGCCCTTTTTCACCGGACAGTAAATAGGCATGTACTGTGGCATGCTGTTGAATCTGTCCGATCAGAGCGCGCAAATCTTCTCCCTGTTGTGAATAATCCTGCAGCAGAGGCTTGATCATGGTCGTTATACCTTCATGAACTGATCAATAGAAAGTACAAACAGCGTAGCACCACCGACCGTAACCTCTACAGGATACGTCGTATATTCGCTGTGTGTCAGCCCCGCGATGGTTGTGGATGCGGAAGTCATCTGTTTTCTACTCTTGCATACAGATTCAATGATCTTTACCGCCTCGGGAATTCTGTCATCCTCGACGCCAAGCAGCAGCGTTGTGTTGCCGGCTTTTAAAAATCCACCTGTTGTGGCAAGCTTTGTGACCCCATATCCCTTCTGCATCAGTTTTGATAACAGCTTGGAAGAATCTTCATCCTGTACGATTGCAATGATCAGCTTCATCAATGAACACCTCCCTTGCAGATACTGATGTTTCAGTATATCTTAGAATTACCTTAAAATCAAGAACTGCGCAGAGATTGCATCGTATCTTTTCCTTTACAAGACGCCGGATTCCCTGTAAACTTTTCCTGAAAAGGAGGCTTTGCCGTGGACTTTTTCTCATGTTACGCTTCTGCCGCATTCGGATTCGAAGGGCTGGTTGCGGAGGAACTGAGAACATATCATCTCAGGGATGTTCGTGCGGAAAACGGCGGAGTGCGGTTTTCCGCCACCCTGGAAGAATTATACCTCTGCAATCTTCGGCTTCGGTACAGTGACCGTGTCTTTCTTCTTGCGGCAGAGCAACACTGCACATCCTTCGAAGATCTTTTTCAGCTCGTCTTTTCAGTTCCATGGGGTGATTATGTCCGCGGTAATGAGGCTCTGAATTTCTCAGCCCATTGCACACGCAGCATCTTAATGAGTCCGCGAGATTGTCAGTCCATCGGAAAAAAAGCCATGATCGAGAAGCTGAAAAAAGATCCCGGTATCAGTCACTTCCCTGAGAACGGTCCTGCTTTTCCTGTCGTCATCTCCATACATTCCGATAAGGCACGCATCACGATCAACATGTCCGGGAATGCACTTTCCCGCCGCGGATACCGCACGTGGAACGGGGAAGCACCGATTCGGGAAACACTTGCCGCTGCTCTTGTGCATCTGAGCCCATGGAAACCCGGCAGACCGGTATACGAAAAAACCCTGTCAACTTTGATACAAACCAACGAAACTTATGAATCGACGCAAATCGACGCATTTTTTGAGTCGAAACCAAAAATCGACGCATTTTTGAAAATCGACGCAAATGTCCAAAGGCAGGAATACAAAATGGCATCCTGACACCAGAGATTCTGGAAGCAGGATGCCATTTTTTTCATCTCACTATTTCTTTGTTTTCGGAGCAGGCAATTCATCATACACAGCCGTCAGCAGCTGTGTCAGGAAATCCCTGTTATCGACA
>JAFXZS010000017.1 GCA_017541105.1 Clostridia bacterium
ACGCCGATCGGCATGCTGGCGGTCTTGTTCTTGTCGGCGCTGACATAGCCGCGGCCCCGTTCGATGGTCAGCTGCATCTGCAGATGGCCGTCTTCATTCAGGGTGGCGATATGCAGGTCCGGATTTACGATTTCCACTTCGTCATCCGTCTTGATATCTCCGGCCTTCAGTTCGAAGGGACCCTTCACATCAATATTGAGCTGCTTGGGGCCTTCCGCGAACATTTTGCAGGCGATGGATTTCAGGTTCAGGATGATCTCCGTAACATCTTCCTTGACTCCCGGGATGGTGGTGAACTCATGCTGCACACCGTCGATGTGCACAGAGGAGACTGCCACACCGGGGAGGGAGGAAAGAAGCACGCGGCGCAGGGAGTTGCCCAGAGTATGACCGAAGCCGCGCTCAAGCGGCTCGACCACAAAGCGGCCGTAGCAGCCATTCTGTCCAACTTCGACGCATTCGATGCGGGCTTTTTCGATTTCGACGATCATTTCGTTTTACCCTCCAACTCGCACCCGCGCAGATACCGGTGCGATTCCTTGTCAATTCGGTTGTGTGCGAATAGTTAACGGGAGTAATACTCGACGATCATGTTCTCCTGCACCTGCAGGTCAATGTCCTCACGCGTGGGGAGCGCTACAACGCTGCCCGCCAGGTTGGGAGCGTCAAAGCTCAGCCACTTGGGCGTCAGAGCGGTAGTGCCTTCGCGCAGGCTCTTGAACATATCCATTTCCTCAGAGCGCTTCCGCAAAGTGATCTTATCGCCGACCTTCACCTGATAGGACGGGATATCAACCTTCTGATCGTTTACACGGATATGGCCGTGCACAACAATCTGACGGGCCTGGCGGCGGGTCTTGGCCAGTCCGAGACGGAACACCACGTTGTCCAGTCTCAGCTCCAGCAGCTGGAGCAGGTTGCCGTCGGTGATGCCCTTCATGTTGGCGGCCTTCAGATAGTACTTATGGAACTGCTTTTCCAGCACGCCGTAAACAAACTTTACCTTCTGTTTTTCCTGCAGCTGGGCGCCGTACTCGGAAACCTTGCGGCGGCGGTTACCGCCGGGATTGCGGGTAGACTTCTTATTGCCATAGCCCATGACGGCCGGGGAAATATCGAAGCTCCGGCACTTCTTGGCGATCGGCTGTTTATTTACTGCCATTTCTGTCTGTCCTCCTTACATTACACGCGACGGCGCTTGGGCGGACGGCAACCGTTATGGGGAATGGGCGTCACGTCCTTAATCATGTTCACATCCAGACCGGCGGCCTGCAGGGAACGGATCGCGGCCTCACGACCGGAGCCGGGGCCTTTGACATATACTTCCACCGTGCGCAGACCGTATTCCATAGCGGCCTTGGCAGCGGTTTCAGCGGCCATCTGCGCGGCAAAAGGAGTGGATTTCTTGCTGCCGCGGAAGCCCAGACCACCCGCGCTGGCCCAGGAAAGCGCATTGCCCTGGGTGTCGGTAATGGTCACGATGGTATTGTTAAAAGAAGAACGGATATGCGCGGCGCCCCGTTCGACGACCTTGCGCTCACGGCGTTTACGCGTAGCCTTCTTCAGCTTTTGCTTAGGTGCCATTGATTTTCTCCCTCCGTAACCCGCTCTGAGGCGGGAATCAATTCAGTTGAAGCTTACTTGGTAGCTTTCTTCTTCCCGGCGATGGTCTTCTTCGGGCCCTTGCGGGTACGAGCGTTCTGCTTGGTATTCTGCCCGCGGACGGGAAGGCCATGGCGGTGACGAACGCCGCGATAGCAGCCGATTTCAATGAGACGCTTAATATTGAGAGACACTTCACGGCGAAGATCACCTTCCACCTTCAGATGATGCTCAATATAATCACGCAGCTTGCTGATTTCGGTCTCGGAGAGATCCTTTACCCGGGTGTCGGGATTCACACCGACTTCCGCGAGCATCTTCTGCGACGTGGTCAGGCCGATGCCGTAAATATAGGTCAGGCCGACTTCAACGCGCTTTTCTCTGGGCAGGTCAACGCCTGCAATGCGTGCCATGTACGATTTACACCTCCGTATGTTATGAAAAAGTGAGCTCACTCGGAACCGGCAACCCCTCCGGACCCGGTGAAACACGACTCCGCGCCGCGCGCCAGGTGAAAGCAAGCGCACGACAACACCACCCGGCCGCATTGGAAGGAACGGCAGGACGGCGCCAGAAAAGAGACGGGTTGATTTACCGCCGGAACACGCGCTTTTCAACGCATGCAGCCGCCCGGAGGCAAACCAGGGTTAACTGCTATAGTGTAGCACAAGGCAATGTGAATGACAAGTTTTTTTTGCAAAGAAACCTTAAATTTTTGTAAAAGATGTTACAAAATTATGAAGAGCCTCTTTTTCATTGGGTATCTGCCCATCCATTACGGCCTCCAGCAGCCGATTCAGCATCTCGCCGACAGCCGGCCCGCGAAAGCCGAGCGCCAGAAGGTCCCGGCCGTTGATCGCCAGATCTTTCAGGGTAAAGCAGGGGTTTTCCGCCAGCAGCGCGTCCAGCGCGGCCATCCGTTCCGCCGTGCGGCGGTCCTCCCGCTCCCGGGAGGAATAACCGGTGGCAATCCGGTCCGCCCGGTGGATTTCTATCAGCGCGCGGAGGTCTTTCTCTCCGAAACGGTTCAGGCGGCGGAGCAAAAAGGAGCGGTCCAGATTTACCGCGCCGGACTCGGTGCGCAGAGGAATGTCATGCCAGCGGACGAGATTGACGACCCGGTCCCGGGTTTCACGGTCGCAGCGAAGCGCGTCCGTCACCCGCTCCGCGATCTCCGCGGAGACAGCCTGATGCCCGAAGTAATGGGCTTCGCCCCGGTCATCCAGGGTGCGGACTGCCGGTTTGCCGGTATCATGCAGGAGCATGGCCAGGCGGAGATCCGCCTGAGGCGGGACGTTTTCCACTGCCTGCACCGTATGCTCCCAAAGGTCAAAGGAATGATGATGATTCTGCTGGTCATAGCCGATCATGGGGCGGAGCTCCGGAATCACACAGCAGAGCACATCCGGAAAGCCCCTGAGAATCCGCCCGGCACCGGGCCCGCACAGCAGCTTCAGCAATTCCTCCCGGATTCTTTCGGCAGCGATTTTTTCAAGAGAGGGGGCCAGAAGGCGCAGCGCCTTTTCCGTATCCGGATCGATGGAAAAATCGTATACGGAAGCGAAGCGCAGGGCCCGCAGAATCCGGAGCGCATCCTCCCCGAAACGCTCCCGGGGGATCCCGACACAGCGAATCACCCGGCGGGAAAGGTCCTCCCGCCCTCCGAAGAGATCTACCAGCCCGCAGCGCGGGGAATAGGCCATGGCATTGATGGTGAAATCCCGGCGTGCCAGATCCCCTGCAACATCCTGCACGAACGTGACGGAATCGGGATGGCGGTGATCCGTGTAGGCTCCGTCGGTCCGGAACGTCGTGATTTCATAGGGGATATGATCCAGGACGACGGTGAGTGTACCGTGCTTCAGCCCGGTTTCCACCACATGCTCCCCGCGGAAAACCTCCTGCATCTGGGCAGGAAGCGCGGAAGTGCACAGATCCCAGTCGTGGGGAGTCAGGGAAAGAAGGCTGTCCCGGACACAGCCGCCAACGGCATACGCGGAGAAACCGGCCTGTTCCAGCCGGCTGATGAGCACGGATACATTGCGGGGAAGTTCCATCGGGGCCCTCCTTTCCGGATTCACTGATGTTGCTTCCTATTATGATGGAAAACAATGGTTTCGTCAAATCGGAGGAAACAGGGAACGGTTGAATTGAAGGGAAAAAGATGGTATTTTTAAAGGCGGAAGCGGAGGAGGGGACGCCACATGACGGAGGATTACAGAACGGAGCGGGATTCCATGGGCGAGGTTCGTGTGCCGGCGGACAGATACTGGGGCGCCCAGACGGAGAGGAGCCGGATCAATTTTCCGATCGGTGCCGGAAAGGAGCCCATGCCGGAGGAAATCCTGCGCGCTTTTGCCGTGTTGAAGGCGGCAGCCGCCAGGGCAAACCGCCATCTGCGTCCGGAGAGGATGACGGAGGAAAAATGCGGCGCGATCTGCGCCGCGGCGGAAGAAATCCGGACGGGAAAGCTGGCGGAGCATTTTCCGCTGGTGGTCTGGCAAACCGGGAGCGGCACCCAGACCAACATGAACGTCAATGAAGTGATTGCTCACCGGGGAAACGAGATGGCCGGGAAAGAGCTGCTTCATCCCAATGACGATGTCAATATGAGCCAGTCCTCCAATGATACTTTCCCCGCGGCCATGCATATTGCCGCGGCGGAAACGCTGGAGATCCGCGTACTGCCGGAACTGCGGGAACTGATCAGGGAACTGCAGCGGCTGGAGGAGGGAAACAGAGATGTCCTGAAGTGCGGCCGGACTCACCTGCAGGACGCCACGCCGATCCGCTTCTCCCAGGAAATTTCCGGATGGAAAAACAGCCTGGAGAAGGATGAAGAAATGATCCGGGTAGCAGTGATTCCGTTGCGCGAACTGGCACTGGGCGGCACGGCAGTGGGCACAGGACTCAACGCACCGGCGGGCTTTGATGCCCTGAGCGCGGAGAAGATCGCGGAAACCACGGGGATTCCCTTTGTGACGGCAAAGAATAAATTTCATGCGCTGACCTCCCGGGACGAGATGGTCTGGGCTCACGGAGCGCTGAAGGCACTGGCCTGTGACCTGATGAAGATTGCCAACGATATCCGGTGGCTGGCCAGCGGGCCGCGGCTGGGGCTGGGAGAGATCACGATTCCGGAAAACGAGCCGGGATCATCCATTATGCCGGGAAAGGTGAATCCGACACAGTGCGAACAGGTAACCATGGTTGCGGCCCAGGTCATGGGAAATGACGTAACCGTCGGCATTGCCGCAAGCCAGGGGAACTTCGAACTGAACGTTTTCATGCCGGTGTGCGCATACAACTTTCTGCAAAGTGCCCGCCTGCTGGCGGAAAGCATGCGGTCCTTCCGGGAACGGTGTGTGAGCGGGATCCGGGCCAATCGGGAGAAGATGGCGGAGAACGTGCGGAATTCCCTGATGCTGGTGACGGCGCTGAACCCGGTCATCGGATACGAAAAAGCGGCAGCAACGGCGCAGAAAGCCTTCCGGGAAGGCATTTCCCTGAAGGAGGCCTGCACATCTCTGGGATACCTGACGGAGGAAGCTTTTGACGCGTGTTTCCATCCGGAAAAAATGGCATAAAGAGGAAGATATGACATGACGGAACGGCTGTATTACGAAGATGCGTACCTGTGGGAATTTGACGGAACAGTCACCCGGGTACGGGACGGCAGGAAACCCGGAACCTGGGAGGCAGCTCTGGACCGCAGCGCCTTTTATCCCACCTCCGGCGGGCAGCCGTTTGATACGGGCCTTATGCGCTTTGACGGCGGGGAAGCCCGCGTCACCGATGTGGAGAGCGACCGGGAGGGAGAAGTCTGGCATACACTGGACCGGAGGATTTCCGAGGGAACCGCGGTGCACGGCATTATCGACGGCGCGCGGCGGACAGACCATATGGAACAGCATGGCGGAGAGCATATGCTGGCCGGGGCGATCTGGGAAAAGCTTCAGGGAACGACCATCGGGCTGCACCTGGGGCAGGAGGATTCCACGATCGACGTGCAGCTGCCCGGAGAACGGACCCACCTGACGGAGGACGAAATCCGGATGCTGGAGGATACGGTCAACGCGCGCATCCGGCAGGACGCGGAAATCCGGTGCTGGTTTCCGGAGGCGGAGGAACTGGCGCGGCTGCCGCTGCGCAAGCAGCCCACGGTGAGCGAACATGTACGGATCGTTGCCATGGGGGACTTTGAGATGGTCGCCTGCGGAGGAACCCATCCCGCTTCTACGGGGAGAATCGGCGCGCTGAAGATTCTGAACGTGATCCCGGCCAAGGGAAAGGCCCGGGTATCCTTTGTTTGCGGCAGCAGGGCGATGGCTGTTTTCCAGAAGTACATGCGGAGCGCGGACAAAGCCGGGGCGGCGCTGAGCTGCCCGGTGGAAAAGCTGAGCCGGGCTGCGAGCGAGCTGAAAAGCCGGCTGGCGGAAGCGGAAAGGAAGGCCAACCGTTTTGAGACAAAAGAGATGCTGGAAGAATTCCGGCAGGCAGAAAACCGGGAAGACCTGAAGGGCATTACGCTGGCAGCGGTGATCCGGGATGAGGCGGATCCCCGGGCGGTCTCCGCGGCGGTAGCTGAGTACATCTCCGGACCGGGGAAGCTGCTGCTGCTGGCCTGCGGGGAAAAACTGACCTTCGGCCGGTCCGCGGACGTGGATATCGACATGGGCGTGCTGATACGCCGGGTCGGCCGGGGCGGCGGGCGCCCGGATCTTGCGGGAGGCGCGGGAATACCGGAATGTGTCAACGTAGCCCGCAAGATTCTGAAGACAGAATACAGATAACCGCAGACAGCGCAGAGAGGAAAGAATATGGATGAACAGGAACTGATCCGGATCCGATGGCATGTGGACCGCAGCACTGAACCCGCGGTCTACATGCTGGTCTGTGAGGACCCGGCACATCCGGAACTGACGGTGAGCGTTTCCTCCGCGGAAGTGTCAGAACGCGTGGCAAAGGCCAAACTGATGCAGAGCATGTATGAATTGGGAAAGGCACATGGAATTCCGGCCCGGCGCCTGAGGTTCAAGATCAACGGAATTGAAGAATGAAACAAAGAAGGCTGCCTCCTGCGAGGCAGCCTTTTGAAGCCATAAAGAGAATTATTTGACAATCAGCAGAAGAAGGGACAGCACAACGAATACGGACGCGGCAATCTTCGTCCCCAGCGCGAGCTTGGCCTCAAAGGTCTTGGCCTTGGAACGGCTGAAATAGCTGTCACTCCGGCCGGAAAGCGCACCAATCCCGTCTTCATCCGAAGACTGAAGCAGAACCGTAACAATCATAAACAGTGCCGCGATAATCAGCACAATGGAAATTACAGTAACCATAGAAAAAAACCTCCTTACAAATCAGCCCAACGATCATATCACAGGGAAGGGCAAAAAGCAAGAACTATTTTGCCTCCCGGGTCACACTTACAGTTCCCGGTTCTGCTTCCGGGCGATCAGGGCAGCCAGGCAGCATTCCTTGCTCCGCTCAATATGCTGCTTCATCAGGGATTCAAAAGCGGGGAGATCCTTCTTTTCCACCAGATCCACCAGCTTATGATGCTCCTCGTGGGCGGAAGTGCGGCGATTCTCCTGCCGGATCGCCATGGCGGAAAAACGGCGGATATATTCATCCTGCCCCTCGATGACACGCAGAATCCGGTATTTGCCGGAGATGGAAGTCAACGCTGTATGGAATTCTCTGGCCAGGGGAGATATCGCTTCCACATCGTCTTTTTCGATCAGGGCATCCATTTCCGCCAGCTTGGCGCGCAGCGCGGCAATATCCTCAGGGGTGGCGTTCTCCACTATATAAGGAAGCGTCAGCATCTCCAGGGAATTCCGGATGGTATAAATCTGGTCCACATCCTCGGTGGTGAAGGCATGGACAATGACCCCGCGGCGCATGACATATTCCACAAGGCCGTCCCGCTCCAGCTTGCGCAGCGCCTCCCGCAGCGGGGTTCTGGAGATGTGGAGCCTGTCGGCATACTCAGTCTCAACAATCCGCTCACCGGCCGGTATTTCCCCGGTGATAATCGCCTTTTTCAGGACTTCATAGGCGATCTCCCGGATCGGACGGCTTTCCATCATGGGCTGGAAAGTAAATGACATACCACGACCTCCTCAGCGTGCAGTTTTTTTTCTGCACTTTGGATAATTAATACAACAAAAAAACAATCCTGTCAAGATGCCAGCCCGGATTTCAGGCAGGAATTTCCCCCGGAAGACGGAAAACGAGTATGCTGGAAGAACCGGAGGAAAAGCCGCAGAATCCGGCACGCAGGGGGGAAAAATCATGCAGAATATTCTGTCTGTAGGTGAAATGAGGATGAGCGACGCGATCGCAATATCGTCTTTTGTACCGGGCATGGAACTGATGCGCCGGGCCGGGGAGGGAATCTTCCGGGCTGCGGCCTGGAAACCTCCGGTCGCCGTGGTCTGCGGAACAGGCAACAACGCGGGAGACGGTTTTGTAACAGCGATGATGCTGGCGGATGCCGGCATACCCTGTGAAATCCTGCTCCGGGAAGAGACGTTCACAGGGGACGGGAAATTCTGGTTTGACTGCTGTACCGCGAAGAGGATTCCGGTTCGCATGTGGTCGGAGATCGAAACGCTGGAAGGCTACGGCAGCGTGGCGGACTGTATTTTCGGTACGGGATTTCACGGCAGCGCGGAAGGTGAGTCTGCCCGAATGATCCGGCTGATTAACGAAAGCGGCGCCTACGTCGTCAGCGCGGATATCAACAGCGGGCTGAACGGGGACAACGGACTGGCAGAACAGGCGGTCCGGAGCGATCTGACAGTCTGCATCGGCAGCTGGCAGCCGGGACATTTTCTTAATATGGCCGCAGACCTCATGCGGGAAAAAGTATGCGTGGACATCGGCATTCCGCCGAAGGGCAGGGGCATGCAGCTGATGGAAGCGGAGGACGCTGCGGAGATGTTTCCGCCCCGGAAGCATTTCAGCCATAAAGGGGATTACGGCACCGTTGCCCTGATGGGCGGCTCCCTCCGCTATTCCGGTGCCGTGCGGCTGGCGGCACTGGCAAATGCAGGAATGCGGGCAGGCGCCGGAATTGCCCGGTTATGCGCGCCGCGCAGCCTGTGTGAAAAGATGATACCGGAAATCCTGGAGGCTACTCTGTTTCCGCTGGATGAGGAAAGGGGAGAGCTGGTATTCCGGGAGGAAACCTTCCGCGAAGCGCTGGCAGGCACCCGTGCCGCGGCCTTCGGAATGGGAGCGGGGAATACGGAAGAGACCCGAAAAGCCGTGGAATGGTTGCTGCGGAACTATGAAGGCACCCTGATTCTGGACGCGGACGGGCTGAATGCCCTTGCAGCGGGCGGATGCGAAGCCCTGGCCGAATCCAGGGGAAAGGTGATCCTGACGCCCCATCCGGGAGAGTTTGCCCGTCTGAGCGGCAGGAAGCCGGAAAAAATCCGGAACAATCCGATTCCCTTAGCTGAGGAATTTGCCCGGAAACATGGTGTGACGCTGCTCCTGAAGGGGCCGGCCACCATCATTACCGACGGAACAAAAACCATCCTGACGGATCGCGGCACTCCGGGAATGGCCACCGGCGGAAGCGGGGACGTGCTCAGCGGAATCCTGTCCGCAGTGGCGGCGGCACATCCGGACGACCCGACAATGGCTGCCGCGGCGGCAGCGTGGATCAACGGACGGGCCGGGGAGATCGCTGCGGAGAGAATGGGAGATGTCAGCATGACCGCGGGGGATACCGCGGCAGCGGTCCCGGAAGCAATCCGGGAGATCAGGCCGCCGGAACAGAAAAGCCCACGCGAATAAACGCGCGGGCAGGGAAACGCAGGAACCGGCTCAGAAGCCGAGATTGTCATTCACGAGAATTACATGTATCCGGTCCTTATGGCGGGAATAGCGGGTAATCAGAAACTGGCAGCAGATGGTGTCCGGTGATTTGCAGTCCATGCAGGCACCGGTTTTTGTGCAGGGCGTGGAAAGGCCGAAACGCTGCGCGTTGATGGGAGCCGCCGTGTTCCTGGCCCTTTTCATCGCACTGTCCGGATCACTGCCGCATACCTTGTTCATTCCGACGATGAACAGCACTTTGCGCGGCCCCTGGGCAATAGCGGAAACGCGGTTGGCGTTTCCGTCAATATTGATCAGAATGCCGTCATCGGTCATCGCGTTGACACTGGACAGGAACACATCCGCGTCATAGGCAGCAAGCATGGCTGCCCGTTTATCCGCAGCGGCATCCCTGTCAATAAAGTTGTAATTGCCGTTTTTCAGCGCCTGTACAAGTCCGATCTCATTGGCACTGGCAGAACCGCCCATGGTGACAGAAGCACCTTCGGGGATCAGGCGGAGGGCCAGCTGAAGCGCTTCCTCCCGGGAAGCGGCATAATAACCGGACATGTTACGGGAAGCCAAGCCCTTGATCACTTTTTCCGCAAGAAGCTGATTCCGTTTGGAAACGACCTCATTCATGATAATTCCTCCAGTCTGTCACTGATATCATCCATCAGATCCTGGATTTCCTCCAGTTCCTCCAGCCAGGTGTCGTATTCTTCGCTTTCTTCATCTTCAGGCTCCCGTGCGTCCGTTTCATCATACAGGGATTCCAGATCCCTGAAAAGCGCCCGGAGTGCGTCCGGATCCAGCGAAGCGGGATCCGGAAGATCTGTCAGATCAAATGTCACGGCTGCTGCCTCCATCCGCCCCACCCGTCCGGGGTGTTTGTAAGCTGATCAGGTATTTCCGACATCTGCTCCCCGTTGACGATCAGCGTGCCTCCGGAGAGCCTGGCGGTACCGTCATAATCGAAGGGATGACTGCCGATGACTTTAACGGTTCCGCCGCTCATTATGATATCGCCGTTGGAATCCACACCGTCCGTATCTCCCTGGCCCATGATAATCGTAACGCTGCCGCCGGTAAAGGTGACGGAAGGCGTATAGGCGGAAGATTTCCTGCCTGCATTGATTCCGTCATCGGAAGCTGAAATCTCCAGTGCTCCGCCTGTGATCAGGATCACAGTTGCCTCAATTCCTTCCCAGGCTCTGATGTGGATGGTTCCGCCATCGTTCTGCAGAACGGAAAGGGCATGGATTCCGTCATCTTCCGCCTCGATAATGAAGGTCCCTCCGCTAATATAGATGAAGCCGAGCGTGTCATCCGTGCCGTGATCGGCATGAAGCCCGTCCGTTCCGGCAGTCAGCATGAAGTCTCCGCCTGAGATCCGAATGGAATCATTGGCTTCGATACATGTCTCAGCAGCCTGAATCGTATAGCTTCCCCCGGTGATTTTCAGGTCATCCTTGCAGAAAATACCGCTTTTTGAGGAGGCTACAGCCAGGGAAGCTATGCCGTTGAGCACAAGATCCTGCTCAGAATAAATGACGGCATCAGCTTTGCCTGCCTTCCGGAACTCACCGGTAACGGAAAGCGCGCTGTCCCCGGCCAGATTGATAAATACCTTATCTGCCGACTGAACGTATATGCAGGCGGCATCGGTATTGGCGATGGTGAGGCTGTCAAACACCAGCTGGATTTTATCCTCCTTGCCGGCTTCCACACAGACGGTCATTTCCCTGGCGGAACCGGTGAGCACATAAGTGCCGGAAGAAGTAATCCGGACATCCGTTCCGTCAGCCACGGTGATGGTTTCCGCGCCGGAAAGATCAACAACCTGGAGCCAGTCACGCTCTGTGAACATTTGGCTTTCATTTAAATAACTGATTGAGGAAGCGCTTCCGGCCAACGGGGAAAACGCGAGAAGAAAAGAAACCAGGAAAATACCGGCCTGTGAAAAGGTACGCCTCAACAGATGCACCGCCTTTCCTCATCAAGTGGATTCGTGTGGGACAGATGCGCCGGGTGTTCCGGGCACGTACAGCGATTTCTGAATGACATAGCACTCCGGTGCGCCGGGGCCTGCGTTCAGAAACGACTGGCGCAGGACATTGTACTGCCTGTTTGAAAGCCCGGACAGCAGAGAGATCAGCATTGTCCTTTCCCGATCCCCTTCCTCATGCCCCGGATAGGCGCAAACGGTGACGATCCCGCCCGGCCTGATCAGCTCCAGTGCGCCGCGCACAGCTTTTTCGGTAGAAGCACATCGTGTGGTAACCCGATGATCACCGCCGGGCAGCCAGCCAAGATTGAAAACAGCAGCAGAAACGGGAGAGGGGACCAGCTGCGCCAGATCCTCATGGCTATGGCAGAACAGGGTGACCCGCTCCAGAACGCCATGGCTTTCAAGCAGTTTCCGCGTAGATTCCACCGCGCCGGACTGAATATCAAACGCGTATACATGACCCGCCGGACCGACCTGCTCCGCCAGAAAAAGCGTATCATGCCCATTTCCCATGGTGGCGTCCACTGCCGAATCTCCCGCGTGAATAGCCTGAGACAGTACTTCTCTGGCAAGATAACGGGCAGACTTCAGTTCGTAGGACATCTGATTCCTCCAGCGCAAGGTTCTGAACCCATTATACTCTGACCATTCAGGAAGTACAACTAAAAAAGATTTGACACGCTACACCGGTTGTGCTATCATACTAGCGCTGTCATGACAGCATGTGGGCTCGTAGCTCAGCTGGATAGAGTGTTTGACTACGAATCAAAAGGTCGTGGGTTCGAATCCCGCCGGGCTCACCATGAAAGAAGCACTGAAAAGTGCTTCTTTTCCTTATGTTTCAACGTTCTTAATGATTTGGAAGAAAATGCCAAAATGACCGGATTGTACATGTTTGGGACTCCTTAACACTCAATAAAACGGGATAAAACGTAAGCGCTTTATCCAGACACGGGAAAGGCGTTTTTTTGAATCACAAAACGCTTGCATCGGTTCATGGATGCAAGCGTTGATTCAGATCAGGAGTCATGTGAAAGCAATTTGCTGTGCAAATCCGCAGTAGATCCGGGCCTCTTCACTCCATGGTGCCAGTTTCTCCAGATCCTCATCCGTCATGCCTGCATGAGGACGTTTTTCCAGCAGGAAGGTAAGATATTTCTCCACGTTCACTCCGTGAGCCTTGGCCATTTCCACCATTGTGTAAACTGTGGCACTGGCGTGAGCGCCGCCGGGAGTATCACAGTACAGCCAGTTTTTTCTGCCCACAGTGAATGGACGAATGCTGTTCTCGCTGGGATTGTTCGAGAGGCTGCACCGGCCATCCTGCAAATAAGTTTCCGCATAAGGTTTCTGGTTCCTGGCATAGTTTACAGCCTTTTCCAGCCGGCTGCCTTTGGGAGGATGCTGCTTTTCCAGCCAATTCCAGAAGGCTTCCAGAATCCTGGGTGCTTTTGTTCCGGTATTCATGACGCTTTTCATGTGTATACTTATTTTCCCGGCAGTAACGTTCAATCGCAAACAGCTTGTCACAGTACTGGACGCCCTGTACCGCCGGTTCCGACAGATCGTCTTTCTTTCCGGAAGGAACGGCATCACAAAACTTCCGACGGATATGTGCCCAGCAGGCCTCACGCACGACATCCGGCAGATTGTTGTATCCCTGATACCCATCGGTCATCAGGCAGCCTTTGAATCCCTTCAGGAATTCCACGGCATTGAATTTTGCTCTGGTTGATCAATGGCGGCAGTCCGTCCTCTCCGCTTCGGAAGAGCCACATGAATGAATCCGTTTCCGGATTTCGCTCTGATTCCTTGAGAACCTGTATCCTTGTCTCATCCGCCATTGCGAACTGGCGGTCCAGAAGCAATCGGTGAAAGTATTCATATATTGGAACGAAGTATTCATCCGAGCAGATCTTAATCCACCGTCCCAGCGTTCCACGGCTCAAGAGCGCTCCCATCTGTTCCCAGTCTTTTTCCTGCCGGTACAGCGGAACGGCATTGACGAATTTCTGGTACATTGCATGGGCTGCAACGGATTCAGAAGCATGTTGTCGGCGTAAGCCTTTTCCGCTTCGTCACAATCGATCAGAATGAGATTGCAGTCTTCCGTCCATGTATATACGCATCCGAAATCCATGTCATACTTCGCAAATGCAATGTTTTCCATGTTCGATGACCTCCTTCTCGTGTAGTCTCCATAGTTGCAGACCAATCGGTCAACGTCTTTTTGGAATATGATGTTGATTTTGATTAAATAATACATTATAATCCTACTGTAAACATTGAAACTTTACACTGAATTCGAGAATCAGAGGTGCGATATTATGTATATGTACCGAAAAATCAGCGAGTATCTCGAAAGCTGGAAGTCCGGGAAATACAGAAAACCGTTAATCATTCAGGGAGCTCGTCAGGTTGGGAAAACCTATGCTGTTCTTGAATTTGGGCGTACGCACTATGATAACGTTGCTTATTTCAATTTCCAAACCAGTGAATCATTGGCTGATACCTTTACAGAAAGCGTTAGTCCGGCTTATCTGATTCCAATCCTGTCCCATATCAGCGGCCAGACGATTACCAGAGGAAACACTCTCATTGTTTTTGATGAGGTTCAGCTTTGTGAAAGAGCGCTGACCTCTCTGAAGTATTTCCAGGAAGAAGCTCCGGAATATCATATTATCGCGGCTGGAAGCCTTCTTGGTGTAGCAGTGAACAGAAAGAAATATGCTTTCCCTGTCGGAAAAGTGGATCGATACACGATGTATCCGATGGATCTGGAGGAATTCCTGCTTGCAATGGGGGAGAAGGATCTTGTCGACCGGATCAGGAACTGCTATGAGAAAAATACACCTATGCCTGCAGCATTGCATGAAGCCGCGATGAAGCTTTATCGGCAGTATCTGGCCATCGGAGGAATGCCGGAAGCTGTGGCAAGGTTTGTTGATACGCATGATTACACACAAACAAGGCATATCCTAGATACAATCCAGATGGATTATCTGGACGATATGAGTAAATACCAGGAAAGCAGCAATGAAATTAAAAAAACACGTTTGACATACGGAACGGCTGCTGTACAGCTTTCCAAGAAAAATACGCGTTTTCAGTATAAAATGATCAAAACCGGCGCTCGGGCAGCTGAATATGAAAACGCAATCGAATGGCTTGTTTCTGCCAATCTGCTTTCCAGAGTATACCGGGCGGAATCGATCATGAAACCGCTTGAGAATTACAAGGACATTGATGATTTTAAGATTTATCTTTCCGATACAGGCCTACTGTGTGCGCAGAAAGATCTCCGAGCAGAGGATGTTCTGTATATGGAAGATGAACTGGAAGATTTCAAGGGCGGTATGACAGAAAACTATGTGAATACGCAGCTGACACGTTCAGGGTTTAAGCCGTATTTCTGGCGGAATGATAAAGGGACCAAGGAAGTTGATTTCATCATTTCAATCGATGGGAAACTGATCCCGGTCGAAGTCAAAAGCGGTGAGCATGTAACATCAGCCAGTTTGAATGAGTATATGCACCTGTTTAATCCGGCATATGCTATACGCATTTCCGAAAAGAACTTTGGTATGGAAAACAATATTAAAGCAATTCCGTTGTATGCCGCATTTTGCATCAGTTAATTGAATCGCAGACACAGCGCGGGAAAGATTTGGGTAAGGGGTTCAGTCTGGGGTTCAGGTTTACACCGGTGTTCAGATCAGGGTTCAAGGGAGGCTTTTCAAAACTTGCTTCCCTTGAAAATACTATGATTGCGGATCTTCAGGGTCAGGATCTACGAATCAAAAGGTCGTGGGTTCGAATCCCGCCGGGCTCACCATGAAGGAAGCACTGAAAAGTGCTTCTTTTCTTTATATTTCAAGGACTTCAGAGATTTGGAAACAATTGGTAAAACAACCGGATTGTACATGCTCTGGACTCCTTAATACTCTAAAACACGGAATAAAACTGAATGTAAGCAGTCAAAACGGCAGTCAGCATCGTGGGCTGGAACGCTTGTAAATTGGTATCTGAAGGGTATTGAATGTGTACCAAGGCAGTCAAATTTGTCCGCATAATTGCAAACAAGCACATTGCCAGCCTTACTGCGCAATGAAAAAGCTGCTTACCGTGCAGAATAAAAATCTTTACAAACGATCGGATTCAGTTTATTATATTTATGAACTGAATAGGTGAATAAGCGCTGAAGGACGAATGAATGGAAGTGCACTTGAACGGTTTTGATTATATCGAAGATCTTCGCAAGCAGAACGGAAAACAAGTGCAGCACTTCAGAGCTTTTTCCCGTTATCTGGAAGGCAAAGCAAGGGAAAAGGGAGTTCCGATCTCCGGCCAGTTTGAGCTGACGCCGCTGTGCAACTTCAGTTGCAAAATGTGCTACGTCCATCTGGATGCCGATCAGCTTTCGGGCCGGAAAGTCCTCTCAACAGATACCTGGAAGGGCCTGATGCGCCAGGCATGGGAAGCGGGAATGCTGCATGCAACCCTGACCGGCGGAGAATGCCTGACATACCCTGGTTTTGACGAACTGTTCCTGTATCTGCAGAGCCTGGGCTGCGCCATTTCCGTGCTGACCAACGGATACCTGCTGGATGACCGGCGAATCGCGTTCTTCCGGCAGCATAAACCCGCGGCGATACAGATCACACTGTACGGATGGAACAATGACGTCTATGAGCGGGTGACCGGGCAGCCTGCTTTTGATACTGTGATCGGGAACATCCGCAAAGCTATGGACGCCGGCCTCAACGTTGATCTGACGGTGACGCCGAACCGATATCTTGGCGAGGATGTGTTAGAAACCCTGCGTCTCGGAAGGCGCCTGGATGAAGGCCTCGTCGTCAATACCAACCTCTTTGCCCCCCGGGAGGAAACCGGACGATCCCGGCAGGAGGATAACATAGATGCGGATCAGTATATCCGCATTTACAGGTGTTTGAACGAGATGGCTGGCCGGGAGACAAAGGAAATCGATCCTGACAGGCTCCCTCCTGTGGGCGGTCCTTCCCATGAGTGTACGCAGTGCGGCCTTCAGTGTGGAGGCGGACGTTCAGCGTTTGTCATAGACTGGAAGGGAACGATGACGCCCTGCAACCGACTGGACGTCGTCCATGCCGATCCCATCAGGGAAGGGTTTAAGGAGGCGTGGGCCAAGATCAACCGTGAGGCGGAAAGCTGGCCTCGGGTTCCGGAGTGCGAGGGCTGTGCCTACAGAAGCGTTTGCAGCATCTGCGCGGCATCAGTGCTCCGATACGCCGAACCCGGCAGGCAGCCGACTGAGCTGTGTGAAACAGTCCGGTACTATATCCAGCACGGGGTAATGAAAATACCGGAATGCGACTGAGCATAGGTGCGAGCTGACATATCATTCATATGGCAGCGTATAAAGCACTTATATATATATATATATGAAAGGAGAAGAAAATGAAAAAAGCGTATGTAACACCGAAAGCGGAAATGATGGATTTCGACTACAGGGAGACAGTGGTTGCTTCCGGTTCAGGTCTGACCGACGCAGCAACAACCAATTGGTGGAAGTGCGAAACAAGGATTGTAGATGTAAAGGACATTCCAGGCACAACATGCGGGTATATCTAATCTGATATTCTGTATACTCAATGAATGGACGATCGAACTGCAACTCATGCTGTTTGGCTGTCCATTCATTTTTTTGTCAGATGGAAAAGCACAATGCACGTATTGGGAACGGAAAAGAGGAGGGACCGATGTTGCCAGGCATTCAGGCACATGATTATGCCATGGAATGGCGGCTCCGCCAGGCGGATCCGGCGCTTCACAAACGTTTTACCGACGCTGTGCTTGCCTTGCAATACAATCTGTCCGGATATAAGCGGATTTTCCCGGAATACACGGATCATTCAAACCTTCATTCCCTGCACGTGGTTGATTTTTGCAATCAACTGATCGGAAACCAGATTGACCGGCTGAACGCGGATGAACTGTATATCCTGCTGACGGCATGTTATTTCCACGATACCGGAATGGGGATTACCATGAAGGATTACTCGGAGTTTTCCGAACACATCAATTTCGGAGACTATTTTGAGAGCCACAGCCGGGAGGATATCCCCGGCATCATCCGAGACTTTCACCATGAGTTTTCCGGCCGGTTTATTCAAAAATACGCCGCACTTTTTGAATTCCCATCCGTGGCGCATCAGTGGGCGATCCGGATGGTTGCCATGGGACACCGTAAAACCGACCTGACGGATCAGCGCTTATACCCGCTCGCGCTGAAAATGCCCGGCGGAAATCAAGTATGCCTTCCGTATCTTGCGGCGCTCATCCGCCTGGCGGATGAGATTGATGTCGCTGCGGAGCGCAATCCGACCCTTCTCTATGATATTGAAGCCCTGACAGACGAAAAACAGATCATGGAGAATAAGAAGGTGAAGGCTGTCCGGTCATTGCAGGTGACGGAGAAGCGGTTTATCCTGACCGTCGATCCCGTGGAGGAAGCTGTTTTGCAGCAAATCAGGATCATGGCTGAAAAAATGAAACGGACGCTCAATGACTGCCGTGCTGCCGTGTGCGGCCGGACGCCCTATGTGATTACGCAGGAAGATGTGTTGATTGAAAGCTATAACCCGGAATCGGGCTGAAAGGCAGGAGGAGACACACTGCCGATTTTCTGATGTGGAGCGCGGAGGCGGAGTACAGCTGATTCACGCCGGCGAAGCGGTGATGAAGATCATTAAACTGGCCGGCTTTATGAGTGTGGTGCGTGTGGCCGCAGATGAACCGATAATTCTGCAGGAGGATGAACATGCTTTGGAAACAGCGGACAATGAATTATATCGACAGGCTGCTGGGATGCCTGCTTTGCGCTGTGATCATGGCGGCGGGAGCAGTCTGTCCCGCGTGCGGTTACGCGGTTCAGCCCGTCAATGCTTCCGGGAATCCGAATTTCCATCCTGCTGTTGATCTGATTGTACCAGGAGCGAAATATTCCGCCGTCCTGTACAATAACCGAAACGGCCTGCCAACTTCCGAGATCAAAGCCATTGCACAGACGGATGACGGGTTTATCTGGATCGGAGCCTATTCGGGCCTGATCCGTTATGACGGCAACACCTTTGAACGGATCCAGGCGGATGTTCCCATTTCCAATGTGATGGTACTGCTTAAAGACAGCCGGAACCGGCTGTGGATCGGAACCAGCGATGCGGGCCTTCTGATGATGGAAAACGGACAGTTCAGGCGCTGGGGAATATCCGACGGGCTGGAATCTCTCTCCGTTCGCCATTTCGCGGAAGACGCAGACGGCTACATCTATGTGGGGACGACCTCCGGCCTCGTCATACTCGATCCCGGGATGGAGCTTAGCGTTGAAAGAAGCGAACGGCTTTCGGGGACCATCCAGAAGATCCGCAGGGGCGGGGACGGCCAGGTATATGTGCTGACCCGGGCCGGGGATCTTGCTGTATACAGCAAGGGTGTGCAGGTCAGCAAACTGAACGCCAAGGACTGCGCCGTTGAAAATATCAACTGTATGCTGCCGGATTCGGAGAATCCGGGTTGGTATTGGCTGGGCGACAGCGGATCCCGGTTGTATTACGGGGAAGCTTCCGACGGTTTTCGGAATGCCCGTGTTCTGGAGCTCGGAAAACTGCTGGAGCCGGAAAGCCTGGAGGAGATTGGCGGAAAGATCTGGGTCTGCTGCAGGAACGGCATCGCCACGCTGGACGGGGACGGAATCAGCCCACTGGAAGGACTCCCGATGGACGATTCTGTGTCGCATGTGATGACGGTTCGGGAATTCCCTTACGCGAATAATTACGATTCAATCTGCCACGGAACGCGCTCCGGATTGCATTCTATACATTTATATGTAACGAAGTCCATAATATTATATTCTATCATATGAATGCACATAAATGAGCAGGCGCCAAAGGGGATTGATTTTTTATGGGAGATATATGTTCTTCTTTCAGGACTCGCCATATCGCTTGTCTCCGCAGCGGTTCCCATGGGCAAGCCCTCCCGGAGACACAGAAATGGTATTTACTTGCTGATCCCGGGACTTTCCAAAATCAAAGGCGTTAAAAAGCCTGCCAATGGATAAAGATATGCGGAATAAAAACAGCTCACATGAGAAAGGAAGGCAACCATGAAGAAACATATTGCGATTCTCACAACCCTTGTTCTGCTGCTGGGCGGCATGCCTGCTTTTGCAGGGAACGGTTCAGCTGCGGCAAACGAAGACGGCATTGATTACCTGGCGCTGGTGAACAAGCTCCATCCGTTGCCGGAAGGCTGGGAAGAAGCGCTGGAAACCGTAATGATTACCAATTCCGTCGGGGATGAAGTGGAGGTTGAAGCACAGGCTTATGCCGCGTACCTTTCGCTGAAGACGGATCTGGAAGAGAATGACGGTATTTACCTGGAGCTGGATTCCGCCCGCCGCAGCGTCGCCGCGCAGCAGGATATCATGAATCGCTTTATTGAGAAATATGGTGCGGATTACGCGGCGAAAACCGTCGCCACGCCCGGTTATTCCGAGCATCATACAGGCCTGGCCCTGGATCTCTATTTCAAAATCAAAAATGGCGACGGCACGTTTACAGACGTGTACTATAACGAAGATATGACCAGGCCGGAATATGAGGAACTCTGGGCCAAAGTCCATGCGAAGCTGGCGGATTACGGCTTTATTCTGCGCTATCTTCCGGACAAGGAATACATCACGGGTTATGGGTATGAGCCCTGGCACATCCGTTATATCGGCGATGCAGACCTGGCAAGAGAAATTACGGCCCAGCCCGGCAAGACGCTGGAAGTATGGCTCGGCGCGGCAACCGACGCGAACGCAGCCGTTGATTACGGCACCTCGGAGCTTTATACCCGGGACGAACTCGAAGAGGCCGCTGTCCAGGTCAAGTGCAGATTCGCTTCTTTTGCGGGCTGTGAGCTTCATACACTGCGCTACGCCGGAGACGAATGCAATACGGAAGAAAACATCGCCTGGATGAACCAGTTAGACGAAGGAAAAGGATATGTTCAGGCTGCAGAATTTATCAGCGATTTTCATTCTCCCGTCCAACCGGGAGAGGAAACAGCCTGGGAACCGGATACGGAGTATACGGACTGGCAGTGGTGGCTGGCCCGTACCGCGGATGGCGGCTGGCAGCTTCTGACCTGGGGATACAGGTAAATCCGCTCAGCCCTGCACTGCCGGAGGATGGTATGGATATACAGAGCAATACGGTTCAGACAGACGGGTTTACAATGGACTATTTCCGATTCGGATCCGGGGAAAAGGCGCTTGTAATCCTGCCCGGGCTCAGCGTGGACAGCATCATGAAGTACGCCGGCGCCGTTTCAGAAGCATACAGCCTGCTGACAGATGACTTTTCCGTCTATGTGTTTGACCGGAAGAAAGAACTGTCCGCGGCGTATTCCGTATATGAGATGGCAGAGGATACAGCGGCAGCGATCCGCGTGCTGGGCCTGGATCCGGTCAGCCTCTTCGGTGCCTCTCAGGGTGGGATGATCGCGCTGACGATCGCGGCCAAATATCCGGAGATTGTCAGCAAGCTGGTTCTCGGTTCCACATCCGCCTGTGTGGCACAGGAGCAGTATCAGACGATTGAAAACTGGATTCAGCTGGCGAAAGCCGGGAACGCGAAAAGCCTGTATCTGGCATTCGGAAAAGCAATTTATCCGCCGGATGTATTTGAACATTCCAGAAATCTGCTGGCCGCAGCATCGGAAACTGTGACGGAGGAGGATCTGCACCGCTTCATGATTCTGGCAGCCGGTATAAAAGGATTTGATGTGACGGAACAACTGAAGGAAATTTCCTGTCCGGTACTTGTGATTGGCTCTCTGGATGACTGTGTTCTGGGCGCCGAGGCGTCGGAACAGATTGCGGAACAGCTGAAGGAGAGGGCAAACTGTGAATTGTATCTGTATCATGGTTACGGACATGCGGCATACGATCTCGCTCCTGATTATAAAGAAAGGCTCCTGAGTTTTCTGGCTGACAAACCGATCGTTTCAAAGCCGAAACACAGCCGGATATAAGTTCCGCCCACAGGCCAGGGAGCAGGGAAAACCAGGGAAGCCGACATTTATTGGACAACGAATGCTACAATATTTTCAAATGGAAATGAGCTTTCCCGTAACGGCGGCGATGCTTATCAATGGGGTGTGCGGGATCATGGAAATCATGTGATGATCGTCGCATTGTGGAAACAATACCCATCCCTTTTAGCATGGATGTCTGATCCAAAGGCGATTGCCAAAAAGAATGAGAAGCTGACGCAAAAGGTTTATGGAGGATATGATTACCGGCTTCTTGGTTTCACTTCCCTGCAGGCCGTGAACGAAAAAGCGGAAGGATATTCTTTTTCCTACAGCGTGGAGGGGATTGCACAGGTGGTTCAGAATTTCCTGATAAAAGACGGAAAAACGGTTTATGCAATTACCTGCGCAGGCCGGGAAGAGAATCTGGCTGAGGATCAGAAAATGTTCCGTAAAGTGATGGAAAGCCTTCGGCATCAGTGATCCGGAAACAGCGCAATGCAAAGGATCAGCTGAAAAGCAGGAGGATCAGCCGAAACGATACCGGATAAACGGGATGATTATTCCATACTGGACATTTGTTGGACAGCCGGGAATAAAATACAAATACGGATTAAGAAATTCCGTAAGAAAGGATGAATCCCAGATGAAAAAGGTAATCAGTCTGATACTGTCCGTGATGCTGTTTGTACTTCTTGCATCCGCAGCTCTGTCGGAAAGCCAGGGAACATTTATGTATGTTTATACGCAGAACGGAAAGGTCCTGAGGGTCCGTTCCACCATGAGCACAAGTAATGACAGCAACGTCATCGGCTCGCTGCCATATGGGGCCAAGGTCATCATTTACGGAGTCCGGGACGGCTGGGCGATGATTGACTACGGGAATACTACCGGCTATGTCATGTACCGCTTCCTGGTGAAAGAACAGCCGGCTCCTTATAATCCCTCCGGCAATCCGGACCAGGAAACAAAGGAAACAAAGGATCCCTTAAAGGAAGCGTCCACAGTCGCTCAGATGAACGCGCTGATCGCTTCCGCGAAGTTTGTGGAATCCTATACCGTCACCGTCCGCCCTGTCCGGGCCAGCGGCTGGGTTTATATGCGCTGGTTCCCCAGCAGAGCCGCGGAAGCGATGGCTACCTTCGGCGCCAACTATGAGCTGACCGTCATCGCCGAGCTGAAAGACTGGTATCAGGTGAATGATCCCGCTACCGGCAAGGTCGGTTTTATCTATAAGAGTTATGTGCAGTGAGCTGTAAGCATCGGAGAAGGAGATGAATGACAATGAAAAGAATCACAGCGCTGGCGCTGAGCCTGATCATGATTCTGTGCGCGGCCTGCGTGCTGGCTGAAGATGCCGGAAAAAACGAAATCGGCACGCTGAAAGTCGGCGAAGCCTTCAGCATTCAGAGCAGGATGCCGGAAGGTTATACCTATATGCCTGTGACGGAAACAGAGCTGAACATGGTCGGAATCCTCTCTGCCGGGGCGGGAAAACCCGCTGTGACCGTTTCCATCGCGTATAACGAGGAATACGCGGACACTGAACGCTTCAACGACGTGGACGAGGCCGTTGTGGAAGAAATCCGCGACAGTTTCCGGGAAGCGGATGAAGAGGTCACCTTTGAGGATCTGGAAACAGCCTACGGCACCCGCCTGCTGAAGGTGAGCGGGGACGGCTTTGTGGATATCTATACGATCTACAAAGGCTATGAACTGGAGTTTGTCATGACCGGCGACTCATTCACCGACGCCGATGTACAGATGATGGTGGACTTTATCAGCGATATGGATTTTGTCACTGTGGAATAAAAAGAATCCAATGTGCCATCAGCGATTCCGGCATCCGGTTTCCCGGAGATGCCGTTTTTTCGCAGAAGACAGCAGCAATGTGCTGCGGAGGAGGAAATAAATCAACATGAAAAAACTGTTAGCCATTCTGGTAATCCTGTGCCTGATTCTGCCGGCTGCCGCAGTTGCGGAGGGAGCCGAAGAAAAAACTTACTGGGAGGAACATCCCGGTGTTCTCGCCTTTGACTCATACTGGGTATCCGGAGACGCGCAGATCCGGATCGACGCCTATCATACGGACGGGGGATATGAAATCCTTGTGGTCGAAATGACAGGTGAAAACACCTTCAACTCCTGGGAGTACCTGCTTGTTTACGACGAAGAAACAAAATCCCTGGTTGCGGACAAAACCGGTATGAAATCCGCCAACACCTTTGACGAAACCGGTATGATTACCGGATCCGAGCAGGAATATGAGGACGGCAGCGCCAGATTCTTCATCAACGACCTGGACCAGCTCTGCTGGGACGACGAAAAGGAAGATACCTTTTCGGCAACAGTCTTCAACCGGATCGGCAGGTTTCCCGGCCGGTACGTCTATGACCGGGCATATATGGAGGTGAACTGGGCCGGTGAAGGCCTGATCTACGACGTCTCGCTGGACTGGGCGGACAGCGCTTTCGAGACATGGCACTGGATGATGAACGGCAAGTACGATCCGGCGTCGGACACCCTCGTACTGAACGGCGTCCGGTTCTTCTACACCTACAAGGAAGACGGCGAACTGGATCTGGATGCAGACAAGCTGGAGGAAGAGGTCAGCGCTGTCTTCGCCTTTGACGACGAAGGGTTTCTGGTTATTCCTGAATCCACCGACCCGTCCATCATGGGCTGGCAGTATGAAACGGACCCTGTGGTTTACGGGATGTGGATGTGGGAGTTTTAATAACGTACAGGAGGGCATGAATCATGGATAATATGACAGTTTACAAAAGAACGCTGGGCTTTTCCCTGCGCAGGTTCGGATGGGATATCCTGTCGGTCCTGATTCTGGGAGCGCTCTGCCTGGGCGGCTTCCTGATTGCGGACAAGGCGACGGACAAAGGCCTGATCGGCCTTGCGATCGGCCTGGTGGTCGGTATAATCATCCTGGTCATCCTTCTCCGCTGGATCTCCTACAAGTACAAAGCGGGGCAGATCGCCATGATGACCCGGGGGGTTACAGAGGGAACGCTGCCGGACGACGTGATCGGCGAAGGAAAAAAGATTGTGCGGGAACGGTTTAAGACCGTGGCTGCCTTATTCGCAGTGACCGGCATCATCAAAGGCATTTTCCGTGAGATCGGCCGGGGGATCACCAAGGTCGGCGAAGCCATCGGAGGAGAAAAGGGAAGCACGGTGGGCAGCGCAATCTCCGCGGTGATCGACGTGATTGTTGCTTATCTGTGCGACTGCTGCCTGGGATGGGTTTTCTACCGGAAAGATATAAAACCCGCAAAGGCCACCTGCGAGGGCGCCGTGCTGTTTTTCAAGCACTGGAAAACACTCGCGAAAAACATGGCACGCGTATTTGTTTTCGCCCTGGTTTCGCTGATTCTGGTCGGCGGCGTGTTCTTCGGGATTGCTTTCCTGATTTACTCCCGGTTCCCGGCGTTTTTTGAGATGCTGTCCAAAGAGTTTATTGAAGCCAGCGCGAGGAATGATACACAGGCTGCCGAATTCCTGAGGGATCCGAAGATGCTTGTCATTGCCGCAGCCGCGCTGACCGGCGTGATCATCTGGGCGATCGTGCACTCTGTTTTCATCCGCCCCTTCGTCCTGGTGGGCGTGCTGCGGAATTATATGGCGTCCGGTATCAGTGACATTCCCGAGGAGAGCTCCTTTGCCGCGCTGGACGGGAAATCAAAGAAATTCAAAAAGCTGCATGCCGAGCTGGCATAAAACCTTGAAAGAGCCGGGAGCATCTCAATGAACAGGCAGGAACCGTGCCCCGAAACGGGTATTGCGCGGGTTCCGCAGGCCGTCAGTAATCAATCTTCCGGCTGAGAAAACTCTCGGTTTCCTCTGCCCAGGAATAGGCACTCATGTATTCGCCCCGGTAGGCGTTGATTGCGCCCGTGTCGCCGCTGCAAAAGCGCCAGGCGTCACAGGAAATCAGTTCCGGGACGATCCGCAGGGTGCCTCTTTTCATTTCCATGATTTCGCTGATTTTGTACTCTTCCAGCGTATCCCGAAGGCTCCGGATAATTACGTCGAACTGTTTCTGCATAGGCCTGTCATACATCCGGTCTTCATACAGCATGGCAAAAGCTTCCGCCCGCGTGACGCTTCCGCCCTGGCGGTCGATCAGGTAAGCCAGCAGCTCCTTGCATTTGGCCTGGCGGAACGTGACCAGTTCCCCGTCCACGAACAGGTCAAAGTTTCCGAAAGTCCGCGCGGTCACATGCGTGTCCGGAGCCTGGCGCTTACCCGAAAGGGCATAAACGACTTCTTCAGCCAGCCTGCTTTTGTCGACAGGCTTGAGCAGGTAGCCGGAAGCGTGCACTTCAAAAGCTTTCATCGCATACTCGGAAAAACCGGTCAGGAAGATGACTGCCATATCAGGCCGGAGCTTTTTGATCTCCGCCGCCAGGGCAAGGCCGTTCATGTCCGGCATATCGATATCCAGCAGGGCCAGGTCGGCGCTGTTGCTTTTCAGCCATGCCAAAGCGTCCCGGGCACGGGTAAACCCTTCCGCTTCTGTCAGGGGAGGCAGTTCCCGGCAAAGGGAAACCACATAATCGGTGATGAGCTTTTCATCGTCCACGCAGATTGCTTTCATGCTTTGACCTCCTCTTTTCCGGCTCCTGCCGGAATCCGGATGGTGACGGTTGTTCCTTCATCCATCCTGCTGTCAACGGTTAACGTTCCTGCACACATGCTTTCAATCCGTTCACGGACATTCCGCAGGCCAACGTGGCTCCTGTCGGATGTTTCAATTTTTTCCGCATCAAAACCAACCCCATTGTCCCGGATCAGGATTTCATGAAAACCATTCTGCTTTCGCGTGATTACTTTAACGACTCCCTTGTCCCGGATCCGGACGCCGTGGCGGATGGCGTTTTCCACTATGGGCTGCAGTGTCAGGGGCGGCAGGGAGAAACCGCTGTCCTGGATATCATATGCCACATGGATGTTCTGGAAACGGGTTTCCTCAATCTGCACGTATGTCCGGGTGTGTTCCAGCTCTTTTTCGAAGGGAATCAGGCCGGGTTCGTCCAGGGAGGACAGGTTCCGGCGCAGGTAGGAACTGAAGTTTCCCGTGATATCGGCTGCTTTCTCCGGATCCGTATGGCAGAGCACCTGGATCGTGGACAGGGTGTTGTACAGAAAATGGGGCTGGATCTGGGACATCATGATCTTAATCCGCTGCTGAGCCTTCAGGTCCTCCTCGTGATCCTGGACGAACTGCAGATGCAGCCAGATATAATAGAATACGCAGCTGAACGACATGGCAATCGTGAGGTAAGCGATGGGCTGGCGCCCTTCAGAGGCCTGTCCGTCCATCCAGATGGATACAAGGATCATGACGACCGTCAGGGTGGGAATGACCGGTTCCAGGAACTGGGTGCGCCGGTGCTCATGGACAGACAGATACAGCATGTAAACCAGCAGCGCTATGCTGACGAACAGGCAGAAATTCCGGAGGGGACCGGGCTGCCAGTGGTTGCTTTCGTCGATCCAGAAGCACAGATGGGAAAAAAGGGAGGTCATGTAGACCAGCGCGTTGACTGCCACCAGAATCCAGGTGGCCATGAACCGTTTTTTCGGCGCCAGGATAGGATATACCAGCACGATAATTGCCGGACGCACCGCGTAACCGTAAATGGAGGACAGCGTCCGCTCCAGCTGCCTTGTCTGCCCGGCGGCCAGCGTGTCGTCTATATAGTTCTGGATAATCAGGGAGATACACAGGACGGTGATCAGCAGGAGCGCCTTTTTATGTTTGTGGCGGATATAGGGATCATTGAGGATGGTAACCGCCAGCCCGATCAGCAGGAACAGGGTAAAGGCAATGAAATAGGTTGCTTCTCCCATCACGGTTTTCCCACCTCCCGAGCGATCGTGCTGCATGTATCAGTATAGCATATACGGGGATCACAGAGAAGCGCGCATTCGGATCATGTCTGAACTGCGCCGGACATTTATTGGACAACGGATGATACGATCATCCGGACGGATGAATAATCCGCAGAAAACAAAAAGGGGAGATAACCAGTGTTTAAAAATGCATATGAAGGCGTAAAGAAGATCCATAAAGCGGAAATCCTGGCCATGATCGCGACCATCCTGCTTCTGGTCGGAAGCATCATCGGTGCAACCGGTATTCAGGCCGGTGAGAGTACCGCTTCCGGAGAAGGCCTTCTTGTCGGCGGCGGATTGTTAATGATTGCCGCCGCTGTCCTGATGATCGTTGCGGCGATTATGAGCATCATCGGGGTCAACCGTGCTTCCAAGGATGAATCCGCTTTTAAAAACGCACTGATCGCGCTGCTTTTCGGAATTGCAGCCAACATCCTTGTGTCCGCATCCAGCAATAATACGACGATCAGCAGTATCGGCAAAACCCTGGAAAATGTTACCGAAATCCTGGCAAGTTACTATATCTGCACCGGTATCATCAATCTGGCTGACCGCCTCAGCAACAGTGAAGTCAGCGCCAGGGGCAAGAAGGTTCGTTCAATCCTTATGGGCATCTGGGTCGCAGCTGCTGTAATGAATGTTCTGACCACACTGTTCGGAACCGATGAAACGATGCAGGAGGTTATTGGCATCATCGCGGTTGTCGGCGGGATCATCTCCATCGTGGCCTATTTCCTCTACATCGGACTGCTGGGAAGAGCAAAGAATATGCTGGCGAAATAATCCGGAAGCCGTCTGCAAGATGCCTTCAGCAGGGGTGATATGATGTGCCCAGAAACGAACCGGAACAATCCGGAAGACGAAGGAGGTTCACCCCATGCCTGAAGTAGCTCTCAAAGCCGCTGTTTATAAACTGTCTCAGTACTATCCCACCGCAGGCGCAACGGAGAAGGTCATTCTCCGCAGTGCCATGATCGCGGCAGGAGCGGACCTGGTTGGCGGTGCGATCCCCGGACTGGCCATCCCCGCGACGATCATCTCCTGCTTCGGTACGGTATGGATTATGTACGGCCAGCTCTGCAGCAAGCTGGGAATCTCCCTGAAGGAGAATGTCCTGAAGCTCCTGGCCCGGGCTGTACTGGCGAACATCGCCGCGAATCTCGGCGGCGCCATCGCTGCCTTGCTTGCGGGCATGCTGATCCCCGGCGCCTCCATCGTGGTCTCCGCTGTCGTCGCTTTCCTGACGATCTACCTCGCCGGCCTGGTGTTCCTCCGGCTGATCGCGAGCCTGGCGGAGAAGAGCAGCGACCGCACTTCCTTCAGCGACATCAGCACCCATGAAATGAAAAAGACCGCCAGGGAAATGAAGGTCGGCAAGGAGGATCTGGAGGAAGCCAAAAAGGCGTATGCGGAGAATAAAGCCCAATAACTGATACCGGAACACGTTCAGACCGTCGAAACGTGCAAAACTTCCCCAAAGTATACGGCAGCCATCCTGCAAAACTGCAGGATGGCTGTATTGTTCAGCGGGATGCGTACAGCGGAGAATCCGAGCTGATCTCATCAGGTACCGCGGGGATTCCGGCATAGCTGACAGCCTGATCCGTCAGC
The DNA here is from genome assembly GCA_017541105.1 of Clostridia bacterium. Lineage (GTDB taxonomy): Bacteria > Bacillota > Clostridia > Christensenellales > Aristaeellaceae > Aristaeella. Next base: position 29,033 of record JAFXZS010000017.1, read on the forward strand.
GTCAGTATTACGCTGCCCGGATCCGCAATTCCGCTGACAAGGAATACAGAGGCCAGGAGCTGCTCCGGATTATCTGCCGCAGGTTCAGCGTCGAGCGGCTGAACCTCTGCCGGCGTACCGTTGACAAGGATGGCTCCCTGCACACTTGCCGGTATCATGTATCGGCTGAATTCCAGTTCGAGGCTGTCCCCATGCAGGATCACGGAGATGATTTCCGGAGCCTGCAGGCAGACTATGCCGATATTCACTTCTGTTTGCGGAGGAGGAACCGGAAGCCAGGAAGTTTCGACGGTTTCAAAACCCTCCTTCTCATAGCGCACCCGCCAATGCCCGGAAGGCACGTCCCATCCGTACTGGCCGAGCTGATCCGTAATCTGCGGATTCTCCTCGTCATATTCCGCCGCGTTCCAGAAAACAGGATACCCGTCATCGTCCCGGTAAAAGACGGTCGCAGTCACCCCATCCAACCGGTTGGATTCCACGGCTTCATACACGTATCCGGAGGGATCGATCTTCGTTTCCGCCGGAGAAGAAGCCAGAACCTGCTTCCCGCTTTCTTCATTCTGCTGACGCGCCTCTATGACCTCCTTTATGAGGGTGGCAATATCGTACAGATCCTTCGCCGTACTGGCCCACATGACGACTGTGACGGCCGTGCCGACACCGGTGGAGGCTGTCACAGTACCAAAGCCGGCCTTTGCAAGTGCTTTCAGCAGAATCGGCAGAACGATCGGGGCAACATCCAGGAAAATGCCGCCGAAATCCATCAGCTTTCGGAATGCTTCCTGGACATTGGGATCCGCAAAAACCTGTGCTGTCGCGAACCCAACTGTTCCAAGGATCGGCAGCGTTACCAACACTTCCGGGAGCACAAAACCTTTAAGATTCAGTTGCCCTCCCGGCATCCTTTTATTGACAACGATGTTTCCCGTCCTTTCCGTTATTCCTGGCATTATTTGTCTGTTAAGGTTCTTCTTCAGATTTAACTCTATCGCAGCTTTATTATAGTTAGCAGCTGCCTCCTGAAAAGCATCGAATGCATCTTTTCGTTTGATCATTTCGTCAATCCCAATTGTTTCTGCTACGCTCTCAGCATTTTTCGCTTCAACTAATTGCTGGGATATTTTCTGCGCGCTTTCGCTTGCTATTTTATTATCTGCCGCTTTGGCAGAATTCTTTATATATGTAAATCCTGAGCCAATTTTACCAATGGGGACTATTGATTCCCCGGTAATATCCACATTCTCCACAGGATTATTGCCTGCATACCGATACAGGTTCAGATCATAGACCTGTTCCGCCGGATCGGGGGAAATGAACCGCAGGACATCCTGATCCACGAAGCGGGCCCGGGCACACCACAGGCCGTTGCTGTCGTCAATCACCCCATAACGCCCCGCATAGGTGAAGGGATTATCGAAAAGATCTTCCTGGAATACTTCTTTTCCGGTGACATGTCCTTCCGGATCATAGGTATAACGCGCGGCGATATTTCCCTGTTCATCGGTAATCTCGGAGACGGAGCCGAGCGGGGTATAGGTGTAATAATATTTCTTTCCTTCATGCTCGGCGCAGATCAAACCCGAGCTGCCCACATAGAAGACAGTCATGCCGTCGCTGTCTTCCATGGCAAGCGTTTGCGAGATATCGGACGGCAGGTTATAGAAGGATCTGGTTTTTCCGTTGATCGTCATGGAGGAACGGTTTCCGAACAGGTCATAGGTGTATTCTGTCGCCTGACCGCTCCTGCTTACACTTACCAGCTGATTCAGGGCATTCCATGTGTATAGGGTCGTCCCTTCTTCTCCCTGTGTTTTCACAAGCCGGCCCTGTAAATCATATTCATATGAAACGCCGTTTGCGGAAAGCAGCCGGTTCATCTGATCGTAGCTGTACTCCGTGACCTTTCCGTTGACTGTTTTGCTCAGCCGGTTGCCCGCCTGATCATATGTGTACGTGATGATACCGTCTGCACCTTCCGCGCGCGTCAGCTGGCCGATTTCGTCATAGCTGAAGAACCATGTTCCTTCCGCCGAGGTCCGGCGGATGATGTTCCCCCGGTCATTAAATTCCAACTCGAAGAAGGAAAGAAGGGAACCGTCAGGCGCAAGGTTCTCTGTCCGGCTCACCTTGCTGTCCTCATTCCAGGTGTACACCGCGGTCACGCCGTTGCCGAGAACCTCACGGACCGGCAGGCCGTCCTCGTAATCGACATGCAGCAAATGCACGTCTTCGTCCCATCCGTATACATCGGACAGATTACCGTTCTCCTTCAGAACACTTTCGGTTCCCTGTCCATTGAACGTCATGGCGTACCGGTTGCCTTCGCTTTCCGCCAGGTGCACGACTGCACTGTCCGTCAAAGTATAATCGTAACCGGATTCATCCACACAGATTCTGTTCCATTGCTCTCCCCGGCGGAAAACGGCACTGGCGCTGTTTTCATCCCAACTGTATTCATAGTCCGTTTGCGTTGAATCGGGCCATCTTACACGAACCAAAGCCCCGTCCTGATAATCCAGGCAGGTGGTTTCACCGGATTGGCCGGTAAATTGAGTCAGGTTTCCGTCCCCGTCGTATCCATATCTCCGGGAAGTGCCGTCCGGATAAGTGATCCCGGCCGTTTGCCCGTCATCGTTTGATTCATACCGGGTCGTCCTGCCGGCCTTGTCGGTGACAGCGGACAGATAACCGAGAACGTCATATGAGAAATGAACGGTGAATCCGTCCGTATCTGTCTGGCTGATGATACGGCCATAGCCATCCAGAGTCGATTCCGCAGTCCGGCCCTGTGCCATGGAGATGATGCGGGTCGTTCCGTCCGGCATGGGGATGATTTCGGCGGAGCTGCCGTCTGAAGTGTCCATGCGGGAAATGCTGCCCGTCCCGTTCAGCGTGTAGGTTACGCTGCAGTTGTTGTCTCCCGTCACGGTTACGGTGTTTTCACCGTACTCCAGCCATGCCTGAACGCCGTTTGTTTCGATCCAGGACGGGAAGCCCCGGCTGTTGTACCGGAAACGAATTGATTCGCCGCTCTGCACAGCAGCTGTCAGGGGATGAAGTCCTTCCTGGGTGAACAGGCCCTCATAAACATAGGTATCCGTTTTCTCTGCGTTTTCCGCCCGGATCAGCGCATCCCGCTCATAGGCATACGCGACTGTCTCATCCCCGCAGGAGGAAGAGGTGATTCTTCCGTCGCTGTCATAAGCCAGTGCCAGCGCAACATCCGGTGTCCCGACGGAAAGCAGGCGCCCGGCGTCATCATAAGTCAGCAAGATCGTAAATCCGGAAGAATCGGCGATATAAGCCAGCCGTCCGTCCGTTCCGAAACCCATCCGGGAACCGTCCTGCTCTTCGATCGTGAAACCGTCGCTGCTGACCGAAGCTTTCGCGAAGCCGCCCTCTTCTGTGAAGGTATTTCCGTTCGGTGTGAAGATCCGCGTTCGGTCGGGAGACCAGACCACCCATTGCCCGCTGCCGGCTTCGTCTCCCGGGATCGCGTAAATATCGTAATTCGTCAGCCATCCGGGGCCGAATCCGCGGTCAACGGTCTGCAGGGTGGGGGAAGCCATATAATACCGGGTAAGCGGAAGAAGAGATGACAAATCATCAGCGGAAACCAATGTGTGCATCAGCGGCACTTCTATACAGGGCTCCCGGAACGCTTCCCGCAGGGCATCCTCCCGAAAGGTATACTCGATCGTATAGCGGTCCGGTGCAAACATATCGTCCGACGAGAACTGCCCATGTGCAATCCATCGGCCGTCTCCCGCGCTTTCGGCAGGCAGCTCAAAACGGACGCCGTCCATCAGTGCGACAAGCGTAACTTCTTTCAGCAGCGCATCATTTTCAAGTGTCAGTGTGAAAGTCAGGTCGCTTCCCGGCAAATAGGCAAAACGGATCTCGCTTTTGCCGAAAGCATCGCCGGAAACAATGACCTGTTTGTCTTCACCATGCTCGTTATAATCCAGAACAAACTGTTTCAGCCGGGGTGCGCCGGCCGCCCGTGTGACCGTAACCGGAGCTGTCAGGAGGCCGTCTTCCGTCTGAGCGGCAACCGAATGTGTTTTTGCACTGGACAGGGGAACCAGCGCAGACCATTGCCCCCTTGCCCCGGCAATTGCAGACGTTACGCGGCGGCTGAAATCCAAAATATCCAGCTGGGAATAGGGTGCAGCATAACCGGTCATCAGCACCTCGCTGCCGGAAGTCAATGACGGACCGGAAATGCTGAATCTGGAAACCTTTACCTGTGCTGAACCGATGTACTGGCTTTTTATTTCCCCGCCGGTTTTTATCCGAATCGATGCATTGGAGACCAAAGCGGCCGGCTCCCCGGCTGCTTCCATATAAAACAGCAGTTTTCCTGTCCCGGCAGTGACGGGAACGGAAAGCACATTGTTGTCCCATGCAACGTTTTCCGCTGCGCCGCTGTCCAGAACCGCACTTCCGCGAACATATTCAGCGCCGGAAAGGAAAACGATCTCTACAGCTTCCGCGCCTTCGCACGCTTCCGTCAGCGCCCATTCCAGAGAGAACAAAGCCATATCTCCCTGCACGACCGCACTCTTCCGTGCTTCATAGGCAGTGCCGGCTGCCAGCAGATAGGGGCTTTGAAGCTGCGGCTCAGCAGGAATATCCGGTTTTGCATGCAGAATCGTACCGTCTGTAATGTTCAGTTCTTCGAGAAGATAATGCGTTCCGTTTTCCAACGCATTCTCGGAATAATCTGCCAGATGCAGCAGCTTCCATGCGCCGATACTGCCGCGGATCCATACGGCGTAATAGATCCCTTCATCCATTCCGCCTGTATCGTATCCGCCGGCGGAGGGATGGATTTCTTTCAGAAAACTGCCGTCCCGGTCATACAGATACAGTCTTGCCCGGGTATCGTCTGCCGGAACAGCCCGATAACGGCCCTTTTCCCGCAATTCGATTGAAGCGGAAGCATACAGCTTCTCATCCAGTTTTACGGTAACCACTCCATCCCGGATCGTATCCTTTCCGGATGATGCGCGGATCTGTATTTCATCTCCCGGCTGCGCCAGGCCGGGCAGGCAATACAATCCTTCATCCGAGACGGCAACGGCTTCCATCGCCTGATTCTGCGTTGTGTTGAACAGAGATACAGCTGTTTCAGCCAGATCGCATTTGCCGGGAATCATTTCATCAGCATCATCGTGAGCCGTATAGGCTGTTACATCCAGATCGATATGAACGGGTTCCTGCAGGTCCGCCTGCAAGATGTATTTCGCCGTGTCGGATGTGCCTGCCAGCCGGATCAGGCAGTTTCCGCCCACCTCCGTAAAGAGGGAACACGCGTTTTCCCCATTGGACGGATCAAGCAGACGGTATGTTGCGTCAGGCATGCGGACAAGCGCACAGCCATAGCTGCCGGAAGCGCCAAACGCAAGCTGAAGGGAGGAATATGCGTCGCATGGAATGCTGAAATAGGTGCTTCCGCATTCTCCGTCCACGAGGTAAACTCCGCTGTCCAGGGTTACGGCAGAAGCTTCCGAGGATCCACCCCTGACAGGGACCGCATTCCGGGCAAGTTCGCTGTCGGCAGGAGAGGACTGAACAGCCTGTTTGCCGATTTCTGCGGAATGATAGTTTATGCTGTGCTGCCCTGCGGAAGCGAGATTTCCGACAACGGCATTGCTTCCGACGGTGCCCCGTGTGCCGTTCCCGGCGATCACGATTGTTTCAGAGATGCCGTCAAAGGGCATCAGGCTGCAGTTGTCCAAAAACGCGCGGCGGATGACGCTTCCCTGATTGGCGGAAATCCGGCTGCTGCCGGCAATTAACGTGCCTACATGATATTCGAAACAGTTCCCGAAGATGTTGTGATAGTGGTTCGGATCTTCGTAAGTATCGCCGTAATCGTTTTCCAGTACGCCTGAATCAAGCACCAGGGTTTCGATCTGGCCGGCATTCGTCAGCAGTCCGCCTTTCACATACGCATATCCGATCCGTGCCCGCGCAACACAGTTGATGCCGCTTCCATCGATGAAAAGTTTCCGGATTTCCGGCGGATCAACGTCGTGCGGGAGATTCTCATTCATTTCCTCGGTTGAGGGATGGAAATCACAGTCAATGTGCATGGCCGTGCCTTTGCGCATATAGATTGTATCCGCTTTTACCCCGTCCCAGATATCAATAAATCCGGAGCGCATGTCTATATGATCAGCGGATGTACCCTGCGTAAAGTAGATATTGGCAATGTCGCCGTGCTTTTCGCTGGTGCGTTCCAGGCCGTCCAGGATCGTGGTTCCCACCTTTGAACAGGCAAACACATATTGCGCGTCAGAGCGGGCATAAAATGTCCCCAGTGTGCAATGATCCATCTCGCAGCCGATCTGATTGGAGGCGGAAGTATCCAGGACCCCGATTGTGCCGCTGCCATACATCCTCCCGAATCCATCCAGTGAGACGGTATCAATCACGGCTCCTTCCATCAGGTTCAGCTGTACGCCGTTATCTCCGCCTTTGGAGGCGGAAAAATTGTCGATAAGCAGCATCCCGCGGATGGCCCCCTGCACGTTTACCCATGCATTGGGGCTGGTGATGGTTACGTTGCCGGTGATTGTTCCGCTGATGTCCACGGTCACATCATTCCCGCCAATCAGGATATTGCCGGTGAAGACAGCTTCGGGAGTCACATACAGATTTCCGGCACTCATGACCAGTTCAGCGCCGTCCGTAAAGACTGCTTTTCCGTCGATTACAAGATCATCCCGGACCTCTGCCGATTGATTCCGCAGTTCCTGCGTCCACCTTTGAGGCTCTTTGAACTCCTCGCCGACAGCGGCAGCCCGGAAGGCGCCGAAAGGCAGCAGAACAATACAGCAGAGGGTCGAAATCCATCTTTTCAGGCTCTTCATATCGGTCCCTCTTTTCTTTTGCAGCGGAGTGTTTTGTATAATAGTGAACACAAAAGGATTTGATTGGCTGCAACGGATTTTTCCTGATCTGCTGTCAAGTATAACCGAAAACCGCCCGGCCGTCAAAAGGCGCAGCGCTGATTTGAGACGGCGGTGTTCCATGCCGAGCCGCCGGATTTTTTGCTGCAAGGAGGAAAACGATGCGTTGAAACTTGCAGGAATAAAGAATATAATAAAGTCCATGGAAATACGGAGGGCTTTATCAGCCTGAAAGACTGATGAAGGATGCCGGCGGAATCCTGCGCAAGGAGAACTGAAAGAATGAATATTTACCTCGCTCTGCTGCTCTTTTCCTTTATTATCCTTCTGTACTGGGTCATCACGGAGCTGTTTACCTTTTTCTTCCGCCTGACGGGGCTGCCGATGGAGCGGGCGCGCTTTCAGGTGATTTCGCTGCTGACCGGCACGGGCTTTACCACAAGGGAGAGCGAAATGATCATGGCCTCCCGCCGCCGCCGCAGGCTCGCACGCGTGACCATGCTCTTTGGATATGTGTTCAATATCACCATCGTGTCCGCGTTCATCAACGTGTTTTTATCCATGAAGGTTATCCAGGTCGGGTACCAGTTTGTCGGCTTCCTGATTCCGTTGGGCACCGTCGCCCTGATCTTCATCTTCATGCGCGTACCGAAGGTTCACGCATGGAGTGACAATCTGTTCCGGCGCCTTGCGGACAGGATCTTTGACAGAAAGGAATCATTCAACGCGGTCATGCTGGTGGACAATATCGGCACTGAATCCATTGCCCAGGTGACACTCCGCCACATTCCGGATGAATACCGGGGCCTCAGCCTGGTTGAAACCAGGCTGCGCGCCGAGACCGGAATTCTGGTCATGCTCGTCGAGCATCATGGCGGCAAGGCGACGGCGGCGCAGGCGGACACAGTGTTTGAAACCGGCGACAAGCTTACGGTTTTCGGGGATTACAGAACAATCTGCAAAGCTTTCCACGCGCGGGAACACTTCGCGGATGAATGACAAATACAAACCGCGTTTGATCCGGAAATCAATGAAATGAGATGAACAAACCCGGGGGGCCGGAAGCGGCCGGGAAACCGGATCCGGAAACCGGCAGATTCAGATTGAGGGGGGATTCCATGATTCGGCATACCGGCAAGCCGGTCCTTGTATTCAGCCTGATCCTATTCCTGCTTTGTGCGTGCGCTCCGGCATATTCCGAGTATAGTTTCACAGAAGACGCGGATGCCATCGAAAGGGCCGCGGATTCAGTCTTTATGCTGGAGGTTTATTCTGCATACAATCAGAAAACGGCTGTGGGCAGCGGCTTTGTCGCGATCGAAAACGGACTGCTGATTACCAATTATCATGTGATTGAAGACGGCGCGTATCTTCTCGCGATCAGTGATGACAATGTCCAGTATCTGGTTTCACAGCTGTGTATCGCGAACAAGGCGAGAGATATCGCGATTCTTCGCTTCGATACGGATCCCGGTGTTCCGCCCCTGGAGCTGGACGGTGAAAGCGAATTGAAAAGATCCCAGCCGGTGGTGGCCATCGGAAGCCCAGCCGGCCTGATGAATACGATCTCGCTTGGGAATATCAGCGCGTTTTATCAGAAGAACGGGAAAGACTGGATACAGTTTACGGCTCCGATCTCCTCCGGAAGCAGCGGAGGAGCTTTGCTGAATAATCAGGGAAAGGTGATCGGGATTACCACAGCAACCTATGCCTCCGCGCAGAATATCAACATGGCCGTTAAGGCGGAACATGTGCTGGAGCTCTATTCACGGTGGGACGGCCGGACAACGACTGCGCTGAACAAAACCACAGGAACACAGTATCCCGGTTCGATCCAGACCGCTCCGACTGCCACGACGGTTCCTTCGACCGTTTATGTGACCGGTACAGGAAAGAAATACCATAACAATCCGAACTGTTCCAAAATGAGATCTCCGATTGCCATGGATCTGCTGGACGCAATCTCACAGGGATATGAACCGTGCGGGAAATGCTACAAATAACTAACGGAATCTGCGCCTGTCATGGCCGGATGCCCGATAGTATTCTGCCTTTGTGGCATACATTGCCAGATCTGATTTGCGAACAAGCTCTTCCGCGTTGAGGTCAGGATTGTCCTTTGCCAGCGCATAACCGACGGCAAGACTCAGCTGCTGGCCTCCGGTACCTTTCCACCTGCCGGCTGTTTCCCGCAGCCTGTTTAAACAGCCTTCCGCAGAAGACTCATCCATTTCCGAAGCAAGTATAACAAACTCATCTCCCCCGGTACGATAGCAGCGGGCACTGTTTTCGAACACCTGCCCGATACACTCAGCTGCTCCTTTGATCAGTTCATCACCGGCTTCGTGCCCCAGGGTATCATTGACCTGCTTGAGATCATTGATATCCACCGTATAGGCCGCAAATCTCTCCGGAAGTTCCTTTGAATCAGCATAGTGTGTCAGCGCCTGGGAGTATGCGTAGCGGCTGAACAGCCCCGTCAGGGGGTCGGTTTGCAGCTCACGCTGCTGCATGGCAATATGAGTGTCCGCAGACAACTGGGAGAATTCGTTGTAGTGTATGAACATCAGTGCGGCGCCGATGGTCATCCCCAGATAGGCGGTGCGGATTCCGCTCAGCAGTTCCTGCATTGCTATACCTACAATCACCAGCAGCATCACAGCATACAGAGAGGTTCGGTTCTGCCTTTTGAAGGACTTCCCGTAGATTGTGAACTGCAGGATAATCAGCGCGTAAATCGCCAGGCACACGCACAGATAGGCAGGGAACAGCGGGCCGTGCGCATAATGGTTCTGTCCGTCAATTCGGATCATCCATCCGAAAAAGGCGGAAATGACCTGGAATACGGCGTTGATTCCGAGAATCCACAGCATGGCTTTCTGCCACTGGTTTTTCAGATTCATCTGCATGACCAGCGCACCGCCCGCCATCGGAGTGAAAATATAATCCGCGCACTTGACCGCTTTCAGCATCCATCCGGGGAGATCATTCCTGCCGTCCAGCTGAACGCCGCACCACTCTGCCAGAGCGGAAACCGCAATCAGGATATAGGTCAGGTAGAGCAGACGTTTGCTGTCATGGGAAATGCGGTTGTTTTTATAGATCAGAACGCCGAGTGCACCCAACGTCAACCAGCAGATAACAATGATGGACGTATAATAACTTATCATCAAAAGAGTACTCCTTATGAAAAGGATCCAGAACCAACCGATATATTCCCGCTACAGGTATATTACAGTTTTTCCGTTTGCCGGTCAAGGCAGAAAATCTACGCCGGCGCATGTAAGTGAGCCATTCCGGCCCCCTGCCATGCCATCTGGAATGAACCGCGTATTCATATACCGGCCACAGGAAAGGACGCTGCCGCCTTTCCTGATCTTTCCATGTTGAACTATACAAACCGGGGCTTCCTATGTTACAATTCCATTATCATACGCAAAGAAACCATACCCGCAGGGAAGGCTATTCAGACAGGGAAACAGAGAGAACCGACATCTGTCTCTCTCCAGAAACGGAGGTTGTGAACCATGAAGCGGATACTGGCATGCCTGCTGGTTGCGGCGCTTTTCCTTGGCGCCGCCATGGCGGAAGGGGAATCGGAATGGCAATACAATCAGTCCTGGGGGTACCTGAGCGAGTATTCCGGCAGCGGCGGGGATGTGGTGATGCCGCCGGAAGTGGACGGGAATGCCGTGCGGGTGGTTCAGTGCAAAGGGCTGAACGATCGGGAGGACATCTTTTCCATCACTGTTCCGGAGGGCGTGACCGTACTTGGAAGCATTGTGATCCGCAGCGTCAGGAGCCTGACATCGGTGGAACTTCCGCAGACGCTGCAGGTTATCGATGACTTCAACTTTTTCGAATGCGATTCACTGGCGGAGATCACGATTCCCGCATCCGTCCGCCTCATCGGAAACTGTGTATTCGACTGGTGCAACGGCCTGAAAACCATTACTTTTGAAGGCGTCTGTCCGGTGCTGAAGAACGGGAAGTCCTTCCTGAGAGACCTTTCCAAAGACGCGGTGGTCTATGTCCCGGACGACCAGCTGGAAGCTTACAGGTCAGCGCTGACTGCCGTGGACGGCGGACAGATTCAGCCCAGCGGAAAGCAGTCGCTGCCACGGGCAGAGCTTCACGCGGAATTTACGATGGATCCGGAAACCGGAACACTTCTCCGGTGTGACAGTGAGGACAGCTGGATTGATGTTCCGGCGGAAATCGACGGCATTCCGGTAAAAAGCATCGGAAAGAGCGCTTTCCGCGGGAACGATTACTGCTATGCCGTTACGCTGCCGGAGGGACTGGAGGAAATCGGCCCCGGCGCTTTTGACGGCCTGTCCCGCCTGACCTATGCGCCGATTCCTTCCACGGTGCGCGTGATCGGGGAGGAAGCGTACGCGTTTTACTGCGGGCTCTGCCTGACACTGCCGGAAGGCCTGAGGGAGATTCCCCGCCGCGCCTTTTTCCGAAGTGCCCTGGAGATGGAGCTGACCATTCCTGACGGGGTTGTGAGCATCGGGGAAGAGGCTTTTGACGGGTCGAACATTTACGCGCTGAACCTGCCTGCAAGCCTGACCTCCATCGGGGGGAGTGCTTTCAGAGGTTATAACATGACGGAGATCCGTTTTGAGGCGCTTCCGCTGCCGGAAATCGCGGAGGATGCCTTTAAGAATCAGAACCGGGAGATCACGGTGAGCCTGCCGTCCGCGGCCGGCGACGCGGAGGTGGCAGCGGCCCAGGCGGTTCTTGATACCCTGGAGGGGAAGTTTACGGCCGTCCGGCCGGAGGAACCCAACGGGACTGACCCAAGTTCCTCCGGCTCGCAGCCTGCAGGGGCGGAGACACCGGCACCGGAGGCAACCGGGATGCCCGGGGAAACCGTGACCGAAGCCCCGGCGGGTCAGCCGGGTCCGGTGAGCGGCGGAAATCCCGGGGCCGGAGACGGGCGCATCGCCATGGATACCAAATATGCCTGTGTGCGCTATATTGTCTCAGGGCATGAGATGGACGCCTCCATCCTCGGCGCGGAGCTGTCCGCAACCCTGCATGACGACGGCAGCATGGACTTCATTATGCTCGGGAAAGAGGTTTCCGGCCTCGTCTGGAGATGGGACGGCGGGGATGCCGTAGCGGATTATTACAGCGCCGGCCAGCTGCGCTTTACACCTGCGGAAGACGGTACCGTGATTCTGGACTTTGTGGGAGCAATGACCTATATCCTGGCGATTCCGTAACCTCCCGCGAACCCGCTGAAGCTCTTTCCGGCCAGCTTTTGCCTGAATGCATATGAGGGAGAAAAGGAAACCGGACATCGGAGACACAGCAGCGTCAAAGGACTGAAGGAGGAAGGGCCATGAACCAGGGAACCGGAACAAAGAAGAATCCCGACGTATATCTGCGTACCGGAAAGGCTGCATTCCTCGCGGTCATGAAACTGATCGAAGCGCTGGCAGGCTGTTACGCGCTGTACTATGTGGCAATGAACCCCCATGTGATCCGGGGAATCGTGGAGAACCTGTATGAGGGACTTTCCTTCTCGGTTTCAGAGGACAGCGCGTTTTATACCGCCTATCAGATTCTGCCGGATACCATACAGGTTGTTCTGGCGTGTGAGCTGCTGCTCATTGTGCTCGACGGATTTGCTGCATTCTTCACCCGGGCGGCACACAGGGGAGCCGGCCTGGTCAGATTCTGCCACACGGTCCGGTTCATCTTCTCGGCCGCGGGGTTTCTTGTAAGTGCTGTGGTGATCTGCCAGTATATTCTCGCAATGAACAAAGCCGCGCAGGCCCTGAACAGGATCGGCATCAGTGATTCTTCCGGCTTCCCGGGACTGTTCGAGCTGATCCTTTATATTATCTGTATTCTCGGCGCATTCCTGCTCCTGATGGCATATGACCTTTCCGTATCCAGGGCCATGAAGCAGGTTGCAAGGGAAATCAATGACGGAGCAATTCAACGGATGAAGAAGAAAAGCAGGCTGAGATGCGTTTCAGCCTGCCTGGGAATTCTTCTGGCCGCCAGTACGGGACTGTCCGCTGCCGAACTTGCGGGCGGCGCGGAAACGCTTGCCGCCGCGGCTGCCTATGTCAGGCCGATGGAATTGCTCTATAAAGGATCAGGCATGATAAGCATCGGGGTGACCGCCTTCCTGGCGATCCTGCTCTTTCTTGTCAACCGCTGCGCCGCGGATTTTGTTCACGCGCATTCATGACCGCGTCCCGCAGGCGGCCGCGGTTCGGCGTGAGCCAATGGCAACCCTGATGAAAGCCGGAAAATACGTGAATGGGGTGAAGTTGCTCTGTACAAAACCATATTCTTTGTGCTATACTATTCAAAGGCAACTGATTGGCTTCGGCCTAAAGTTATAAGTATATCTCATTCGGAAGAGAGGTTGATCTCATGAAGCGCGTTTTTTCTGCACTCCTGGTTTTGTGTCTGCTCTGTATGAGCGCGATGCTGGGGAATTCCGCGAAAGCGGCGACCCCTACCTATAAGCTCATTATCTGGCTGAACGAGGATGGGAGCATTCTGGATCAGAGGAGCTATAATTATCCGGATCCGGAACCAAAAACAGACAAGGTACCGGTCAAAGCCCCGTCCTATACGTGTTATTACGTTTTTGCCAAATGGGATGACGGGGTCGTGTACCGGGATACAAAAGTTTACTCGCCGATCTTTACCGCGGTGAAGTATCCGGTGCGGCCGGTATATACACCGTGCGTGACCTACCCGGTACGGCCGGTATATACACCGTGCGTGACCTACCCAGTACAGCCGGTTCAGCCCTGCCGGCCGGTAACACCGGTACAGCCGGTGCAGCCCTGCCGGCCGGTAACACCGGTACAGCCGGTGCAACCCTGCCGGCCAGCTAAGCCCTGCCAGCCGGTCCGTCCTGTCCATGTCACCGAGATTACCGTGGACGGTGCCGTTTACAAGCTGGACGATCAGACCGGTACGGCAAAGCTGACGGAGCTGACATCCAAGCGCGACAGGAAAAGCCTGACGGTTCCGGCTACGGTGTCCGCCAACAGCCGGCAATACAAGGTGACCATGATTTGCCACGATGTCTGCGCGAACATGCAGAGCCTGAAGGAAGTTACGATCGGGAAATATGTTGAGACCATTGCCAAGAGAGCTTTCTGGCAGTGCCCGAAACTGAAGGTGATCAGTTTCCAGGGAAAGAAGCTGACCGAAATTGATGATAAAGCTTTCGAAGGGATCCATGAGAAGGCTAAAGCCACGGTTCCCAACGGCGTATACAGCTATTATAAAGAGATGCTGCTGGACGCCGGATTCCCGGAAACAGGGACTATCCAGAAGTAAAACGACCGAATCCGACAGAACGGCCTCCTTCACAAAGGGGGCCGTATTTATGCGCGCTTTCAATCCTTCCGGAATCCGGGCCCTCAGACGCGGCGCGGATGGCCGGGACAGCTGAACTTTCGGTTTTTCTATTGACAAAGAAATGACCGGTACATACAATATATTGCGTATTGGACGAATCAGGCAAACTGCCGGAAAGGGGGGACGGGTATGCGGCGCCGCAAACGGATGATTGCCCTGCTGTTCTGCATCGGAATGGTACTGATGCTGTCCGCATCTTCCGTCCTCATCGTACAAGGCATGCGCCATACGTGCGCCGGGAAACGCTGCCGGACCTGTGTAAGGATCGCCGAGACCCTTGCGCTGCTGAGCAGTTTCGCGCTGCTGGGAGCGGCTCTTCGGGCGGCTCCGGGCAGGATGGCCATGCATCGCACGGAATCCGTGTGTCCGGACGGGGACGATGCAGCATGCTGTACGCTGGTGGGCTGGAAGATCCGGCTGAATAATTAACGGTTTTCAGGAAGACAAGGTTTTTCGTGCGACGAGCCAGGCTTTGCTGTTTTTGTGCAGCGGCTGTTTCTTTGCGCCGACGGAACGCCTTGTGTTTTTTGTATCCAAAAACCGTAAAAAAGATTATGAAGCCGGAGGGAAATCCTATGAAAAAAATGACGAGTGTTCTGCTGGCTGCGCTGCTGGCAGCTGTTTTGATGCTGCCCGGCGCCGCCGCGGCGGAGGAGAAGGAACTCCTGATTGTGACCACGATCTTCCCGGTATATGACTGGGTGCGCGAAGTGGCCGGAACGAACGTGAAAGCGGAAATTGTCCAGCTGCTGGACAACGGTGTGGACCTTCATTCCTACCAGCCTACCGCGGAGGATATCCGCAGAGTAACGGAAGCCGATCTATTCATCTATGTGGGCGGAGAGAGCGATGAATGGGTGGAGGCTGTCGCGGATACAGTGGCCGGTCCTGATTGGAACGCGCTGAACCTGATGGAAACCCTGGGGGACGCGGTCAAGGCGGAAGAAGCCCTGGAAGGCATGGAAGCCGAAACCCATGAAGAAGAAGGCGAAGAGGAAGCGGACGAGCATATCTGGCTGAGCCTGCGGAACGCGAAAATACTGACATGTGCCATTGCGGAAGCACTGGCAGAGACGGATCCCGCACACGCGGAAGCTTTCCGGAAAAATGCGGAAGGCTACGGCACAAAGCTGGACGAACTGGACGGCGCCTATACGGAGGCCGTGAACCAGGCCGGCGGGAAGACACTGCTGTTCTGCGACCGCTATCCATTCCGTTACCTGGCGGACGACTACGGCCTGACCTGTTATGCTGCCTTCAGCGGCTGCAGCGCGGAAAGCGAAGCGAGCTTCCAGACGATTATCTTCCTGGCACAGAAGCTGGATGAACTCGACCTGAGCTCCGTAATCACCCTCGAGAACTCCCGGGCGAAGATCGCGGACACGGTCATCAATACTTCAAAGGCGGGAAACCAGAAGATTCTGACGATGGATTCCATGCAGGGAACGACCAGCAGGGACGCCGCGGCCGGAGCCACCTACCTGAATATCATGGAGAAGAACCTGGAAGTGCTCCGTGAGGCGCTGAACTGAGCGTGAACCGAAAAACCGGAAAGGACAGGAAGAAGAGATATGTCGCAGCTGATCTGTAAGGATCTGTCCCTCGGCTACGAGGGAAACGCGGTGCTGTCCGGGCTCAGCTTCACCGTCGACGCGGGGGATTACCTGTGTATCGTAGGGGAGAACGGATCCGGGAAGAGCACTCTTATGAAAACGATCCTGGGGCTGCAGAAGGCCCTGGGAGGCACAATCGAATGGGGAGACGGCCTGAAGGAAAACGAGATCGGCTATCTTCCCCAGCAAACCCTGGTGCAGCGTGATTTTCCGGCCACGGTATGGGAAATCGTGCTTTCCGGGTGCCAGAGCCATACCGGAAGGCGGCCCTGGTACAGCCGGGAGGAGAAGGAACTGGCCCGGCAGAACATGGCCAGAATGGGCATCACGGAATTTACAGGGAGATGTTACCGGCAGCTGTCCGGCGGCCAGCAGCAGCGCGTGCTGCTGGCCCGGGCGCTGTGCGCCACGCGGAAAATCCTGCTGCTGGACGAACCGGTATCCGGCCTGGATCCCAAAGTCACGGCGGAAATGTACGCGCTGATTGAATCCCTGAACCGGGAAGGCATTACGATTATCATGGTTTCCCACGACCTGAATGCCGCGCTGCAGTACGCGTCCCGGGTGCTGCATGTGGGCCGGGAGATCTTCTTCGGCAGCGTGGAGGATTACAGGAGCAGCGCGTTTGCACGCCGCTTCCTGGTGCCGGAAGGAGGGGAAGAGCATGCTTGAGACCCTGAAAATGTATCTGCAACTCTTCTATGTGCAGAATGCGCTGATCGTCGGCGTGCTGATCGCCCTGTGCTCCTCCCTGCTGGGGGTGACGCTGGTGCTGAAGCGCTTCTCGTTCATCGGCGACGGGCTGTCCCACGTGGCTTTCGGCGCGATGGCGATCGCCGGCGTGCTGCACCTGAATAACGATATGCTCTTCGTCCTGCCCTTTACCGTGCTGACTGCGGTGCTGCTGCTGCGGGGCGGGCGGAATGCCAGGGTGCAGGGGGACGCGGCTATCGCCATGATTTCGGTCGGCGCGCTGGCAATAGGCTACCTCCTGCGATCCCTGTTTCCTACTTCGTCCAACGTGTCCGGGGATGTCTGCACATCGCTGTTCGGCTCTATGTCGATCCTGACGCTTTCGCAGACGGAGGTATGGCTGTGCACCGTGCTGTCCATTCTGACGGTGGTGATTTTCCTGTTCTTCTATAACAAGATTTTCGCCGTTACCTTTGACGAGGATTTTGCCCGGGCATCCGGTACAAAGGCGGAAACCTACAACCTGCTGATTGCCATCATGATCGCGGTGATTATCGTGCTGGCGATGAACCTGGTCGGCTCCCTGCTGATTTCCGCGCTGATCATCTTTCCGGCCATGAGTGCCATGCAGGTGTTCCGGAGCTTCAAGGGCGTAACGATCTGCTCCGCGGTCCTGTCCGTCAGCTGTGCCCTGACAGGGATGCTGATTTCGATCCTGGGAAGTACACCGGTGGGTTCCACCATTGTGGCGGTGGATATCGCGGTGTTTCTGATTTTTGTATTGATCGCCCGCCTGGGCAGAAAGGGAAGATGAAGATGAAAAAGGCCGCATTGGTATTCATACTGCTTTTCATACTGATTTTGGTGACTTCCTGCGGAGGAGAAAGCAACAATGCCCAAAAGGGGGCGAATAAGATGGACAAGCTCCCCGTGGTGCTGGACCAGGCGGAATACATTCTGTTCCAGAACATTTTTTATAATGAACAGGGAAGCCAGTATGCGGGAAAGTCTGTTACAAAGAACGGTATTTTCGGCAGACTGGTGGATGCGTACGACGGCCGGGTACGGTATTATGTCTGGGGCTATCTGGACAACACGAAGTGCTGCGACTGGCAGTGGGAGTTTGATCCCGCGGACAAGGACCAGCTGCCTCCGCCCGGCTCTTTGATCCAGGTTAAAGGAACCTTTGTCCAGGACAACAACGCGATGGATGACTACTGGATTGCCGGCGCGACGGTGACAACGGAAACGGAGTATACCGGCCCGCAGCCGGACGTGAATATGAGCGCCATGAGCGATACGCTGGAACTGGTACAGATCTACAGCATCATCATGTTCCCGGACGCGTTTGAGGGGAAGTCATTCTCCGCTTACGGACGGGTCCGCTCCGGCGAAATCCTGGAGGATCCGTATTATGACGGTTCCTGGACGATCGGATACAGCGTGGATCAGGAGATTCCGGCCTTTGGGACCATTGTGACGCTGGACGGCAATATCAAAAACGGAACGCTGGCGGCAGCGTCCATTGCAAACAGGGATTAAGGGAAGAGCACACGATGAAGCGCGGAGTCCGCATGGACTCCGCGCTTTTATCTGCGCCGCTTTCAGGGATCATCCGGTTATTGCTTTTCCCGGCGGGATTTCAGCTGTTCATGGAGTTCAGCGGAATAAGCGTCCGTCAGCCGGAATTTCTTCTTAAAGAAAAGCAGGGCAATCAGCAGGCCGGCCATGGGAAGCACGGTCATCAGCAGGCGCAGGCCGGTCAGCGTGGAAGCGCTCTGGACAGCGGCGGCGGCTTCCTCATCCGTGTTGCCGACAAGACCGATCAGATCCAGCCCGATGCCGGTCAGGAACACCGCCACGCCGCTGGCCGCCTTGACCACAAAGGTCTGCATGGAGAAGATCACGCTTTCCTCCCGGCGGCCGGATTTGATTTCGCCGTAATCCACCGATCCGGACAGGAATACGGTTGTCAGCACACTCAGCACGCCGTTTGCCGCGAAAACAGTCACACCGGGCACCAGCAGCACGTACAGGTTGTGGGTGAAGCCGGTCAGACACATGGCAAGCAGCATGAGATATCCGGCCACAGCCATCCCGATGGCGATCA
The DNA here is from genome assembly GCA_017541105.1 of Clostridia bacterium. Classification (GTDB taxonomy): domain Bacteria; phylum Bacillota; class Clostridia; order Christensenellales; family Aristaeellaceae; genus Aristaeella. The sequence continues at coordinate 47,779 of JAFXZS010000017.1, forward strand.
GAAAAATCTTTTCATTATGGATTCTTTTCTTTCGCAGGAGCGGGTAGAAAATCATCATCCCCAGAATCTGGAACGCGCCGCCTGCTGTCGCGAACAGGGTATAATCGCCCTTCCATCCGGCACCGCCGAAGTCATACTTGAAGAAGTATATGACAAAATTACTGGTCAGGTAGAGGGCCATGTTGATCAGCACAATGGTACCGACAACGGTCAGCGCCTGGTCGTTGGCGAAAAGGGCCCGGAACATCTCCTTTACGCTGGAAACCTGCATCCGGCTGCCGGCATCGTTCTCTTTGATAAACAGGCAGCAGACGACTTCTGTCACCACGAAGATCACGGCAACGCCCAGGGCTACGTAACGGAATCCGGTCACATCGCTGCCGTTGCCGAACATCCCCACGGCCATCATGGTGAACATGGAGATCAGCGCGGAGCCGACCCCTGCGCAGGTTCTCCCGATCACGGAAAGGTTCTCCCGGTCCTTCGGCGTATCTGTCACCGCGGGGATCATGGACCAATACGGGATATCCATCATCGTGTAGGTGACACCCCAGAGAATATACACGACAGAGAAATAAACCATCAGCGTGGGCTGCGGGCTGCCGGCGGGGGCGGCAAACAACGCGTACAGGACGGCCGCATTCAGCACCGAGCCGGTGAAAAGCCAGGGACGGAAACGGCCCCAGCGGGTCTTTGTCCGGGCGACGAGCACGCCCATGAAGGGATCGTTCAGCGCGTCAAAAACCCGGGCGATCATCAGGATCAGCCCCACGAAAGTGGCGCTGAGGCCCAGGGTGTCCTGGTAATAGAACATTACATAGCTGGCGCTCAGGGCATAAACCATATCCTTCCCGACAGCGCCGAGACCATACGCGATTTTTTGCTTCACAGAGAGCTGCTGCATCTGATCTGTCCTCCGGTTTGTTTTCCATTTGTTTACAATATTATTCCATACGGATCCGGAATCTGTCAATAAAGAAAAGTACAAATCCGGCGGCCAGGAAATGTTTGAAATGTCCGCGGGAAGATGGTATAATCAAAAAAAGGACAGCTGATCAATCAACATGCATATGATAAAAAATCACAGGAGGATCCGCAACAGATGAATGATCATTGGGAAACGGAATTTGCCGTCCGCTTCCGCAGGCACGAAGATGAGCTGCAATGGCTGTATTGCGAGCTCTATCACAACGACCGGCAGGCCTATGACTATTTCACAGACATGATGTACCGGTGCTGGAAAGAGCGTCCGGAATCCCTGCGGATCATGGACCGCGCGCGGGAGGCCGATCCGGGCTGGTACAAAGGTCATGAGCTGACGGGCATGCTGATGTATGTGAACGCCTTTGCGGGGACGCTGAAAGGCGTGCGGGAAAAGCTGGATTATATTTCCGAATGCGGGGTGAACTATCTCCATCTGATGCCCCTGCTGGAAAGCCCGAAGGACCGCAGCGACGGGGGGTATGCCGTCAGCGATTTCCGGAAGGTGCAGCCCGAGCTCGGCACGATGGAGGATCTGCAGGCGCTCGCGGAAGACTGCCATGCCCGCGGGATTGCCGTGTGCCTGGATTTTGTGATGAATCATACGAGCGAGGATCATGAATGGGCCCGCAGGGCCAAGGCGGGCGAGAAGGAATACCAGGACAGGTATTTCTTCTATGACAGCTGGGAGATTCCCAACGCCTATGAGCAGACGGTGCCCCAGGTGTTCCCGACAACCGCGCCGGGCAACTTCTCCCGGTGCCCGGAAGCCGGAAAGGTGGTCATGACGACCTTCTATCCCTATCAGTGGGACCTGAACTACATGAATCCCGTTGTGCTCAATGACATGACCGACAACATGCTGAACCTGTGCAACCACGGGGTGGATATCATCCGGCTGGACGCGGTGCCGTATATCTGGAAGGCACTGGGAACCTCCTGCCGGAACCTTCCCCAGGTTCACTCGCTGATCCGGATCATGCGCATGGTGTGCGAGATTGTCTGCCCGGGGACGCTGCTGCTGGGCGAGGTGGTGATGGAACCCAGCAAGGTGGTGCCGTATTTCGGCACCGTGGAAAAACCGGAGTGCCACCTGCTCTACAATGTCACAACAATGGCGACGCTGTGGCACACGGTGGCGACAAAGGATACGCGGCTGCTGGCGCATCAGATGGGCCAGGTTTTCACCCTGCCGCATGAGTATACCTTCCTGAATTATCTGCGCTGCCACGATGATATCGGCTGGGGGCTGGATTATGGCTTCCTGCGGCAGTTCTGCCAGGAAGAGGTGCCGCATAAGCGCTTCCTGAACGATTACCTGACCGGGAAATGGCCGGGCAGCCCTGCAAGAGGGGAACTGTACAACGATGACCCGCGGCTTGGGGATGCCCGGCTTTGCGGGACTACCGCCTCCCTGTGCGGCGTGGAAGCCGCGCTGGAAAGCGGAGATAAAAAAGCGCTGGAGAAGGCACTGCGGCTGGACCGGATGCTGCACGCCTTCATGTTCACGCTCAGCGGAATCCCCGTGCTGTACAGCGGCGACGAGATTGCCCAGCAAAACGACAACACATACCGTGACGATCCTGTCCGGCAGGGAGACAGCCGGTACCTGCACCGCGGCGCCATGGACTGGAAAAAAGCGGAGAAGCGGGGAAAGAAAACGACACCGGAAGGAAAAATGTTCGCGGCGATCCGCGAACTGGAAACAATCCGCGGGGAACATCCCGTTTTTGATTCGGAAGCGGACGCCTGGCTGCTGTACACGGGAAATATCCACGTCCTGGGTATCGGCCGGTATTACCAGGGCGAGAAGCTGCTGGCGCTGTTCAACTTTTCCGGCGAACCGCAGAAAGCCTGGCTGCGGGAAGGGGAAGCATATACCGATCTGATCAGCGGAAAGGAAAGAGACGTGTCCGAGATCCGGATGGAGGCAGGAGATTTCTGCTGGCTGCTGCACCGGTTCCAGGATCCGTGACGGGACCGTGAATCCGGCTGGATTTGAAAGGATCTTTCTTTGCGAAAAAACATTTTAAATGTTTGACAAAAATGTGATAATATGTTAACATAAATGTAACATATTAAAACGGAGACCCATTTTTACGGAAAAGGGGAATGATACAAATGTTCAGGCATATCGGGCGCAAGGTAAGAGGTCTGGCTGTGGCACTGTGTATTGCCGGCATGCTGGGAGCCGTCGGCGCGGCGGCATTTCTGTATGTGGCAAAGATCCTGGAACTGATTCCGTGCATCGCGATCTGCGTGGGCGGATTGCTTGTCAGCTGGCTGAGTTCCTGGGTGACGTACTGCATCGGGGATACGCACGTGAAGCTGGAACGGCTGGAGGCCAAGCTGATTCCGAAACCGGCCTATGCGGAATACCTGGCCGGAAACAATGCTCCCAGAGGCGCTTGTGAGCTGTGCGGAAAGACGACGGATCTGATCAACGCGAAGATCGAGGATCAGCTTGGGGTTCGTTACCGGAAGGTCTGCAGGGAGTGCTTCGCGGCGAACCAGTGCACGGAAGCGGACTGAGGCGACACCATTCATGACGATTCAACAGCTGAACTATGCCATTACAATCTCCGAAATCGGTTCTCTGAACAAGGCTTCGGAGATTCTCTTTGTGGCTCAGCCTTCCCTGAGCAGCGCCGTAAGGGAACTGGAAAAGGAACTCGGCATTACCATCTTTCACCGTACCGGCAAGGGCGTTACGCTGACCAACGACGGGGCGGAGTTTATTCAGTACGCGCGCCAGGTGGTCACGCAGTATGAACGGCTCCAGGAAAAATACGGAAAGAACGGAACGCTGAAGAAGAAATTCGGCATTTCCACCCAGCATTACTCCTTTGCCGTGAAGAGCTTCGTGGAACTGGTCAAGCAGTTTGACACCCAGGAATATGAGTTTGCCATCCGGGAGACGAAAACCCGGGAGGTCATCGAGGACGTCAGCACATCCAAGAGCGAGATCGGCATCCTGTACCTCAGTGACTTCAACCGCAAGGCCATTGAAAAAATCCTGCGGAGCAACCAGCTGGAGTTCCATTCTCTGATTCGCTGCGAACCTTCCGTTTACCTGTGGAAAGGGCATCCCCTGGCCGGGCGGAAGGTCATCCGGATGGAGGACCTGGCCGATTATCCCTGCCTGAGCTTTGAACAGGGTCCCAGCGAATCCTTCTATTTTTCCGAGGAAATCATGAGTACGTCGGAGTACCTGCGGCTGATCAAGGCCACGGACCGGGCTTCCATGCTGAACCTGATGGTGGGGCTGAACGGATATACCCTGTGCTCCGGCATTATCTGCGAGGAACTGAACGGACCGGAATACGTGACCGTCCCCTTTGAACCGGATGAGCGGAACATCGGCGGAACCATGGAGATCGGATACATCCTGAAGGCCAGTATGATTCCGAGCTCCGTAGGCATGCTGTATATCCGGGAACTGGAAAAGTATCTGAAGCTGCAGGGATCCGCCTGAAAAGCGCTGCCCGGAAGCATCCGGACGGGCGCTTTTTTTCTTGACTTTGGGGAAATTCTGAGGGTATAATAATCTGGTAGCCTGACTCCGGAATCGGCCGGAAAGGCATAGGGCTGAAAAAGAATAAGGAGGGAATGTCATGGACGCTGGGAGTAGCAGCGGCATACCGGTTGGGCGAAGCTGGCGGAACCAGAGCACCATGGCGTGCCTGATTCCATAAAGATTATTTCGCGTTTTCTTCGCTTCGTTCGCCCGCAAGCGTCGTATGCTTACTGCTGGCTTCATCATCCTGGAACAGGAGGGAGCAAGCATGGCGGAGCATTCTGTCACGGTGGAAAACACATTATCCACATTACTGTCTGATAAAAAATATACTACAATCCGGGATATTCTGGTGACCATGAACCCGGCGGATATTGCCGCGGTCTTTTCCGGCGTACCGACGGAAAAGCTGCCGCTGCTTTTCCGCCTGCTGCCGAAAGAGCTGGCAGCCGAAAGCTTCGTTGAGATGGAGAGCGACCAGCAGGAAGCCCTGATCCGGGGCATCAGCGACAGCGAACTCCGTCAGGTGCTGGACGAGCTGTACGTGGATGACGCGGTGGACATCGTCGAGGAGATGCCCGCGAATGTGGTGCAGCGGATCCTGGCGCAGGCCGCGCCGGAGATGCGCAAGGAGATCAACGAAATCCTCCAGTATCCGGAAAACTCCGCGGGGTCCGTCATGACGACGGAGTACGTCAAGCTGACGCCGGATATGACGGTCGGGGACGCGATCCTGCGGATCCGCCGCACCGGCGTGGACAAGGAAACCATTTATACCTGCTATGTCCTGAACAACCGGCTGCTGGTGGGAACGGTATCCGTCAAAAGCCTGCTGCTGGCCCCCAGCGATCTGCAGACGATTGACAGCATCATGGAGTCCAACCTGATTACGGTGACGACCCACACCGACCAGGAAGAAGTAGCCCAGATGATGAGCAAATACAACCTGCTGGCGATCCCCGTGGTGGACGGGGACAACCGGATGGTCGGAATCGTAACCTTTGACGACGCCATGGACGTCATGGAAGACGAGGTTACCGAGGACATGGAAATCATGGCCGGTATGACGCCGAGCGACAAGACGTATCTCCGGTCCTCTCCGATTGACCTGTTCAAACACCGGATCCCGTGGCTGGCGCTGCTGATGGTTTCCGCCACGTTCACGGGGCTGATTATCACCCATTTTGAGGATCAGCTGAAGGCGGTTGTCTGCCTGACGGCGTTTATCCCGATGCTGATGGATACCGGCGGCAATTCCGGGTCGCAGTCCTCCGTGACGGTGATCCGTGCGATTTCCCTGAATGAACTGGACTTCGGGGACCTGGGCCGGGTGCTGTGGAAAGAAATCCGGACAGCGCTGATCTGCGGCGCGGTTCTGGCGGTGCTTTGCTTCGGCAAGGTCATGCTGGTGGACCACCTGATGCTGCAGACGGAAGGCGTGACCGTGACGGTGGCGGCCGTGGTGGCCATGACGCTGTCGCTGACCGTGCTGTGTGCCAAGATTGTGGGCTGTACGCTGCCGCTGCTGGCCAAAAAGCTGGGGTTTGATCCTGCGGTCATGGCGAGCCCGTTCATTACCACCATTGTGGACGCGCTGAGCCTGATGGTGTACTTCGGCATTGCCACCGCGATTCTGCATATCTGATCCGCGAGCACGGCTGTTCCAGGGCGATTCATGACGGAGGTCAGGAAATGAGTACGAAGAAAAACGCGGCCTACAATGTGGCCTACCGTATGTTCTCCGTATTCCTGCCCCTCGTGACAGCGCCGTACCTGTCCAGAGCCGTGGGGACGGACGGGGTCGGGCTATACTCAAAGGCCTGGAGCATCTCCTATATCTTCTGCCTGATCGGCATGCTGGGGCTGAATGACTACGGTGTACGGACGATTGCCCAGGCACGGGATGACCGTAAAAAGCTGGACAGCGTTTTCTCCGCGGTGCTGCAGATGCAGTGGATGGTGGCAGGGGCCACCCTGATCGCCTGGTTCGGCTACGTATTTCTCTTTGCGGGGGAAGAGAAGACAATCGCCTTCCATCTGACCATGATGAGCGTCAGCTGCCTGTGCAGCCTGGACTGGTGCCTGATGGGGCTGGATATTTTCAAACCCATCGCGCTGCGGAATACTTTTGTGAAGCTGGCGGCGGCTGCCTGTGTTTTCCTGTTTGTCCGGGAAAAGGGAGATCTTTGGATCTACGGCTTTGTATGGAGTCTGGCGACGCTGCTGGGGAATCTGCTGAGCGCCGTCTCCCTCAGGGGAAAGGTGAGGTACCGTCCGGTGCCTTTCCGGGAGAGCATGCGGCATCTGGCGCCCTGCGCGGTTCTGTTCATCTCCGTCCTGGCGGTCAGCATTTACCGGACGATGGACAAGGTCATGGTCAGCACCATCGCGGGTGTGGACGAGAACGGCCTGTATGAAAACGCGGAAAAGATCATTTACTGCCTGAGCGGCTTCATTTCCGCCATCGGCACCGTGATGATGCCCAAGGTTGCGCATATGCAGCAGCAGGGGGAGACAGAGAAGATCGCGCGGCATATTGACCGGAGCATGGAGCTGATCCTCTGCATGGTCAGCGCGATGGCCTTCGGTGTGGCAGCGGTGGCGGACCGCTTTGCTCCCCTGTTCTTCGGGGAAGACTTCCGGCCTTCCGGCACGCTGATGGTGCCGCTGGCCTTCACCCTGATAATGATCGGGTTTGCCAACGTGATCCGGACGCAGGTGGTGCTGCCCCAGAAGCGGGATCATATTTTTGTAAAAAGCGTGTGCTGCGGCGCCGTGGTGAACCTGATCGCCAACCTCTGCCTGATTCCGGGGATGAAGAGCATGGGCGCTGTCGTGGGAACGCTGCTGGCGGAGATGACGGTGCCGGCGGTGCAGTTTTGGATTCTTCGGAAAGAATTGCCGTACAGGCAGTATTTCCGCTATGTGCTGATCTATGCCGGGATCGGGGGAGCCATGCTGGTTTCCGTCCGGGCGGCCGGAAGGATGCTGCCGGAGGAAACCTGGCTGAATCTCGGCATTCAGACCGTTACAGGCATCGCTGTATACGGCGGGCTGTGCCTGGGATACTGGAAGATCACGGGAAAGAATTTCAGGGAACTGAACCGTTAGCGGTTCCCGAACGATACGGGCTGCAAGGAACTATCTCAAGAAGCGCTGCGATGAAGGAGGAAGGGAAACCATGAGAAGACGGATTACCGGTGCCCTGCTGACGTTTATACTGCTGACTGTTCTGCTGCTTTTGCAGCTCCCCGCGGCAGGCGCGGAAAAGATACCGGCCAGCAGGTGTTCACACTCGAACAAAAGCCTGATGAGATCACAGGATCCCACCTGTACGGAAGCAGGCTATATGTATTATGTCTGCCAGGACTGCGGCAGTGATTTCACTGAGACGATTCCTGCCAAGGGCCACAGCCCGGTTACCGTTCCCGGGCGCGCGGCAACATGCACATCGGCCGGACTGACGGAGGGCAGCCAGTGCTCCGTATGCGGCGCGGTCCTGGCACGGCAGACAGAAATCCCTGCCACAGGGCATCATCCGAAAAGCATTGCCGGGCGCGCGGCAACATGCACATCGGGCGGACGGACCGAAGGCAGCCAGTGCTCCGTGTGCGGCGAGGTGCTGGTACAGCAGACGGACATTCCGGCACTGGGACATGCATGGGACGGAGGAAAGCTGACACTGGTGCCCGAATGCACCAAGGAAGGCATTATGACCTATACATGCACCCGCTGCCATGAAAAACGAATGGAATCGGTTCCGCCCAACGGCCATTCCGGGGAAGCCATTCCGGAGAAAAAAGCTACCTGCACGGAAGCGGGATCCAAAGGCGGCATGCGGTGCCGCATATGCGGCGCAATCATAGAAAAGCCCAAGACGGTTCCGGCAAAGGGCCATAAGGAGAAAAAAACCAAAGGGAAGAGCGCGACCTGCACGGAAGCCGGCCTGACAAACGGAAGCGTCTGTTCCGTATGCGGCACGGTGATTAAAAAGCAGGAGACGATTCCGGCAAAGGGACATACCCCAACCGTGGTCCAGGGGCGGGCGGCAACCTGTACCGCGGCAGGGCTGACCGAAGGGAGCAAGTGTTCTGTCTGCAGCACGGTGCTGAAGAAGCAGGAGCAGATTCCGGCACTCGGCCATATTTGGGACGAGGGTACGGTCACAAAGGAAGCCGGTTACCTGGAACCGGGAGAAACCCTCTATACCTGCCAGCGGGACCGGAACCATACAAAGACCGAGGAGATCCCCGCGAAAGTCCCGGACGACCAGAGATCGATCTCGCTATTCATGGGGAGCGTACGCGGAAACCCGCCGGCAGACCCCGACGCATTCCCCGGGGACAAACTGACCATTGAAAAGCAGCCGGAAGGCGGACAGATTCCGGAGGGCGGAAGCCTGGAGCTGACCGTGGAAGTCAGCGGAGGCGTGAAACCGTATCACTACAGCTGGCACAAGGTCTATGAAATAAAGGGCGAAAAAATATATACCAGCGTCGGCGGTGACGCGCCCGGCTGCCCTGTGACTGAATCGGGGGATTATTACTGCTTTGTGACGGACTCGCTGGAGCAGTTTGCCATTTCCGACACGGTTTCCGTATCCTCGCAGCTCCGGATCATTCAGGAACCGAAAAGCGTAAACCTGAAAACAGGCGGAACAATGACCTGCCTCGCGGAGGGAGGGGTTCCGCCGTATTCCTACCAGTGGTGTTATTACCTGGGCAATGACAGCACGAGCGAACTGCCGGGAGCTCCGGACTCCAACACCCTGGATCCCGTGCAGCTGAACGTGCCGGAAGGCACCAGCCTTGTCTGCAAGGTGACGGATGAGGCAAAGAATGAGACATGGTCCGATCCGGCGACAGTCTACAGCGCGGAGCCCCTCTCCGTGGACTGTACACCGATGCTCTACCTCAGGAAAGGGGAACTGGCCGAGTTCGGCGCCTGGCCGCACGGCGGGCTGGAACCCTATACGGTGACCTGGCGGCGCGGCATAACTCCCTGTGAAACGGAGAAGCGGCCGGACGGCGGTTACTATACGACGGAAATCTCCTATGGCGGATACGCTTCGTTCACCTGCGAGGTGACAGATGAAGCGGGAGAAACTGTTTCCTGCGCGACCGGGTATGACTACAAACAGCTGACGATTACGCAGCAGCCCCAGGGCGGTAAACTGCCGCACGGCGGCGGGGAACATATCCTGACCATCGCCGTGGAAGGAGGACAGGAGCCTTACACCTTCCTGCTGAATAATCCCAGCGGGGACAACCAGGTCAGCAACGGAACAGGGGGAACCTGTTCCTTCACCGTGACCGAGCCTGAATGGTATGATATTTATGTAGAGGATGCGGAAGGAAACTACGCGTATTCGGATTTCGCGATTGTTACGGGATACGATACCGTACAGATCACGGATTACACGTCTGATGCCTATATCATGAAACCGAAGGGCGGCGCAACGCTGTCCGTAACTGTTGAAGGCGGGAAAGCGCCTTATTCCTACGACTGGAAGCTGGAACAGCACGGTCCCTATGATCCGGGCCTGTTCAGCGCATGCAATCTGAAAAACTCGCCATCCATCACTGTCTACGAACCGGGATCGGTCTATTCCTGCACTGTAACCGACGCATACGGAGATACGGCATATGCATGGGGTATGCGGGTGTATTACGCAGGAGGGATCTGGATTCTGGAACAGCCGCAGGATGTGGAGCTGTCTGTTCAGGCGAACGGACAATACTCCTTCTCCATGGACTGCAAGGCCATTTCTGTTTCCGACGGCCTGAATTATCAGTGGTTTGTGTGCAGCAAAGAAGCCAAGAAATCCTATCCCGTGACCATTGAGCGCGGCCCCTACGGCGGCCAGCATTACGAACGCACGGGTGTTGCGAAACAGGTCGGAGGAAAGTATTACTGCAAGATTACCGACCCGCTCTCCGGTGAACAGGTATCAACCCGATCGGCCTCCGTCAGGATTCCGATGTCCCTTGTCAGTATTGAGCAGAACGATCTGGACGAGAATCGCGCTACATTTGCCATTACCGTGGCCGGCGGCGTTCCTCCCTACACGGTTTATGCGATGGGGGCAGACGGACGATCGGTTGCGCTGGAAGAAAACGACCCGTTCAGCACGACGGCAATTGTCGAAAGCGTATCCCCCTATTCGTGCACACTCAGGACCAGATACGCGAGCCATATTTCGTCGAAAACAGGGGAATACGTTTACAGCCCCTGCAGGTACGCCTTCCATATCTATGATTCCATGGGGCAGAAATGCGTACAATCCTATACATGTACACCCTCTTCGAAAGGCGTGCCGGCAAAAGTCACATTCGGGCATTAAAACAGGAAGCAGTTCATCACGCGGACTGATCTGAATTCTGAAAGGAGGATCCAATATGAAAAAGGCGATTGCGATTCTTGCGGTGATCGGACTTCTCCTGGTTCCCGCCGCGCTGGCAGAAGAAAACGCTGATCTTTCATCCCTTACCGGTGACTGGTATGCAGACCTGAGCGGGATGTCCATTCAAATGACACTGGAGGAGAACGGCTCATACGAGTTGCTGTTTCCCGGAGAGGAAGCTGTCGGAGGAACCTGGGAGGAACAGGATGGTTACCTGTGCCTGGACGGGGAGCTGCCGCCGGAAGTCACCGTGCTCGGCGATACCCTGCAATGGACGGACACCATGGTGTTCTTCACCCGCGAACCGGTGGAAACATATACTCCCGCGGAGGTGGCGGCAGAAGGATCGGAAGGTTTATATACCGGTTACTGGCAGTGCGCCTATGTGGACCGGAACGGCACAGCTGTTCCGGCGCTGGCCGCGCAGGACCGTACGGACCTGTATGTGGAAGGCACAAGCGCGATCCTGGGAGGTCCGTCGTTCGGAGACACACTGGTGCGGATGGCATATGAGGACGGCGCAATGGTCTGCGAGGCAGACGGTGCTTCCGTCCGGATGGAGATCCAGGAGGACTGCATGCTGCGGCTGACGGTGAGCGGGGAAGGGAAGACGCAGACGTGGTACATGACACCCGCGTATTCTCCGCTGTTCGAGGAAGACGTGGATACGGAAACAGACAGCAATTAAAGCGGAGGCAAAAGAAAAGCCAGGCGGACCGGTTCAGGCCGCCTGGCTTTTCTTTGATCCGGGGTCATTACTGCGCCGGATAATAGGCGCCGTAGATGAATTCATGAAGGGCCTGGGTGGTTGCCTTCTTGTCCAGCAGGACCGTGACGGAAGAACCGTTGACCGTATCATATTTATAGGTATTGTCCTCCGGGATCCGGAACTCGGAGATCAGGGAGCCGGCTTCGTCCAGATTGCTCATTACTTCACTGTTCAGCACCAGAGGGATCAGCGAGGTGATCATGCTCTGCAGGTTCATGTTGGTCTTTAAGTACTGAAGGCATGCGAAGAGAAGGTCGAACGCATCCAGCGTCCCACTCTTCAGCGCGGCCGCGGTGGGCTTCAACAGGCAGTCCAGCAGGTGCCGGGTACGGGCGGTACGGACAAAGTCATTGTCAATTTCACGCAGTCGGGCATAGATCAGCGCCTGCAGGCCGTCCAGATGCTGCACTCCGTCCTTCACTTCGAGAGGATCCCGTACGCCGTTTTTATCGTCATAGGTCGCGGCGATCGCTTTTCCGTGGGAGGCGGTCATTTTTTTGCCGTCGGCATCCCGCATGACCTCACCGTTTTTGTATTTGTAAATGGTTTTCATGGACAGATAGGTATTGATCGCCTTGGCTTCCTTCTTTGTCAGGTCGATATCGGCGCCGCCGAGGTATTCGATGATGGAAACCACCCCGTAGAAGTTGATGGCCACATAGTGCTGAATATTCATCTGGAAGTTATGGTTGACAGTGCGGATCGCAACTTCCGGCGTGTCCGTCCAGGACACATACTTGCCGTTGCTGTCGTAATTGCCGTGGCCGTAGCTGTTGGCAATAATGGTCTTGTTCTTCCGCCCGGGGATCTCCACGTAGGTGTTCCTGGCAATGGAGGTCAGCTTGATGGAACCGTCATGCTGGTTGATGGACAGGATCATCTGCACATCCCCGCGCTTGGAATAATCTTCCTGTGCCGAAAGAAGCTTTTTTTCCTTGGTGCCGCGGACATCCAGACCAATCAGGAGGATGTTGACCCAATCGTCCGGCAGGTTGGGATTCAGCTCCAGGGAGTCAGGATCCACGGAGTCGTCCACTTCAAACTGCTCCGCCAGCTCCTCCAGCTTTTCCTGCTCATCTTCGGTAAAGGAAAACTCATCCTCATCGGCTTCCACCAGCATGATGATATTTCCGTCCGCGTCGATCTCATAATCGTCGTCGGAAAGATCCTCAATGCTCAGATCGACCTCGCCCTCCAGGGCAAACGCGGCGGCGGGAAGCAAAAGGGAAAGCGTGAGCAGCAGGGCAAGAAAACGTTTCATGGGACAGATCCTCCTCCAGATTATTCATTCGACGGATGATTCAATTCATCCAGGGTCATTTCAAAAGCAGGCAGAAAATCGCGCAGGAAGTCGCGCACTTCGGGCAGCGGAATGGCTTCAATGCTCTTGCGGACGTTCTCCGCAGCATAATCGAACTCCCTGTTTCCGGCCCGTTTTTCCTCCAGGCATTTGATATAGGCGGAAATACGGTCCGCCGCTTTCACAACGTCCCGGCCGTACCCTTCCTCCTGTTTCAGGTAGGGGACAAAGGCCGGCCGCAGATCCTCCGGCAGGAGGGACAGGAGCCGGTCGGCCGATACATCCTCCAGGCGGCGGTAGGCGCTGCGGAGCTCTTCGTTATGGTATTTGACAGGCGTGGGCAGATCCCCGGTCATGACCTCAGTAGCGTCATGATATACCGCCAGGGAAAGCACGTGCTCCGGATTTGTATCGCGGTGATACCGGTCCCGCCCGATTACCGCGATGGCATGGGCGATCATGGCTACCTGGAGGGAATGCTCGGCATCGTTCTCCGGCTGGGTGTTCCGCATCAGGCTCCAGCGGCTGATCAGCTTCAGCCGCGCCAGGCAGGCAAAAAAAGCGTAGGACATAGCGTCTCCTTTCTTTCGGTTCATTATACCCGGGAGGCCGGTAAGATTCAAGGAGAAAGAAAACAAAAAAGAAACCGGGCGGAAGCCCGGAAACAGGAACATGAACGGAATTACAGATTTTTCAGCTCTTTCATGCAGGAGGAACAGATCACTTTGTCCCTGAAATGGGTGAGCCCGCGCGTACCTCCGCAGAACAGGCAGCTGGTCTCATACTTGCGGAGGATGACGGAATTCCCTTCCACGAGAATCTCTACCATGTCCTTCGATCCGATGCCCAGCGTGCGGCGAAGCTCAATGGGCAGCACAATGCGCCCCAGTGCGTCCAGCTGACGGATAACCCCCGTGGTTTTCATGGAAAAAACCTCCTTCCATGGAACGACAACACTTACAAAAGCAGTATATCTTCATGCCTTTCCGGTGTCAAGAAAAAAAGATTCAGCAATTGTAAAAACCTATTGTAATACCCTTCCTGCCGCGCAGGCTTCCAAAACACCTCAAAAACTGGGCGCCCGGAGGAAAAAAGCTGAAGAAGGATCCGGAGGAAACCAGATGATTGAACGGGAAAAGCGAATTGTGTATAATATCAGGCAGGAACCGAAGAGGAGGGAACTCGCATGAGACTGAATATTGCCATCGACGGACCGGTCGGAGCCGGAAAATCCACGATTTCGGACGCGGTTGCCGCGAGGCTTGGCATTCTGCATCTGGATACCGGCGCTATGTATCGCGCGCTGGGGCTGACAGCGCTGCGGAAGGGAATGGATCCGCAGGATGAGGAGCGCATCATTGCCCTCTGCCGGGAACTGGATGTCTCGGTCCGCCATGAGGCGGACGGGCAGCATACCCTGGTCCGCGGGGAGGATGTGACCGGGCTGATCCGGACACCGGAGGTCAGCATGGCGGCTTCCACGGTAAGCCGGTACGCGGAGGTCCGGAAGGAAATGGTCCGGATCCAGCAGCAGCTGGCCGCGGAGACGGATATGCTGGTGGACGGGAGGGATATCTGTACCACGGTCCTGCCCAATGCCACCGCGAAGATTTACCTGACCGCGGACGCGGAGGAACGGGCCCGGCGCAGATTCCTTCAGATGAAGGAAAAGGGGGAGGAAGTTCCCTTCGAACAGGTCCTGGAAGAGCTGAAAAAGCGGGATCAGCAGGATATGAACCGCGCTGTGGAACCCCTGCGCCAGGCACCGGACGCGGTGCTGGTGGATACCACGCATCTTTCGTTCGAGGAGACGGTGGACGCGATTCTCCGGATCGTGGAGGAAAAACGCCATGGGTAAAAAAAGCATTGAGCCGGTAACCGAGAAAAACGGAATCTTTTATGAGTTTCTCCGGGTGCTGGCACTGATAGTTTTCCATACGGTCATGCCGGTCCGCTGCCATCACCGGGAACGGCTGGATGCCGAGGCGCCCTATGTGCTGATTGCCAATCATCTGCACGCGCTGGATCCGATAGTCATGGCGATGTTTATTCCGAAGCGGCAGATTGTGTTCCTGGCGAAGAAGGAACTGGGAAAGAACAAGCTGATCGGGAACCTGCTGGTTCGCGCCCACTGCATTCTGATCGACCGGCACAACACGGATATGACCGCGATGCGCAACTGCATGAAGGCGGTCAAACTGAAGAAGATCCTGCTGATTTTCCCTGAGGGCACACGGCATCACGAAGGGCAGATGGAGCAGATCGAGAGCGGCGCGTCCCTGATCGCCATGCGGACAAAGGCGCCCATCGTCCCGATCTATATCGACCGGAAGCTCAGCTTTTTCCGGCGGACAAACCTGTATGTGGGAGAACCGATTCCCTATGAGGATCTTTTGGCGCAGGGCATCAACAAGGAGTCCTGCGAAGAGATGAATGAACGCTTCCGGGAGACATTCCGGCGAATGATCCGGGAGACCGAAAC
Organism: Clostridia bacterium; assembly: GCA_017541105.1. Taxonomy (GTDB): domain Bacteria; phylum Bacillota; class Clostridia; order Christensenellales; family Aristaeellaceae; genus Aristaeella. Next base: position 63,231 of record JAFXZS010000017.1, read on the forward strand.
AGGAATTCAGGCGGGAAAAACGAAAAAATAAAAAAATTTTTTATTCTTTGCAGGAAATCCGGGCAGGGAAGCGAAAATACTTATAGATGTAGCGTATTTAGCGGAAAGGATACCGTTTATGCCTGTTGAGGTTGCGGCACATGCCGGCTTCTGTATGGGTGTCCGGCGTGCTGTCGAAATGGCGGAAAGCGCGTCAAGGGACGGGATTCCTTCCTGTACGCTGGGGGATCTGATTCATAACCCTGCCGTGGTGGCACGCCTGCAGGCGGAAGGGCTTGCGGCGATCCGAACCCCGGAGGAGGCCGCGGGAAAGCGGGTGCTGATCCGCAGCCATGGAGTATCCCGCCGGGTGATGGAAGCGCTGAGCGCGGCCGGCAGCGAAGTGATGGATCTTACCTGTCCCTTTGTCAGCCGGATGCACCGGATCGTGGAGGAAACCTCGAAAGGCGGGGTTCCCGTCATCCTGGTCGGGGAGAAGGAACACCCCGAGGTACAGGGCGCGGCCGGATGGGCCTGCGGTGAAGTCTGGTTTGTGGGTTCCCCGGAGGACGCGGAGCATCTGCCTGAAATGGAGCATGCCGCGGCAGTTTCCCAGACCACGTACCCGCCCGAGCGGTGGGAGGCGGTGCTCGAGGTGCTGCGGCGCAAGGTCCGGAAGCTGGACGATTACCGCACCATCTGCAACGCTACGGAGATCCGCCAGAAGGAAGCCGCGGAAATGGCCGGGCGCGTGGATGCCATGATCGTGGTGGGCGGACGGAACAGCGCGAATACGCGCAAACTATTCGACGTCTGCAGGAGCAGATGCGAAAGGACTATTTTGGTGGAGAGTGCGGCGGAAATTCCGCCCGCCTTTGCAAATACGGATTCCGAGAAGATTGGAATCACCGCCGGTGCATCTACGCCGACGGATTCACTTAAGGAGGTTGTCACACGCATGAGCGACATGGAAAACAAGGACCTGACCCCTGCCGCGGAGGAGGAAAACCACAATGACTTCATGGCTGAAGTCGAATCTACCCTGGTGAGGATCCGGCCCGGACAGACGTTGACCGGAAAAGTGGTGCAGATCACCGAGGACGAAGTGTGCGTCAGCATCGGTTACAAAGCCGACGGCCTGATCAAGCGCGCGGATCTGGTTGATCAGGATGTCAAACTGGACGATGAGATTGAGGTCGAAGTCGTCAAAGTCAACGACGGAGAAGGCAATGTGCTGCTGAGCCAGCGCAACATCGTCAACCGCAAGGCGTGGGACGCTCTGATGGAGAAGTACGACGCGGGCGAGTACGTGGAAGCGGTCGGCAAGGAAGCCGTCAAGGGCGGCCTCATCGCCGATATCGGCGGCGTGCGGGCATTTGTGCCGGCCAGCCAGCTGAGCCAGCGCTACGTCGAAAAGATTGCCGATTTTGTCGGCAAGGATATGAAGCTGAAGATCATCGAGGTTGACAAGCAGAAGAAGCGCGTCGTCGCCAGCCGCAAGGTAGTCGTGGCGGAAGAGTCTGCCGCGAAGAAGAAGGAAGCCTGGGAGAAGCTGGAAGAGGGCATCGTGATTCACGGAATCGTCCGTCGGCTGACCGATTTCGGCGCCTTTGTGGATGTGGGCGGCGTGGACGGCTTGATTCACATTACCGACCTGAGCTGGGGCCGGATCAAGCATCCCAGCGAAGTGGTCAAGCCCAACCAGGAAGTGGACGTCAAGGTGCTGTCCCTGGACCGCGAGAAGGAGCGCATCCAGCTGGGCTATAAGCAGCTGCAGCCCCATCCGTGGGAGAATGCCGTCGAGAAGTATCCCGAAGGCGAAATCGTGGACGGCAAAGTGGTCCGGATCACCGACTTCGGCGCTTTTGTGGAGCTGGAGCCTGGTCTGGACGGACTGGTTCATATCAGCCAGTGCGCGACGACCCGCGTTGCCAAGGTGGAAGATGCCGTGAAGGTCGGCGAGGAAGTCAAGGTGAAGGTGCTGGGCGTGGATCCCGAGAAGAAGCGCATCAGCCTGAGCATCCGCCAGGTGCTGGAACCCGAAACGCCTGCCGCTTCCGCGGAAGAAGCCGTACCGGTCTCCGAAGCGGAGTATGAAGTGGTCGCTTCCGACGATCAGGTAGCCGAGAAGTTCGCTGAAACCGTCGAAGCCGTGGTGGAAGCCTCCGCGGAAGAAAAAGCGGAAGAGTAATCCCAAAAACATTGCAAACCTAAAGGCCCGCCGAATTCGGCGGGCCTTTTCCGTGGGGCGGAATATCCGGGAGAGCCGGATACCGGGCTCAATTGTTCGTGTAGTTATCGAAATATCCCTGCACCAGAACCACGGGGGTTCCTTTGTCGCCGGAACCGCTGGTCAGGTCGCAGAGGGAGCCGATCAGGTCGGTCAGCTGGCGGGGCGTGGTCCCTTCGGAAACCATCTTGCCCTTCAGATCCCCATCCTTGGCGCGGATGCTGGATTCGATGGCCTGCTTCAGCTCCTCGCCGCTGAGGTGGGCATAATCGTTGTCCGCCAGGTACTTCAGTTTCAGCTCGTTCGGCGTGCCGACGAGGCCGGAGGTAAAGGCGGGGGAAACCACCGGATCCGCCAGTTCCCAGATCTTGCCCTTGGGATCCTTGAAGGCGCCGTCTCCGTAGACCATGACTTCCACATGGCTGCCGGTGGCCTTCAGGATCCGGGCCTGAATCTCCTCCACCAGGGGCATACACTCCCGGGGGAAGAGCTTGACCGTATCCTCGGTGCTCTTATTGGAGCCCAGGAGGCCGTATTTCTCGTTGTATCCGCTGCCGTTGACCGGTGCGTTCAGGATTTCATCCAGCCCCAGCACGACGCGGGCGCCGGCGGCCTTCAGGATCCGCTTTGTCCGGGCACGGGTATGGATGTCGCAGGTGATGACTGTATCGGTATAGTCCAGGATGGCGCGGGGCTGGTTGGCGAAGACGACCTCCGCTTCAGCGCCGGCCTGCTCAATGACTTCGGTATAATAGGCCACGTAATCCACACCGGTGAACTCGTGGCGGTTTTCCCCGAAAAGGTCCCTGTACTGTTTCAGCGTGAGCACATCGGAGTAAGGGTTGACCCCGGCTTCATCCACCTTGTCCAGGCTGACCAGCTCGTTGCCGACTTCATCGGAGGGGTAGGAGAGCATCAGGACGATCTTTTTCGCGCCCATGGCGATCCCCCGCAGGCAGATGGCAAAGCGGTTCCGGCTCAGGATCGGGAAGATCACGCCCACCGTTCCGCCGCCGCACTTGGCCCGCACGTCCCCGGCGATATCCTTTACGGAAGCGTAGTTTCCCTGGGAACGCGCGACAATTGACTCGGTGACGGAAATGACATCCCGGTCACGCAGGGCAAAACCCTCTTCGGCCGCGGCGGCGAGGACACTGTCCGTCACGATGGCGGCCAGATCGTCTCCCTGCCGGATGATGGGGCAGCGGATGCCGCGGGATACGGTACCGACTCTTCTGGTGTTCTTCTCCATAGTTCAGATTCCTTTCCGGGTTCTGTTTCAGCAAACCCACAGAGGAGAATAATCCCGATTCCGGGAAAGATCAAGCTTTTTTTCTGTTTATCCTGCCAGAGGCATTCGGCCTGAAGAACGGTTCAGGCACCGGCGCCGGAACGGTGCGGAAGGAAAGGCCGGATTCCGGATTTTTTACCGGCTGCCGCCTTTTTCTTCCGCCTCCTGAGGGCTGCTGCCGGACGCGCCGCCGGAAGACTCTTCCGGATCCTGCGCCAGATATTTGCTGTGCACCCAGCCCCGTATGCCCTTGCCCTCCAGCAGCAGGAACTCGTCCTGCGTCCCGGCAACGGCTACCGGCGTGCCCGCCTTCCAGGAAGTGATCTTTTTGCTGGTGGCCTTCGGGTTCATGTGCACGGGGATTTCCGCGGTACCGGAAGTTTTCCCGTTTACCGAAATGACTCCGGTCCGGTAATTCTCCCCGGGAGAGAGCACCTCGACATCCTTGGGGGACAGGAAGCCGAACGCATTGTCCCACCAGGCATACAGGGAATCTTCCCCGACCTCCAGCAGCAGCGCCATTCCATTCATGGGGAGCCGCTTCACACCGGAAATCACCTTTCCGTTGCCATCCAGCAGGCGTGTTCCTTTTTTCGCGGTCACCAGAGCTATCTGCGGCACGGCGGCATTCCTGCCCACCCGCAGGTCCCGGGTCGGAATCCGGAAAACCTCGCCGTCCCGGGTGACGCGGGATACCAGCGCGCCGGTATAATCCAGGGCGACCGTTTTCAGCCCGTCTCCCAGATCGGCTTTCAGCCACGGGGGCCGGATCAGCCGCATGCCCCGGTAGGCACAGTAGGAGAGATCCATCCAGTATTCCATGCCGCCGTATTCACCTGTTTCAAAGAACCAGCGGATGCCGGGGAGCTCTTCCGGGGAGAGGGCTTCCGTGAAGGAACCGTCCGCGTTCAGGAAATATACATGCCCCTTCGTCTTAAAGCGGTTGATCCGCTCATAGGTGGCGCCGGGAGCGCTGTCGACGATGTGTACCTTTGTACCGTCTTCGCTGATTCTGTCGGCCAGGGCAATATGCCCGATGACGATACTGAAGGAAAAGAGATCCCCGCGGCGCAGGCAGGCGGCAATCTCTTTTTCGCTTTCAATCAGATCGCTCTGGGTGACAAAATCATAATCCACGGCAGCCTGCCGGGTCATCCCTTCATTATCTGTTCCGCGCTCATTGATATAGAAGCGTGAATAGGCGGTCGCCAGCGCGTCCGGGGAAACAGATTCCCCGGAAATTCCCATGCGCTGCAGCGCGTGGCTCAGGGCAAACAGCGCGCAGCCGGACTTCTCGACCGACCGCTTATGCCTTTTTGAATACACCTTGTCGTGCCACCAGCTATCCTTCTGGCTGTACAGGACATCTGCCCCCTCCTGCGGCGGGGCAACGCCCGAAACGGGGATTGTGATCTCCGCTGATTCTTTCTCCTTGCCGGGAAAACACAGGACCGCCTGAAGCGTATAGATCCCTTCCTGACGGGGCCGGAAGGAAGCAACATCATGGGGCGCCCGCTCTCCGGAATACACCGATTCCTCCCCGCACATAAGGGTCCACTCAACCTTTTCCGCATCCTCCCGGTCCGAGGTGACAGCCACGTCCACATAGTCCCCCATCCGGGGAGCTTCCGGCGCAAAGGAAAGGGTGACCTCCGCCGCGGCGAAGGAAGAAAAAAAGAGCGCCAACAGGAAGCAGAAAAGCCAGACAATCCGCCTTTTCCGCAGGAACAGTGCCCGTACGTTCATCCCGCTGACCTCCTTGCCGTTTTCAAACGTGGATATTATAGCAAACGCGGAATGGGAAGACAAGATACGCCGAAAGCGGTTGCCAAATCATCGGGCGTATGATATAATTCGCGCGTTATATGGAGCGGTATCGAAGTGGTCATAACGGCCCTGACTCGAAATCAGGTGTACGGCAACGTACCGTGGGTTCGAATCCCACCCGCTCCGCACACTGGAGCCCATGAATTTACTACATTCACGGGCTCCAGTTTTCATTTTGTATTCGTGCAGCATCTGATGATCGGATGTGGGTAAAATTATACGGACCAACTCGCCCGCAGCGCGGGCGAGTTGATCCAATATAGGCTGTGTTACCGTCCGTGTCAACTTGGCATGGATCTAATGAAAAGCATGTTTGACAAAAGTAATACTTATAGTTATACTTACAGCGTGAAGAAGATGATTGCTGAAACGCTTGTTGAGTGGGACGAAGCCAAGAACAAGCGTAACATCGAAAAGCACGGTGTAAGTTTTGAGACTGCGGCATTGGTATTCGCCGATGAGGAGCGGATTGAATACTATGACAAGCTGCACAGTCAGGAAGAAGACCGGTATGTGGTTCTCGGTTGTGTCCAGGGAATCCTCTATGTCGTTTATACCATGCGTGATGAATATGCCAGGCTGATCTCTGCCAGAATGGCGACCAAGCTGGAGAAGAGGATATATTATGGAGAAGAGTAAAATTGTTCGTACAGTAATTCGTGCCGGCCAGGAACCGACGCCGGAGCAGGTCCGGGAGATCGAAGCAGCCGCTGCCCGTCCTGCCGTTCCGGATGAAGATGCTCCCGAGCTCACCCTGGAACAGTATGCAGAGATGGCCCGGATTGCCCGCAGCCGCCGCAGCCAGCAGGTAAAGCCAGTCGTAGCGCTCCGTATATCCCCTGAAACGCTGGAGAAGGCGAAAGCAACAGGGAAGGGGTATACCGGCTTCCTGAGCCGCCTGCTGGATAACGCGATAAATGATCCTCAGATGGTGGCAAAGAGTATGTGAGCTTGGTATCGGGTAAAAGCAGACACCATATAATATTACAAGACTGTATGCCGAAACCGCATGTTCTCTCACCGGCAGGAGGATCCGTCGACGGGCCATGTTGCAGGTTTCTGTTCCGAAAAATCCGGCTGTCCGGTGGTGGCAGCCGGAAGATGTCCGCGTCTACCGAAGGGTCCTCAGATAATCCTTATGTTCGTCGGAAACACGGTAGCTTTCGATCGCTTTCTGGATTGCCTTTTTATGTGTCCAGGGTTCAAGTCGGTGATCTTCTATATAAACAACGCTCTCATCGTATTTTTTCGCCAGCGCAGTCGCGAAATACCATGCGACCATCATTTTGATATAATAGTCTTCGCCGGGAACCTTCGCGACCCATTCCAAATACTCCGGTTTGAAATCCTCCCCGAGAAATTCGTTCATCAGCATCCGAATCCCGAATCTGACGGTGTACACATGCTCCGAACCGATCCATTTTTGAATCAGCGGGAGGAGCTTTTGGTGATTCTTCGCAAAGACTTTCGGGCTTGACTGGTCGCATACCGGCCAGCAGTTCACATACGGAAGGAAGGTTTCCACCGCCTTTACGCATTCGCTGAAATCACGGATCATCGCGATCAGAAAAAAATGCACAAGGTTTTCTTCATAGTATTTGTGCGGAAGCTCTGCAAGGAACGCCTCGGCCTCTTTTGTGTCCCGGATGTCTTTTGCGATCTTCCTCATATCGGGCGTTTTCACGCCGAGGATTGTTTCCTTCGGTATATTGGGAACGAGCTTGCTTTGAAAATCCCTGTACTTCTCGCTGCCGCTTGCAGCAAGCATTTCAGCCACTGTCATTTTTCAGAATCTCCTTTCCGCGTCCGGCCGGCAAACTGCCGGCGGATGATCTGCCAAGCCAAAGAATTCAGTAGTCAAAAGTGTTTTCATTGACACGTACTGTCGTTGTCAGCTTTTCTCCTCCGTAAGGTTTCCTGATTTCGATCATATTCAGGACGGTATATCCCTTTGAGCGAAGGAAGGAAATCATTCCCTCATTATTCGGATGTACAAAATTATATACGGTATCGTCTCCCATGGATCCGGCGATCTCTTCCGCTTTGCTGAACAGCAGGGATGCCACACCTTGCCGCCTGTGCTGATTGTTCACGTAAATATGTTCCACCCATAAGCAGGGCTCCTCGATCCTGCAAACAAGATAACCAACCGGTTCGCCATCATGCTCCGCAGCGAATACAGGATATTTCTTCTCCAGGAACTCAGAGATTTCTTCCCGGGCCCATTTCAAATCAGGCTCAGCCCGGATGCCCTTGTAAGCCTGCAGCGCCACGCGAAAATCAGCGATCAAAGGTATGACCTTTTCAGCTGTCGTTTCATCTATCCTGATGATCTTCATACGCACCTCGTCAAACATTGCCGCCCACGGCGATCACAGATCAGCAGACGGAAGGATTCTGCGCACAGATAAATGCAGAAATATAATACCATGGAATGATCAATCGTCAATTGCCCATACAGAAGGTATATTTCCGATGCTTCCGGCTAAGGCTGATTGCCGTTTTCGGATTGTGACTGTGCTTCATTGAGCAATTTCTGAGCCTGCTGCGGTGACCTTGGAATGAATGTGATATCAACCCATCTTCAGGTCCTGCTCAAAAGACCCGTAGACTGTCTCAAACCTGTTATGATCCTGACCTATGGGAAAGCAAAATATGACAGACTCATCGTTGAAATCCAGATGAACCTGTTCGTCCGGACAGAACACTTGGTTCCGGGAAACGGTTTGGCGAAGCCGGAAGATACGGTTGTCCGCGTTTGCCATTCATGGTATATTATAGGCAGATTTCCGGGCCGGACAGAGGGCGCCCGGCCATAGAAAGCATCGGATGACATACAGAAACCGCTTTGAGGTGAGGGAGGATACGCCGCTATGACAGGAAAAGGCATGGAGAAATCTCGTATTGTTATACTGCTCACTGTGCTGCTTTTTGCCGCACTGGCCTGCTGTACCGCAGCACTTGCGGATGATCAGGAGCAGATGAAGTATCTTCCCGGCGTGTGGATGTTCTCCGATGAAGCCGAGGAGGAAGGAGAAAAGCCGCAGGCAGCGGATCTGATCCTGACGCTGGAGGAGGACAGCGGGATGACCCTTTGCGGCAAAAGCGGGGAGGGCGGAGATGAGTATACTTACACGGGCACCTGGTCATCCGAATTTGTGCCGGATGCCATGGACCGGCTGACGCTTCTGTTCACATCCACGGACAACCCGCTGTACGCGGGAACCGAGTACAGCGTGAAATGCGTGGTGAACTTTTACACGGAGTCGTGGGTGGAAAATGACACCTGGAAGATCTACCTGATCATTGAGGAAAACGACTTCAGCGGGGTTTCACCCTTTGAAGACCTTTGCGGCTGCAATAATCTTGCGCTGACCCGGGAGCAGGGACCGAACATGCGCGTGATCAAATGCAAGGACTATGTTTCCCTGCGCTCAAGGCCGTCCGTGTCCTCCATACGCCTGGCGAAGGTGCCCCTCGGAGCGCTGGTGCTCGCCGTGCCGGGAGGGAAGGAAGAGAACGGGTTCACCTGGTGCACCTATCACGACGAATACGGATTCATTCTGTCGGAATACCTGCAGCCGGTTGAATAATCAGCTTATGCCCATCCAAGGGCGAGGCCGAGCAGGAGCAGCCCGCAGGTCAGCACGAGGTTCAGCAGCTGGAAGGAAAAGGAGTACCTGATCCATTTGCCGTAGCTGCAGTTCGCGAGGCCCAGGGAGACCAGGAGCCCCGCATTGGTAGGATAGAGCATGTTGCTGAACCCATCGCCGAAGGCATAGGCCACGATGCACAGCTGCGTGCTGATTCCGAAGAACTGCGCCAGCGGCACGATGAGCGGAATCAGCAGGATCGCCTGCGCGGAACCGGAAGGAACAAAGAAATTGACCACAATACAGATCAGATAAATGAACAGGATCAAGGCCCATTCGGGCATTCCGGCGGCGGCACCCATTGCGGCGTTCAGCACGGTGTCCAGAATGCCGCCTTCTTCCATAATATAGCGGATGGAGCTTGCCATCAGAATCAGCAGGATGGAAGGCGTGATAGCCATGACGCCCCTGCCGAAGGAACGCAGCAGCTGCCTGCCGCCCATGCCGGAAACCAGGGCGGAACCGATCCCCGCGCCAAGGAAAGTGACGGCCAGGAAGACCATTGAATAATCCGCCAGGGCGGGGATCAAAGCGGTGACAATAATGACGGCAATCCCAGCAATCATCACGCCCGCAAAGAGAGCGACCCCTCTGTCCTTCCCGGGATCCGCGGCATATGTATCCGCTGCCGCGGGCACGAAACCCGCGGAAGGCAGTTTTTTTGCGCGCAGGCAGATAAAGCCGAAGAGCAGCACGTAGATCCAGATAAAGTTGAAAAACCGGTACGCCATTCCGCTGAAGACGGGAATGCCCGCGAGCGTCTGGGCCACACCGACCGTAAAGGGATTGGCCACGCCCGACGCAAAGCCGCAGCCAACCGCCAGCAGGGACATGCCGATGCCTGTGCAGACATCCCAGCCCAGGCCGACAGAGATAGCAACGACGATCGGTACCAGCGGGATAATCTCCTCAAAGGACCCGACGAAGGCCCCCATCACCATAAAAAAGAAGATCACAACGGCCATCAGCCGGTAGCGGACAGCGCCAAAGCGCCGGACCAGCTTTTGCAGCATGCGGCTGATAATGCCCTGTTCGGTCACGACGTTGAACACGCCGCCGATCAGCAGCAGGAACAGGATGACCGCGATCAGCGTGCCTGAGCCGGAAGCACCGAGCACCAGGACCGGAGACAGCAGCCATTTCCAAAACGGCAGGCCGCCCTGCGCCGCCGTAAACCCGGCTTCCACATCAATGATCATGTTTCCGTCCGCATCCGGGACACGGGTATACCTTCCCCCGGGGATCACCATCGTCAGGATATACGTGATGACCATCATCAGGAAGATAAAGAACACGGAAAGGAGGAAACTCTTTTTTTCGATCCGGATGCTCGCCGGGGCCTGCTCATGCTGCATTCTTCAGCACTCCTTTACACTTCCGCGGGCGGATGCGGTGCGGGATCATGGATACTGGATCCATTGTAGCAGAATTCCCCTGCAATGAAAAGGTACAGACAGATTCGGAACAGAGATGGCACACGCCGCGGGAGCATCCGCGGGCCATCAGGCCGAGGCAGTTGAATTGAGAAGGATCTTCCTGTACAATAATGGGCGGCAAAGGGGAGTATGTGCGGGGCTGGACGCGGTACAAGGAGAGAAAGACATGGAGGAACGCCAGGGGCTGCGGCAGCGGTATATCCGGGCCCGTGAGAGCCTGACACCGGAGGAGCGCGCGGAGAAATCCTCCCGCGCCGTGGAACGGATCGCCGAACTGCCGGAGTTCCGGCAGGCTTCCGTGGTCATGATTTACCGGGCTGTCCGGGGCGAAATGACCCTGGAACAGCTTCCCGGGCATCCGGCCGCCCGGGGAAAGCGCTTTGCCTATCCCCGCTGCGCAGGACCGGGAACCATGCAGGCGATGATTCCCGGCGGATGGAAGGAAGGTTTCCGCGGGATTCCCGAGCCGGATCCGGTGTGCTCGGAGGAAGTGGCCCCGGAGGAGATTGACCTGGTGATCTGCCCCGGCGCGGCCTTCGACAGGGAGTGTACCCGGCTGGGGATGGGGGGCGGATACTATGACCGGTTTCTGCCCCGCTGCGGGAAGGCAGCGGTGATCCTGGCCGCTTTTGAGGCGCAGCGCGCTGACCGCCTGCCCCGTGAGCAGTGGGATATTCCCATGGACCGGGTGGTGACGGAGGAAAGAATCTATACCGGAAGAAGGGGAGAAGACGAATGCGGCTGACGACCCTGTGCTATATCGAGAACCGGAACCGGTACCTGATGCTTCACCGGACCAAAAAGGGGCAGGACGAGAACGCGGGAAAATGGATCGGCCTGGGCGGGCACCTGCGGGAGGATGAATCCCCGGAGGAATGTATCCGCCGGGAGATCCGCGAGGAAGCAGGCATGGAGATACAGGACCTGCGGCTGCGGGGGATTCTGACCTTTATCCTGCCGGACTGGGGAAATGAGCTGACCTTCCTGTATACCGCCAGGGGGGAAGAGATTCCCCTGCCGGAGTGCGACGAAGGCGTTTTGGCCTGGGTGCCTTTCGAACGGATTCCCGAGCTGCCCCTGTGGGAAGGGGACAGGATCTTTCTGCCGCTGCTGCGGGGCCGGGAAGACTGCTTTTCCCTGAAGCTGATTTATGCCTCCGGCGGTGCCCTGGAGGACTATGTGCTGGACAAAGCAGGCCGCGAAGGATAAAATAGCGAAGAAGAATGCATGCGGAATTATAAGGAGTATCCAGAACATGTTTGAACGATTTGAGGTTCTGCGGGACGCGGAGATGAGCCGCTTCACGACACTGAAGCTGGGAGGGCCCGCGGATTATCTCGCGTTTCCGCGAAGCGCGGAAGAGATTACAGCGCTGTTCGAGGAAGCCGGAAAGGCCGGGATGCCCGTCACCGTGATCGGCCACGGGAGCAATCTGCTGGTGCTGGACGGCGGGATCCGCGGACTGGTGATCCGGGTGGAAAAGAACATGCGCACGATCCGCCGCGAAGGGAACCGGATCATCGCACAGGCCGGCGCCATGCTGGGGACAGTGGCCGCCGCGGCGGCGGAAGCCGGGCTTACGGGCCTGGAGTTCGCCTGCGGAATTCCCGGAACCGTCGGGGGCGGTGTTTCGATGAATGCCGGCGCCTATGACGGAGAGATGGCGAATGTGACGGAACGGGTGGACGGGATTTATCCGGACGGCAGGCCTGTGTCGCTGAACCGGGAGGAAATGTGCTTCGGATACCGGACCTCCGCTGTGAAACAAATGGACTTTGTGGTCACGGAGGTGACCCTTGCGCTGCAGCCGGGAGATCCTCAGGCGATCCGGGCCAGGATGGCGGAGCTGACTGCCCGGCGCGCGGAAAAGCAGCCGCTGGACCTGCCCAGTGCCGGCAGTACATTCAAGCGCCCGGAAGGCTTCTATGCCGCGGCGCTGATTGACCAGTGCGGCCTGAAGGGATACAGCATCGGAGACGCTGAAGTGAGCCTGAAGCATGCCGGTTTTCTCATCAACCGGGGCAGCAGCAGCCGGGATTATCTGGCGCTGGTCCGCCATGTGCAGAAAATTGTTGAGGAGCGGGCGGGGGTCCGACTGGAGCCCGAGATCCGAATTCTGGGCGAGGAGGCCGAGCCGGCATGACGTATTTTATTGTAACCGGGCAAAGCGGCGCGGGAAAAACCGCCTGTGTCCACTATCTTGAGGACAAAGGCAGCTTCTGCATGGACAACATTCCGCCGATTATGGTGCCGAAGCTGATCGAGGTCTTTGACACGACGCCCACCCGGTCCCAGACGGTGACCCTGGGGGTTGACGCCCGCAGCGGCGAGTTTTTTGACGCCCACGCAGTGGCCGGAATGATCCGGGAACTGAACCGCCTGGGGCATTCCATCAAAACCATATTCATGGAAGCCAGCGATGAGACGCTGCTGGACCGGTACAAGGAAACACGGCGGGACCATCCCCTGAGCCAGGAAGGCCTGTCCCTGATGCAGGCAATTGCCGAGGAACGGGTCCGGCTGCAGCCGCTGCGGGAGATCGCCGGCTGCGTCATTGATACGACAGGGGTTTCCTCCCGGGCCATGCGGAAGCTGCTGGACAAGCATCTGAGCAGCCTGCTGGAGGCGGATCCGCCGATCCGGGCGGAGGTCATGAGTTTCGGCTTTAAGCGCGGGCTGCCCCGCCAGGCGGACCTGGTGGTGGACGTGCGGTTCCTGCCCAATCCGTTTTACATTGAGAGCCTGTGCCGGCACAGCGGACTGGACGAAGATGTCCGGGCGTTTGTGATGGAGCATCCCGTCACAAAAGAGTTTATGGAAAAATGGAAGGACCTGCTTTCTTTCCTGATTCCCTGCTACCGGGAGGAGGGCAAGCACCGCCTGGTGATTGCCGTGGGGTGCACCGGCGGGGCGCACCGGAGCGTGGCCATCGCGGAGGCTATCGGGGAATTTCTGCGGCAGATGGGCCTGCCCACGCAGATCAACCACCGCGACCTGCTGCTTGAACAGGCCCATTGGGAGAATCCGGTGGAGGACGGCGAATAATGCGGGCAAAGGAACGGCAAAGCTTTGCAGCCCTGGTACGGGAGGAACTGATCCGCCTGCCCGCGGGGAAACCCTGCTGCATGCTGAGTGAAATCTCCGCCCTGACCCAGACCTCCGGCCATCTGGCGCTCCGGGGCGGAAGCGGCTTGTCCGTCAGCTACCGGCTGGAGGACGCGGGGGTGGCAAGGCGGCTGTTTCAGCTGCTGAAAAAGCGGCTGGGAGTGAATCCCTCGCTGCATTTTACCCAGACCTCCCGGCTGGGAGGGCGGCGGCTCTGCGTGCTGACGTTGAGCGGCGAAGACGCGAAAAGCCTTCTGGACGCGCTGCACATGACGGAAACCGATGAGTACGGCCAGATGCACCTGAAACGGACGGCGCCGCGCCATCCGATGACGCGGCAGTGCTGCCGGCGGGCATTTCTGCGGGGCGTGTTTCTTGGAGCCGGCACGGTGACGCATCCCGAGAAGGGGTACCACTTTGAATGGAAAGCGGAGGATGAGCAGCTGCTTCGGATCCTGGGAAAACTGCTGGAGAAATGCGACCTGCCTTTCCATACATACCAGCGAAAAGGGCAGCAGATCGTGTACCTCAAGGGCGCCCAGCAGATTGCGGATGTACTGGCGCTGATGGGAGCGGGACAGAGCGTGCTCCAGATGGAGAATATCCGGATTCAGAAGCAGCTGCGCGCCATGGCGGTCCGTGCGGCGAACTGCGACGAGCATAACGGGGAACGCATGCTGGACGCGGGCCACCGGCAGGCGGAGGCGATCCGCCAGATTTCCCTGAAACAGGGCCTGTTTACCCTGCCGCCCACGCTGCAGGAGGTCGCCCGGATTCGGCTGGAGAACCCGGACCTGAGCCTGAAGGATCTTGGAAACATGCTGAAGGTGCCGATCGGCAAGAGCGGCATCAATCACCGGATGCGGCGGCTGATGGAGATCGCTGAGGAACTTCACTGATAAAACGACGGAGGAGGGAAGCCCATGATTGCATCGCTGGCATACATGATGATGTATCTGGCCTTTGGCATTCTTTCCATCCGTTTCCTGCTGCCGAGGCACAAGCAGCTGAACAGGATCTGGCTGGGGCTGAGCCTGGGTGTCCTGGAGGAGATGTGGCTTCCGGCACTCAGCGCGTTTCTGTTCGGGTTTACGGCCCTCGCGCACGCGGCGGCGGCGGGGCTGCTCCTGCTGATCACCCTGCTGTGCTATATCCTGCGGGACCGGCGGGATCCTGCTCCCTGGGATGAGGAGGAAAAGCGGGAGCTGCGGCGGATGCTGCCGGTGATGATTCCGCTGATTATCCTGAGCATCTATCTGCAGATTACGCATACGATGCGGGCAGACGCGGCGGGGAACTGGCATGTGGGCCAGAGCACATACGGGGATCTGCCGATGCATATGAGCTTTGTGACGGGGCTGGTAGGGAAGCGCTTTCCGGCGGATTATCCCTTCTATCCCGGAGCCCGGCTGAGCTATCCCTTCCTGACGGATTCCCTCAGCTCCACTTTCCTGCTGCTGGGCAGCAGCCTGCAGGCTTCCCTGATTGTGCCCGGCGTGGTGATGATGGCCCTGTGCTATATGGGCGTGCTGGTGCTGGGCCGGGAGATGACCGCGGGAGGAAAAGCCGCCGTGCTTGCGGCGCTGCTGTTCTTCCTGAACGGCGGACTGGGCTTCCTGTATGATTTTGATATGGCCGGCGGCAGCTGGGAGGCGCAGGCCGGCGCATCCTTCTTCGAACAGATCGGGCAGACCGTATCGGGCTGGTTCCGGACGGTGGGGGACAGGATCGGGGCCATTCTGACCGGATACTACAAGACGCCTACGAACCAGCCGGATCCAAATAACCTGCGCTGGTCCAACGTGATCTGCGACCTGATGATTCCCCAGCGGACGCTGCTGGGCGGATGGTGCACGGTCATGCCCTGCTTCTATCTGCTGGACGCTGTGTTCCGCCCGCGGAAGCGGGATCCGGAAAACAATGCCCGGGGCCTGGTGCTTCTGGGCCTGTGGGCAGGCGCGCTGCCGCTGATTCATACCCACAGCTTTCTGGCGCTGGCGCTGGCTTCCCTGGGATGCATGGCATACGACCTGATCCACGGAGATCCGGACGCGATGATGTGCCGGCGGACCCGGGGGAGAATCCTGGCGCCGTACCTGATCTACGCGGGGATCACCGCGCTGCTGGCTGTCCCCCAGCTGCTGGACTTCACGTTCCGGCAGGCTTTCCAGGAGGACGCGGGACACAGTTTCCTTCAGTTTCAGTTCAACTGGGTCAATAACCCCGGAGGCCGGGGCATGCGGGATCTGTACCTGTGGTTCTATATCAAGAATCTGGGGCTGCCCTTCCTGGCCCTGATTGCCGCGCTGTTCGACAAGAATCCCCGGAACAGGCGGATCTTCGCCATGGCACTGCCCATTATCCTGGCGGCGGAATTCTGCCGCTTTCAGCCGAACGAATACGATAACAACAAGCTGCTGTACCTGGCCTGGCTGCTGTGCTGCATGATTATCGCGGACTGGTGCGCCGGGATCTGGAAGCGGCTGCAGGGCACCCGGAGCTGCACCGTGCTGGCTGTGATGGCGGCCTTTGTGACCTTTCTGAGCGCCGGGCTGACCATCTGGCGGGAATGCGTGTCTGATTACGTGGCTTTCACCCGGAGCAGTGTGGAAGCAGGGGAATTTGTGCGGGACCGGACGGAGGAAGACGCGGTATTCATGACAGGCACACAGCACCTGAACCCGGTCTGCGCCATCGGCGGAAGGACCGTTGTCTGCGGGCCGGACCTGTGGCTGTACTGGCATGGATTTGATACCGGTGAACGGCAGGAGGAGCTGCGGCTGTTCTATGAGGATCCGGAGGCATACCCGGAAATTCCCGCGGGATACGGTGTCAGCTATATCTATGTTTCCTCCTATGAACGAAACAATTATGAGGTGGATGAGGAAGCCCTGGACCGGAACTATGTGAAGGTGTTTGAGAACGGGGAAACCACCATCTGGAAAATCCCGAAAGGGTGAGCTGCCGGGCGGGTCCGCCCGGTTTTTTCTTGCTTTTTCGGGGGATATGGTCTAAAATAGAGTGATATCTTGCAGGCTTTTGCCGGGGAGGTGACGGGATGGAAGAGAATCGGGCGGAGCAGCGGTGGCTTGCTCCCGCGGTGCTTGCGGCGCTGACGGTGCTGGCAGCCGTGCTGGGCATTCCATTCCTGGCAGCGGCAATGCTGATACTGCCGGTGGCGGCAGCCTGCCTGGCGTTTACCTCCGGATGGGCCGGAGCAGCCGCACTGTGCGGCGCCGCCTGTGCCGCGGGGATTGTTGTGTTTCCTTCGGAAGCCTGGCCGGTTACGGTGCTTTGGTGCGCCGGAAACGGACTGGTTTCCTGCCTTCCCATGAAGAAGCTCCTGATGCGCCCTGCCGCGCAGGCCGGGGTATGCCTGGCTGCCTGGGCTGCCGGGCTGGGAACGCTGCTGGCCCTGACCGGCGGGCAGATTATCGGCGGGCTGGCACAGGCAGCCTGCGACGCCATCGACCGGAGCCCGGAGGGGACGGAGATTCTGCTGAGAGCCTACAGCATGGGATATGCGCGGCTGGAGGGAACAGAGGCGATGTTCTCCGTGGTGAGGACGATGGCACTGCCGGCTTCCGTACGGCTGCAGCTGCTGTACAGCCTGCGCGTATCGCTGGAGGAGATGCTCCCCTCCCTGCTGTGTTCAGCAATTATTTACCACACAGCGCTGACCGTGCTGCTGACCGCGGAAATACCGGATGTGCTGCGCCGCAGGCGCGGGCTGCACGGGGTGTACAGGCCCATGGAACAGTGGTATATGCCCCGCCGGCTGGGAACGGCAGTGTTCGCCCTGTGCATCGGCTGGGTGGTCGCCTTTCTGGCGGAGGACGGCGTCTGCGCGTACCTGGGCTGGCTGTGCGCGGATGTGTTCCGGGCCGCGTTCCTGCTGCAGGGCGTGTGCTGGATGATGTGGATGGGCCGTAAGATGGGAGTCGGCAGGACGGTGCGGAGCGTATGGCCCGTGATTCTGTCGGTGATGATTCCGCTGATCCCCATCCTGATGGGAATGATTGATCAACGGAGGGACGCGCGTCATCTGCGTCCGGAGAAGGAGGTTGAACAGGAATGAAGGTCGTTTTGCTGAAAGATGTCAAGAACATGGGGAAGCGGGATGACATTGTGACGGTCAGCGATGGGTACGCAAGGAACTTTCTGTTCCCCCAGAAGCTGGCGGCGGAGGCAAAGGAAGGGACGCTGAAGGAAATCGCGCGGAAGCGCAGCGCCCAGGAAGCCCGGGAAGCCGAACAGCGGGCTGAGGCGGAGGCCAAGGCGGCGCTGCTGCGGGGCAAAATCATCGCTCTGCAGGTGAAATGCGGCGAAAAAGGGCGGCTCTACGGCAGCGTAACCAGCGCGGAAGTCGCGGAAGCCCTGGAAAAACAGTACGGGATCCAGGCAGACAAGAGAAAGATTGACATCGGCGATCCGATCCGCGAAACGGGGATCCGGGAAATCACGGTCCGGCTGTATACCGGTGTGACGACAAAGATGAAGCTGGATGTCCAGCCGATCCAGAAATAACGGAGCGACCGCATGGAAAATCCGGAGGAATTCAGAGGGACGGTACCGCCCTACAGCGCGGAGGCGGAGGTCAGCGTTCTGGGCGCTATGCTGCAGGACAGCGCCGCTGTGCTCCGGGGAATGGAGCAGCTGAAACCGGACGATTTCTATCTGCCGGAGCATCGTGAACTGTTTTCGGTGATTACAGCGCTGAACCAGGCGCATTCCCCGATCGACCTGGTGACGGTGCACGCGGAACTGGCCCGGCGGGGAACCCTGGAGGGAGTCGGCGGGGACGCGGCATTGCTGCGGATCCTGAATCAGGTGCCGACTTACGCCAATGTAAAGGCCTATATCGATATCGTACAGGAAAAGAGCACGCTGCGGAAGCTGATTGCCGCGTGCCAGCGGATCAGCCGGGAATGCTATACCCAGCAGACCCCTGTGCGGGAAACGCTCGCGTCCGCGGAAAAGGCGATTTTCGACCTGGTGATGAACCGGGCGGACGGGGAGGCCCTGAAACCTCTGAGCGAGGTCATCGTCCGGACGCTCGATCAGATGGAGGAGCTGTCGCGGCTGAAAGGCGCGATCGCGGGAGTGCCCACGGGGTTTGTGGACCTGGACAGCCTGCTGACGGGGCTGCACAGCGGCGAACTGGTGGTGGTCGGCGCCAGGCCGTCCATGGGAAAGACTTCCTTTGCCATGAATGTGGCGGCCCACGCGAGCCTGAACCGGGGAAAGTCGGTGGCGGTGTTTACGCTGGAAATGCCCCGGGAACAAATCGCCATGCGCATGCTCTGCTCGGACGCGCGGGTTGACATGCAACGGGTCCGGAAGGGCACGCTGAGCGACGGAGACTGGGTCAAACTGGCCAATTCGGTCGGCCCCATGGCCCGCGCGCATATGTATATTGATGATACGGCGGGCATTACGCCGGGAATCCTGCGGTCCAGATGCCGCCGCCTGATGATGGACAAGGGACTGGACCTGGTGGTGGTGGACTACCTGGGCCTGATGCACGCGGACGGGCGGACGGAGAACCGCCAGCTGGAGGTCAGTGAGATCAGCCGGCAGCTGAAAGCGATTGCCCTTGAGCTGAAGATCCCCATTATGGCCTGCGCGCAGCTATCCCGGGCCAACAAGGACCGGCTGGATAAACGGCCGGTGCTCAGCGACCTGCGGGACTCCGGCTCCATTGAGCAGGACGCGGACGTGGTGATGTTTCTTCACCGGGAAGAGTATTACAACAAAGAAACCGAAGACAGGAACATCGGCGAGGTGATCGTGGCGAAGCAGCGCAGCGGCCCTCTGGGCACAGTGAAGCTGGCCTGGCTCAGCGAGTATACAACCTTTGCCAATCTGGCAAGAGATAACGGCTCCAACGGGGATATGCCTTATTAAGGAGGATTCATGGAAACAGTTTCGGTATGCCAGATGCAGCGGGACACGCGATTTGAAGGTTTCCTGCTGGTTCGGTCCGCGGAAAAGCGGAAGGATGTAAAGGGCAACGATTACGTGGATCTGAATCTGACGGACCGGACGGGAGAGATCAACTGCAAGATCTGGAACTGGGACGGAACGACGGAGGTGCCGGAGAGCGGCATCGCGGTGAAGATTCGCGGAACCGTACAGGAATACAACGGACGGCTGCAGCTGCGCGTGGAAAGATGGCGCCCGGCCACACCGGAAGATCCGGTGGATATGAGCCTGCTGGTGCCCACGGCTCCCCGGAAACCGGAGGAGATGCTGGCGGAGATCCGGGAAACGGCGGCAAGCCTGTCCATTCCGGCGTTCCGGCAGCTGACGGAGGGAATGCTGGAACTGGCCGGCGAAGAGCTGGCATGGTTTCCGGCAGCCCAGCGGATGCACCATGCGGAGCGCAGCGGCCTGCTACACCATACGACGGATATGCTACGGCTGGCGAAAGCAATGCTGGAGGTTTATCCGTGGCTGAACCGGGATCTTCTTCTGGCCGGCGTGATTATTCACGACCTGGGGAAGATTGAGGAACTGAAAAGCGACCAGGCCGGCAATGTGACGGATTACACCCGGGACGGACAGCTGCTGGGCCACCTGGTCCGGGGCATCACGAACCTGAACCGGGTGGCGGACCGCCTGGGCATCCACGGCGAACCGGTCACCCTGCTGGAGCATATGCTGCTGAGCCATCATGGGGAGAGCGAGTACGGAAGCCCGAAAGCTCCCATGTTCCCGGAAGCGGAGGCATTGCACTGGATTGATATTACCGATGCCCGGATGAATACCATGAAGGGCGTGGTGGACAAGACGCCGGAAGGAGCCTTCAGCGAGAAGATCTTCAGCCTGGACCGCCGGGTATACCATCCCCGGTACACAGACGACGCGGAATAGCTTTGCCGCCATCCCGGGCAAAGTGAAGAACCGGCGGAGTAAAGGGATCATCATTCTGATCGGAGGGATCACCATGAGGAACAAGAACACACGGAAGCTGACCATTCTGTGCCTGGCACTGGTGCTGTGTGCCTGCCTGCTTTCCGGCTGCGGCCAGGAGAAGGAAACCTTCCCGAACCAGCCCCGGCAGGAAACGGCGACAACTGCTCCCGAACAGCAGGGACAGCAGAATACGGAGGCCTCGGTGCCGGAAACCGTGAATTTCAACGACGGCTCCTATGACCCGGCCTCGGAGGAGGACGGGCAGGTTGAGTTCATCGCGGACAGCGCGACCCCTGCGCCCACCGTACGCAGCGAGTACGCCGGAGCGACCCCGGTGAAGATTGATCCGGTGGACAAGCCGACCCCGACCCCGCTGCCGAAGCTGACCTTTACCTATTCGAAGTATCAGGCGCAGGCCATGCACCTGTCCTTTGAAGGGCCTGCGGGCTGGATCGCGGAGGAGATCGGCACGGACCGCTTCAGGCTGACCAATCCGGATCCTTCCATGGATTACGCGGCCACCGTGGAGATTCAGGCGGTTCCCGTGACGAAGGATTACAGCCAGAAGGAGCTGACCAAAGAGGTCAAGACGTACCTGGACAACCTTCGGAGCCAGGGCGGCTTCGCCGATTTCGATTCCTCCAATACCGCGACCCGGGCCTTTATCGACGGCAACGGCGTGTACGCCACCTACAGGGGCACGCTGCAGGGCGTGGCGGAGACAGGCGTCGCCGGCCGGGTGATTATCAACTGTGTCAAAAAGACCCTCTATATTCTGCATGCCAGCTATCCCCGGGGCCTGGCGGACACCTTCGCGGACGGCGTATACAACAAGGTGCGCCATTCCATGAAGCTTACGGACTGATCAACAATTGAGGCGAAACGAGATATGAGCAAAGCGGTACGATTTCTCTCCCTGATGCTGTGCGCGCTGCTGGCAGTTGCAGTATGGACTTCCGGCGCGCGCGCGGAAGTGACAGCCCTGCGTGTGGTTCTTTCCGGCCGCGTGACCGCGGGGGACGGATCCGTACAGGAAATCCCGCTGGAGGGTTCCTTCCGGGTGCTGCAGAACGGGCAGGAAGCCGGTACCGTAACAGCCGGCGGATCCGCGCTGCTTCTTCCGGACTACGAGAGGATTCGCCTGGAACCTCTGGCGGAAACCTTCGCTCCCGGCTGGAATCTGAGAGAAGCGTATATCACTCCGAACCTGACGGCCGGCGGAGAAGCGGTGGTGGAGGTAGTGCTGTCTCCCGCATCGGCAGCGCAGGCCCCGGCAGAAACACCGGCGCCCGCGGATCAGGCCTCCACGGATGAACCGCAGAACCCGGCGGAACAGATTACCCCGGAAGCACAGCAGGAACAGGTGATCACGCCCGCTCCGGCAGCGCAGGAACCCCGGAACGCGGTGGTCACCCCGACGCTGCAGCCTTATGAACCGACCCCGGCGCCGACCGCGGTTCCTTCGCCGGAACCCATTACGGCCGGGGAGAATGCCGGATCCCTCCGGATCTGGATCTTCAACGACAAAAATGATAACGGCAAGCTGGGCCTGAGCGAACCGGGCATCCCGGGCATTACGGTCTGGCTGCTGGCAGAGTCAGGCGAAGCCGTGGCTTCCACCGTGACCGACGAAGAAGGGGAGGCGTATTTTGAGCGCCTTCCCGCCGGAACATACTGCACCCGTGTTTTCCTGCCCTCCGGGTGGAATTTTACGCATTTCGGCGGAAAGGACGACCTGGAAGCCAACGCGTATCAGTTCTCGGTCGAGGAAAGCCAGACCAGCGACCCGCTGGCAATCTCCGCCGGACGGGAAACCCTCCAGGGCATCGGGATCCGCACCGCCCTGTATGTGAGCGGCTTCTGCTTCCTGGATGAGTCGTCGGACGGCCTGTTCAACAGCGGCGAAGCGATGATTCCGGGCGTCCGCATCACCCTGGAACGGGAAAAGGATCATCTCTATTACGAAACCGTGTCCGGGGAGGACGGATCCTGGATCATGGACCGGGTGCGCCCCGGCCAGTATACCCTGACCGCGTATGCCCCGGAGGGCATGATGTTCGCAAAATACACCTCCTCCCGCGGCATCCGCTCGCTGCTGACCCGCGACGGTGTCACGAAAGCATCCGCATCGATCAACCTGAACGACAACAACAGCAAATCCGGCCAGTATATCGGTTTCACCTGGGCGGGCCGGATTTACGGCCGCTGCTATCAGGACGCGAATTACAACGGCCTGTACGATGAGGGCGAGCAGCCCCTGGCCGGGGTGAAGGTGGCGATTGCCCGCCAGATCTCTCCGGACGAGGAGTTTGCCACCGCGTACTCGGACGCGGACGGGTTCTTCGTCCTGAACGGCCTGCGGGGAAACACCTACCGCCTGCGGGCGGTCATGCCGGAGGACGGGAGCACTTTTACCGCCGTGAACACGGGAGACCCCCTCGGCAACCGCTTCGTGTCCCGGCCGGACCGGCGGGAAAACTTCTGGAATGATTTTGTGCTATCCGACGCGGAACAACGGGAGATCGCCATCGGCGGCATCTATCCGGCAACCGTGAAGGGCACGGTTTATATGGACAACGATTTCTCCGCATCCCTTTCCGGAAAGGAGAAGATCGTTTCCGGCTTCCTGGTGACGCTCCGGGATGCCTCCGGCAATATTGCCGCACAGGACAAGACCAGCATTAAAGGCGTCTATGAACTGACAGGCCTGGTGCCGGGCGAGTACACGCTGAGCGTATCCGCGGTGAAGGGCTATGCCTTTACCCGCCTGGGGGAGGGAAACGTGATCCGGAACCTGAACGGCGGCGAAGGGGTTTCCGATGCCTTCAGGGTGGAGCTTGGAGAAACGGTCACCGGCAAGGATATCGGCATGATCCTTCCGGGTACGGTGGAAGGCGATGTCTTCGCGGACAGGAACGATAACGGCCTGCGGGACGCCGGGGAGGAAGGCCTGAGCGGGGTCACCGTGCGCCTGATGAGCGCGGAAGGGGAAACCCCGGAGGAAGCCTTCTCCGCGGAAATCGATACGGAAGGGCATTTCCTCTTTGACGCTGTGATGCCCGGACAGTACTATCTGGAATACGTTTTGCCGGAAGGCGCGGTATTTGCCCGGACGGCTGCGGGAGGCAATACCATCTCCGGCGGGGAGAACCGTACCGGCAGGGGAGAGACCTTTTCCTTCGCCACGGGGGATCTTCGGCAGGCGCCCCTGTGCGGCGCGCTGACCCTGGGACGGATCTCCGGATCGGTCTTCCGGGACCATGACGGGGACGGCATTCCGGCGGAGAACGGAGCAGAAGAAGCGCTGGCCGGCGCGACGGTGCAACTGATTCCTTCCCGGGCGGAGCTGGAAACCCGGACCGCGGAGACCGGCGAAGACGGCGGGTTTGCCCTGGAGGATCTGCGGCCGGATACCTACACGCTGCGCGTTCTGTGCCCGGACGGTTTTGTCATCAGCCGGACCGACGCGCTGAAGCTGCCGTTATCGGCCGGCCTTGCGGATCAGAGCGTGTCCTTCCCCGTAACGATGGGCCGGACCGTGGAAAAGCAGCGGATCGGCGCGGTACAGCCGGCTGCCCTGCGCGGGCGCCTCTGGCTGGATGAAAACAACAACGGCCTCTTCGACGAGAGAGAACAGACCCCTGCCGGATATCCGGTTACCGTGACAGATGATGCCACGGGGCGGGTCTTCGATACCCCGGTGACGGATGAAAACGGGTATTATGCTGCCGCGGGCATGATTCCGGGCAGGTTTACCCTTTCTGTGCCGCTGGATGAGATCACGCTGGCACCGCTTCCCGGCGACAGCCTGTTCGAGGCAGCAAACGGTATCCTGCGGCTTTCGGGCATCACCCTGACAGAGAACGAGGTCCGGGAGGATCTGCTGGTGGGCATCATCCGGCTGACATCCCTTTCCGGCCGGGCCTGGATTGACCGCGGGAACGGGGCGGAAGGCCTGGCCGGCGCGGAAATCACGCTGGCGGATGAAACGGGCAACCCCGTACAGCACGCCGTCACGGACGGCAACGGTATGTACTCCTTTGCATCCCTGATGCCCGGCACCTTCCGCCTGGAGGCGGCGGTACCGGAAGGGTGCGTACTCATTGAACCGGGGGACAGCCGCCTGGACGATTCTCTCCGGACCGTGATCGCGCAGAGCGTGAACCGGGTCGGGTCTTCGGACCTGATTAAGGTGCGGATGGACCAGAACCAGACAGGCCTGGATATCGGCTGCGTGCTTCCGGGACGCCTGGGAGATACCTGCTGGGCGGATCTGGACGGGGACGGCCTGCAGGGCGCCGGTGAGCCGGGGATTGCCTCCGTGCGGATCGAGCTGCTGCGGGACGGAATTACCGTGGCAGAAACGATGACCGACGCCTACGGTTTCTACCGTTTCCCGGATCTGTATCCCGCAACCTATACCCTTCGGGTTTATTGTCCGGACGGCGGCAAGCCCACCCGGCGGCGCCCGGAGATCCCGCTGATTTCCTCCGTCCTGGAAGAAACCGAGGATTCTGTCGCGGTTTCCGTTCCCCTGACGGTCGAGAGCAGCCGGGACTGCTTTGACGCGGACCTGGGCTTTGCCTGCCGCACGCCGGGCGTGCTGCCCGCCGGCGCCGGTGAAGCGCCGAAAATGATCTGGTCCAATCCCTGATGTTTCAAAGGATGCTGATGATGAAAAGATTTTTATCCGTTCTGTTGATTTTTGTACTGCTGCTCGCCCCGGTAGTACCGGGATCCCGGGCTGAGGAAGACGATGACGGCGACGATTCCGGCGCGATCCCGCTGGATGTGGCGGAGGAAGCGGGCGCTGAACCTTCGGTGATGCCGGCGAGGGACCTGCAGTCCGGCGACGAGGGAGATGATGTGCTCTTTCTGCAGACCCGGCTGGACAACCTGCGCTACTTCTCCGGGAACCTGGACGGGGTCTATGGGGAAGAAACGCGGGAAGCGGTTATGGCCTTCCAGCAGGATATGGGCCTGGAGCCTACCGGTATCGCGGATGTCCGCACACAGGTGGTGCTATCCGCGGCCCGCTACCGGCGGCTGCGCTACGGCTCTACAGGAGATGACGTCAGGGAATTGCAGACCCGGCTGACCACTCTCGGGTACTATAAGGGAAAGATCAGTGGGAATTACCTGGAAGCCACCCGCGCCGCGGTGCGGTCCTTCCAGAAGGCCAACGGAATCGAGGAAACCGGCGAGGCGGATCCGGAGACGCAGGAGGCGCTTTATTCCGCCGCGGCGATCGGCCGGGGCGATGCCGCCGAGGAAACCGGGACGCCGCAGCCGCCGCTGTCAAACTTCCTAGTGGATGAAGAGGACAGCTCCGCTCCCATGCCGGAGATGCCGGTCGCGTTCACGAAAAAGCTGAAGAGCGGGTCTTCCGGATCCCTGGTGAAACAGCTTCAGGAACGGCTGAAGGAGCTGGGATACTACGACGGGCCCATCAGCGGAAACTACCTGAAGAACACCGTCCGCGCCGTTAAAAAGGTGCAGACCCAGAATGGAATGGAAGCCACCGGCGTTACGGATGAGGATACCTGGAACGTAATTTTCAACGACCGCCATATTGTGCTGCCGGAGGAAACCGCCAAGCCGACCCCGTCGCCGGAACCGGTTCCCTTCGCCATTACCGTGGACGTCAAGAATCAGATTGTGCATGTGTACGGGCGGGATGAACAGGGAGAATACACGATCATCGTACGCCAGATGCTCTGCTCCAGCGGCAAGGTCGGCACGCCCAGCCCGGTGGGAGATTGGGTGCTAAACGGCCGGAAATCCAAATGGTGCTATTTCCCGAAGTGGGGCGATTACGCGCGGTACTGGACACGGATCAATTCCTCCGTTGCTTTCCATTCGCCGATTTACCGCTCCGTCAGCAATACGGACATGAAGGTTTCCAGCTACAACAAGCTGGGGCAGCGGGCCAGCCACGGATGCGTCCGCCTGACGGTGGAGGACGCGAAATGGATCTACGACAATGTACCCGCGGGCGTCGTGGTTACCATCCGGGAGGATCTGCCGGCGGATCCGGAGCTGAAGGATGCCCTGCTGGGGGAGAAAGCCCCCCTGAATACCAAATCCTGCACGCCTGTGTCCACCCCGCAGCCTACGGCTGAACCGGAGTACAGCAGGGACGCAAAGCCGGACCTGAAGGGCGGCGCGCTGAAGAAAGGCTCCAAGGGGGCCAGCGTATACTGGCTGCAGCGCCGGCTGAAGGAACTGGGCTATTATGACACCAAGTGCACCGGAAAGATGCTGGACCGGACGGTGCAGGCGGTCAAGGCATTCCAGAAGGATCACGGGTATATGCAGAGCGGTTCCGTGGATCAGCGGCTGATTGACGCGCTGGCAGAAGCGGAAAAGATGACCCCTGAACCCGGGCCTGTCCCGACTCCCGCACCATAAACGCAAAATGAAACCGACGGCTTCCGCCGCCGGTTTTCCTGTCCATCGGTTGTTTTCGGATCAGTCCCATCCGCCCGTTATTCCGGCCCATGCTTCCGCAGCGTCCGCGCGGCCGGCCAGGGCGGCCTTTTCATACCAGGAAGCGGCTTCCGCCAGGTCTGTTTCCACGCCCTGCCCATACTGGTAAGCGTATCCCAGGGCAAACATGCTGCGGCTGTTTCCAAGCTCCGCACCTTTGCGGTACCATTCCAGCCCCCGGGAGGCATCCTGGGGGACCAGATCCCCTTTCATGTACAGATATCCGAGATAATCGCAGGCCAGATGGCTGCCGGCCTCCGCGGCTTTTTCATAATACATCAGGGCAGTGTCCAGATCCCGCTCCATTCCTTTTCCCTGGGCGTAACAGTAGGCAATACTCATCCAGCTGTCCGGATCTCCGCTTTCGGCCGCCTGCCGGTAGTAATCCAGCGCTTTTCCGTAATCCGTGGTCACGACGGTCCCTTCCTCGTAGAAGGTGCCCAGGTACCAGAGAGCTTCCGTACTGCCGAGGTCCGCTGCCTTCTGGTAGTATTCCATGGCTTTGAAGGGATCCCGGTCCAGCAGTTCCCCGCGGTCGTACACGTTCCCCAGGGCCAGGTATGCAGGAGCGTATCCCAAAGTACCGGCCATTTCATAGCAGGAGAGGGCATGGACCAGATCCTGCTCGATCAGGTACCCCATGGTATAGTATCGGGCCAGCCGGCACAGCGCGTCCCCCCGGCCGGTATGCGCAAGGCTCCGCACCGCAGGGAAAGCGCGGATCAGGTCCTCGTTTTCCGCCTGCAAATCCAGGGAAGCATCCTTTGCCATCCCGCAGGAGGAACAGGTTCCGGAGAGGTTCCGGGAACCGCAGCCGCTGCAGCGCCATATACCGCGCACGGTGCCGCAGCGGGTACAGGCGCCGCCTTCGGACTCCGTTCCGCACATCAGGCAGATCCAGGTTTCCGCGGCGGAAGGTTCTTCCGCCAGCCCCGCTGAGATGGAAAACAGCAGCACAATAACCGCTGCCAGGGGAATGAATCTTCTTTGTCTCATTCTCAATGCTCCACTCGCGCCCGTTCAGGACGCATGATGTTTTATTCCGCAGCCGGCTCCCGCGTTACGGCCGTCTCCCCGAGCATATCCGCGAAGAGGCGGTAATACTTCAGGTGCTCTTCATTCCAGAAGATCTTGCGGTTGACCGACGCCAGAATCAAGGCCGCCCCTTCGCCGGCCACGTCGGTGAAGGGAATATAGATGTAGGAGAGGATCTGCTGCGCCAGCAGCGCGCTCCGAAGCTCGGGATACCCCTCCTCCTTCTTATCCACCGTGTGAACAATCGTCATCCCGTCCTTCAGATAGCGGGGAATTTCCAGCTCCTCCGGCGCGTGGCCGGCCAGAAACTGCTGCAGGGCATCCACATCCCGGCGCTCTTTGCCGCCGGCGGCGAGCAGGGTCCGATCCCGCCGGCGCCACAGGGAAAGCAGCGGCAGCCCGGCGCGCGCGGCAAACTCGTTGACCAATGTGGCCAGGGGCGGCTGCTTGCCGTACCGGATCATGTACTGCAGCTGCACCAGCGCATCTCCCAGGGGAAGATCATCCCGGCCGCGGACGAGATTCCGCTCCCCGTCGGACTGCTCCGCCTTGATCTGCGCCAGCAGCGGATGCTTTTCCGGAGTGTGGATAATATAGCGGTTCCGGCCCTTGGCTTTCGCGAGGTACAGGCAGTAATCCGCCACGAGGAACAGATCACTGTAGTTAGGCGCGGCATCCGGGTATACCGCTGCTCCGATGGACACGGTGGTGCCGGGCAGGGCGGCAATGATGACACTCTTGATGCTGCGCAGGTAAGCGCGCAGTTCAGTCTCGTTTTCTACATGATAAAAGAGAATCAGGAACTCGTCGCCGCCGATCCGCCCGACGACGCCGCCGTCCTTGATTTCGGACACAATAATCCCGGCCACCTGGCGCAGGAGCTCATCTCCCCGCTGATGCCCGTAATTGTCATTGACATGCTTGAAATAATCCACATCCAGAATCGCCAGGGCGGACCATTCCGCGTGCAGACGGTTAATCCGGTCCTCCGCCATGCGGGTGATAGGCTCTTTGGCCATGACCCCGGTCAGGGGATCATAGGCGATCTCCTGTTCTTCCGCGCCGCGGGTGCGGAGGGGATGAATCATGCCGACAATGCTTTTCCGGTTATCCACGTGGTGCGCGGTAATCCCTCTGAACTGGACGGAACAGATCCGGCTGTCATCATTGAAAAGATTGCAGGGCACGTTGACCCGGAACCGGGGAGTCCCTCCCCGGAGGTGGCCGATGACGGTTTCCAGCATGGGAATGGCGCCTTCGGCACAGCGGGCGGTAAGCATTTCCCGGAATTTTTCCAGCGTCATGGAACCGCGCTGGAAAGCGCTTTGCTCCGTGTTATAAAGCGTGACGGTATCCGCCGCGGGAATATATTCAAAGAACAGATCCTCATAAAGGGAAAGCATGGTGTCATAGGCGTTGAGAACGTCCCCGGCCCGATGGTAATCCTCCATCAGCTGATCCAGCCGGCACAAGGAAACACGGATCATGGCGGCGTTCTCTTCCCCGGAAACATTCGGGAGGATCTGTGTCAGAAAGGCTGTTTCAGGCATGCGCCGGAAAAAAGACAGGAAAAAGCTGGAATCCTTTTCCTCCAGGCGCCGGGTAAACTCCCGGCTGCTTTCCTCCGTCAGGAAGGATTCAAGAGGAACAAACACATCGTTCTGTGCCAGCCACCAGGCTTCCGCGTTGGCTGAAAGAAGGCGGTGATCATCCGCGGCGATCAGCACTTCCATGATGCGGGAATCAAACATAACGGCTCCTCTGTCTCAAAAATATAGAAAGATTCTATCATACTTCCGGGCCGGATTCAACCATGCGGGGAAGATCACGGCACGCGGAATCCGTCCCGTGATTCAGGATTGATTCCGGCTGAAAATTGCGGTATGCTGAACCGGAACGGAAATTTGCTTTCCGGGACAGGGAGGGATACCATGAATTTCAAACCGGCGGTCCTGATCATTCTGACGGTGGTCTATCTTTATGAAATGCTGCTGCATCTTATTGGCGTGCGTTCCGTGAACAATCCGGTTCCCGGCAATGTGGCAGATGTATATGATCCGGATACTTACCGGAAATGGCGGACATATAAAAAGGAAAAGTCCCGCCTGTCCATGATCCAGGGGACCGTTTCCTATCTGATCAGCCTGATTCTGATGGCACTGAATCTGTATGCCGCCTTTGCGGACCTTTTTCCGAAAACGGTGTACCTGCAGATGCTGGCCGTGCTGCTGCTTTCGAACCTCACGGACCTGCTGCTGCTCCCGATCTCCTATTATGACACGATGGGGATCGAGGAAAAATACGGGTTTAACCGTTCAAGCAAAAAAACATTCTGGATGGATCAGCTGAAGAGTTTTGTGATTTCCATGATTATCGCCCTGTCGGTCGGGGGTCTGCTTCTGTGGATTCATCAGGCGCTGGGAGATCTCCTGATTGTCGTGTTTGCCGCGGTGATGACGCTGCTGGTGCTGTTCCTGAGCTTTATCTATCCGTTTCTCAGCCGGATCTTCAACAAGTTCACGCCGCTTGAGGACGAAGAGTTGAAGGAGAAGCTGACCGGGCTTCTGGAGAAACACGGTTACAAGGTGCGGGCAATCCAGGTGATGGATGCTTCCAGAAGAACCACAAAGTCCAACGCGTATTTCGCCGGTTTCGGAAAGATGAAGACCATTGTGCTTTATGATACCATGCTCAGCCAGATGACTGCGGATGAAATCTGCGCGGTATTTGCCCATGAGATGGGCCACGGCCTGCACAAGGACACGCTGCGCAACCAGATTTTTACCTGTATCCAGATGCTGATTCTGGCGGTGCTGGCCTGGCTGACCCTTCGATATCCGGAGATCTATCCGCCCTTCGGGTTTGATTCGGTCAATTACGGCCTGGCAATCATCCTGATCATGAGCGTTGAGTTTGCCCTGATTTCTCCGCTGTTTGGACTGATGACCAGCTGGTTTTCACGGAAGGCCGAATACCGCGCGGATGCACAGGCGGTACAGGAAGGGTACGGGGAAGCGCTGATCAGCGGACTGAAAAAACTGGCAAAGGAAAACTTCGCCGATCTGGCGCCAGACCCGCTGCTGGTGAAACTGACCTATACTCATCCCACGCTCAGCCAGCGCATCGAAGCGATAGAAAAAAAGACGGCAAACGCCTGACTTCGGTGTGGTTATTCAGAACGGGCAGTTGATCCCGGGGACTTTTTTCCAACATAACGATTTCTGCCCCGGATCTGACGCTGAAAGAAGGCTGGGAAGCTGCGGAAACTGCGGGCATCGCCCAGGACATCAGAGAAATGCCCATGGGAATGCAAACCATGATTTCCGAAGACCAGGGCGGTATTGCCGCCGGCCTTACCGATTATCTGAAGAGGAGTGAAAAGAATTGAAAAACGCTCTGTCTATCCTGTGCATTTTGCTGTTTGAATCGTCGCAGGCCACCTCGATTGCGCTGAAGATTCTGTACCTGATCGGCCTGTGGCGGCTGCTGGAAAAATCCGGGCTAAAAGGCTGGTGGGCGCTGATTCCCGGCGCACGGGATTATCAACTGGCCAGATGCGCAGGGCGCGCGGCGGAGGGACGGGTATTCAGCCTGGCCGGCGTAGCATCGATCCTGCTTAATCTGATCATGTTTTTCGTGGAGCTTCAGCAGGATTATGCAACCTCGTCCGGAATCCCAAGCCTTTTGCTGATTGCCATGATTGCGTTGATCATGCTGGCGATTGTGCGGTTCATCTATACGATCCGCATTTGGAGCGGAATGATTGATGTGTACGGTGTCAAAAAGCGTTGGATCTGGCTGTGTATGCTCGAATATACGATGTGGATTCCGGCCGTCGTCTGGGGCTTTCATAAACACTTTCAGCCGGGATGGCAGGTGGAGGATATCCGGGCGGAGATGGCCCGGCTGGCCTCTTCGGGCAGCACAGCCGTCATAGGCGACGGCCTCACCGTCAATTTGAATGATCGCACTGTGACGGAGTTCTTTCAGAAAAAGACTCTTCTGCGGGATATTCATATGTCTATTCCTCAGGGCCATATGGTGCTTCTGCTAGGCGGCAGCGGCGCAGGCAAGACGACTTACCTCAACGCGATCAACGGCTATGAGAAGGCGCATGCGGAGGTTATGCTTAACGGAAGCAACATGTACACCCAGTATAAAAAGATGCAGTATGAGGTGGGCTTTGTTCCGCAATCGGAAATGATGCGCGGCAAGGATACTGTGCTGAATACCCTGCTGGACGCCGCCAAGCTGAGGCTGCCCAAGGGCGTCACCGCCAAGCAGCGCAGGGAACGGGTAAACGAAGTGATGGATATTTTTGGCCTGAAACCGGTCAGGAGCAATCTGGTGGAAAAACTTTCCGGCGGGCAAAAAAAGAGGCTGTCCATTTCCATGGAGTTTATCAGCAATCCCTCCCTGTTCATTCTGGATGAGCCGGATTCCGGGTTGGACGGCGTGATGGCAAGGGAACTGTTTGAACAGCTTCGCAAAATCGCCGACACCGGCAAAATCGTGATTGTGATTACCCACACGCCGGATCGGGTGATCGATTTGTTCGACGATGTGATCGTACTGGCAAAGGATTCGGCCCGCACCGGGCGGCTGGCCTTCTATGGCAGCATTGATGAAGCCCGTAAATTTTTCAAACGGGAGCGGATGGAACAAATCGTTAAATCCGTCAACCGTAAGGAAGAAGGCGGGGACGGGCTGGCGGATGATTTTGTTATGAAGTATGCGGAGGTGCAGCATGGCTGAAATGAATGTAAAGAAATCCTCCCGGCAGATGACCATTCGCCATCTCGGGCGCGGTTCGCAGCTGACCATCTATTTTGGAAAAATGCTGAGGATGTTTATATACCAGAACGACTGGAAAGTGCTGCCCATGGCGGCGTTGATCGCCGGGCTGGTCGGCATGGTGATTCGACCCATGCTGTTTATCAACATGGAAGGCACCCTCATGGGCGCGTTCGCCATGGTATGCGTGTGCATCTGGAATGGCTGCTTCAACTCTATTCAGGTAATCTGCAGGGAACGGGATGTAATCAAACGGGAGCATCGTTCAGGCATGCACATTTCTTCCTACATCGTTTCCCACATGCTGTATCAGGCGCTGTTGTGCCTCGCACAAACAGTCATCACACTGTACGTAATCCAGATGGTGGGCGTGCAATACCCCCGGGAAGGGCTCATTACACCATTCTTTTTCCTTGATTTCATGATCTCCTTGTTCCTGATTACCTATGCATCGGATATGATGTCCCTTTGGGTATCCGCATTGGCGAAAAATACGACCACGGCCATGACAATCATGCCCTTCGTGCTGATCTTCCAGCTGGTTTTTTCCGGCGGAATGCTGGAACTGCCAGCATGGACCGAATCCCTGACTCACTTTACCATCTCTAGCCCAGGCCTCAAGGTGATCGCCGCTCAGGCGGATACCAATCATCGGCCTTATGCTACGATTTCCACCATGGTCAGCAAAATGCGGGACAGCGAAATCGGCGGAACGTTTACCGTTGGCCAGGTACTGGATATCCTGCAGGACGAGGATAACCCTGCCATTGCTGAACTGCGGACCAAGGAACTTGGCAAGGTGATGACTCTGAGCGAGCTCAAGACAACGCTGGAACACTCTGCCACCTTTGGCGCTTTCAAAAAGGAACACCTTCTGGAGGATTTTACGGTGGAAGATACCCTGCGGCTCATTCTGGAATCGCCGGACTTTGAAAGCGTGCGCAGCTACAGACTTGGCGGAGCATCTTCCATCACTCTGGGAGACATGCTGCAAGCTATCATTGATGCGGACGATTCGGACCTGATCCTGGGAGAGAAGATCCTTCATTTGACCACAGTAGGCGACATGCTGGATGCCATCGACGCAGCAAATCTTCTGGAACAATATGGGGATATGGAGGTCGGCGGAACCATCACCATAGGAGAGGCAACCGATCTGCTGGCACAGAATCCCGATGTTCAGGCCCGGCGCGATCAGGAAATCACTGTTCATACCACCATGGGCAAGGTGTTGGATATCGTGGGCGAAGAAAGAGTCAAAGAATTTCTGGAGCAGAAGGCCGCGGCTGTCAGCTACACGGCAGATTATGAGTATACCAGCGATAATGTGATCGGTTACTGGCTGAGCCTTTTCGTATTCATTCTCGTTTTCTCCTTCCTGGCGATGATTACACTGGAATTCATAGACAAGGATAAACGGTAATTCAGCATAGATAGTCGTGCCTCCCCACCGGGGAGATCACTCCTTAAAGTTTGAGAAAAGAACTGACGAAATATCCGCCAATCGAACTTATGGTCCCCACGATCGCGGGGCTCCGGATTGCGTGCTGCGAATCTGACCAAGAAAAAACAGGCCCGTGAAGGACCTGTCTTTTCTTGGTGGGATTAGTAGGACTCGAACCTATGACCCCCACGATGTCAA
>JAFXZS010000018.1 GCA_017541105.1 Clostridia bacterium
CTGTATTTCTCCCCAAAACGAAAAAAGTGGCCCTGCAGATTATTTCTGCAAGGCCAAGCGGTCAGCCGACCGCACCGTCGTATGCTTCCAGCATGGCCACCCGCTTTTCCAGCCGGGTGACCCGTTCCTCGAGGGTCAGATCTTCATCCGTCTCCTGGTCGTCTTCAGCGATCAGGAACTTTGTCATCATATAGCCAGTCCGGGAACCGAACTTCACTTTTGTCCAGGAACCGCAGGTCCCCAAAACTTCTACCCGGGCACCAAGGGGGACACGTTCCACCAGAGCAGCCGTGCTCTTCGCCTTCGTGCGCATATTCACTGTGGAGCCGCTGTCGGCAATCACAATGGCGAATTCAGCCATGGGTTCTTCATCTCCTTCCGTCGGTTCAGTGGTTGTAGGCGGTAGGCTGTCCGTCTTGGCAACATCCTTCAGCCATCCCCAATAGGCCCATTTCCCGAGTTTTGTATCGGTCATGACGCACCCGGCAGCAGAGGAAGCATGTACTATCCGGAGCGGATTCACACTGGTAACCAGACCGATGTGCTGGAAATCGCCGAGACCGTCATCGAACTTCTCCGGGGTGTTCGCGTTCCATTTGAACACAGCCATGCCGGGCTTCAACTGGGAAACGTTCGTCAGTTTGCCCTTTTCAGAGCAGTATTTCCGGTAGATCGTGTTGCTGCCGTGGTAGATGCTGGCACCCTGATCCCGGTACGCCTTCACGAACAGCCCGGAACAATCAATTCCCCGGGAATCGTTTGTTCCCGGGGAGACATAGGGCCAGCCGAGGCATTCGGAACATTGAACTTATGGGTTGGGCTGACATACCGGCTCAACATTTCAATAATCAGTGGAACGGGAATCCTCCGTAAAACGATTGGCTTCCTCGATCCGGGCCTCCGCTGTGGACAGTACAACCTTTACGGCATCGGAACCCAACAGCAGGCGGAAAGGTGCTTCCTTCGCATACGCCATCCGGTACACCAGTTCGCCGGCTTTCATGGGATCGCCCGGTTGCTGGCGCTGGTTGACGGTATTGGCATTTTTCCAGGTTGAATCCTTATAGGCGTCCACGGTCAGCGGAGCACTCTTCAGTGCTTCATCATAGAAATGGGTGCGGAAGGAACCGGGTTCAATTACCATCACACGGATGCCCAGAGGCTTCAGTTCCTTGCACAGCCCGTCCGTCAGCAAATCCAGAGCTGCTTTGCTGGCAGCATAGTAACCGGAGCCAACCGCTGAGCGTTCCGCTGCGATGCTGGTAGTGTTCATGATGACGCCTGAGCCTTTTTCCCGCAAGATCGGCAGAGCTGCCTTGATCATGTCCACCGGCCCGAAGACATTCGTACGGAACAGCTCCTGCACCGCTTCTTCTTCCCCTTCCTCAATGGAAGAGCGGTAGCCGTGGCCTGCGTTGTTGATCAGCACATCCACTGTGCCAAAATGATCCACTGCTTTGGCAACCGCATCCCGGATCTGCCCCTTATCAGCCATATCAACAGTCAGGGGCAGACAGGTATCTGGGTAATCCTTCGCAATGGATTCCAGTTTTAAAAGGGAACGGGCAGTAATAACTGCATTGTCTCCGTGAGCCAGCACCGCCCGGGCGATCCCTGCGCCGATTCCGCCTTCACTGCATCCTGTAATCAACCATGTCTTGCTCATCTTATTATCCTCCTCATTCGTGTCAGTATCCGTTTTCTTTCATCCAGGAACAAAGCTTATCGATCCCCCTGTTATACAGTCCCGGCTGCACATCCGCGCCGTTTGCGCAGGCTGCCGCGTCCCCGCACGGAGTTTGTAAACTGGCTTGGGATATCGCTGTAGGCATTGGCAAACACATACAGTTTTTTCCCCTGCCAGTCCGGACAGCCTTCCAGGAAAGTCATCACCGGAGCCGGCATCGTGTACCACCAGACCGGGAAAGCGATCATCACCGCGTCATAGCCGGAAAGATCTGGCAGCGGCCCTTTGATCGCAGGATGCAGGTGTCTGTCCGCTTCCTCTTTCGCTTCCTCATAGGCACAGGTATGATAATCCGTGCTGTAAGGGATTTCTCGCTCGATCCGGAACAGATCGCCATGTGCTTTCTTTGCCAGTTTCTCCGCAATCGGAATCGTATTGCCGCTCCAGGAAAAATACGCGACCAGTGTCTTCATCTTCGTTCCTCCGTTTTCCCGGATCACCGGTTCTGTCTGAACAGACGGCTCAGCCAGCTTCCGGTCTTCTTTCCGTCACGCTCCCGGTTTACGGCCATTCCGCTGTTCAGCGGGTTCCGCAGTTCAGGGGCATATACGTCTTCAGCCAGGACAGTCGCCATGTTATTCATATTCATCCAGTTCATCATTTTAGTTTCCTCCTCATTTCGTCGTTCAGTATTCCTGTTGACAATCGCATTGTAAAGGATAAAAGAAGGAATGTACAGTGCCGGGTGCGAATAGTAGTATAGATGCAATGCATACTTCGGCAGGGAGTGAATACCATGATTGAGATGTATCTGTTTGAACAGCTGGACGCTGTAGCAAAATACGGCACCCTGGTCGCGGCTTCCGAGCAGCTGCATATCACCCAGCCTTCCATGAGCCGGGCCATGAAAAAACTGGAAGAAACCATTGGTGTTCCCTTGTTTGAGCACAAGGGCAACCGCCTGGAACTGAACGAATACGGCCGGCTTGCCGCGGAATACGCCCGGCGCATCCTGGACAGCCAGGAGGAAATGGTGATCCGTATCCGGACACTCGAACGCAGCAAACGGACGATCCTGCTGGGATCCTGCGCGCCGGGACCGCTGTTTGAACTGCCGTCTGTCCTCTCTTCCCTGTATCCGGACAGGACGATCTCAACAGAAGTCCGGAATGAAGAAACGCTGATTGCGGGGCTTAAGCAGGGAATCTATCAGCTGATTATCCTGAACCGCAAGCCGGATAATCCGGAGATCATCTGCCATCCCTGTGGCACGGAAAGCCTCTTCTTCAGTCTTCCAAAGGACCATCCGATGGCAGGCCGAAACTCCATCTCCTTCGCCGAGATGGATGGGGAAAGCTTCCTGATGTATTCGGAAATCGGCGTATGGCATGAACTGCATCACCGTGAGATGCCGAATTCACGGTTTATCCTTCAGGATGATATGAGCGCTTTACGCGAAGTTACCCGAGCATCTTCGCTGCCGGCTTTTGTCACAGATCTTTCCATGCGCCTTCCCGGTCATGACAGTAAACGTGTCAATATTCCGATCTCAGATCAATCCGCCACGATGTCCTTCTGGTGCTGCTGCATGAAGGATAATGAAAAGCGATACCTGAGATGGTTCCAAGCGCTGGAACGGGAAAAAGAAACAAGCTAAAATAACAACACTAGGTCAGGCTTGGTTTCCAAAGAACTGGTCCGAAAAGGATATCAAACATGCAGGCGAGCACGTCGTTGGATTACGGAAAAATCGCAGAGTCGCAGATGGCAAGCCAATATTCGGTGTGTACAAAGGTGTTCGGGTATATCTGTCAGAAAAAAAGTTTAGAGAGTGCATAGCAAATTACATCGAAACATATAACAAGAAGCGCCCGCATGAATCACTGAACTATGACACACCGATGCATTATGAACAACAGCTTTTGAAACAGGACTGTCCGAACACCCATCCTAAAGTCTGACATTTTTCAGTTTCGTTTCTATTTTTGCTGTGTTTCCCAAATAAGTGTCTCACAATCCCAGATCAACTCGTTCGGCACAAAAGCATATAAATCAATCATTTGACAGTAAAAGTGCGCCCCCTGAAATCTGAACTGTCTTTTGTCTCAGTTCAGATTTCAGGGGGCGTTTCATCTTCAGCCGGGATTTCTGCTCATCGCCCTGTCCCCGGCGGATCCAAACCCGTACTGCGCATACAGTCCGTGAGCGTCCCGGGTCAGCAGAAGCCCGCGCAGCCCGGAAAACTTTGACGTGATATGGGATACCAGGGCTTTGCCCAGTCCCTGATCCCGGTATTCCGGGTCGATGATCACATCGCACAGATACCAGGTGGTGGCGTAGTCGCTGATCACCCGGGCAAAGCCGGTCAGTTTCCGGTCTTCCCCGCTCCGGATCCCGAAGCAGGCCGAGTTGCGCATGGACTTTTCAATGGTTTCCGTGGGACGCCTGTCCGCCCAGTAGGTCATTTTCAGCAGCCTTTCCACTTCACAGACCTTCATCTGATCCGCGCCTTCAATGATCCTGTATTCCATGACCGCTCCTCCCTTTATCTCCTGATCTCCCGGATCATACAGTACTCGTTCAGCAGCGTGCCGTCCCTCAGCCGGATGGCATTCGGATTGATGCCGGTGATCCGGAAGCCCATTTTCTCATACAGCGCCCGGGCCCGGGTATTGTCCTCCACAAACTCCAGCTCCATCTGGATCAGGTTCTCGTTTGCCTCCGCGATCCGGATCATCTCCTCAAACATCCTGGTTCCGATACCCAGATTCCAGAATTCCTTCAGCAGCGCGATCGCCACGCTGGCCCGGTGCCTTGTTTTAAGCCCGGTCTTCCACGCGATCTGGCAATTCCCCGCCACTTTTCCGTCGACGATGCACACAAGCATAGCCTCGTTTTCGGAAGCGTTGATCCGGTCAAAGAGGGCTTTCTCTCCCTCGTATGTATATTTGCCGCACTCCTCGGGATAGCGGAGAATGAATTCCGTCTCCCCGGCGGACACATACAGGTAATCCAGCACGCCCCGGATATCCTCGTCCTTCGGGCTGCGGAGCAGGGCCTTCCGGCCGTCTTTCAGCACAAACTCAGTGTCTTTGATAATCATTGTCTTATCCCCCGTTTTATTTCTTTCTCAGGATATCCAGCGTGTGGTGCGAGGCGCCGATCAGGTCCTGGCGTTCGCAGATCGCGAGATGGTATTCCATCCATTTGCCGAAGGTTTCGTCGTCCATGGCGTCGATGGTTTCCCGCATGTAGTTCGTCGCGCCGTCCGTCGCAACCAGCTTGATCCGTTCTGCCGGAAACTCGGCGTCCAGGGAGGAGATATCCTCCGTGCGCACGAGATCGAACAGTTCCGACGGATCGCTGGCGCAGTGCCAGTCCGGCGTAAGCAGGTTCCGGTCCAGCGCGTAACGCAGGTTGTTGCCCCGGAACATAAAGCCGATTACGCTTCCCTCGTTCATGCAGTAGGCGACCAGGACAGATCCGCCGGGTTTTGTCACCCGCATGGCTTCCGCCAGGGCCCGGACCTTGTCCTCCCTTGTGTAAAGATGGTACATCGGTCCGAGCACCATCGTCAGGTCATACGCTTCGTCCGGCAGAAAGGACAGGTCCAGCGCGTTGCCCTGAAGCGCCCGGATGGGTTCCGTTCCGTCCAGCTTGGACTTCAGGACCTCCAGGTTGTGCTGAATCAGTTCCACCGCCGTGACCCGGTATCCTTCCTTCGCCAGGGTAACGCTGTACCGGCCTGTACCGGCGCCGACCTCCAGGATGTTCGGTTCCGCGGTCTCCCCAAGACATTCTCGGATGTATTTCATGGTGGTCAGGTATTCCACCTGCCCGTGGCGGGAAAGAAGCCTTTCCTCCTCGTTATAGTTGTTGTAGTATTCGTCAAGGTAATTCATCCAAACAGCCTCCTGTACAGTTTTGCAGGAAGCACTTCGCTCCCGTCCAGTTTCCGGATCTCCGTTTCACCCGCGTAGGTCATGCCGAGCTTTTCCATCACGCGCCGGCTTTTGTGGTTTTCGTTGGCGAAGCTTCCCTGGATTCCCCGGACTTCCCGCTGTGTTCTGACATATTCCAGAACACCCCGGATCGTCTCCCCGGCATACCCGTGTCCCCACTGGTCCTTCCGCAGGTTGTACCCGATCGTCCACAGGTCGTCTTCCTGCTTGTAAAACAGCCCGCCGCTGCCGATCAGCTCCCCGGTTTTCTTCAGGACGATCCCGGCGTCGTAATCATCCGGGTCTTCCGGATCCAGGCTTTCCAGCCAGGTCCTGACGTCCTCGGCCCTGCTGTAAACAGGATAGACCATATACCTCGCGACATCCGGATCGCCGCACCACCTGAATGCCGCCTGCCAGTCGTCAGGCGTCAGGTTGCGCAGGATCAGCCGTTCGGTTTCAATGTGGATTTTCATGGTCTTGTCCTCCTGTAAAACAATATATCAAAAAACCGCTTATCTGTCAGAGATAAGCGGCTGTTGATCGATATACGGATATACCAGCTACGCTTCTCTGACGGTTGGATAAGGGTATACGGAAACAGAGCGGACATGGTCTTCAGTGTTCGCCGGCAGGATATTGACAAGCCAGAACCGTTTCATGCGAAGATCCGCTCCTTTCCGAATGAATTGCACAGACTATACAACGAAAAAACAATTTGTGTCAAGCAGAAATTAACGGGATGTCCTTATTCTTCCGCCTGCTGATTCTGATGCTTCTTCTGAATCCGGCGGCGGACCGCCTTTTCGATCTCCACGATCGGGATCACCGCCAGGGCCAGCGCCATGGCGACAAGGTATTCCGTGATGCTGATCGGCTGGAAGGAGAACGCCCTGTTCAGGAACGGCACAAAGATTACGGCCGCCGTCACCAGCAGGGAGAACACCAGCGTTCCCCACAGCCACAGGTTCTGCTTCTTCAGGCTGAACAGGGACCTGCTCCGGGAACGCATGTTGAAGGAATGGAAGATCTCGATCATGCTCAGGGTCAGGAAAGCCATCGTCATCCCCGCGGAAGATTCCGCGATGGCCCAGATGCCGCTCTCCATCCGGTGGCCTGCAAAATAGCTGAACACCGTGATCGCGGCAATGACCAGTCCCTGGAACGCGATGTCGAATCCCAGGCCGTCGGCAAAAACGCTTTCCTTCCGCTCCCTCGGCGGCCGCTCCATGACGTCCTTTTCCGCATCTTCCATACCCAGGGCAATGGCCGGCAGGGTATCGGTGATCAGGTTGATCCACAGGATGTGTACAGGCTTGAGGATGGAGAAGCCCATCAGCGTGGCGGAGAATACCGCCAGCACCTCTGCCAGGTTGGCGGACAGCAGGAACTGGATTGCCTTGCGGATATTGTCATAGATGCGGCGCCCTTCGCCCACCGCGGATACGATCGTGGCAAAATTATCGTCCGTCAGGATCATGTCCGCCACGGACTTGGTCACGTCGGTGCCAGTAATGCCCATGCCCACACCGATGTCCGCGCTCTTGATGGACGGCGCGTCGTTGACGCCGTCGCCGGTCATGGCGGTCACTTTGCCCAGGGCTTTCCAGGCGTTTACGATACGGACCTTATTCTCCGGCTGTACGCGGGCATAAACGGAATACCGCCGCACGTCGTTCGCGAATACCTCGTCCGGAATCGCGTCCAGCTCCGCACCGGTGATCGCCATCTGTCCGGGCTTCAGGATTCCCAATTCCCGGGCGATCGCTGTGGCAGTATCCTTGTGGTCTCCGGTGATCATGATGGGGCGCACGCCCGCGTTGCGGCATTTTTCGATCGCGTCCTTTACTTCGGGGCGGATGGGGTCGATCATCCCGCACATGCCGATCCAGGTCAGATCCTGCTCCAGCTCTTCCGGCGCGTTGGTTGCAGGCCGTTCGTCATAGATCCGCTGGGCAGCACCGAGCACCCGCAGGGCCTGGTCCGCCATGGCCTTGTTTTCTTCCAGGATCTGCTTCCGCTGTGCCTCTGTCATCGGAACAGCCTGACCTTTCTGCCAGATCCTGCTGCAGCGGCGCAGCACCTCATCCGGCGCGCCCTTGGTAAACTGGATAAACCCGTCTCCGGCGCTTGCCCGGTGCAGCGTGGTCATCATCTTGCGCAGGGAATCGAATGGCGCCTCGTCCACCCGAGGCAGGTCCGCGGCCAGTTCATCCTTGGGCAGCCCGTTTTTGTTCGCGTCGTTGACCAGGGCGCATTCCGTCGCCTCGCCCACTGCCTCGCCCTGCTCCAGTTCCGCATCGGAGCACAGGGCCATGGCGGTCATCAGCAGTTTCTCGTCCCCGGTCACTTTCCGGACCACGGTCATCTTGTTCTGGGTCAGGGTGCCGGTCTTGTCCGAGCAGATAATCTGTGTGCAGCCCAGGGTTTCCACTGCCGTCAGTTTCCGGATGATGGCATGGTTCTTGCTCATCCGCGTAACGCCGATGGAAAGCAGGACCGTGACCACTGCGCTCAGCCCTTCGGGAATAGCCGCCACCGCCAGGGAAACAGCGATCATGAAGGTATCCAGGACGGCCTTCCCGCCGTTCCGCACCAGGTTGATGATGAACACAAAGGCGCAGATCGCCAGGATCATGGCGGACAGTTTCCGCGAAAGCTCATTCAGTTTGACCTGCAGCGGCGTCTCCTCTTCCTTCGCGCTGGTCAGCGCGTCGGCAATGGCACCCATCTCCGTGTCCATGCCGGTGCCGGTTACCACGGCGTGTCCCCGGCCGTAGGTTACGATGGAGCCCATATAGACCATATTCTTCCGGTCGCCCAGGGAGACTTCCCCGTTATCGGCAGCCGCAAGCGCTTCGCTCTGTTTTTCCACGTCTGTGGATTCCCCGGTCAGGGCGGCTTCCTGGGTCTTCATGGAAGCGCATTCCACGATCCGCGCGTCCGCCGGGACAGCGTCCCCGGCTTCCAGAATCAGCAGGTCCCCCCGGACCACTTCGTCTGCCCGGACGGTTTTCTGGTGCCCGCCGCGGATGACCTTGGCCGTTGCCGCCGCCACCTGCTGCAGGGCCTCGATGGCGGCCTCCGCCTTGC
>JAFXZS010000019.1 GCA_017541105.1 Clostridia bacterium
AGAACAAACCATCCGTACTTACGCCCCACAGGAAATCAGTTCCGAAAGCCGACCATAGGAGCTGATGGAAAATATGGTCGGAATTGTTACCAAATTCGGGGCATTAGCACAGATGGTAGGACAAGCCTTCCGTACTGTCGCCCCAGACAAACCCTTGTAAATCAAGGAAACCCCTTCAAAATGAAGGGAAACGTCACCCGACCCGCAGACGTAAAACGCGGGAAACTCCCCCGGAAAACCTCCGGGAACCCATACGGGGCATTAGCACAGTTGGTAGGACAAGCCTTCCGTACTGTCGCCCCAGACAAACCCTTGTAAATCAAGGAAATCCCTTCAAAATGAAGGGAAACGTCACCCGACCCGCAGACGTAAAACGCGGGAAACTCCCCCGGAAAACCTCCGGGAA
Source organism: Clostridia bacterium (assembly GCA_017541105.1). Lineage (GTDB taxonomy): Bacteria > Bacillota > Clostridia > Christensenellales > Aristaeellaceae > Aristaeella. The sequence goes on from JAFXZS010000019.1 coordinate 407, forward strand.
CCCATACGGGGCATTAGCACAGTTGGTAGCGCGCGACATTCGCATTGTCGAGGTCAGGGGTTCGACTCCCCTATGCTCCACAAGACGGGAAGCCTTGAAATCTCTGGATTTCAGGGCTTTTCTCTTTTCACCGGGCTGCGGGGTAAATGGGGCATTAGCACATTTGTCGGGATCTGCGTTTTCGATTGTTGCGGGATTGATCGCTGCCATATTGTACAAATGAAAGCGAACCATCCGTACTGTCGCCCCAGAGCCATTGAAAAGGAAGGATGAAAGAAATCCGCGCTCTGATTCGTCTATTTCTTTGGGAGGCTTTTTCAATCTAAAAGGAGGTTGTCATGAGAAGACGTTCCTGCTTTATTCTCCTTGCAGTCATTGTCTTGCTTCTGGTTGCGGGTATCAACGGAGTAAAAGCTGATCAGCATTTGTCTGATTATCAATTGAGAAAGGACATTGAGAGCACTTTATCAGCATTTGTATTTGATGCCCAATGGGCGAAAACAGTACCTGATACGGTGATCGCGATCTATCATGCCGCGCCAGGTTTCGGAGTTGCCATTCTTAAATATGATTCTTCCACCGGGTTCTCAGTGTTGGAAAAGAATGATCAGATGATTCCATCGAAAGGAAGCAGTGCAACAGCCCGTCTGGATGACCATACGCCTGAGTATTCGATTGAAATCGGGTGGGAGGATCCAAAGGAAAATGACTACCTGACACTTCAGGCAGATGACCAGGAGAACTGGAAAATCATCAACCTCGAATATACGATCAGCGATGGACAGGATGACAAAATGGTCTTCTGCCGCCTGAGTGAGGACGGAAAAACAGCGATCATTTCACCTTTGGTTGATCCGAGGATCGAATGGCCAGTGGATCAGGAGTTCAGCTTTTCGGAATTCAACCTTGTCGCGGCGCAGGAGCTCTGTGAAAATGCGCTTTCAATTCTGAAGGATCCGGAACGCTCCAAGGCAACCGACCAGGGATATCGCGTTGTTCATGTCGCCATGGATCAGTATAATCCGGAGATTCCCAATCGCTTCGACAGCAGGATGGATGAAGAGGAAAAGCTGCTGTACCTGACTCGGGAGGATCAGAACGGAACAATTCAGACAACGTGGATATTCCATTGGGAAGAGAAAGCAGAAGCCTGGCTCCTTGTCCGGGCGGAGCAAATTGAATATACAAGCACAGAATATGACGAAGATAGCGTCGTTACTGAATGGATCACCGAAATCACAGCAGATGCAGTTCACTCGACAAAATGGTTGAGGGACATTGATACGCAGCAAGTCCTTTGCACGTATTGGGACGTTACCTGCCCGAATGTGCTGGATCAGAACAGCCTGCTCCTGAAACGGTTTAACTTTGATACGCCGCCGGTCAATGCCGTAGGGTATAACTGGAGCCGGAACTATGGCGCGTATGCAGATCCGACGCTCCTCCCAAAGTTATACGCCAGATTCTTCTCTGAGAATCAGTATGTGGATGGCTATCTTCAGGAAGACAGAACTCTGTCCTTTATCGTGCGAAAAGAGAGTGGAGATTTGGTGCTGTTCTGCGGTGCAGATGAAGGAGAGGCCGGCTGGGAGTGGGTCGAAAGCTCTCCGCTGCCGGAAGGGACGCGCTTTGGAGACTCAAACATCACCGACGCGGTCAATATGAACGCATGGCAGGGCGGAGCCGCGGTTGGTGTGCGGAGGTACGGAAAAGGCAGATGGGGCTTATCCTATGTGAACAGTTATGATTTCTTTGTCGGTCCGGATTGGATCGGCCTGTACGGTTCCGAGATGAATTCGCAGTTCTTCGGCACGCATGCCTGGGGAGACATCACCGTCATCGACTGGACCTCCCTGCCGCCGGAGGAGTTCGGCGCGCAGGAAACTAAGGAGACGCTCAGCGCCATGGTGGATCGGACAGGTTGGGCGGTAACCGCACAAACTGATCCGGATGCAACCACAAAGCTGTTGGTGGAGGCCGGAAGAGAAGATTCGTTGCTCGGAAACTTTTATAACGGAACACCATTATTTGTTCTGGAACAGGGCTCAGCGTGGACGAAAGTCAGGATAGGAACGGATGAAAATACAGGCGCTATGACTGGCTGGATGCGGACGGAAGATTTGGCTTTCGGCGATAATATGCTGCAGGTAAACCGTGATGCCATACAAATCCACAGCGAAAAAGTATTGATCCATCCTGTTGTACCGTTTATCGGTTCGGAATCCGGAATCATGACAGCTACTCAGTTCTCTGAATGCCTCGTAATCGGAGAAGCGGAAAGCGATCAAAAATATGCGATCGTGTATTCTCTGAAGGATGGAAATGTTGGCTTTGTTCCCATAACGAGTCTGGGTAATGGAAATGGATAATACACCTTTTGATAGTAGTCTGGAGTTTAGAAGGTTTACTTTTGAAAGTGCGAGACCGATTTGAAATTGCATTCTTTTGAGAGTTACGATAATCTCTCGTGCGTTAATTCCTTTTCGGCGAAAAGGTTTCCACCAGAAGGATACATGGATTTCTTGCGGCCTCATCCTTGAGACCTTTAGAGAAGCCGGAAGTGCTGAACACAACATAATTGTTGCAGGAATGCCCGGTTTTCGCCTCCAAAGCGCGAGCTTTTTCCTGTAATGTGTGCAGAACGTTTAAGCCTTTTTCAGCTGCTGAATACTTGCATTCACCAATAATCATGTCCCCGCCAATCGTATCAATTCCGAGTATATCCACTTCTCCACATATCGGTCCCCAATATCTACCCAGTTTGTCAAACCGGAAATTCCACAGACCCATGGATGAGAACGACCACATTTTTTCTCTGCATAAGTCTTCATAAACATATGAAAGATAGTTTTGAACAAACATCTTTCGGATCTGCTCCATCACATATGCTTTTTCACCCCGTTCAAGAAATGCCCGGTAAGGATAAACAAATTTGAACCAGAAGGCAATATAGTTGTCTGTAATGCGATAAAGTCCGCTTTTGCTTTTCTCCGGATTGCTTTCCGTAACCGGCACCTCACGCTCCACCAAATCCATGTCCATTAACGTCTTCAGATACTTCGGGATATTGGTTTGCTTAACACCAAGCCATGCAGCAATCTCAGATAATTTCCGATTACCCATTGCAATCGCCCGGATCAGAGAAAAATAACTGCCTATCTCCGATACTTCATTTTGGAGAAGGAAATAAGGTTCTTCATATAGGTATCCTTGCGGGTTCAATATATATTGATCGATACCATCTTCAACGCTTTGGCAATCACTGAAGGTTTCGATATATTTGGGAACGCCGCCCGTAATAGCGTAAAAGGGAATCAGTTCTTCTTCACTTTTTCCCGGGTAAAAATCGGGATAATACGGAAAACGAATCTGCTTTAACCTAATCTGTGCAGTGCGCCTGCCATAGAGCGGGCTTGAGTAATCCAGTGTTTGCTGCTGCATCAGCGTAATAAGAGAACCGCATAGGATTAGCATGATATTCGTTCCCTTTAATACGGTATCCCATATCTTTTGCATCACCGACGGAAACGCCGGATTTGATTTGCCGATATATTGGAATTCATCCATCACGACAATTTTCCGTTCTTCTGTTGTATGCTCTGAAAAGAGTTTGAAGATCGTAAGCCAATCTGCATCTGCAGATTTCAATAGCTCATTTCCAATCAGATCTGCTACCTGGTCACGAAAAGCCTTTCGATTCTGCTCTTCCGCTTCTTGCGTTGCCAGAAAATACAAATTGCATCCTTTGTGATGGGAAAGAAATTCGTTAATCAGCGCCGTTTTTCCAACTCTACGCCGCCCGTATATGATGATGAATGAAGCTGCCGCCTTAGTATATTCTTTTTCGAGTGTCATCAATTCTTCAGTTCTGTCAATAAAAGGCTTACCTTTGGACATAGAAGCACCTCCGATCACTTTTTTATTATTATACTCACAAGTATAATAATTTCAAGTATTAAATTTGCCTTCTGAGCTAGTTTGGGAAATGTCAAAAGAAAGAAACCAATACAAACCATTATTGCGAGTTTTGAAATAAGGAGATAAGCTTAAAGGACAGCTGATGAGGCTGTCTTTTCTTTTTTTGTTTGACAAAGGGATATATCCAGATATATATTTGTGCGGAGGGGTGCTTTTATGACAACGACCCGTGTTTTTCAATCCGGAAAAAGCCAGGCTGTACGGATTCCCAAGGAATTTCATTTCAATACAAATGAGGTAGTGATCACAAAACTCGGAGCGGCTCTTGTTCTGACACCAAAGGAACAGCTTGCTTCTGTGATGCGGGAAGGCTTTCTGTCCTTTTCCGATGATTTTATGGAGGATGGCCGAACTGACTTTCAAGCGGCTGAAAGAGATTTGTTGGATTCAGACTAAACTGGCTGACAGAGGTGCTTCCTGATGTATATGCTTGATACAAATATCTTAATCTACGCAATCAGGCATCCCCTGAGCGAAGTGACCGATCGGATTATCTCTGAAGCCTTGAACGGGCAGGTTTGTATTTCAGCTATTACCTTCGGTGAACTTGAAATTGGCATTCTGAAAAGCCGCTTTCCGGAAAGAAACAGGCACGCTGTTGAGGCTGCTCTGGCAGGCGTTCCTGTGCTCAGCTATGACTGCAGCGCGGCTGCTTATTATGCTCAGATCAGAGCGACGCTGGAACAGGCAGGCATTCGGGTTGATGATCCGTATCTGATGATTGGCGGGCATGCAGAAGCTGCGAACTGTATTCTAGTGACAAACAATACGAAGCATTTTTCCAGGATGGGGATTAAGCTGGAAGACTGGATTTCACAGGAATGAATGATCCTGTTCGGGCAAAACAAAAAAAGAGGAGACAGACATCCTATGATCAGGGAAGTGTGCCGGGACGAAATCCCGGAATGTGTCCGGGTGATCCGGCACAGTCATCAGACCGTTGCGGATGAGTACGGTTTAACTCCGGAGAATGCACCGAGGTATGTGGCTTTTGCTACTGACGAGAAGCGCCTGCTCTGGCATATGGATCATGAGAAACGTATGATGTTCCTGGATGAGCAGGATGGTATCATCTGCGGGTATTATTCGCTGCTTGTAAAGCAGAACGGCGAATGTGAACTGGGCAACCTCTCCGTATTGCCGGAATACAGGCATCACGGGATCGGAACGGAACTGCTGAGACATGCCATGGACATCGCACGGAAGGAAAACTGCAGCATCATGTGTTTGAGTATTGTTGAGGAAAACACAATACTCCGGAAATGGTATGAGCAAAACGGGGCAATTCATACAGGAACTGAGAAGTTTGATTTCTTTCCGTTTACCTGCGGATATATGAAGATTCTGTTGGACTGATAATGCTGCGCCGAAAGCATTTCCCGCTTTACGGTGTTCGACAGTTTCGTACTATGCTCCACACAGAGTTCAGAACAGTCTGAACTCTTTTCTTAAAAGCATGGTGCGGCCAATCCGGAAAACAAATCCGAAATAGCCAGACAGGCCGGGAGGATGCATGGATTACATTCAGAGACATATCGAATCCTTTGCGAAGGAAACATTTCAATCCTTCAAAAGCCTGCTTGTTACAGGCGCGCGGCAAACCGGCAAATCCACGTTGCTGGCACATCTTTTTCCGGATCTGAAGATGGTGACGCTGGATGATGAATTCATTCGGGAACAGGCAATAGAGAGGCGGGAGAATACACTTATCGCTGTAAAGTAACAGGCGATTTCACATGGTTACAGGGATATGAGGATATATACTGGAATGAAACCAAAGTGTAAGAATGTGTTTTCCATGGCGGTTTGCTTCGGTGACAGCAGAATGACAGCATTCTGATCATCGTTGGGGCAGTAGCGGCAGCGCTGTAATAATTCTTTTTCATGATGATTTCCTCAGGAAATACTATTCAGAAGGTCACCCGGAAGAACCCGAAGGTTATTCTCTTTTGTTTTGGGTGCGTATATGGTAGAATTGCAAATGACGACAAGAATGGGTCATTGCAAAAATCTTGAGTTAAACGGCTACCAGCAGATTACATTTTGTAAGGTGCTGTAAATTTGAAACAGTATACTGTCAGATATAATGAACTGACTGCTGAACAGTTTATCAAACTATGGGAAAGTGTTTGGGGAAATGGCTCGACTTTAACAATGAACGTTTTTGCTGACTTATCCCATTGCATGGTAGTGGAATTCAGTCCATGGCTTTCAACATGGTATGAGCAGCCTGATTATATCCGGATCCCGATTGAAGAATTCGACTTTCGGACTGTGTCTTTGACCTGCGAGACTCCATGCCGACTTTCAGCGATCAATGTGCTGATGGGAAAGAGTACAGAAAAAAGCTTTACACTTATGAAGAGATCCCGGAGATCATCGGAAAGTACGTTCTGCCCCAAGACTGGAACAATGACGGAAAATACGGACCGGAGCGTTATATTGAGGCGCATATCTGGTAAGGGCTTGCCATCATTTTTTAGAAATTGCCAGGCGCGACATTCGGGATTTGTGGAGGTGCAGAGATGAAGAAATATGCGATGCCAATCATCATGCTGGCTGTATTTGAAGTGGTCGCTGTCACATTGTGGCTGACAAAGAGCAATCTGTTCTATCTGTTCAATTTCAGCTATATCGGCATTTCCATTTCACTGGGCGTCTTCCTGTTCATCAGAAAATACAAGCATGCCAGGCGTATTGTTCAACTGCTTGTCGGTCTGTACATGCTTGTCTATCTCGGATTGATCTGCAATGAAAACATGCAGATCGAAGGATTCTGGTACTATCTCTTCACAGGTGTGTTTGAGGCGGCAACCATTCATTATGCTGTGGCAAAGATATTCGGGCCGCTGATATTCGGGCGCGGATGGTGCGGGTATGCCTGCTGGACAGCTATGGCGCTGGATTTTCTGCCTTACAAAGTGCCGGAGCAGCCGCGAAGGAAACTGGGATGGATCAGGTATATCACCTTTGCCGCCGCACTCGTTTTTGTCGCGGCACTGTTCCTTGCGCATGCAGGGAACATTGAGCGGATCATGTTCTGGGCGTTTATCATCGGCAACGTGCTGTATTATGCGGCAGGGATCATCCTCGCATTTGTATTCCGGGACAACCGGGCGTTCTGCAAATATGTCTGTCCGATTACGGTTTTCCTGAAGCCGATGAGTTATTTTTCTCTGATCCGCATAAAATGCGACAAGGACAAGTGCGTATCCTGCGGGAAATGCAAACGCGTATGCCCGATGAATGTAGACGTGACAGATAATTCCAGGAAACGTAAAAATGGAACGGAATGCATCCTATGCATGGAGTGTGTGAAAAACTGTCCTAAAGGTGCTTTATGACAGCTTCCGGTTTTTAGGGGTACCCGCTGGAAAGGAATCTTGATGGGGACGAAACGGCGGGACGGTGTTTTCCGTTACAGAAGTACCACAAATCGATCTATGAATTGATCACTTCACAGATTATGAACGTACCAGAAGGGAAATGATGGATGCGCAATGACAGATGAACAGTATGAAAAGAAACTTGCCCTTTTCCACAGCCAGAAGCAGCTGCTGGATACATTCCTGAAGAACGGTGCCATCTCCCAGGCGCAGTATGATAAATCCCTCGGCGACCTGATCCGGAAGATGGGGATCAATCCGGAAGATTGGAACGCAGATTGATCAGCATTTTTTCGGCAGGCATTCCCCACGAATTGGTTTTTAGTTTATTACAGCATTGATGAACGATTCTGCCCCATCATATTCCAGGCCGGTTACAATGCACAGATCAATATAACCGGAGAGATATTCCGGATACTGTACGATTGAAATGAGCAAATGTGCTTCACACGGGTCTTGATCGTCAAAAAAGATCGGTGCGATATCCTTGTGTCCTGTGTATTGGTAATAATGCATCTCATATAAGCCGGAATCATCTTTTCCTTTTTCACTTCTGATCAAATGAAATGCATTGTTCACACTGCTGATTAGCGCAATGGATGTATCTGTATCGATTATATCATAGAGACCAAAGGAATACCTTGTAAAACGGCCACTCTGATCGATATAAACACCGGCTGGCTCCACTTCATCACTGACGCCAAAATATTTTTCAATCTCAGGAAAGCCTTCCGATACTGTTGCCTGAGATGTATTCGCTTTGCCGCTGCTTATCACTATTGTGAAGCCTTGTGTTGTGGAATGATAACTATATTCCGGTTTCCCTGTCAGGATATCGGCTCCCTCCGTGGAATACTCATAATGTCCTGTAATATGTGCTGTGCCGGGTTTCAGTCCCTGTATTGTAACGTTCTTTAAGTTATCATTATCCAAAGAAACATATTCCGCGCCGTCGGTGATCTCCCAGTGATACGTTTCATACTTTTTTTCATATTGATATGGTATGTTGGTATACTCCAGTTCTTGTTTTTTTCCAACGCTCAGGTGAATCGTATTCTTGCTGTTGCCTGCTTTTTGAGCCTGCGGTTGCAAATAGTTCAGTCCGCCGCTGACGTAAATATATACGTCGATCGGAATCACATTCTTTTCCGCCCGGAAAGTTTCCACATTGATTATCAGCTCCGGTTTACAGGATGAACGATCCGACAAAGCCGTTAGCCCTTTAATCGGAGTGGTTTTCTTTTTTCCGCGGTATTCATAATAATATATGGTTTGGGTTTCATCGTGCCATGTATCTGCCAGGTAGATATTATATTGTTCCAGCAGCCTTGTATATTTGGAAATAACATCCGTTTTGGATGATTCATTAACCGCGTAATCATACCAATTGTATTCCGAATAATATTTATTCTTTTCCTGATGACCATGGGATGTAAGATAAGCCTGGTCTCCATAAATGGTCATATAATTTGGCACATCGCCGTCTTTTGTTAAGTCTTCCGCCTTTGTGGCATCTGCAATCCTTGTGATTCGGTTGATAAGATCTGATTCGGATTCTGCCTGAACCGCAGTAATCAGCGTGATGATCAGGATTAAAATGAAACAAAGGGACGGTCTATTTTGGTCCATCTTTGCTTTTCCGATTTCAGTTATCGTACACATAATGTTGGGTGAAATCCTTTCAGCATTATTTACAGACGTGGCCGTTGACTATGCATATATTATATGAGAAGTATTATTGCGTCAATAAATAATCAGCGGAGACGCTCATGATCCCACGGAGGTTCGCATCTTTTTTTCCGTGAACGGTATTCCTGAGTATGTTAGAGTGCGCATGCCGGCGGGAAAACACCGGCATGCGGCTGGGAAACAGCCTGAGAACCTTGTAAATTTCATAATCATAACGAGTTCCTCCAAGCCATTCTGCAACTCAGTGCCAAAGCGGGATGAAAACCGTTCTGAGAGGCGTCGGCTTTCGGTAGTGGAAGCTGCCGGAACGCCCGCATTGGGGAAAAGCGCCGGGGATACCCTGCGCCAGTGCCCTGCGGAACCGGTGTGAACCGGCAACGGAATGTTGAGAGACAGAAAATGCAGTGCTGTGCCGGAGGAACGCGAACCAAAGCGCAGTTTCTGCCGCCGGTAAACAGACGCCCTCCCGAAAGGAGGGAATAACCCGGAATGCCGCAGGGTGGTGCCTGCAGGAGAACGATCGGGATAATGAGTAACCGATCTTTACGGGAAGACCATACGCCGGTTTCCAGTGAAGCCCTGAAAGGGGTGTATAAGACGGAACACTGACCCATGTAGCGGAATGGAGAAAAACTCATCTTCCAGCTTTGAGACTTATGAATCAATCTATACTCACTTATTGCCGGAGGATCCGTGAATGGCAGAGGTAACCAGTCCTCTTTGGGAACAGCGGTGAAAACCGCAGGATACGCGGACGGGAGTCGCTGCCCGTCAACCGGCCGTATTCTCCCAATGGCTGAACAGGTTCGAAGTTCTGGTCGGTACCGTGAAAGCGGGCAGAATGGTTTGGAGGAACTCGTTATCAGCGGATACGGATGGTCCGGTCTTACTTCGCGTGAAAAAATGGGCTGTGGGGCGGAATGTCCTCTCATGGCAGGCGATCGGCCGGAACCGTATCTGCTTCTGATCCGACAGTATCCGCAGCCCGGTGTAAAGCGCCGTCAAGCGCCCGGGACATACCCTCCGGGAGCTGAACGGGAGGGATACCTTCCGCAATCAGCCCGCCTGCGCCAGTGATGCCGCAGGCAGAGGCGAAAACGCCAATCCAGCAGGTATGGTGCAGGAGATCGGATACTGATAACGCAGAAATTCTGCCGCTGACGCAATAGACGCCTCCTGTGGAGGAAGAATCCGGTTCAGGCCCAGGCCTTGGTCCGTCTGGGCAAACACCGGAAAGCCTGACCCGGGGAACAAGTCAGTCGCCGTTGAACGCGTCCTGAGACAGGGACACGGTATAAGGCAGAGGTTTCGTGCGAGTAGCCTTATCGGCCGGTTTTTCAGGTGAAAGCTGAGGGTAAGCAGAATCCCTCCCACATTCCGCGTATATACGCGGGGGCAGCGCGGTGCCCGGATTGCTACCGGACGCGAGCGGACTTACTGGTGGCGGAAAAATCAAAGTACGGCCCGATGTACGGCGAAAGCCGGCGGATGCTGCCGGATCAGAAGCAGAATACAAAGCGTCCGTATCCGCGGCATTTGCCGGAAGTTCAGCAGGGAAGGCCCCACAGCCCGAACAGGATTATACTCTTCTGTGTCTCGTTGTCCGCACAGCAGTTATCAGGGAGGGATGCTTATGAACAAGCGCTGTACAGAATCATCCTGCCGGAAAACCTTCTCCACCCTGGACGCCGGCGGCAGATGCCCCCACTGCGGGAAAAGCTATCCCCAGCTGCACTGCAGCCGGAAACGCGATGCCTATCCCAGGATGAAGATATATGTAAAGGACAGGAATAAGACCGTATGCCTGAACATCAGGCTTGACGAGATGCTCCGTTTCGCCCGCAGCGGCGTAAAAATCCGGATGATCAAACTGTTCCGGGAGCAGGTTCAGGCCAGGGGATACACCCCCGGCCTGAGAGCGAGCAAGGAATTCTGCGAAAGCCTGATCGATCATAAGGCCTGCCGGACAGTGTGGCGCCTGACCGGTGAGGAATGGAACGGCCTGAAGTGCATTGAGCCGTGAGGAAACGCGGGGACGACCTATTCGGGGAACGCGGGGCCGGCAGCGGCCACGTCAATATGCCATTGCGTCCGAATAAAGGCTGAAAAGCAGATCTGTCATTTCTGACGCGCATACCCTTTTCGTCGGGTCAAAAAGGATGTATTCCTGATTGACAACAGCAACCACCCACCAGTAAGTGATTCCGTCTTCTTTACTGCCTGCAAACAGCATGGCAGGGATTCCCCGACTGCGCAGCATAGCGCAGCTTAAGGCTGCAAGGTCCTGTGAAATGCCCATTTTCTGATCCCAGCAGTCCTGAATGTCCGGGAGGGCATCTGTCCGTTCTGTGACTGACTTGATAAAATTATATACATAGTTGTTCACAATGTAACCGGAAATGGCGGTATACTGTTCCATTGGATCCTTTAATCCTGCTGTCAGTTCTTCCGCCTTCAGGACCCAGGACGAACCTGAATCATACCGGACGTACAGGTTCGGATGGAGAAAGCAGGAAAGCGGATTATCCATTTTGACGGAAATCTGCAGGGAGTCAAGCAGGGAACGGTTCTCCGGATGATCTTCAGACGCCTCATATAAGGCGATCAGATAATTTCCGCTTCCAAACTGAAGCGGCAGAGTAACCGATTCGTCATCCAGCGGGTATTCTGCTTTCCACGTACCCGTTCCTACGGTTACTGTCAGTCTCTTTTCCGTTTCAGGTCTTCTGACAACAATGCATCCGTCCGAAGCCTGGCTTGTATCAACATTCAGAAATCCGTCAGGTGCGCTTTCCGCCAGGGCCGCACCGGCCAGCATCAATAGAGTGGTAACAATCAGTATCATCCTTTTCATGAGCTTTCTTTCCTTTCATCTGGTTTGTCAGAGGCAAATGAGCCAAGGCACCGGTTGACACTGACAGCCTATACCTGATAAAAGGCACACTGTAAAAAGAATGTTCCCCTGATCTGCATCCAGTCAGTAAAACCTTTCCGGGTTATACTCCTTCCAGCCTGCCGAATCATGCGCATTCAATCCTTTAGCCGGATCAAACCCCCAAATTTCTCCGTCAATGATGATTTCCACCCAGGAAGTGGAATACCGCCCGGAGTTATCGCTGTCATCCACTGTCCCGAAGACAAGTTTTGCCGGAACGCCCTGGCTGCGCAGCATGGCACATGTCACAGCGCACAGGTCCTGTTCAGTTCCGGCTTTTTCCTTCCATGTCGTTTCAATATCGGGAAGCTGCTCTTCGTCAGCCGTAACAGACTTTACAAAATCATATAAAAATGTTTTCTGAATATAACTGCACACTGCTTTGGCAATATCCGCCGGTTCATTCAGATCCTTACAGAGTTCCTGTGCCTTTTCAATGACAGGCGAGTCCGTGCTGTAACTGACATACTGGTTTGGATAAAGGAAGCAGCTGTTTTCATCCGGAATCGTGCACTTCAGACTGATGGTTCCGGCGTTTTCATACTGACTGCTGTCCGCTGTTTCAGCGATTCCAAGCGAAAACGTATATTCTCCGCTTCCATATTGAAGGGGAATTGTTTCATATTGTTCATCATTATTCATCGAATAAGTGAGCAAAACAGTCCCATGTTCCACCGTCAGCTTCATTCTTTTATCGGATTTCTGAGCCCGGACCATGACATATCCCTGGTCCATATGGGAATAATCAATGGTCAGACCGCCTGCGGTTTTTTCCTGAAAATGTGCGGTGGCCTCTTCGTCCATAATATCCCGTATACTTCTTGTCGGAACCGGTGATGCTGCGACCGTGCCGTTCTCATCCGGCCGAAGCACTGCGGTCCGGCCTATGATCACTGCGACGCCCGCAATCTGCAGGATTGCAGCGCAAACGGGCAGGATCCATTTCCTTAAGGGCTGCCGCACTGCCTCTTCCGGCTGCAATAATGCGGCCAGAGCCTTCATCATCGCATCCGGAGATTCGAAACGGTTCTTCGGTTTATACTCACACGCCTTCAGAATTACTCTAGCCAGCTTTTTATCAGCGTCAATCGGCGCTGGAAGCGTTTCACCCTGTATCCGCAGGCTCATTGCCTGCTCCCGATCCTGATAGGAGATGATCTGCTTTTCCGGATCGATAAAGGGATCCCTGTTCCTGTTTGTCAGTTTATAGAGAAAGATCCCTGCGGAATACAAGTCCGCCCTGCTGTCGTAGGGCTTCCCCTGAACGACCTCCGGGGCCATGTAGCTGAATGTTCCTTTGGATGAGTAGGAACTGACGGTACTGTCAAGGGCTTTTGCGATTCCGAAATCGCCGAGCTTGTACTGGCCGCTTTCTGTTATAAAAAGGTTCTCCGGCTTGATATCCCGATGCAGGATGCCATGTTCCGCGCAGGCGCTTAACGCTTCACACAGGGAAATCCCCAGACGAATGATCTCTTCCCGGGAAAATGTGTGGGTCATGGCATAATCATCGAAGGACTGAAGATACTCCATCCGGATATAGATCCGCCAGCTGAAACCGTCATCCAGTTCCTCCACCAGATGATCCTGAATGGAGACCAGATGTGAATGGCCCTGCAGCCGGTACATGGTTCGGATTTCGTTAGTATATCCGTCTACCATTTCCTTCAGGTTCCGACGCAGCTCTTCATCGGACCGGAATTCGCGGCGTAGGGAAAGAAGCTCCGAACGTTCGGAAGGAACCTGGATCACCTTGATGGCGCTGACCGCCTTCACGCCGCCGTTTTCTTTTTCTGCCCTGTAAACCCGGCCGTAGGAGCCTTCTCCGATTTCCTCGATGATATGCCAATCCTGCCAGGACTGAGGTAATATGAGTTCAGACATCTTGACACTCTCATTTCATGCAGTGGCTGGTAAAATTATACAACGGTCGCTTTGTATTCACAAGCGTGTACATGCGAATGTGTACAAATGAATCCACTCCTCCCGAAGGCAAAAGGAGCGGATTGATCCGCCGGCCTTTGAAAGCTGAACAAATCCGGGGGTGCGGCGCTGCCGCCACCCTCCGGCGCTGCGTATCAACAGGTGTCGGACGGGTTCTGGAAGGAGAACGCAAATCAGGAGAAGCCACAATTTTGGAAAACAGCAGGACATATCCTGCCACAGGGCGAATCTGTTGTTATCAGCAGACGAAATGAATCAGACAGAAGGAGATGAAAGACATGGATGAAAAGCAGGGCAGCCCAAAAGAAATTGCAGAATTAGCGACGAATGAACTGGACCAGATTTCCGGCGGTGGTATCATCAGAAAAGTGTATTTATGCCGATTCCATCCTGACTGCAAAATGGAATTCGCCTCTCCGACGGAAGCCGAAATACACTCGTGCACCTGTCCCTGGAATCCGGCTCCTACAGCGGCAGGGCCCATGCAATAATCCAGGCAGTAAAAAACCCAAAGCCGGAGCGGTCTGTGTTCCTGTCAGCCAGGCATCGGCCGGGTTTGCTGAATTGGGATCATATGCTCCTGCTCTGCTGCTGCGGAGCAGGGTTTTTGCAGGCAAGTTTATAAAAGGAAAACCGCCGGTCCGAAGTGGATTTGCGGTTATGAAGAGCCTGTGGACGAGGAATAGTCCTTAACGCTGTTTTCTGGGACGGGTTTTACCGATCTCCTTTGCCAATCAAAAATCGGGGAAAGCATTTCTGCCTTCCCCGGTTTTCTCTGCGCCTGCTTTGGGCGCCTGCTCATTGGCTTTTTGTCAGGATTACAGGTCGACCACTTCACCGTCAATGAACACGCCCTTTGCGCCGGGCAGGGAGTTGTAATAATCTGTCGTGTGCATAATCACGCCAAAGATATCAAGATCGTCGGTGTAGTTGTGAATCGTGGGTTCCCGCAGCAGAACGCCCAGGATACAGTTCAGGTTGCTTCCGCCTTCTTTCTGCTCTTTGATGTAGCCTTCCAGCGCATCGATATTCATCAGCTGGCCGCCGGTGACGTTCGCCAGCTTTTCCAGGTTCAGTTCCTTCATGGTTTCCATTTATTTTTCCTCCTCGTTCTTTTCCTTCAGGTCTTTTAACGAATCCGGGTTGTTCATCATCGTTTCATATATGTATACGCATGAACAAGAGCGGGCGGCAGCAACTTTATAAAAATGATCGGAAAACCGGAATCCGGTTTTTTGTTAAGCGCACGGCTGCCGAAGGCAGTACCGCCGCCCGGCGGGTGGTGAGCAAGTACGCATTTTGTATGCGAAAACTTTTTGTTTGCCTTGCCTGGCCAATCTGTTCATGCTATGATTTTTCCGGGAACGAATTTTGTTCAGGAGGGTCACCTGAATGAACGATATAATAAAGGTCTTCGATCATCAACCTATCCGTACTGTATGAGATGAAGGGAAGGAAGAATGGTACAGGACGGGAAACAGCGCTTTAGCTTGAGCTTTGAAACAGTATATAAAGGAAGAGGAAAGCAGGAAAACATGAATGTTTATGATTTTGACGGGACAATTTTTTCCTCGGATTGTTCGATAGGTTTTTGTATCTGGTGCATGAACAGACATCCGAAGCTTTGGTTCACTTTTTTCCCAAAGGCGATCAAAAACCTGATTCTGAAAAAGAAGGGGATAATGCCGGAATACCTGATGCAACGCACCTTTTTCAGCTATCTGACGTTGATCGATGACTTTGACAAACAGATTGAACGGTACTGGGATAAAAACGAAAAGAAGATCGCTCCCTGGTATCTGGCGCAGAAGAGATCTGATGATCTGATTATCAGCGCGTCGCCAGTATGCATTATTGAACCGATCGCCAGGCGCCTGGGTGTGCACTTCATGGCGACAGAATATGACCGGGAATATGGAGTATTGTTGAACAATCTCATGTATGCAAAGGAAAAGGCCAGGTACATCTTTGATCACGGATTTCCGGCAATTGAGAATTTCTACTCTGATTCCCTGGCTGATACACCGCTGGCATTGTGCGCTGAAAAAGCGCATCTGGTCACCAACAAAGCCCGTACGGTGATTGACTGGCCAGACCTGGACGGGGAAACTATGCGTAAGGTGAAGAAAAAGATTGATACGGGATGGAATGTTCATCTGGAAGAGTAGGAAACATGTAAAAGCTGCGGACTGCATCGCCTGCGGACAGTGCGAAGGCGTATGCCCGCAGCACCTGCCGATCATTGGCCTTATGCAAAAGGTTTCTGAACGTTTCGATCCCTGGACCTGACCGCCCGGATCAGCATCTGGAAAAAGGAAAATACGGAGGAAAGCGGCATGAATTACAGACGCCTTGGAAAGACCAACCTGCAGGTCAGCGAGATCGGCTTCGGCGGCGAATGGCTGGAACGGCATGAAGAAAGCGAATCTGTTGCCCTGCTGAAATATGCCCACAGCAAAGGTATCAATATCATTGACTGCTGGATGCCGGATCCGAAGTCCCGGGATATCATCGGACAGGCGATTGAGGAAGACCGCGCCGGATGGATTGTACAGGGGCATATCGGTTCCACCTGGCAGAACGGGCAGTATACCCGCACACGGGATGCTGAACAGTGCCGTATTGCTTTTGAGGACCTGCTGGCGCGGCTGAAAACGGATTATATCGATCTGGGCATGATCCATTATGTGGATCGGGAAAAAGACTGGGAAGCCGTATCAAATCCGGGCCCCTATTTGGATTATGTCGAAGAACTGAAGGACCAGGGAAAGATCCGGCATATTGGTTTATCTACCCATAATCCGGTGATTGCCCGGAAAGCCGCGGAAAGCGGACTGGCGGAGATGGTTCTTTTCAGCGTGAATCCGGCTTTTGACCTGATACCGCCAACCGATGAGATAGAAAACTATTTTGCGGACCAGTACGCGGAAGACCTGAACGGCGTTGATCCGGTCCGCGTGGAGATGTACAAAATCTGCGAACAGCGGGATGTCGGAATCACCTGTATGAAGCCGTTTGCGGGAGGACGCCTGTTTGACCCAAAGCGTTCCCCCTTCGGTGTGGCTCTGACGCCGGTCCAGTGCATTCATTATGCGCTGACCAAACCGGCTGTTGCTTCTGTGCTGTGCGGTTACGATACGCCGGATCAGGTTGACGCCGCTGTGGGTTATGAAACGGCGCAGGACAGTGAAAAGGATTACGCGAGCGTGCTGGCAAGCGCGCCAAAGCATACCTTCTCCGGAGGGGAATGCACCTATTGCGGCCACTGCAAGCCATGTCCCGTGGATATTGATATTGCCATGGTGAACAAGCTCTATGACCTGGCGGTCATGCAGCCGGAGGTTCCGGAATCCCTGAAGCAGCATTATCTTTCCCTGGAACATCACGCCGGGGAATGCATCGGCTGCCGCGGATGTGAAAGCCGGTGCCCGTTCGGCGTGAAGGCAGCTGACCGGATGGTCAGGACAGCCGAACTGTTCGGAAGATGATCCGTATTATGAAACGCGTAATACCGGTTCTGCTGGCAGTGCTCCTGTGCCTGACCGGATGCACAACAGGGGAAAAGACGGCTTATCGCCAGATCTCCCAGGAAGCAGCAAAAAGCATGATGGTCCGGGATGACGGGCACATCATCGTGGACGTGCGCCGCCAGGACGAATATGATGGCGGACATATCCCCGGCGCGATCCTGATTCCGAATGAAAGCATCGGAACAGAGCAGCCGGAGCAGCTTCCGGATAAAGGCCAGATCATCCTGGTCTACTGCCGCAGCGGGAGGCGCAGCAAGGAAGCCGCGCAAAAGCTGGCAGACATGGGCTATACCAATGTTTACGAGTTCGGCGGCATTATCGACTGGAAGGGAGAAATCACAACGGATGCGCCGGATACCGGAGGGTATTGAGGATATACAATGCTTTAGCTATTGTTATTCTCAGCCATAAAAGCAACAGCGATTGTCAGAAAAGGTTCGTGCCAGGGCCCCCAATGAAACGGAAAAGACCGTCCCGTTGTTTCGGTTGTTTCAGATGGCTTCAGGCGGCATTGGCGGTTTCGGACCGAAGTATTTCTCCATTTCCTTATTGCTCAGGCCGAAGGCTTTTTTCGTAAAATCCCACAGCCGTGTCGGCCGTTTCCGGATCACGTTCCGGAGGCGTTCCACTCGCTTCTGCCAGTATTTATAGGCGCCTTCCGCCGTCGTTGGTACTTCGGAAATGATGTTTTTGTCGTTTTCCGGTCCCCAGCGTGTCCAGTGCCGCTCCATCTCCGGTTCTATCAGTTCCACCAGTTCTTCCAGCACTTCCATCATCGTGTCCGTTGTCAGTTTTTGATAGATTTCGCCGTATATGGTCAGGTACCGGTCCTTGTATTCCGGAACGGTCAGCAGCTTCCGAAAGATCGTATTGTCGTAATTCAGCTGACCCATGCCGCTTTTCTTGGTATAACTCTTCGGACTGTCGAATCCGGAGTTCCACAGGCCATAGTCCAGATCGTTGATCAGCCATTTCCATTTGCTGCCGGGAGCATTCAGGCGGTAGATGCGGAAATTGCCGATATCGCTGTTGCCGAAGAACATTTCGAAGGCCATAAACTCGAAATAATTGTCCACATCGACGTTGTCCAGGATATACTGCAGATCCTCCTGCCTTTGGGCCGGTTTACCGGCTTTGATCTTTTTGATCATGGCCTTGTATTCCGTATTGGATCCGCTCTTCGCTCTGCTGTTTGCCTGCAGCAGGTCCAGCTTGTCCGCATCCTCCAGGTTCATCCCTTCAAACTGCGCGACCATATACTCGTCCACCCGTTCCCGCAGGTTCATATGGCCCCAGTACTGGCCGTTCAGATATACCGCATAGGGTTTCCATGCCTGATGGGCTACGCTGCTCCCGCACAGATCCATCAGCCGGCTCTGAAACCCGTCCTGCAGCCGGGTCCACATGCAGTCATTCCCGCTGTTCCGCAGCACAAAGCTTTTATATTCCTCATAATTCCTGTCCGGAAACAGTTTTGCTTTGAACGTTTTTTCACCGTATTTGCTTTTGGCTTTGAATTTGAAACTCTTCTGGGGCATGTCCAGCGAATAGTCGCCGTTCAGGGAGATATCCGCACCCTGGCTGAGGATCCTTTTTCCGGCGTCGTCGTACATCTCCACATAGCTTCCATATTTGACCCCGGAGTTTTTCACTTTCCGGTAAACAGTGTTTTTGAAGGGCAGACCCTCTTTTTTGTTGACACCCTTTCCGACGGTCAGCATTCCCTTTTTGGGATTCCACAGGTCGTCCGGATCCACCGTGACAGACACTACCGGCAGGCTGTGATCCACATGGATAAAGAATGTACCGGTGAGCGTATCACTGGGCCGGATCATCCCCTCCGCGAAAGCCCTGGCCCGGATCACGGCCGTAGCGGCAATTTCCAGCGTTTCCCCGCCGTAAGGCGTGGATTTCTGCGTCGGCTCCGATCCGTCCAGGGTATAAAACACCTGTGTGCCTTCCGGGACGATGATCTGCAAATACTGGGCCGAATCATAAAAACCGGGCTCCGCCGAGAACGACGGCGCCGCGGCATATCCCACGAAGCCGCCGCCGTTTGCCGCAAAAGGCGTGGGCGGGTCATAACAGTACAGGCCGCCATCCTCTGAACTCCGTCCGAAGGAGATATCCGTCTTCATTTCAGGAAGTGTGATCCGGTCATGCACGGCGCCTTCCGCGTCAGTCAGGGTAATAACCTCTCCGCTTTTCCGACCGATCGTGAAAGACGCGTGAAGCTCCGTGTCTGTGCTCTTTTCCGTGTCCTTGTCGCACAGAATGACCATGTATTCCCCGGGACGAATCTTTGTTCCGTCGGGAAACTGCCATTTCCACGGCTTTTCCGGATTGTCGCTTAACCCCCATCCGCTCAGATCCGCGGCATCATCTCCGGAATTGAAGATCTCGACCCAGTCGGTATATTCCGCTTTCGGATAAGTAGCGACCGAATCATTGCTGGCCATCACTTCGCTGATCATAATCACCGGATGAAGCGCTTCCTCCGCGATTGCCACATTCCAGGCCATCGCCGTCAGAAGCAGAACCGCTGCTATGATCATGAACCGTTTCATTCTTGTTTTCCTCCCTTAAAGAAGTCTCTTGAAGGCTTCCAGCATTGTCATCATCTGATAACGCATGAGCCACCAGGCATCGTTCCATTCCGGTATTTTTTTCAGCACATCCAGCAAGGCAGGATAGTACCGGTCAGTTTCCTCGGCATACCGGATCATTTTCACCCGGGAAAAGGCATCCGCCA
The DNA here is from genome assembly GCA_017541105.1 of Clostridia bacterium. Taxonomy (GTDB): domain Bacteria; phylum Bacillota; class Clostridia; order Christensenellales; family Aristaeellaceae; genus Aristaeella. The sequence continues at coordinate 20,621 of JAFXZS010000019.1, forward strand.
TACCCGCCAGATTATTGATCCGGTCCAGGCATTTGACCATGCAGGCCAGCGGATCTTTCCGGATATTATCGTAATACCGGTCTTCCCAGTCTGTTTCGTTCGGATCATACATGTTCTTAGACACCAGACGCACAGCTTTCTGAACTCGTACATTGACCGGCAGTTCCTCCGGATTCCTGTGGGCGTCTTCCACCATATCATGGGCCAGGGCAGCTGCCAGCACATCATCGTCCTTGATTCCCATGGCGAGCGCATGACAGGCCATGGTCAGCGGATGCACCATGTAAGTGGTGGAGAATCCGTGCTTTGACCGGCGCTCCTGACTGCCGTGTGCTGCCCGCAGCTGATCCAGTATGGCCAGAGTTTGCGAAAAACCAAGCATCTGTGCCCGCCCTTTTACAAAGGTGAACATATGGCTGCAGTCGTAATTGACAGGCTTCAGCTCCCAATCATGGCTTTCATCAGCAAACAGCGCATCAATGGACAGATCCAGGGCCTGGCTCAGTGCGGGAAGATGATCGGAGTCCGGAATGAATTTACCGGTTTCCCAGCTGCTGACCGCCTGAAACGAGACGCCGAGCGTTTCGCCCAGCTTCTCCTGACTCATTCCTCTGGACAGTCTTGCTGCTTTGATCCGCTCTCCGATCAGCTTGTTATTCATGGTCGCCCTCCATTCTCTTTTTGCTGTTATATTCATTCAACGGAGCATAAGGGTACATCCGTCCGCCCTCCACATAGAGTTCATCTTCAATACCAACCTCGATATTGACGGAGAAAAAGACGTTTCCGTGATCATCCTCAAACTTCATGATGGAGGCAGACTGCCCTTCAGGGTTCAGGAAGCGGAACAGCCCTTCGTCTGTCAGCTTCTTCACCAGTTCTTCCTCAGCGGCATTTTCAATCCCTTTGGTGGAAATAAAGCAGGTCAGCATCGTAATGCCGTTCGTGGCCCAGCACTCCATGAAATACGGCCGGTTTCTGTCCAGCAGGCCTGTATCCCAGCCGAGGTTGTACTCAGGATCATCGTACCACTCTGTTCCCATGTCTTTGTCCGGGAACACCTTCAATGCATGATCTACAATTGGCAGGAATTTATCCGGGTTCAGCCGGAACATTTTCAGCATCTCGATCTTTTGGAACACATCTGCCATCCCGCTCATCTCCCTTCCATAATAATCATAGCTGTGAAAGGGATTCTGAACCAGCGGACGCAGATTGAACCTGAGCAGCCAGATTCAAGTATGACTTGAATAATGATTTCTGTCAACTCCTTGCGCGGTTCTGCGCTTGTTTACGCCTCGAGCCTGTGGTATCATGATCCTGACAGAAAATGACTTCCGAACCGAAACAGCAGGATCATCCCATCGCCGTTTTCTTTTCATTATAAACTTAAAGCGGTCCCGTATAGCTAAGATTACTGTCCATGAAGGGGAGACCAGATGAAGGCACTTGTCATCAACTGCAGTCCGGTGAGAAACGGCGCGACGGCTGAAATTGTTCATATTGTCTCAGAACAGCTGGCTGAGAAAATGGCTGTAAAATGCATCTGCATCGATGACTATCGATTCGGTTTCTGCAGGGGATGCCGGTCCTGCCATCTTTCCGCGAAATGCGACCTGGATGATGACATCCCCGTTATTTTGAAGGAGTTCGATCTGGCTGATATCATTATCTGCGTATCCCCCTCCTATTGGGCAGATATTCCGGGCCAGTTCAAAGCATTCATTGACAGATGCACGCCCTGGTGCAACACCCATGAACCGCATGCCGCGATTGCTGCAGGGAAGAAGGGGTATTCCATTGCGTTGAGAACCGGCCCGGGCATGAAGGAATGCGAAAGGATCATTTCGAGCCTTGAACATTTTTACGGGCATCTGGAGATTGTTCCATCGGGATCTCTTGCCCTATGCTCTGTAGAGGGTAAAGAAGACGTTCTTCCAAGAATGCAGGAAATTACAGATTTTTGCAGCACGATTTACAGGAGAGCACGAATATGAAACTTAACGGAAAAAACCCCAAAGGCACAGCAAACACATCAGGTAAAAACAAGACAGAAGATGCTGCCGTAAAGGCCAAAACACATCTCAGCGACGAAGAAGCGGGCACGGTTACCGGCGCCGGGGATTGGCTTGAGTTGATATCCGGCGATCCGGTATGCGACTCGTGCCCCGAAAAACCAACGATGAACATCTATCGCGAAGAGGGCAATCTGATAACGTATATATGCCCCATCTGCCAGCAAACAATCACCTTATTTGATCAGGGATAACGCCGGACTGCCCCGGCGGGAGCATTCTCATCGCCTCAGGGGCGGATGACAGCGCGGAGTGTGTTGGACAGCTCCGCTTTTTCGTTATAGGTGTAGGTGAGGTCGGGGATGGAGCCTTTCAGGACGGTATAATCAGGTTTTCAATCACCGTCAGGTGATTGAAAAGATTGAAGCTTTGGAAGACCATTCCCATCCTGCTCCGCGCTTTGGTCGGATTATATTTCGGCGCTGTAATCTCCTCGCCGTCCAGGAGGATCTGCCCGCCCGTCGGCTTTTCCAGAAGGTTGATGCAGCGGAGGAGTGTGGATTTTCCCGTGCCGGAGGGACCGATCACCGAGATGATGTCGCCCCGGCTGATCACCGTATTTACATCCTTCAGGGGAGCGGCGAGGTCATATTTCTTTTCAAGATGGATCAGTTCAATCACTGGCCGCCACTCCTTTCATGATCTTTTCCTTCGATCTTCTCTTCGGATCCATACGGATCTCCAGCCTGCAGGCAAGCCAGGTCAGGAGTTCAGCCAGGAGGAAATAGACGGCCGCCACCACAAGCAGCGGGAAAAAGGCCTCAAATGTGCGGCTGCGGATGATATCGCCCATCTTGGTCAGGTCCTGGACCGCCACATACCCGACGACGGACGTGGCCTTCACCAGGGCGGAGATCTGCTCCCTGTACTGCGGCAGAATATACGGCAGGGCCTGCGGCAGGACGACGTGGAAGAACGCCTTCCGGTCCGTGAGCCCCAGGGAGCAGGCGGCTTCTGTCTGTCCGACGCCCACGGTATCTACCCTGCCTTTCACCATGGCGCAGACCGCCGAGCCGAAAACCAGCGAGAAGCAGATGACGGACACAACCGCGGCAGAAACGGTGAGGCCTCCGAAGATGACATAATAGAGAACCATCAGCAGCACCACGGTCGGCAGGCCTGTGACGAGCCGGATCAGGATATGCGTCACGCCGTTCGCCACAGGGTTTCCCTTCCTGCAGAGCAGGAAAACGCTGAAACCGAGCGCGGTTCCGAAGAGGATGGACAGCACGGTGATCAGCAGCGTCGTTCCGATGCCGTCCAGGAAAAGCTGCCACCGGTTTTCCACAATAAAGGTTTTCCGGAAACTGTCCGTGACCGATTCCCAGAAAGGCCTGGCGGCTGCCGCATAGCCTTCGTCCCTCACCATCCCGGTGATTTCCACAGTGAAGAGTGCTTCGGACAAGGGGATGGCTTTTTTGTTTTCCTCGGTGACGTAGAGATCGGACATGATGCAGTCCACATCGCCGGTAGCCGCCGCGGCGATAATCCCGCCGAAATCGATCTCACCTTGAACGACACATCCGCGCCAAGCCAGTACGCGAAGCGGTAAGCCAGCTCGATATCATATCCGTTCAGCTGCGATCCGACATAGTAGGTATACGGCATGACAGTGCCGGCCGTCGCGACCCGCAGATGGTACTGCGGGTTTTCCGCCCGGGGAATATCGGGGAGTTCATACTCGCCGCGCACCACCCAGCGGTCATACATATCGTCCATCGTGCCGTCCGCACGAAGCTCCACAATGAATGTGTTGAGCTTTTCCCCAGATCCGGGATGGCAGCCTTCGGGGAGATTCCGACGGCGACATCATTGACGTGATAGGCCCCCTCCAGCAGGTGGACCCCTTTGGTGCCATGCTCAATGGCCAGGGTCATCTCCCGGCGCTCATAGATATACACATCGAGGCGGCCGGCGGCCACATCCTGATATCCCAGGGGACTGTCCCCGCAGGCAATGATCTCCGCATCGGGGTAATCCCGTTTGAGCATATCATACTCAATGATCGTGCCGGGCACGCCGATCCGGAGCCCTGGTTCAGACAACTGGTCCAGGGAAGTAATCGTTTTTTGTTCTTTCCCGGTGCAGCCCGCCAGCAGGCAGAGCATCAGCGCGAGCAGGACAAGGAGCCTGACGGCTGTTCCGGTTTTTTTCACCGGGCAGGCCGGACAGTTGTGTTTTTGTCTGTGCATGGTTCCATCTCCGATCGGTCCCTTGTCCGGGAATGCTTCTTCAGATGGGGGATTATTCTGCTTTCCGGACAGACTGGATCATTGCATCTGCCATTTCAGTAAATTCCTCTTCACTGTAAAGGGTGAAACAGAGTTCCAGATAATCACCGTTTTCCAGTATGACAAGAAGGCATTTATTCGCCGCGACCGTAAAGTCTTCCAGATAGGTAACACAGGGAATATCGTTGATCGTAACAGCGGTGACTTCACTTAAACTATTATTATGTGACAGCCGTTTTGCACAGGACTCCTGGGTCATGTTTCTGCCGGTACACAGCCGGACATTAATTCCATATGCGTTCACATTGGCCACAGGCCCGAAAAAGAGAATATAACCGCCGGAAATATATTCCTCTGTCACTTCATTCTGCTTTAATCCGGGCCAGATCCACATTTCAATGCCTGTATCGCCCAGCGCGACAAAATCTTCATCTTTCATATCTTCCGCATGAACCATGCAGAAAGATAAAGAGAGTGAAAGGAACAGAAGAACGGAGACGATCTTTTTCAGCATATGAATCATCCTTTCTTTTTTCGCTATTTTACTCTTTATCGTGAAATGCAGTCAAGAAAAAACAGAAGCCGGTACAACCCGAGGTTTCCCTGACAAACGCTGCCGGTTTCACAGCGGATCAGTAACCGGCAAAAAGTTTTGCATCGGAAATTGTTGAGGTGACGACCTTTTTGTTTCACCCGGATGAAACGATAAGGACCGTCCCGAAGTTTCGCCCCATAAGGACCGTCCCGAAGTTTCAGTTAGCGGGATTTCCCAACTCGAGCGGATTGCCGCAATAACGGCAGACATCTCCGCTTTTGTATATTTTTGTTGTTGCACCGCATCCCGGGCACCTGGCGACGCAGGGCTCTGAATCAAGCTTCAGGCAATCATTCGCCAGGTCTATCTGGCCTTTGAAATACCCGCGTCTGCACATTAAAAGCAGCTTCTTTTCAACATCTTCCTGCGGTTCTTTGACCTTCCCGCATAAAGCTGAAATGGACTTGTCCTTCGCCAGCACAGCAGCATAATACTGGAAGTCACGGACAAGTTCCCGTGTCCGTTTTGAAGCGCGGATGATCAGGAAGTGAACGGCAGCCAGGCCGATAAGGATCACAGGCATTGCATAATCGAGACGATCTTTCGCTTCAGGCAATTCCGCAATCGATACAACAGCAAGCATCGCATAGAGCACGAACCAGAACCAGCCGAAGACGGTTCCGATCCTGGCAATCCATATATCGATCATGGCCCTTATTCTGCGTTTTTCCATACTTATTCTCCCAGGTACTCCCTCAGCACATTCAGTCCGGCGGCAGGGACACAGAACCTCTTCTTTGCCCCTTTATCTGATTTCCCTCGTCTCTTCCAGGATTTCCGCTTCACAGTTTTCTTCAACAAACCGGGATATTTCTTCCATCAGGCTGTCCGCCATCGCGTGATGCGGAACAATGGCGGCCACGCCGATCACAATAATCTGATGTGTATCCTGTTCATCGGTCTCAGCGGCAGAAACATGGAACCTGTTCTGCAGCTGCGCGACCAGGCTTTTCACGATCATCCGTTTCTCCTTCAGGCTGTGCACCCATGGAGCATGCAGCCGGAAGGCCATGACAGCGATGTTCAGCATTTGCCCTCTTTCTTCCCGCAGATCGGGACGCCGATTTCCAGCTTCTTTCTCCATTCCGGTGCGCTTCCGTCGTCCGCCCAGTATTCATCGAGAGAAACAATATGACCGTTCTCCAGGACAATAAAACTGACAGCATGGAAGGAAGCGGAATGGTCCACCGGGAAGACTCTCAGCACAGTCACATACCCTGCCTGCGTTTTCTCGATTCGTTCGATGGCTCCATCCCATTTCCCGGGGTAGTCACAATTGGCGCGGATGTATTCCTCTACTGTGAACTGCTCGTTTGAACAGTGCCAGCGAATGACGGCATCCGGTGCGAAATAAGCCGGCAGTTCGTCTCTTTTCTGCGCCAAGACAGCTTTCCAGAACGCTCTGACCATCTGCCTCCTTTGGACTTCCTCCATCAGATACGGCTGAATCTCCGGATATGTCCAGGCGGACGGGAGATCATCCTGGATGACAATTCGTTCGATCTCACAGTGGAGCTCTTTTTCGAATGCCTTCACATCTGCAAAGAACAGCATGCCGAAGGTTTCCTGGCCGTCAAAGTTCCAGGGCGCAGTAACCGAATACACACAGACCGGCTCAATGCTGAAATCGACAGCCCCTGTTTCTTCATACAGTTCCCGCTTCGCTGCGGAGAGGATGTCCTCTCCCGGTTCCCTGTGCCCTCCGGGCACTTCCAGCGTGCTGCGTTCCTTATGCTTGCAGAATACCCAGTGTCCGTCCGTTTTTGTGACAATCACTGCGAAACGGAGCTTCTGATCGTCCGCCAGATCATAAAACTGAACTTTGGTCATTCAGCGCCTCCAGAATCAGTTTTTCAAAGCTTTCCGCAAAACGCCTGCCATCTTCCTCTGTACGCTTTGACGGCCCTTTCAGATGATGCTTCCCGCTGCGCCGGGCTTTCCCGGCCAGGTGGCGCTCCATCAGCAAACCATCAATATTCCTGTCCGTGTACCATTTTCCGCTTTGATGGATTGCCCTCGCACCTTTTCCCAGCGCCAGAGCGGCTACGCCGTAATCCTGCGTAACGACAACATCCCCGCGACGGCAGAGATTGATCAGGGCAATATCCACCGCGTCCGCGCCTGCGCCGATCACTTTGACAGTACTGTAATCAGAAGCCAGCTGATGGTTCGTATCACACAGCAGCATGACAGGAACACCATGATCTTTGGCAATCCTTTCCGCAATCCGCGTTACGGGGCAGGCATCGGCATCAATATAGACAGTCACGGCACGGCCTCCTTCCCGGCGCTGCTTCCGATCACCGAGTAGACCATTCCGGTTTCCTCCCGGTCAGACCGGTAGAGGCAGACCTCTGATACCGTCATAGCTGCGGAAGGAACCTGAATACCGGACAGCTCAAATCCGAAAGGGACAACCGGCTTTCTCCCCAGCGTGAAGTGCGGAACAAAAGGTTTGGGATCAAAAGGAATGCCGGCGCCTGTAAGACTGGCCCGAACGCGGCCTGCCAAATGATTCAGTTCATCCGAGGCCTTTACGCCGGCCCAGATCACCTTTGCTTCCGGGAAAATGCCGACATGGCGCAGCTTGAGGGGAAACGGATGGTCCACTGCCGGAAGAACCCCGGAAACATTCTCAGGCCACTCTCCGATAAAAGCCAGGGTCATATGCAGATTGGAAGGATCCAGGTATCTTGCACAGACGCCGGCAGATGAAAGCCGGGACTGCACTTCACGCAGCGCAGCCCGAAACTCTTCAGACGGCCGAAGGCCCACAAACAAGCGCATCCGGATCCTCCTTGCATTTTTCAGGCAGCCCTCGTCTTTGCCATGATCTGCCAGCATTTTCACGATGCGGCCATGGTTACTGTATCACATTTCTCCTGTGCCCGTAAAGCGAAACCGCGGCGAGCGAAACCGCGGGACGGTCTTTATCGTTTCATCCCAGCAGTGTTTGTCGGGATAAATTCGGGCTTTGTGCGCCAGGATGTTGTTGACCGAAGGGCGGTTTTCGGGTAAGATGGGACATGAGAAAAAAGCGAAATGATATCATTCAGCCGGGGATGCATGGTATTTCTCCGGGCGCGTTGAATATGTATCAAAGTATGAGACCCCGGAAAGGGGAAAAAATAAATATCTGGAGGGAAAGCGAATGAAAAAGATCCTTGCACTGATCCTGGCCGTGATGATGCTGGGCACAGCGTGCTGCGCCCTGGCGGAGGAAACACAGGGTGCGCCGCTGTACAAGACCATCGGGGACGCAATGGACGCGGCCCGGGAAACCGCCGGGGAGGAAGGAAACGTCATCTCGGGCAGCATGATCGGCGAGTATGTCTCCGTGATTACGGAGGAGAACGGGAAGTATTTCCGCCATGTAGCCGACTATGACGAAAAACTTGCGGAACTGGAAGCGGCGCGGAATGATCTGGACTTTGAAGATGAAGATTACTGGGAAAAGTGGGAAAAAGCGGTTGCCGATGCTGAGGCTTATATGCGGACGATGCCGGTTGCTTACAGTGAGGAATTCACCGCTGAGCCCATCGCCCAGGCGGATCTGGACGCGCTGGCCGGGAAAACCATTGCCGAGCTGAACGAAGCCGGCTATGAGACCGAGATGTCCGGCACGGAAGGGGAAGAAATCGTCTGCATCATGCGGTACGGTATCTTCAGCTACAGATTCATATTGGATGCTGATATAGACGCGTACTTCGCGGCTATGGATAACGGAACCGATGGGGATCTTGCCGTGAAGAGCGGGACGCTTGCCGGTGTTTCGGGATCTGCCTGGGACAAGCGGTTCCATACCGACGGCACCGTTGAGGAAGAACCGGCGTTCGATCTTATGAGCGAGATGCCGCCGGAGGCTGCCGCACTCATGAATACCATCATGGAGATCGCCGAAGCGGCCCAGAACGGCGAAGAGATTGACATTGACAAGCTGTTCGACTCGATCTGTGAACAGTTCCCGGATAAGAAAGACGAGATGGAAAGCTACAGGGAAATGATCAAACAGATGGATCCGGAACAGCTGAAACAGATGTTCGATCCTCAGGAATAAAACCAAGCGCAAAAAGAAGCCGCCTGAGGCCAGGCGGCTTCTGATGAAAATATTACGAATTTGTTAAGTTTTAAAATTTTCTGCCGCCCTCCTTCGTTTCTGCGTATCTACAGAAGACAGGTGCAGACAGTACCTGAGAAAGAAAGCGAACGCGCAAAGCGCAGGAGGATAAGAAAATGACACTGGCTCAAAGGAAAACCAATCCCGCAATCACAACCATGCTGGCTGAAGCCCTTACCGAGTCCAAAATGGAACAGGTGAACGCCGGAGTAACGCACCCCGTTGACGGCATCGTCGACCTCTTCTCCTGGATTGCCTGCGGCTTCAACCATCATTACAAGTATACAGGGAAGACGCAAAACCGTATCGATCTGTTCTGGCATGTTACATTCTACGAGCGGAAATGCCAGGACTGCGGGCATATCGACTGGACCCGCACCGCGCCCTGAACAGCTTTTTCAGCAGCAGCCGGCAATGAAACAGCATCCCGACAGAACGGCGGCAGCAAAATGGAAAACAAGGATAAAAAGGTACAGGAACTGGAGCATGAACAGCTGGAAGAGGTCAGCGGCGGGCAGAATGCAGAATTCGGCCGCGACTCCATACCGGAAGAACTTTACCAGCCCTATCAAATCGAAGAGGCGCCCGACGATATCGGCCTCCCGAAACACTGACAACAAGTGCATCACACATCCCGGGGATCGGATGGTCTCCGGGCTTTTTTTTTGCTGAATATTCCCGCGCCCCCAAACCATTCAGCCAAGCTTTCGTACGCAGCGAGTGCTTCGGTACCCCCATTGTCCCCGCCAATGTGAACGCGGCGGGCAATCCCTGCCGGGTGCTGCGGGAGATCGGCGAAAAAAAAGGGGAAGGCTCCTGACCTTCCCCCATGGAACACACCATAGCTGTGATTACAGCAGACCCGCATCCTCCAGCTGAGCCTGGATATCATCCAGCGCTTCCTGCGCGGAGAGATCATTCATCTCCAGCGTGCTCAGCACGTTGTTGATGATTTCGGTGGCAGCGCCGGATTCCTTCAGGGCAGGCGGTGCAGCGGCATAGTCCATGCTGTCAAACACGGCAGCGCGATTGGCAGGCGGGGTGATCTCCAGATACTGGGTCAGCTTACTCTGATCCGCAATGGTGGGCAGCTCCCAGCTGGCATCCAGGCGCAGCTGCACAATGTCAGGATCGGAACCCATGGCATCCGCAAACGCGGCAGCGGCTTCCTTCTTCTCACTGGAAGGAGACACGCAGTTCACGTTGGCAAAGAAGAAGGTGCTCTTCGTGGCGTATCCGGGTTCAACGACGATATCCCAGTCAAAGGCGCACTTTTCGGTGTAGGTGGGGAATGCCCAGATACCGGTGATGATCATGCCCAGTTTGCCTTCGGTGAACATATCCCAGTCACCGCGGCCGGCCATTTCCTCAGCGGTGGGCTGCACATGATTCTCTCCGCGGACGCGCTTCAGCATAGCATCCAGAACCGCAACGTTTTCAGGGCTGTTAGCCGTGAAGGCGGTGTAGTCTTCGTTCAGCAGGCTGCCGCCGTTGCTCTTTACAGACTTATAGAACTCATTGTAGGTGATGGGCTGATAGTAACCCCAGATGTCATTGCCCAGCGCCGTGATGGCTTCAGCGGCGGCCTGCGCATCTTCCCAGGTCCAGTCATTTGTGGGATAAGCGATACCGGCCTGATCGAACAGCGCCTTGTTGTAGATCAGGATGCAGGTGGAAAAGCTCATGGGCACAGCATAGAGCTTGCCGGCGGAGCTGACCGCTTCCAGGGTGCCTGCGGAATAGTTATCCGCATTGATGAGGCCGGTCAGATCAGCACAGGCGCCGCGCAGCATATAAGCCAGGAAGTTTTCCATGTTCATTTCGAACACGTCCGGCGCATTGCTGCCGCCGACAGTGGTCGCCAGCTTGGTGAAATAATCATCAAAACCGGTGATCTGCAGGTCGATCTTGATGTCGGGGTTCTTGGACTCAAAAACCTCGATCATCTTTTTAAGGGTCTCCTCCTGAGCGCCGGCTCCGGAGAAGTGGGCGTAGGTGATGGTCACGGGATCAGCCATCGCGGAGACGGACAGGCCCAGAACCAACGCCAATACCAGGAACAGAGCAAGAATCTTTTTCATGGGGAAATATCCTCCTTCAAATATTTGTAAAGGCACTCGCGGCCTCCACATTCTTATTTAAGCCCTCCCAGGCTGATGCCCTGGTCCACATACCGCTGGGAAATCAGATACACGGCCAGGATGGGCAGAATGGTCAGCACAGCGCCGGCCATCAGCACATGTTCATTGTTCTTGTAAATACCGTTCATATTGCCCAGAACTACCTGCAATGTCTGTTTGTCGTTGGATGTCAGCACAATCAACGGCCACAGATAGCTGTTCCAGCTGCCCATGAATGAAAGCAGTATCATTGTGGCCAACGTGGGCATCACCAGGGGCAGCATGATCTGGAAGAAGATCCGGTAAAGCGAAGCTCCGTCCAGATGAGCGGATTCCAGATAGGAATCATTGACGCTCATCATGCTCTGCCGCATCAGGAATACCCCAAAGGCATTGGCCAGAGACGGAAGAATCAGGCCGGTATAGGTATCGAGCAGCCCAAGGATCCTCAAAATGATATAATTCGGAACCATGGTCACCGTGCCGGGAATCATCATGGTTGCCAGGTACAGGCCAAACAGTTTTCCGCTTCCCCTGAACGGCAGCTTTGCAAAGACGAAGGCAGCCATGGAGGCGGACATTACAGCCACGAGGGTGCAGGCAACCGCGAGAATCAGGCTGTTCAGGCTTGCCCGTGCGAACGAGAAGCCCTGCATGTTGAACACACGTTCATATCCTTCAACCGTCGGATGCTCCGGAATCCAGCGGATCGGAATCGTCCGGATCGCCTCAGAGCCTTTGAAGGAAGAAGATACCATCCACACAAACGGCAAAACCGTCAGCAGAACAATCACACACAGCATCAGATAAAACAGGACAGAGCGGAACACCTTCCGGCCGGCGGGTGTATCATGCATCATAATTCACCCACTTCCTCTGGAGCCTGAACTGAATTGCCGTAAAGATCAGAATCAGGGCAAACAGAATCCATGAATACGCGCTGGCAAGACCCATCTTGTACTGCTTGAATGCGTATTTATAAATCCGTTCCAGGAAAACCGACGTGGCTCCGCCCGGACCGCCGTTGGTCATAATCAGCACGGAATCAAAAACCTGCAGGCCGTAAATGATATTGATGACAATCAGCAGGAACAGGGTCGGGGATATAAGGGGCAGCGTAATGGCTGTCAGTTTTTTCAGCCCGCCGGCTCCATCAATATCCGCCGCCTCGTAACAGGTCGGATCAATGGACTTCAGCGCTGCCAGAACCATCAGGGCATAGTAACCTGTATCCTTCCAGACTGCCGCGATTACGATCCCCGGCATTGCCCAGTCCTTGCTGTTCAGCCATGCCGGCCCCGTAATGCCGATTACTGACAGCATCTGATTCAGCAACCCGTATTTCCCGCTGAGCACCCACTGCCATACCACCGCGGCCGCGACCCAGGAAGTAATGACCGGCGTATAACAGATTGTCCGGAACAATCCGTGGCCTTTGAATGATTTGTTCAGGATCAGCGCCTGCCCGACGCTGGTCAGCATGATCAGGGGCAGATACAGGATCAGATAAGTACAGGTATGTCCCAGCACCTTCGGAAATTCGCTTCCGGTAAGAATACGGACGTAATTGTCAAACCCCACGAAGTTCATGGCACTCATGGGCATCAGCAGATCAAAATCCGTCACGCTGTAAATTGCTGATCCGAGAATCGGCAGCAGGCAGAAACCGAAGACACCAATCAGCGAGGGCAGCAAAAACACCGCGGTCGCTCTCCGTTTTGCGGCGGTTTTCGGAATATACAAGGCTTATCCCTCCTTTCTGATCAGTGTCTGTTCACGGGTTGCGGCAATTCGGTATTTTTCACCGCGGCAGCGGACAGAAAGCGAAACGGAACGGACGGCTTCCGGCAGATGAGCATCGGCCGCCGTTTTCCCGCCTTCTGTCCATAATCCCAGCATCCCGTAGACCAGCGCCTGCCAGGTCGCTCCGAGCGATGCCATGTGAACGCCCTCCCTGCCGGTGTTGTGCAGCATATTCTTCAGATCGAAAAACAGGGAACGCGTAAAATAATCCCATGCCTTGTCCATCAGCCCCAGCTGGAAAGCCAGATGGGCATGAACCCCGAAGCTCAGGCTGCTGTCGTGAACCGTCAACGGCTCATATTTCTGCCATACAGCCCGTTTTTCACTTTCCGTAAAACGATCCGGGAACATTACCATCAGCTGTACCAGATCCGCCTGTTTCAGGGCACGGTAACGCTGCATCCGGTCAAAGCAGATCGTGCGGTACAGCGGCTCGTTCCCGTCCCGGCTGACAGGAAGCGGTTCCATCCTGTCAAACATCTCATCCTGCTGATACAGCGCGGCAGCAGGATCATACAGAATCACAATATGGTCCGCGAAGAACCGCAGTCCGTTCCGCTCTTCCTCATCCAGCAGATCCCCCGCGTACCGAAGGGCAAGCTCCACATTGTTCTTTGCCATGTAATTTGTGTAAGTATTATTGACCGCCGCGCCGCAATATTCGTCCGGGCCTTTGACAAAGAAGCAGGAATATTGCTGCTTTTCTTCTTCCCAGGTAAAACGGCTCTTCCAGTAACGGGCTGTGTCCAGGAGCAGGAGCTTCATTTCCGCTGTCATCGCCGCGCCGGTTATCTCCAGCATTCGATGCATGGCATAAACCACATCTGCCGTAATATGCACTTCACAAAGGCCGATGTCCCAGCTCTCACACTGTTCATGGCCATCCGCCGCGCACATCCAGGGATATCTGGCGCCGGCGAGATTCTGCTTCTTTGCCAGCTCCCTGGCCTCCGGCAGACGATCCACGCGGTACTGAACCAGATTTCGCGCCGCTTCAGGCCGCTGCCAGCAATAGAAAGGCAGCATGAAGATATCCGTATCCCAGAAAGTGTTTCCTTTATAACGGCCGTGCGTCAGGCCGCGCGCGCCGACCGAAAGCCCGGCATCCTCTCCGGCGTTATTGCACAGAAGCTGGAAAAGGTTCCAGCGAAGCGCGCCCTGGATTTCCTCATCAGCATCCAGCTCAATATCGCAGTCCTGCCAGATGGCTTTCCAGGCCCGGCAATGCTCCTCCCACGGATCGTTCCTGCCGGAACCGGCAGGTTCTCCGTCCAGCAGCACCCTGACCCGCTTTTCCACGGTTACCGAATCTCCTGCCCGAAGATCCAGATGAAGCACCGCTTCCGGGACAGGCTGCCCATTGAGGAATACAGCCTGAACAAACCGGATCTCTCTCCCGCTGCGGACAGTGCGCATCAGCAGTTCACTGCCTGTATGCGAAACGGTTTTCAGCAGACGGACTGTTTCCGTTTCCTCCGTCATCTGATCGTCGTTGACAGGCAGATTGACAACTTCATCATTCAGGACAGCCCGCACGGACACAGAACAGTCATGATCCGGCTTCAGCGTTTCCCGGACGCAGATCAGGGTCCGGTCTGCCATGCTGGCCATTCTTTCAGCCGAAACCTCCAGGCCGTCCGCTTTCCAGCATTGAGTGAAAATACCATGCTGAAGGTCCAGGGACTGAATCATACTTTCCGGCCGGAAATCGGAGACAATGAAGCCGAGCACGTCCGGAAGCTGGACCATATCCGTTATTCCCGGCTTGACCGGTTCAAAGAACCCGGCCCTGAACATGGCGTGTTCCTGCGGCTTTGCCTTCGGCGTCTGAAGAGAGAAGCCGCGAATGCCCAGATAACCGTTTCCGACGGCAAAAATGCTCTCTGAAAAATCCGAGACCGGACCTTCCAGATCAATTCGCCATGGATGAATCACGGGCATCGCCATGGGATCACATCCTCTCAAAAACCAGAATCTCGTCAAGCGGGCAGGGAAGCTGATACCATTTTTCACCGGCGAAGGTTTCCCCGGTAAACCAATGTTTCCATGTGCCCCGGGGCAGCCAGACGCTTCGGCTGTCCCGGCCTTCTTCCACGATGGGGCAGACAAGGAGGCTTCTGCCCAGCATGAACTCATCATCGCAGGCACAGGCTGCCTGATCCTCCGGATAATCAAGGCAGAGATGCGCCATCATGGGGCGGTTTGCCTGTGTACAGTACGCTGCTTCCCGGATCAGGTACGGCTTCAGTTTTTGGCGCAGCACGGCAAACGCGGTGCTGATGGGCAGAATGCGTGGATCGCCCAGCTTGTCCGCCAGATTCCACGGGCTGCGGTCATTTTCGAAACCATCCTCGTGAGTCGCGTAAAACTGGCCGCTTCTCGGTTCCGCATGCCATTGCATCACAGGGCTGAAACAACCCAGGGCCGTTGCCCGCAGATACAGTTCAGCCGTCGGGAGTTCTCCCGCGAATCCGCCGATATCAAATCCCCAGAACAGGACACCGCTCAGCCCGGCACTGATTCCCGCATTCAGCTGCGCCCTGAGTTCACTCCACCGGCTCAGCTGATCCCCTGCCCAGTGGATCGGGCAGCATTGTGCGCCGGTATAACCGGCCCGGCTGAAGGTGATGCCATGCACCCCGTTCTTTTCCATAAACTCATGGTACGCGGAGATATACTGACCGGCGTACAGGTTATGCGCTTCTTTCCCTGTCATGCCGTTGTACAGGCAGGCTGAATCATCCAGCAGGAACTCTCCGCCGTCTGTCTTGAATCCCTCCACGCCCATATCCAGCAGGTATTTGCGCTTGCCGAACCACCAGTCCACCGCCTCCGGATTCGTGAAATCTGGCAGCAGGCTCCCGCTGAACCATACGCCGTCCGGGATGCGGTAAGGGGTTCCGTCCTTTCTGAAAACACAGTATTTCTTACCGATGGCCTCCCGCTCGTCCCGAAGCAGCTGTTCACCGGGATCCCCGTCCTGTTCCTTTTTGATTACCGGAATCTGCCAGAGAACCGGATGCAGTCCCGCTTTTCTGATTCTTTGAATCGTCTCCGCCGGATCGGCCCAGTGTTCCGAATCGTTCCACCGGCAGAAGGTTCTCTCATCACTCCAGGCTTCCAGGACCATTACTTCCGCGGGATATCCGTATTGCTTCAACGCGGCCAGCTGGGCATTTACTTCAGCGTCACAGTTCCATCCGTTTGCGCTGATCCACACGCCGAATGCCCAGTCCGGAGGCAGCACAGGTTTTCCCGTATGATGAATAAACTGGCGCAGGATCTCCGCGGGGGATCCGAAAAACCAATAATCACGGGCCAGTACTTCACCCCGGGTTTCCTGGCGAACCGTAAACCCGTTCATAAAACTCATCTGCACCGGGATATTTGAATCCCTGAAGCACCCGATGCCCTGTTCCGTAAAGAAGAACGGAACCGGAAGATAGGTCTGCTGTCCCTGCTGCGTGAACTTTTCCGTTACCGAGCCCGTGGAAGCGCTGTTTCTCTGATCGACAGCGTGGAACCTCTCTCCTGTACCCCAGACATGCTCCCCGTTCAGTTTTCCGTCCTGCTCCAGAGCGGTCACCGTATTCCGATCATCGACTGAAACCAGATATTCTTCAACCGCAGCAACAACCTTTTTGTTTCCGTCGGGGCTTAAACGTTTCAGTATAAAGCCTTTTTTATTGCCGGTCAGGGTCAGTTCATATCCCTCCGGCAATTCAACCTGTGTTTCCGTGGCCGCAGTTCCTTCCGGAGGCGGCCCCTGGACCACTGTAACCTCCAGGCATTTCCCCGCGCGGAAGATCACGTGTATGTCTTCATAAACCTGGCACCAGTTATCATCCGGCAGGAGCAGCAGGCTCCGTAATTCTTCCCTGATCAAGTTGGTTCCCTCCATTCCCGCACAGAATCCCGTTCCACGAGGTGAAGGGGCAAAATGCATTCCGTATGCTGATGTTCTTTTGCCTTGGCTGCTTCCAGCACCAGTTCCACAGCCTTTCTGCCTTTCTCGCCGATGTCCTGGTGAACCGTTGTCAGGGACGGATAAGCCATATTCGCCAGATAGACATCGTCAAAACTGACGATGGAGATATCATCCGGCACGCCGATTCCCTGCTGCGTGAGCCCCTTCACAAATCCCATGGAAATAACGTCCGCTGTTACAAACGCGGCCGTTTGTTTCCTGCCGCGCTCCGCATACAGGACAGCTGCTGCCAGCCCATATTCATAATCGACAGTACCGGAATAGACCGCAGATTCTTCCACTGCCAGCCCGGCTTCCTTCAGTGCGTCGCAGTATCCCTGATAACGTTTGATGTTGACGCCGTATTCCCGTATGGAGCCGCTGATAAAAGCAATCCTTCTGTGGCCCTTCTCAATCAGGTACCGGGTTGCCATACGGGCGCCTTCCTTATCCTCAATCCCGATGGTATGAAAATCCGGATCTTTCACATAACTGTCAACCAAAACAATCGGAACACCCGCGCGTTTAAGCGCGTTCAGGTTTTCACCGGGATAGGTGCCGACAATAATGATTCCGTCCACGCCGCGATTCTGCGCGATATTCAGATAACACTGATCCTCCTGGGTACCGGAAAGAAGCAGGTGATAGCCATTCTGACGGGCGGTATATTCAATCGAGGAAAGCAGTTCACCGTAAAAGGGGTTGGAAAACATGAATTCTTTTCCCGGTTCTGTCTGAGGGATCAGTACACCGATCAGGTTGCTGTGCCGGCTGGACAGGCTCCGCGCATTCAGATTCGGAACATATTCCAATTTCTGAACAGCGGCTATTACGCGTTTCCGTGTCTCTTCGCTGATGCTTTCCGTGGGGGTGTCATTCAGCACATAACTGACAGTGCTGGCTGATACGCCGGCTTCTTTGGCAACATCTTTAATACTGATGCGCTTCATGTGACACCTCCTTACGGCATATTAACTTAAACGTTTCAGTAATTAAAGAATACACCTCTTTTTTTCTCCTTGTCAAGTGGGTTTTTGCGATTTTTTGCGGCTCAAATGATTCTGCAAAGCGTCAAAACAGGGGTCGGAATCAGCCTGATTCCGGCCAAACCGCGCGATTGACCCGGTTTCCCCGAACCGGTATAATAGGCATGGACGATTCAGATGATCGGAGATGTATAACAGCGATGGACAAACGGGTCAGGGTGTCCCAAACATCTGAAATCCCCGCGGCGGTTGAGATGGTCGAAGAGTTTGCCGCGTCGCTGCCGGAAAGAGCCGGAGCGCGGATCACTCCGTTGATTTGCGAGGAGCTGCTGGTGCGCCTTTTGGACATAGGAGTTCCTGAGATCGTTGTGTCTGTGAAGGGCATGCCGTTCAGGCGTATTGAGATCAGCGCGGAGGGAAAGCAGGCGGACGCGGTCCGCGCCGCCGCGGAAGCGGAGGACCTCGGCGCCCAGATCAGCGGCTGCCTGCTGGAGCAGTACGCGGACCACTTCGATTATAAGTACAGGAACGGCGTCAATCTGTACAGAGTGTTCGCGGCAAAAAGGGGCATCATGGACCTGGCCGGCGAAATCAGCGGCTATTATCGGGAGAACGATCCGGAGAAACCGCGCAGGGCCACGGGTGTGCTGCGGCACATCGCACGCAGCCACAGGGGCTTTTTCGCGCTCTCGGTCAGCATATTGCTCCTGAGGCATCTGGCGGCGCTGCTCCTGCCGGTGTTTGTCGCCAACATCATCAACGCGGTCACGGAAACCGGGTCCTTCTTTATCCGGCCGGTCCTGGTCAATATTCTGATGTCCGCCGCCGCGCTGGCCGTGAACCTGATCTGCTTCTGGCTGGACAGCCGCTGTTACCGCCGCTTTGCCAGGTCCGTTGAGTCGGGCTTCCGGATGGCGCTCGTCCAGAAGCTGCAGGTGCTTTCGATACGCTTCCACAGCAAGGCGCAGTCCGGCGTCATCCTCTCCAAACTGATTTCGGATGTGCAATACATCGAAATGCTGATCTACGACCGGTTTATGGAGATGCTGCTGCTGTGCGAGGACGTGGTATTCATCATCGTGATCGCGCTGACGACCTTCCCCCTGATGCTGGCGTTTTACCTCGTGATCGTTCCGGCAGCCGCGTATCTGCTGCACCGCTTCTCCAAACCCCTGCAGGACAGCCGGGCCCGGATGCGGCAGGAGAATGAGCAGGTGAACGCCGCCGTCAAGGAGATGCTGTCGATGGAGCGCCTGACCCGGGCACACGGCCTGGAGAAGGCGGAATACCGAAACATCCTGGCGAAGGTACAGGGCGCTCAGCGGGCTTCCGTGGCGTATGACCGCAGGACCGTCCGCGTCAACAACGTCACCTACGGCGGCTTCCAGGGCCTTCGGCTGCTTTCCCTCGGATTTGCTGCCGTGCTGACAGCGGCCGGGCACATCAACGTCGGTACGCTGGTGCTTTTCCAGTCCATCTTCGATTTGATCATCAACAACGTCCAGCGGCTGCTGGACGCGCTGCCGCTGATCACCCAGGGCTATGACAGCCTCGTCAGCGTCAACGAAATCCTCTGCGCGGAGGATTTCGAGCAGAACGGCACCGCGCTGCTCAGCAGCCCGGTGCGGGGAGAGATCGAGTTCCGGCATGTCTCCTTCAGCTATGAGCCGGATGCGGAACCTGTTTTGAAGGACATCTGCTTCAAGGTGCCTCCGGGCGGCAGCGCTGCCTTCGTGGGAAAGTCCGGAGAGGGGAAGACGACGCTTCTGAACCTCATCCTGGGGCTGTACAGTGTCCGGAGCGGGGAAATCCTCATCGACGGCGTGTCTCTGGATACCCTGGAGAAGGCTTCCTTTCGCCGCAATATCGCCGTCGTGCCGCAGGACACGGTCCTGTTCTCGGGCACATTGTGGGACAACCTGGTTTACGGGCTGCGCTACGTCAGCGCGGAAAAGGTCATGGACGTTCTGCGCCGCGTCGGGCTGGAGGAACTCGTGGCAGAGCTCCCGGACGGAATGAATACCCAGATCCTCGAGAACGGCGCCAATTTCTCCGGCGGGCAGCGGCAGCGCATTGCCATTGCCCGGGCGCTGCTGCGGGATCCGAAGATCATCCTGCTGGACGAGGCGACCAGCGCCCTCGACAGCACCAGCGAGCGGCAGGTGCAGGCGGCAATTGACGCCATGATCGGGTGCTGCACCGTGATCATGGTAGCCCACCGGCTGGGCACGCTGCGCCGCGCGGACGCCGTATACCGGATCGAGGATGGAATGATCCGGCGCTATGACAACTACAAGCAGCTGGTGGCCGACATGGAAGGAGGCGGCAGTGCATGATCGACAGAGGGAAGGCCGAAGCGGCGTTTCAGGCGTACACTTCGGGGTATGATCTGAATGACAGCATGATCCGGCACAAGGCGGAGCACACGCGCCGCGTCGCCGAAAACTGCGAGCGGATCGCGGAAAGCCTTGGCATGGACAGCGGCTGCGCGGGATTCGCGTGGTTCCTGGGCCTGCTCCACGATATCGGACGCTTCGAGCAGGTGCGCCGGTACGGAACTTTTGTCGATGCCGTCTCGGTGGACCATGCCGAATTCGGCGCGGACCTGCTGTTCAGGGAGAACCTGATCAGCCGGTTCCCGGCCGAAGGACTCCCGGAGGACCGGCTGGTTCTTCTGGAGACGGCGATCCGGCTGCACAACAAGCTCACCCTGCCGGATGGCCTGGACGGGAACACACGGCGCTTCTGTGAGATCATCCGCGACGCGGACAAGACAGACATCTTCCGCGTGGTCGCCGAGCTGCCCTTTGAGCAGCGTATCGGAACAAGCAGGGGACTGATCGCCGAAGGGGACGAAGCCAGCGGCGCGGTGATGGAGTGTGTGCTTCAGCATCGCTGCATCCCCAGGGCCATCCGCAGGACCCGGTTCGAAGGGCGGATCGCCCACTGCTGCCTGGCCTTTGAGCTGGTGTTCCCCGAGAGCCGGCGGATCGTCCGGGAACAGGGCTTTCTGAACCGCCTGCTCGCCGAATACGATGACGCGGGGAAACCGCTGTGGACGGAGAAGGAGCGCGCCCAGCTGCGCGTTGTGCGAAACGAGATAGAAAGAACCTTTGGACAGGAGGAAGAGGAATGATTCTTGCGTTGTACGGCGCGGGAGCGATGGGCCGTGAATTCAAACAGATCGCGGACGAGAGCGGCAAATGGTCCGGGGTCGTGTTCATCGACGACCATGCGGGCGCGGAGGAGCTGGCCGGATGCCCGGTCTGCCGGTTTCAGGGCTTTCGCGCGAAATACGCGCCGGAGGAAGTGCGCTTCGTCGTGGCGATCGGGGAGCCGAAGTTTCGGCTGGAAGCGTTTGAAAGGATGACACGGGCGGGGTATACGGGCGGTGTGCTCGTCCACAGCTCGGCGGTCATCAGCCCCGATGCTGAGGTCGGCGAAGGCACGGCGGTCTGCCACGGCGTTTACATCGGTTCGCTCGCAAAGGTCGGCAGAAACTGCTACCTCTCGAGAAACGCCTCCGTCGGACACGACAGCGCTGTGGGCGATCATACGCGGCTGGGCGTCAATGCCTTTGTCGGCGGGCACACCGTGATCGGCGAAAACGCCTTTATCGGCGCCGGCGCGCTGCTCAGGGACCGCATCCGCGTCGGCTCCGCCAGCATCGTGGCGATGGGGGCTGCCGTCTTTGACGATGTGCCGGACAGAGCCACGGTGATCGGCAACCCGGCACGGATATCGGGTGAAGGCGCGCAAAACGCCGTCTATGCGCCCGGCAAGGCGCAGGAGGCAAAGCAGGACACGGCACCCGCGAGCGTCCAGGAGCGCTACTGGGAGGTCTTCACCGGCTGCTTTGAGGGCGTGGACTTCAATCCCGTGACCTTCAGCTACCACGATACGGGCTGGGATTCTGTGGCGCACCTGATGCTGATCAGCCGGCTGGAGGAGGCGTTCCATATCTCCTTCAAAGGCCGCGAGGCCATGCGCCTGAAATCCTACGGCACGGGGCTCAGGATGGTCCAGGACAAGCTGGAACAGGCGGACGGGGGGCGTTGATGATGAACCGGATATGGGATTTCAGCGCTTTCGGTACAAACACGGCGCTGGTTGACGACACCGGCGTCACCGTGCGATATGATGAGCTGGATGCCCTGCAAAGCGAGCTGGCCGGGATTGCTCCCGGGGAGCTGACGCTGATGCTGTGCGAAAACAGCATCGGCGCGCTGGCGGGCTACGCCGCGCTCCTGAACGGCGGCCACCCGATGCTGATGGTCTCGGCAGGGCTGCCCGGGGAGATGCGCCGGCAGATCATGAACACCTACCGCCCCGGCCTGGTGTTCACGCCCCGGCCGCTGCGCGGTGATTACGCCCACATGAAGGAAATCCGGACGGTGGACGACTACGTGCTCCTGAAAACCAGCTATTCCGAGCCTTTCCCGGTCCATCCGGCGCTCGGCCAGATGCTGACTACCTCCGGTTCCACGGGTTCGGTCAAGTTCGTCCGGCAGTCCTGGGACGACATACGGGTGAACGCCGGAATCCACGTGGATATCCTGGGAATGACCGGAGCGGACCGCACCCTCACCGCCCTGCCGATGAACTATACCTACGGCCTCTCCATCATCTGCGCGAGCCTGACGGCAGGCGCGGCCATGATCGTGACCCGCCGCGGCGTCATGGACGAGGAATTCTGGGACCTGTTTGAAAACGAACGCGTCACCGCCTTCCACGGCGTCCCCAACACCTATGACATGCTTCACCGGCTGGACCTCTTCTGCGAAGATTTCCCGGACCTCAGGCTCATGACCCAGGCCGGTGGCAAGCTGAGCCTGGATCTGCAGCGGTATTTCGCGCGGTACGCCGCGGATTACGGCAAGCGGTTCATCATCATGTACGGACAGTGCGAGGCCACGGCGGCCATCAGCTGCCTGCCTGCCGAAATGGCGGCGGACAAGCCGGGATCCGTCGGAACCGCCGTGCCGGGCGGGAAGATCGAACTGGTGGACGCGGAAGGGAACCGCATCGAAGAGGCGCACACTCCCGGGGAACTGGTGTACCGCGGGGAGAACGTCGCCCTTGGTTACGCTGAATGCGGGGCAGATCTCATCCGGGGTGACGACTGGCTCGGCGAGCTGCATACCGGCGACCTCGCCGAATGGGACGAGGACGGGTACCTGTACATCACAGGCCGCCTCAAGCGGTTTATCAAGATTGCGGGGCACCGGATCAGCCTGGACGAGATCGACGGGCGGATCATGAACGACATCCACATCCGGTGCGTGAGCTCCGGTGTGGACGACCACCTGGTCATCTTCGTATTAAGCGGCGAAGACGCGGATGCCGTCCGCGATTACATCCGGCGGAATATGAGCGTTGCCCGGGCGGCGTTCAGCGTCGAAGTGATCGACGGTTTCCCGCTGAACGAAGCCGGGAAGGTGCTGTACGGAGCGTTTCTTGAGAGGGCAAAACAACTCATTGGGTGATGCCGCGGATACACCACGGCGCTTACGGGAGAAGGTTCTTCAAAAGCAGGAGAACAGCCTGAATTCACTCCATATGATTCGATCCGGCAGAGCCCGAATCTTATTTCATTCACTTTTGCCGGCGTGAAAGCATTTTTTGCGGATTGCTGCCAACTTCTTCTGTTCGTGCGTAGATACTAATGACAGCGCTGAAAAAGCGCTGCGGAAACAAAAATAACGCATAAAGCGAATATGAGGAGAATACGAAAATGGAAAACAGGATTGAGAAACTGGACCTGACTCAACTGGAAAAAGTGACCGGCGGCGATAACTATAAGATCGGCAAGATGGACGCTCCGCTCCTCGACCTGCTCGACGATCTGGTCAGGCGCCTGTTTGACTGAGTCCGTGAAATCCGCGGGAACGGTTCCCGCTCATTGGGCAAGCTTTCCAAGCAAGGGAAAAACAACAGTTTCAAATTACACACGGCCTGCTGATTCACCTCCGGATCAGCAGGTTTCTTCATTGTTCCCGGATGGTTTCTGATATGCCCGGACAGGAACTCCTGCTCCCAGGGGACTGATTTCATAATCATATAAAAAAACAGTACCCGGAATTGCTGTTTTATGGTACGCTGACGGAGGGCATGATGTGGGGGAGACGTTCCACCTGCGGAAGAGAGGAGGCGGATTGTTGATCAGGTTAAGATACGGCAATACGAATACCTTCCTGATCCCGGCTGCCCGCGGCTGTCTGCTGTTAGACACAGGCTACGCCGGGTCACTGCCCGCCTTTTACCGCGCCATCCGACAGGCCGGGATCAAAGTGCCGGAAATCACCTATGTGCTTGCCACACACTATCATCCGGATCACATGGGCCTGATTCCCGAACTGATGAAGCAGGGGGTAAAGCTGCTGCTGATCGACACGCAGATGAATTCCGTCCACTTTTCCGATTATATCTTTGCACGTGACCGGCTGCCCTTCGAGCCGATCGACGAGACAAAGGCGACAGTGGTCAGCTGCGCGGACAGCCGGGAGTTCCTGGCGGGGATCGGGATCGGCGGCGAGATCATTTCCACGCCAAGCCACAGCCCGGACAGCATCTCTCTGGTGCTGGATGACGGAAGCTGCTTTGTGGGGGATCTGCAGCCGTGGGAATACATGGATGAGGAGAATGGCGCGGTGCAGGCGGACTGGGTGAAAGTTCACCGTTTTCAGCCCAGGCGGGTTTTCTATGCGCATGCGAACTGAGCTGTTGATCCAATACAAAATCCGTTTGTTTTTTTTGAGGCAAAGGAGGGCCATACTGATGGAAAAAGCAAAGAAGTATATGTCGGATATTCATCTGGAGGATTATACGCAGCAGTATGAATCAAAACAGGCAACCGCAGAGACTCTTTTGTTCACAAACGGCAGGAAAAGCGAGAGCCTGAACGGAAAATGGCATTACGCGGTCGATCAGTACGATACATGCGTAAGGCAGCTGTGGTACAAAGAGAAATATGTGGATGAAAACGGGTTTACCCTTCCGGTGGATTACTCTTTTGACGAGTGGCCGCTGATGGAGCTTCCCTCCTGCTGGAACGTTTTGTCTCCGGAGTATAAACTGTATGAAGGCAGTATGATCTTTACCAGAACCTTTCCGTTTATCCGCGGTGAGGATGAAAAAGTGATCCTCAGGATCGGGGCAGCCAATTATCTCGTTCGTGTATTCCTGAACGGCCAATATATCGGAATGCACCGCGGAGGATCCACGCCGGCATGTTTTGATATTACGGACCAGCTCGGGGAGGACAACCGCATCCTTGTTCAGGCGGACAGCACAAGAAGAGCGGAACAGGTTCCGACGGAAAACACGGACTGGTTCAACTACGGCGGAGTATACCGGGACATTGAACTGTTCAGGCTGCCCGGGACATATATCGATGACTTCAGAATCGGCCTTGTTCCGGACGGAGGGTATAACCGGATCTCCGCCGAGGTCTCCCTTTGCGGCACAGCCAACGCAACGGCAATGCTCTGCATCCCGGAGCTTCAGATCCGGCAGGCGATCGAAGTCAGGGACGGAAAGGGAAGGGTCACATTCGCTGCCGAACCGCTGCTGTGGACGCCTGAAAGGCCGAAACTGTATGACGTTACGCTGTCGTGTATGAACGATACCGTTACGGACCGGGTCGGTTTCCGCGAGATCGTTGTCAAGGGACGGGATATCCTGCTGAACGGAACTCCGGTATTTCTTCGCGGGATCAGCTGCCATGAGGACAGCGTCCAAAACGGAAAGGCCCTTACACGGGAAGAACGGAAAGAGAACATCCGCATTGCAAAAGAGCTCGGATGTAATTTCATGCGCATGGCGCATTATCCGCATCATGAGGAGACGGCAAAACTGGCAGACGAGATGGGGATGATGCTTTGGGAGGAAATCCCGGTTTATTGGGCTGTCAGATTTGGGAGAGCCAGGACATACGAGGATGCGGAAAACCAGCTTAAGGAACTGATCAGGCGTGATTATAACCGCGCGAGCGTCATTGTATGGTCAGTGGGAAACGAGAATGCCGATACCGATGAGAGGCTTGGCTTTATGAAAGGCCTTGCGGATCAGGCGCACCGGATGGATCAGACAAGGCTGGTTTCCGCGGCATGCCTTGCAGACAGCGCAGAGAACAGAATTGCCGACCGGCTTGCGGAAAGCCTGGACGTAATCGGGATCAATGAGTACTGCGGATGGTATACACCGGATTTTTCAAAGCTGCCTGAACTGCTGAATAACAGTGATCCGGATAAACCCGTCATTATCACTGAATTCGGTGCGGACGCGCTCTCCGGGCATCATGGTGAAGTGACCGACAAAGGCTGTGAGGAATGCCAGGCGGATATCTATGAAAAGCAGATCGGTGTATTGCGGAATATAGCTTATATCAAAGGGATGACACCGTGGATCCTGTATGACTTCAGATGCCCGAGAAGAACAAGCTTTCTTCAGAAGTACTATAACCGGAAAGGCCTGCTGAACGAAGATAAAACCTATCGAAAACCCGCATTTTATGTTCTGCGGAAATTCTATGATGAGATGGCGCGCCGCGTTCAGCAGACAGAAAGCCAGGGCCAAAGAGATTGATTCGCTGCTAAAAGATCTTAATGGTATGAAATCCCGGAAGGCAGAGGGAGCTGTAAGGTTCCCCTGACAGCAACTAACTTCCGATCTGAAACAGAACAATCATCCGATTTATTTTTGACTTTTTATCCGATTTATCACATAATACAGGCCTTGAGAGCCGGTTGCTTGATGCAGCAATCGATGATGAAAACCTGGTCTGGAAATGCATATGAAACATGGATCGTTAACTGTAAAGCTATCTCATGGCGCGAAAGGAAGGAGCCGGATGTTGATGAAGAAACGGAAAATGAAGAGATGCTTTGCGTTATGGGCGGCCCTGTGCTGTATCACTGTCCTGTTTTCGGGACAGGCGGCCGCCGAAGAGGAAGGAAAAGTGATCAGCCTGCAGCAGGAAGCGGAGGCACAGCTGCAAAAAGAGCTCGGCGCCTTTGAGATTACTGCCAATCAGCGGGAGCTCGCGAAAAACAATGAAGCGGGATATTCCGTACTGGACGCGGGGCGGGGAAATCCGAACTGGATCAATACACAGGCACGGTACGCCTATACCCGCTTCAGCGATTTTTCCACGCGGGAATGCGAACTGGATATGAGCGAAGGCAGCATGGCCGGCCATGCGAGGCAGGAAGGCATCGGAAAGCGGTTTGACGCGGCGATGGATCCTGAGAATGAGACGGATGCGTTCCTGATTTCCGCCGTGGACTATTGCGTGAATACGCTCGGACTGGATAAAGATGCGCTGCTGAAGGAACTGGCGGACGCGGTGATCGGCGATTACTATCCATCCCCCAGCCGCTGCCTCCCATGCATTGAAACCATCCTGAACGCCTATCTTCAGTCCACATTATACCATGGCGCCGATCTGGCGGGGGAAACAATGGTCTTCCCGACCGAGGGCGGCAGCGCCGCGATGGTTTACATTTTTGAAGCGCTCAGCCACAACCGGCTCCTGAATCCCGGGGATCAGATCGCCATTGCCACGCCGATCTTTACGCCTTATATGCAGATCCCTTCCGTGAAAAACTACGGTCTTGTATCCGTTGATGTCTCCAGCTCGGAAGAGGAAAACTGGGATATCGCGGAAACAGAGCTTGCCAAACTGGAAGATCCTTCTGTCAAAGCGTTTTTCCTGGTCAATCCTTCCAATCCGGCTTCGCACGCCCTTTCGGAAAAAACGCTGGAACGCCTGCAGCGCGTGGCGGAAAAGAATCCGGACCTGATCATTCTCACAGACGACGTTTACGGGACCTTTGTCGAAGATTTCCGTACGGTATACAGCGCCCTTCCGTATAACACCATTCTGGTCTATTCCTTTTCAAAACTGTACGGGGTAACCGGCTGGCGCGTCGGGCTCATCGCCATGAACCGGAACAATGTCTGCGACAGGCTGCTCAGCGAACTTCCGGAGGAGGACAAGGCTTTTCTTCAGGATGAGTATTCGATCGTGACAGCCGAACCGGAAAACATGCTGTTCCTGGACCGCGTGGTCGCGGACAGCCGCTCCATCGGCCTGTACCATACCAGTGGCCTGAGTACGCCCAGCCAGGTTTTCATGGCAATGATGTCCCTCACCCATCTGGTCAGCGCGGAGGACGACCCGTATATTCGCCTGGCGAACGAGACGGTTCGTGCCCGGTACACGGCGCTGATGAACGCCCTGGAGCTTCCCGTGGATGACAGCGCGGAGAACGCGCAGTACTATACGCTGGTAGACGTGCTGGGCGTCGCCGCAAACCGCTATGGCGCCGATTTCGCCGGGTGGCTCAAAGAGAGCCGCACGGAGATCGATTTCCTGAACGACCTCGCCGGGAAGAAAGGCGTCGTGCTGATGTACGGCCCGGGATTCAGCGCGCCGGACGGAACCGTGCGCATCTCCCTGGCAAACCTGAACGCGGAGGATTATACGGAAATCGCCGGGCGGTTGTTTGAATTGCTGGATGATTATTACGCGGAATACGAATCCGCGGCCATGCCGGCTGAGGCGGCATAACCCGCAATGCGGCCGTTGAAACAGAGAAAGGGCCTGCAAAAACGCTTGATTTTGCCGGCTGAGACGAATCGGGATTCGCGGAGGAGAACATGAAAGAAGCATTGCTGATCATTGATGTCCAGAATGATTATTTCCCGGGCGGAGCCAACGAATTGTTCCGTCCGCTGGAGGCGGAGGGAAGGATCCGGGAACTGATCGCAGAAAGCAGGGCCTGCGGCAGGCCTGTCATTTATATCCAGCATTTCAATCCGCCGGGCGACACGTTCTTCCGGGAAGGAACTTTCGGCGCGGAGATCTCTGACAGGATCAGGCCGCAGGCGGAGGATAAGGTCATTATCAAGCGGTATCCGAACAGCTTTCTGGAAACAGGCCTGGATGATTATCTGAAGAGCCTGCGGGTGGATACGCTGATCATCTGCGGCATGATGACGCACATGTGCGTGGATACCACGGTGCGGGCAGCGATGGATTATGGTTATCAGGTCAAACTGGCGGCCGACGCATGCGCAACCATGGACCTGACGCTGAACGGCGAGAGGATTCCCGCGGAGGTGGTTCAGAAAGCATTTATTGCCGCGCTGGACGGTGTGTTCGCGACAATTATATGACCGGATCTTCAGAAAACAGACAGCAATCTGAAAAGCTTTCAGTCCTGCCGGGAACAGGCGGAGGGATACCGGCAGCATGAAAGCACCTGCGGAACAGATGCCGTGAGGCTGTACCGGGAGGCATCGAAGCGGATAATGTGTGCTTGTTGACGTGTACTGAATATGTTATACTTTGACTGAAAAAATGCAATGTGTGAACAATGTGACTCAGGGGAGATGGGAGAATGTCAGAGATCATCGAGCCTTTGAAATAACGGGAGGACTGAAGAATGTTTATCAAAGATGGTATTGTATATGGCGGCGAACCAAAGAAGCCGATTAAGATCGAAAAAGTTAAGGTTCTTCCGGATATGATGCTGCTGATTCAATTCAATAACGGAGAACTCCGCCTTTTTGATGCTACAACATTGGAAGGTCCGGCTTTTGAACCGCTTCGGGATGAGCAGGTTTTTTCATCTCCTGTGATCGACCATGGAGTGATCACATGGCATAATGGAGAAATAGATTGTGCGCCGGAATACATGTATGATCACAGTTATGAGTATTCCCTTGTTGGCTGAACAGTTACCGTGATGGAACGGAGTGACGACCGTTCCTTTTTTATTCCGGATGCCTGTATGGAATTCTCTTAGAACAGAAGCTTCCATGACAGGACTGCCAAAACAAATCCATTTTGTTTGAAATGGATTACAAGTATCGTTCTTTAATCGATATAATCAGGAATAACTATCCTTCGAATTATGCATTTCTCCTGTTTCATGATATAATCTTCCTGCCGCCACAACACCACAAATGAGGGCACCGACATGGAACACAAATCCACCACCGCTGATCTGCTGGAAACCCTCCCTGTATCCAAAGCCTATTTCAGGCTTTCCATCCCGCTCGTGCTGAGCATGGTCGTGACCATCGTCTACGGCCTTGTCGACATGGGCTTTGTTTCCGCCACGGAAGACGCGAACCTCATCGCCGGCGTGTCCCTCATCGCGCCGGTCTACACCCTCCTGCTCGCCTTCGGCGACATCTTCGGCTACGGCGCCGCCGCCCTGATCGCCCAGGCCCTCGGCCGGAAGGACTACCTCAAAACAAAACAGATCACGTCCTTCTCCTTTTGGACCGCCCTGTCTTCCGGCGTTCTCGTCACCGTCCTCCTGCTCCTGCTGCGCCGCCCCGTTATCACCCTCCTGGGCGCGGACGCGGATACCTTCCCCCACGCACAAGCCTACTACACCTGGATCGTCATGGCTGCCCCGGCTGTGCTGGTCTATCCGGTCTTCCTGAACATCCTGCGCTCCGTCGGCAAGGCGAAGGAAGCGATGTTTGCCGTCCTGCTGGGCACCGTGGTGAACATCATCCTGGACCCGGTCTTCATCTTCGCCTTGAACATGGGCGCCGCCGGCGCGTCCCTCTCCACCTTCATCGGCATGACCATTGAGGCTGTTGCCTGCCTGTGGATCGGCGTGCGCGGGAGCGAGATCCTCTCCATCTCCCCGAACCACGTCCGCCTGGACGGCGGCAGCGTCCGCCAGCTTCTTTCCGTCGGCTTCTCCGCTTCGCTCACCAATGCCGTCCAGACCCTTATGCTGGTCGTTACGAACCTGTATCTCGTCCGTTACTCCGTCCTGGCGGTCTCCGCCATGGGCATCGTCCAGAAGGTCTCCCTGATCTCCTATCTCCTGCTCCTCGGCTTTGCCCTAGGCGCCCAGCCGCTGCTGGGCTGCGCTTACGGAGCGGAGGACAGGCCAAAGATGCGGGAGATCCTCACTTACGGCACAAAGGTCTGCCTCGCGGTGGCTGCCGTGCTGACGCTTATCATCGAGATCTTTGCGCCGCAGATCATGTCCCTGTTCATCTCCAACGCAGAGATCGTCTCCATGGGCAGCGCCATGATGCGCGTTCAGTATGTTGCCACGGTCTTCCTGGCGCTCGTCCTGGTCCTCTTCAGCCTGGCCATCTCCGTAGGCGACGCCCGGGTCTCCTTCATCCTGTCCGTGACCCGGCAGGGGATCATCTTCCTTGCCGCCATCACCATCCTGTCCGCGCTCCTGGGCTATACCGGCGTGATCTCCGCCCAGCCTGCCGCGGATATCCTTACCGCTGTCCTCGCACTGTTCCTTTACCGCAAGAGGATCCGGGTGAAGATCCTTTGAACCAGGAGGTTTGTATGTCTGATTCCATGCCGATCCTCCGCAGGGCCTGTTCCGGAGGGAAGAAGTATGAGAACGTGGTGCTGCTCAACATCAACCACGATCTGAAGAATTCCTACTGCTTCTCCGCCGCGCTCGCCGGGCTTTTCGGGAAAGTGATCCAGGTCGGCGCCTCCTATGCCTCCAGCACCCGGGAGGACCGGAAACCCTTTGCCGGCGGCGTTTACTATTACGCCGTACACAACCGGAACAAAACCTTCTCCCTCCAGCGCAGCGAGGTGCCCCTGCGGATCCGCGCCTACAGCTTTGTCGATTCCATGGATATGCTGATCACCGTCGCCGTCGCCAGGGATGTTCTGCCGGAGATCCGGGCCGGCCGGAAGCTCTTCATTATCGAGGACGGCGGCTACCATCCTGCCACCATAGACAACCTGGAGGAGATCTGGCCGGAGCTGCGGGGCAATATCATCGGCTCCGTGGAGCAGACCACCTCCGGCACCCGCATCCTCAGCAGCCGCACCCACTACAATTATCCCTCCGTCAGCATCGCCCGCTCCGAGATCAAGATGTGCCTGGAGTCCGTGTTCATCGGACAGCGCATCGTGGAGGAGCTCAGCACCATCCTCGCCCATACGGACCACTTCCTCAACTATACGGACGTATGTGTCGTAGGCTACGGCATCTTTGGCCTGGCGGTGGTCAGAAAGCTGGAAAGCTACCGCTGCCGCATCACCGTCTGCGATACGGACGAAGTGATCCGCGAAGCGGCGGCGCGGGAGGGCTATCCCGCCTGCGGCGCCCTTACCGCGGATGTCTTCCGCTCGGGCCAGATCATCATCGCCATGACCGGAAACAAGTCTTTCGGCACCCGGGAACTGGAGGAATACTTCCGGAGTGACGCCGACGGCATCCTCCTTTCCAGCGGTTCCTCCAAGGATATCGAATTCCGGGACATCCTGGACCTGATCCGGGATCCCGGGGATTCCGGCTTCACCTTCGCCCGGGAGGAGACCGGCCCGTACTACGAGAAATACGCGGTATCAAAAGGCGGCAGGCAGAAGACCTTCTGGCTCATCGCCGGCGGCATGCCGCTCAACTTCTGCCGGGAGGGTTCCGTCAGCCTGACCGACCGGATGATCGATCTGATCTTCGCCGAGATGGCCCTGTGTGCCGCGGCGGTCATCGATTCCGGAAACCTTCCGAACGGCCTGTACCTGCTCGGGGACAAAGATGCCCCCGTGCAGCTGGACGAATGGGCCCTCATGCGGGAATGGTTTGAGATCAACGGCCTGAACCGGGACGGCGATCCCGAAAAAAACCTGTGCATCCATCCCTGCCGGGAATACCTGCGCGGGGCGACATTCCGGAAGCTGTCCATGAACAACCTGCTGTAAAGGAGAAAGGACCATGAAGAGAGATTACCTGGAAGCGGAAAAACTGGCGGAAAACCTGCATATGTCCCTGCAGGAGGAAGGCGGCCTGGTCAGGGAGAACCACTATCCCTTCCCCGGCCCCGGACGTGCCTCCTCCGGCCAGTCCTACTATTATTTCCGCCCCAACGTTCCCACCCAGTTCCATACCCTGGACTGTGACGAATACTGGGTGTATCACGCCGGCCGCGACCTGGAGGCCTGGATTATCGACCCGGAAGGCAACCTGGATGTCCGCCGCTTCGGCGCCTCCGAAGGAGCGGAGCTGTGCGTCTACCTGAAGCAGGGCGTCGCCTTTGCCGCCAAACCCATCGGCACCGCTGACACAGGCACCCTCATCTCAGCCATCACTGTTCCCCGCTTCTCCGACGCCGGCCTCCATCTCGTATCCAAAGAGGACATCCTCCGCCTCTGCCCCGCGGCCCGCGCTTTCTATGACGAATAACTCCAAACCACGCCGGCACTCAGCGGCTCCCGGCTGCCGGAAGGCCGGATATGTATACGAAGAAAGGCAGCGGACGGACTCTGGTATATTGATCCCGAAAGCCTGCTGGCTTATGAAAGATTTGGGAGCTGACAACGGCGCGAAAACGGGTAAACAGGTTGTGATAACTGTGAAAGATCAATTCCGTAGACTTTTGTGCACCCTGCTGGCCCTCTGCCTGCCGCTGGCGCTGCTGCCGGCGAAAGCGGAGGAAATCGATGCGGCGGAACTGCAGAAACGTTTGCTTGCCCTGGGGTATGAGATCGGGGAAGCAGACGGGATCATGGGGCCGAAAACCTGTTCGGCCGTTCTGCTGGCGCAGACCTTGCTGACGGATCAGGGGGACGGCATCATCCCGGGCAGCCTGACAGACGCGGAAACGGCAGAGCAGATCATGGACGAAAAAAACACGGAGCTGCTCCGTACGCTGCTCAAAGGAAGCTGGGGATCCCGGGTGCTTGAAGCACAGAAGAAACTGATTGGCCTGAACCTGCTTTGGGACAGCGCGGACGGGTTGTACGGCGCAAACACGGAAGCCGCCGTCATCGCCTTCGAAGAACAGATGGAGAAACTCCTTCCCGGCCGGATCCGGCGTGATGGCAGGCTTTCCTCCGATGAATATGCGCTTCTGATGAGCGATTTGAGCGTATACGGTTTTGAGGCGCCGGTCTGTTTCGATGACGGGCATCCGGAAAACCTGAAAGAGACCTTCCTTTATGCAAAGCACGCCTGCCTGATCAATGCGGTGACCGGGGAAACGCTCTTTGAAAAAGACGCGGACAGCCCGGCGGAACCTGCCAGCACAACCAAGATCATGACGCTGCTGACAGCGCTTTCCCTGTGTGATCCGGAACAGACTGTCGTAATCCCGGATGCGGCGGCGGACGTGCCGGCGGACAGCACCCTGGTTCCGGTTGTTCCCGGGGAAACCATGACCATGCAGGACCTGCTCTATGGAATGATCATCCGCTCGGGAAACGACGCCGCGAATGCGGTGGCAGTCCTTTGCGCAGGCAGTGCGGAAGCCTTCGCGGAACAGATGAATCAGGCCGCGGCGGAGCTGGGAATGGATAACTCCCACTTCGTCAATGCCCATGGCTATACGCAGGAAGGGCATTACACCACCGCGCGGGATCTGGTGAAAGCCGCACGTAACGGAATGACGCAGCCGCTCTTCAGGCAAATCGTGACCTGCCTGAAATATACCCTTCCGGCCACGGAAAAGCGGGACAGCCTGGTTGTTAATGTGAAATGGGAAATCTTTGATGCCGATTCCGAATACTATATTCCGCACGCGGCCGGAATCAAGAGCGGATACACTTCCACCGCAGGATTCTGTTATGTCGGCGCCTATCAGGAGAACGGCGTCACCCTGATCGCGGCCGTCATGGGCGGACGATGGAGAAACATGGCCTGGACCGATCTGAAAAGGCTGTTCGCCTATGGCATGGCCGTTTCGGAGTGATGCGGTTTCCCGGACTTTTAACAGGGCACTGCTGTTGCGCCGTCTGATCCGGCAGGAACATCCGTTTTACAGGGCCGGTGAAACATATGGTAGTCTTGCGGCGCGAAGCGGATTTCAGGCGGCTGAATTCCGCTTATGCAGTAAGTAAGTATCCCGGAGGGAAAATACGATGAAAAAAGGAATGATGGTCTTCTTCTCTTCTGTCATGGCTTTTGTTCTGATGCTTGGAATGAACCATGTTGGTATGGCTGAGAGTGATGAGGAGTTATATTCTCAGGGACTCGCGTATTACTATGGCGACGGCGTGGAGCAGGATTACGCAAAGGCCGCGGAATTCTACCGCCGGGCCGCGGAGCTTGGAAACGCCGACGCGCAAAACAATCTGGGCCTCCTTTATCTGTACGGGGACGGCGTGGAGCAGGACTACGCAGAAGCCGCCGGGCTGTTTTTCATGGCGGCTGAGCAGGGGAATCCTTACGGATACAACAATCTTGGCTATATCTATCTGAACGGGTGCGGAGTTGAACAGGATTACACCAAAGCGGCGGAGTTCTTTTATCTGGCTGCGGAAAAGGACTATTTCCTCGCGTATTACAACCTTGGATGTCTGTATGAGAACGGCCTGGGCGTGGAACAGAACTATGAAACAGCCGCGGATTTCTATCGGACGGCAGCTGAACAAGGTTACCAACCGGCGCAGGAAGGGTACGATTATTGTATTGCGGCGGCGGAGGAACAGAAGCAGACAGCGGCGGCTGACGCTGACGCAGCAAACGAAGGAGCAGCTTTTCATCTCGGCGTATACGGGGATTACCGCTATATCGGGTACAGTGACGGAACGGCTGTGCTGCAGCAATACCTCGGATCGGACGAATCCGTTACTGTTCCGGCGTATTTCGGAAGCTGCCGCGTTACGGCGATTGCCCCGTTTGCCTTCTATGATGAGAATGGCCGGGTCAATCAAATGACCAGCATAACCGTTGAACCGGGCATCGAGAAAATCAGTCCGTATGCTTTCATGAACTGTTTCGGACTGCGGGAAGTGCATCTGCCGGATACCGTCAGCAGCATCGGACTGTATGCGTTCAGCAGTTGCTGGAATATGGAAAAGCTTTATCTTCCTGACAGGATGGAATACTATCCCGGCCTTTCCAACTTATTTGGTGTGGAGGTTCCGGAAAATCTGGAGGTTTACGGCGAAGCAAACGTAACGGAAACACAGAGCGGCTCTTCGGACGGGACAGACGGAACGCCTGCTGATTCAGACGGTTTCGTCATCGATGGAAATGTTCTGCTCAAATATGTGGGTGACGCTGCGCAGCTGACCATTCCCGGCGAAGTGACCGTCATCGGTCCGGAGGCCTTCATCAATAATAAAGCCCTCCTGTCGGTTTATATTCCTGAAGGGGTAACCGAGATCGGTGATTATGCTTTCGCCGGCTGCAACAACATAGAAGAAATCAACCTGCCTGACGGGCTTCGCGTGATAGGAAAGTACGCGTTTGAAAAGTGCAATGCCCTGGTATCCTTTACGATCCCCGATTCGGTATATCTTGTCGGGAACTATGCGCTGAAAGGATGCAAAAACCTTCAGACGGTGGATCTGGGGAGAGGAATGACCGGCATTTTGAACTATACGCCGCTGGCGGACTGCAACGCGCTGAAGGAAGTGATCGCGCGGGATAACCTGATCTGCCTGTCGCAGTATGCGGTGCCCGTCAACAATCAGACAAAACCGGTAATATACGGGATTGAAGGATCGGTTGCGCATCGATATGCAACGCAAAACGGCCTGACTTTTGTCCCGCTGGCGGAAAAGGCCAGCCGGGCTTCCGTGAAGGTTGAGAGAACAACTTACAGCCGGGATCAATGCGTGCCGGTGGGCGGGTTCAGCTTCTGGCTTCCCGCGTACGCAGTCCGGATGGAAGGGGACAGCACCATCTGGTGCTGGGAAATGGATGAAAACACTCCGAAGGCGTACATGAAGTTCTGGTCTGTGCATCTTGGCTTATCCGGGCGTGAATTCAACAGCAGCTACAACAGCGGAGAGGATGCTATGCGACGGATTCTGCAAAACATGGGAGTGTCGGATTCCGTTCTCATTATCTCCCATCCGGTGGAAGCACCATGGTGCGTAACACAGGTATACAGCAGGAACCAGACAATCAACGGCAAAACATTGCAGACAACGGAACAGCTGAACAGCTACTATGACGTGATAACCGGAGATCTCACATATGTGTACTACAGTTACAGCGAAGACGCGGAATATCTCTACGGCAAAGAGTTTGAAGCGGTCATCGCCTCCAAAGAATACTTCAATCAGGGAACGTACTCGAAAGAGGTTCGGGAGCTGCTGGATAAATTTGTGGATACTTATCAGAAAGCATGGGATGCCCTGAACGGGGATATGAATGATCCTGAAACGCTCCGGGAAGCTTATCAGGTATACTACGATCTGGGCAATCTGACTGCACAGGTGAGGCAAATCGGTGATTATATGCTGGATGCAGAGACTTACAGTTATTATCATCAGGTAAAGGATGCCGTCGATACGGATGTTGCCCTGACGCTCACTCAGTTGAGCATAAAGCTGGGAATCGAACTTGGTGATTATATCAGCAGATAACTGTCAGCATCATATCGGGAAACGGCAATAACCGGTTTTGATACGGCCATACGGACGATGATCCGTATGGCTGTTTTTTTTCAGCTGCCGTTTCGGACGGGAACATCGGTTTTACACGGGAAAAAACCGCAGCGGTAATCTGGCTGCGCAGGGGGACGGGATGAAGACTGAGCGGCTTCAGGCTTCCGCCCTCCGAGCAGATCCGGAAAGCGAGGAATTTCCCATGAAGAAAACCAGGCAGTTGATTGGCATATTGATACTGACGGTGCTGGCAGTCCGGGCTGCCGGCATTCCGGCAGACCGGGCCCTGGCAGACAAAACGGAAAGGGGGACGGTTTCACATTACCCGGAAGCGGGAAACAGGATCCGTACCGACGATATGCTGACAATCGATTATTCCCATATGGAACAGGGCTATGTGATGGTCCGGGCGGAGAAAACCGACAGAAGGATGCAGCTTGTTGTGGACCGCGGAACAGATTCGCTCCATTATGAGATCAACGGAGAGGGAAAGCCTGAGACGATCCCGCTTCAGATGGGCAGCGGAAACTACCGGTTTACGCTCTGGATCGCGCAGAACAGGGGAAGCAGCCGGTGCGTCAAAGCGGGAACCGTTACCCTGAGCTGCGCCATGAAGGATGAAACAAGCTGCTTCCTGTATCCGAATCAGTACGTCAGCTACAGTTCCGATGATCTCCTGGTTCAGAAAGCGCAGGAGCTCTGTGAAGGCCTGGCAGACAGGAAGGAAATTGCGGAAACGATTTGCCAGTATGTCCGTGATCATTTTGATTACGACTGGATTAAAGCCAATCAGATTCAGGCAAACGGCCTCAAGGGGATCCTCCCGGATATCGCGGGAACATGGGAAACAAAGAAAGGGATCTGCCAGGATAAGAGCGCGCTGTTATGCGCCATGCTGCGCTGCATGGGCATCCCCGCAAAGCTGGCCATTGGTGAAGCGGACGGGAAGCGCCATGCCTGGGTTGTGATGATCCTGGACGGGAAAACTGTCCGCTTCGACCCGACTGCGAAAGCCGGCACTTACAAAGCGGAAAGGTATTATTAATCGGGCAGGCACATGCACCGGTCCGGCTGTGCCCTTGCGCAGATCCGCGTTTTATGCTAGGATTTTGTGATCTTTCAAAACCATATTTGATTCCGGCAAAGGTCACATTCTGAACCATTGACAGCGGAAAGCTGCTTTCTCTGTGATTGTTGCGGGAAACAGGAGCACAGACATGAATGATCTGAAACTGCCCCAGGCCTGGCATGACTGGCACATTACTGAGGAAATCGGCGAGGGAGCCTACGGCCGGGTATACCGGGCAGAAAAAGACAACGGCGGCGTTACAGCGGTCAGCGCGATTAAGGTGGTGCAGGTCCCGTCTGAGAAAACGGAGCTTCTTTCATTGCGGCGGGAATTCCGGTCAGAGGAAGAACTGCGCAGGAACCTGAAGGAGATCGTGGACGGATACGTCAATGAGATCCGGGTGATGTACCGGCTGCAGGGGCATACCCATATTGTTTCCATTCAGGATCACCTGGTGGAAGAAATGCAGGATGAACTCGGTTGGCGGATTTATATCCGGATGGAATATCTTCAGCCTTTCGACGACTACGCGATGACGCATCCCTTTACACGGGAAGAAACCATCCGCCTGGGAATCTCGCTGTGCGAAGCCCTGGGCATCTGCGCCGGAAACGGCATCCTGCACAGGGACATCAAACCGGAGAATCTGTTTGTCACGGAAAGCGGAGAGTTTAAGCTGGGAGATTTCGGTATCGCGAAGGTGATGGACCGGACGGTCAGTTCATATTCTTCCAAGGGGACGTTCGGCTACATGGCGCCGGAAGTGTTTGCGGGGAAACCGTATGATACCCGCGCGGATCTGTATTCAACCGGGATCATCCTGTACAAACTGATGAATAAAAACCGGGATCCTTTCATTGACACGGATAAACAGATTATCACTTACCAGGACCGGGAACAGGCGATGAGCCTGCGGATGAAAGGAGAGAAACTGCCGGCGCCGGCAGACGCTGATGAGGATATGGCAAAAGTAATATTAATGGCGTGTGAATTTGAACCGAAGGACCGATTCGATACGCCCGAAGCCATGCTGCGGGCATTGAAGGAATTACTGCAGCCGCAGAACACAGCGTCCGAAAAACCAAAGAAAAAACGGATCCTGCCCTTATGCGCCGCGGTGATCCTGCTGATCGCCGGTATTGCGGCTGTCATTCTTTTTGGGGTGAATCATTTACTGGAACAGAAGGGCAATGAAGCTGCCGGCATACAAGCTGGCAGCACTCAAGCTGACAGCACCGAGCCTGCCGGTGCCGATGAACTGTATGCACAGGGGGTGGCTTATTATAACGGAAACGGTGTGGAACAGGATTCAGCGAAGGCGGCGGATCTGTTCACACAGGCAGCGGACATGGGAAACGCAGACGCGCAGAATCAACTCGGATACCTTTACCTGAACGGTATCGGCGTGTCCAGGGATCCGGCAAAGGCAGAGGAACTGTTTTTCCTGTCTGCGGAACAGGGAAATGTAAACGCGCAGTTCAATCTGGGACTTATGTACAGAGAAGGCAACGGTGTGGAAGTGAATCCGGCAAAATCCGCGGAAATGTTCCGCCTGGCCGCCGAACAGGGAGACGCGGAATCGCAGAATTATCTTGGCTTGTGCCACTTGTATGGCGACGGTGTGGAACAGGACTATGTGAAAGCCAGGGAATGGTTCCTGCGAGCCGCAGAACAGGGATTTGCTGATGCGATGAATAATCTGGGACGTATTTACAGAAGCGGATACGGCGTCAAACAAAACGATGAGGAAGCGCTGTACTGGTATCAGCAGGCGGCGCAAAACGGAAATTTATACGCATGTTACAATCTGGGATATTTTTATGAAGACGGGATCGTTGTGGAACAAAACTATGGAATTGCGGCAGAGTATTATCAGATGGCTGCCGACGGAGGAATCGAGGGTGCGCGGGAAGGCTATGAAAATTGCCTTAAGATGATGAAGGCAGACTGATCGTCCTGTGCTGACTGAAAAAGGAAGCAGACCCGGAGGGCAATATGGCGCAATCCATCTGGAATCTTGATTTTTCCCGGACAGTGCGGGACTTTGACTTTACACGGAAAGCCATGCAGGGGATCAGCCGCGTCGTCACATCGAAAGACTTTGAGGATATGGATGTGGATGCCATCTATGATTTCCTGCTGAACGAGATGGAGATCGTCGTTTTCCGGGACTATCTGAAGCGTTATATCTATGAACGGGCCGGCCTGAAGGAACCTTTTTCCAAAGTCACGGACGAGACATACACGGAAATCATCCTGGATTCCTTTGACCAGAACCGGGCGCCGGTTTCGCTGATTCCCACGACGGTGAAACGCCGGGCAATGGTGAAACGGTGGCTGGACCAGGACAGTGTGAGCCGGCAGACGGTTTTTGCCCTGGGATTCGGCCTGCGTATGAGCGCGGCGGATGTCAGCGAATTCCTGAGCAAGGTAATCAAGGAAAGCGATTTTGACGACAGGGACCCCCGGGAATGCGTTTTCCGATACTGCTATTCGAAAAATCTTCCCTACGCGAAAGCTGTCAGCATCCTGAGCGCCGGGGCCGCGCCGGAAAGCGCGGAAGAGAAGGCATTGGCGGACAGAATCGCGGAACTGGGAAAGCGGGGAAACGATCAGGCGAAGAACAAGCGGATGCAGGCATTCGGGAAGGTTTACCGTGAAAGCCAGGAACTGGTTGCCGGCCTGTATCAGGAAGAATGCGATACGGGGGGCGGGAAGCGGATCTGGAAGCCGGAGGATATCAGGCCTTCCGATATTGAAAAGATGCTCTGTGACGGAATCCCGATGACATCCGGCGGTAACCGGATGAGAATGAGCAATTCCCTTCTGAACCGCCAGTTCCGGCAAAAAAGGATCACCCGTCAGCGGCTGGATTCGCTGCTCAAAGGGGAACTGGAGGTTGAACGGCACGACCTGATTACCCTGGAGTTTCTGGTCTGTTCCCAGCTGGAGGACGAGGATCCCAGAAAACGCTGCCTGATCTATATCGACCGGATCAATGACGTGCTGGCCGGATGCAGCATGCAGTCCGTTTATCCAGCGAACCCGTACGAGGCGTTTATCCTGATGTGCCTGCTGACAGAAATGCCGCTGCTGACGTACTACGACGTCTGGGAGAAATCGTATGGGGACGCGGACGAAAACTGAAAGGCGTTTGTTCCCTTTTCACCCCGGAGCCTGTATGGAATCCTCTTTCCGGGTGCGCTGCATCCGGGAAGCCCTCCGTTTGTCCTGCCTGCCGGCAGGGCGTCAAAGGTTTCCGCTTTGGTTCGACAGGCTCTCACGCGGATGATAAGATCGCCTGAAAAACAGGGAACGATTGGTGCGTCCCCATCGTTCTGTTCCCTTCGTACCCATGGGAAAGCTCTCAAATCATTGATAATTGGGCGCTTTCGTGATAAGATAATACAGATCGATTTATGAAAAGGGATTTGCTGTAATCCGACTGCAAAAAGATAATTCTGCTGATTGACCGGTATATAAAACACCATGAATCAGCAATGAGAAAGATGAATGAAATAAATCCGGAAGGCGATGATCATGACCTTCACTACAAGAGCAAGCAGGGAAGCGTTGCGAAATCTGAATATTCCGCCTACAGTGTCCGGTTCAGTGTTTCGTGTGGTCATTACACCCATCGAAGAGGAGGCTCCCAATATTGTCTCCTTCAGAAATCTGAAAGGGATTGCCGGATGCGAGTTGACACTGGACGACGTCAAGAAGGAGAGACTTTGTGAAACTACTGATTGATTCAAATGGAAACAGCTGGTTGCGATTGACTGCTTTCGGTGCTTTTTTATGCGTGAATTCCAGATAGCTCTGATTATCTCCTGAATCCGTGAAATTCAATTCCGGCAAAGCCGTCTGACGAAACAATCCGCGGATTCATCCGGAAAGTTTATCAGTATTCCCAAAGACTGGTCGCCAAACATGCTCAGTCTGAGAATTATCAACTCGAAACGGCGGGACGGTGTTTTTCGTTTCAGAAGCACAGCTGATCCGAAATAGCGAAACGAGTGACATGAAAACGAAACGAAAAGAACCGTCCCCGTGTTTCAGTCCCCGTGTTTCAAGGCTTGAAAAATGATGAAGAAAACGAAAAACAGCTTTCTGGGCAGAAAGTATATCTCGATCCTGCGGGCGTCGATCATTGTGGAAGCTGTCGCCTATATCGTGACGCTTACCGATACGCTTGTGGCGGGCAATATGATCGGCACAGCCGCGCTGTCCGCCGTCGGTTTGGTGGCGCCTTTGGTTGGCATATCGACTTTCCTGATGTCGGTTATCAATTCCGGCACCGTGCCGAAGTATTCCTATTATATCGGCCGATTTGACAGGAAGCGGGCGAATGAGTATTTCAGCCAGGGCATTCTGCTTGGACTGTCGCTTGGGGTGCTTTTTTTGTTCGTGTTCCTTGCCCTGAAGGACGCGATCATCGAGCGGTATGCCGTGCAGGCGGATATGCTTCCGTATGTGCAGGATTACTATAGCGTCATCGTATTCTGCTTTGTGCTGGACCCTGTTATGGCGCTTCTGGATAATACGGCCATCGCCGACGGCGGCGAGAATCTGTCCGCCTTTGCCAATGTTTTTCAGATCATCTCCAACATAGCCCTTTCCATCCTGTTTTCCCGCCTCTGGGGCGTAAAGGGCATCGCTTACGCGTCGCTTCTGGGAAAGGTGCTGTTTCTTGCGATCATATCCACATGGTTTTTCGGAAAGAAAAGCACTGTCAGGTTTGTGAAGCACTGGAGCATGAGGGACTGCGCAGAAATCATCCGCAGCGGTATCGTCCGCGCATCGTATTTTGCTCTGACCGGACTGATGGCGGCAACGCTGAACGCATTTGTACTTGCTCGGTTCGAGCCGTCTGTTCTCGCCCAAATGATCGTGGCGGAAAGGTATCTGGAAATATCGACGGTTTTTGCCGGCCTCTCCGCTGCCGTGCAGTCGCTGATCGGTACGCTGCGCGGGGAGAACAACACAAAAGCAATGCGCAGCCTGATGAAAATGGTGACCCGGATCATGGTATATGCCGGCGCCATCGTGACAGTCCTTTCGCTGGCATCGGCAAAGCTTCTGGCCGGCGCCTTCGGAATCGACGGACGACTGGCGCCCGCATGCGTTTCGGCTTTTCGGATCCTCAGCACAACGATGGCAGTCCAGTCGATCCTCTGCCTCTTCTTTAACTATTATTTTCTTCTTGAAAAAAGGATGCTCGCGCTGCTGATCGGTGTGCTCAAGGATTACCTGCTTCCGGTCGCTCTGGCATGCGCCGGGGCGGTACTCCTGCATGACGCGAACGGCCTATGGATCGGTCTGGCCCTGGCGCCGGTTCTTTCCGCGCTGACCGCCTCCGGTGTGATCCTGCTGCGCTATGGGAAGAAGAAATTCCCATATCTGATCCCCACGGAGGGCGTGGACAGGATCTACATCTATGACACGGAGGTCAATGAAACCTCTGCGGCGGAGCTTTCGAAAACGGCTGGACGGCTTCTGCGGGAAAACGGTGTTTCACCCAGGATACAGATGATGATCTGTATCCTGGTCGATGACCTGATGATGCTGATTTATGAGAAGAATCTTTCAGGCTGCAAGCCTGTTACCGCGGAGCTGACGATCATGCTGGAGGAAGCGGGCACAAGGGTCATTCTGCGGGATTCCGGCGTCATATTCAATATCATGGACGAGAATATGCGGGTCGAGAATTACCGCCAGTACTTTATCACCAAAGTAATGGAAGTTCCGGACCGCAAAGCCAGTATTACCACGACCGGCTACAACCGCAATGAGTTTTTCTTTGAGGATCACGGCCGGGAGGCGGGAAACGCATGATTTATTGAAGTGCGAAACGGCGGGACGGTGTTTTTCGTTTCAGA
Source organism: Clostridia bacterium (assembly GCA_017541105.1). GTDB lineage: Bacteria > Bacillota > Clostridia > Christensenellales > Aristaeellaceae > Aristaeella. The sequence goes on from JAFXZS010000019.1 coordinate 64,820, forward strand.
AGCACAGCTAATCCGAAATAGCGAAACGAGAGACATGAAAACGAAACGAAAAGAACCGTCCCCGTGTTTCGAGAAACGAAAAGAACCGTCCCCGTGTTTCCACGTGTTTTTCCCGTGTTTCGGGAGAGTGCCTTCGGGAAAACGTTCAAAAAGCTGAGCGTGACCTGCCCGAAGGGATTGAAGGAACTGTATGAGAGCATTCTGACGGGAGCGGGAATGTCCAAAAAAGCGACGGTCAAGTAAGTTCCTGCATCCACTGCCTGACAGCGTCCAGAACCTGGTCCAGGTGGTGATCATAGCAATGCGTATCGCCGGGAATCAGGACCAGTTTGCAGTCTTTGTATCTTTCTGCTGCCTTGACTGCGTATTCTACCGGTACGGCTTCGTCCTGATCCCCGTGGACGATCAGCACAGGCCCGGCATAACGGTCAATTGCTTCCTCGACACGGATCGTCTGGGCAACGCGCACATAATTGCCGTTCAGGGTGCGTCCATCCCAGGCGGCAAGTACATCCGGGACATGATCCGGATCAAAAACCTCGCCCAGCAGGCTTCCGTTCCTTGCTGCTTCCGGAATCATCCACGCGGGGGACAGCGGAATCAGCCCTTTGATCACATCCTGTTTCATTGCGCCGGCCAGCATGACGGTCATTCCGCCCTGCGAGTGCCCGCACAGATACAGATCGGTGACAAAATCAAGATTTCTGGCATAGTCAATGACGGTAAGGGCATTTGTCAGCCATTTGAACAAGGTGTGATTCTGAAACTCTCCGCCGCTGTTTCCGTGGCCGTACATATCCACGCGCAGCGTGGCGAAGCCGATCTCATTCAGAGTTCCGGATACGGCTGTGATATGCCTTTCTTCCATATGCCCTGTGAAACCATGGATCACTATGACCAGCGGACATTTTTCACTGTGCCCGCCGGGCATGTCCAGCTTTGCGTTCAGTTTGATTCCGTCATCCATAATATACATGCAGCAAACCTCACCCAATCCGCGTATTTTTACGAATTTTGGTTAACCCATACACAGGGTGTACAGCCATTATGCAAGTTTTTTGATGATGATCATTTCCACATTGCGTCCGCGGATGCTGACTTTTACATCATCCGCCAGGTTCGCAACGACGGACTTTTCAAGTTCGTCCCATTCTTCCTGACTGTTTCTCTGATCCAGTTCATGACGCTGGCGCAGCTGATCTCTGTAATCCCCCATCGACCAGGTGTAGCTTCCATACATCTGCGGTGAACCACCCACAAAGCCTGCAGAAAACATTGGCACTTCAGAAGAAGATTCAAAGAACGAGCGAATCTTGCCCATGAATCCGCGGGCGGCTTCATTCTTTCCGCTGGAAGACGCTGCAAGCAACTGCCCGCGTATTTTTTCATCCACCAAAGTCCTTACAAGGAGATGCAATTCGTATACACCGTCCTGGTCCTCGAGCCAGAATTCACCGTTTACATCCCCGGCAATTGCGCGCATCATCGCAAGGACTTCTTCGGTCAGCAGCCTCAGGGTTATGGTATCTTTGGGAGAAAGGCCCTTATAGGTGCTGATTTTATCAATCTGCGCAAGCGCTGCATCCATATTGTTTCCTTCGCTGGAAATCGTGATCACGTCTGTTTTCATGCCAACAGCTCCTTATTCAATCATCAGGATATCCGAAAAACCGGTCACATCAAAAACTTCCGATATGCTCTCATTGACATGCAGCACCTTCATCCTGCCCTTTGCGCTCATCCTTTTATGGGCAGCCAGCAGGACACGCAGGCCGGCGGAAGAGATGTAGTCCAGCTTGCTCAGATCCAATATCAGGGTTTCCACGTTTTCCAGGTTCTGATTCAATTCCGCTTCCAGCTCGGGAGCGGTCATGGTATCCAGACGTCCTTCCAGAGCGATTTTCAGCTCAGTTCCATTCAGTTCTTTGGTTATTGTCATTATCCGATCCCCCTCTTTGATTATACCGGTATTCATTGTTATTTTGTATTATACAACACTTTGCCGCCAAAATAAATACAGTCTGCGTTCACGGGAAGCCTTTTCAGAAATGGCCCGGTTCGGATCCACCCCGCCTTGCTCTGCTCAAACCTTGAGAATCAGGGTTTCACAGGTTTAAGGAAGGATACGCGTAAATTGCATGAAAGGATCAGCGCCTGTCCGGAAAATCCAGGGTTAACGTACCAGGCTGTTGTTGACTGCAGAGGGGATTTCGGGTAAGAGAAAGATCTTACAGACCAGGAAATGGAAAAAATCTCCGGCGGCTATATCTACGATACCGGAGATGAGGAAAACGAAGAAACAAGATGGCAGGTTATTGACCTCCAGGGAAATGCTGTAGAAAGCACCTACAAGCTCGTCGCTATGATGCATTCCAAGGATATGGGCTACGGTAAAAGGATCCTGACGACTGAAGAACTGCATCGGTTAAGGGAAACCGGAAGCCCGGACTGATACCGGATCCCCTGCTGCCGAATGATCAGTGAAAGCTTCCCACGATCTGCCGGATCATTTCCGCAGCTTCAGGGTGCCTGGCGGTGAGCTCCGTGATCATGGCCTCTTTTGCTTCCTGATCCGGTTCCATGCCTTTCCAGGCTTCAGTCAGATCATTGGCAATCTCTTCCATCAAAGCAAAGTCGTAATCTTCAGGAAACGGATCATTATCACGCTTTACGGTTCCATCCGCCTGATAACTCAGGTTCAGCGCATTGGAGGAAGAAATGCCGGTGTATCTCACGCACCGGACGGTCAGGTCCGAATAGTTTCTCAGGCTCATGATGGTCACGGGATCATAGCGATCGCCGGCACGGCGTTCCTGATACACCTCATAAGGTTCATTGATGACCAGCTCATATTTACAGAATCCCTTTACCATCGGGAAAACAATTTCCTTTCCTGCTTCGGCATCTTCCGGATAATTGCACATCCGGAGTTCGAACGGTTCGGACATTGCTTCCTCGATGGTTTTTCCGGCCATGGCGTCCAGTTCGTCCTGTGTAAAGGGGATTACCATCAGTTCCTCTGTATACTGAACAGGCAGTGTGCTGACATAATCGGACACCGTCCGGAATTCGTCGTGTGCATAATTCCCATCCTCAAGGGAAGCGGTGTACAGTTCCTCCGCGTGTTCATCAAAAGGCGCGACCACCCGGAAACAGCGCCCGTACCGCGTCACCACAGCAACAGCATATCCGCCCTGCACGGTAAATACGTCCCCTTGTTCCATGGATGCCACAGCATCTCCGAACGTTTCAAAGCAAAAAGAATCTGCCGCAGCAGGCAGTTCGCCCGCAAAAGCGGCTCCGGTGCATAACAGCATCATGGCAGCCAGAATTATCATCATTTTCTTCATGCTGAAAAATGCTCCCTCCTATTGAATAATAACCCAATATTCTTCAGATACGCCTATTAAACGATGTATCAGTCCCCATTGTTCTTTTATCCATATCAGACCAGTATCCCTTCGCAGTGGTCGCATTCATGCTGGATGATCTGTGCGGTGAAACCGCGGAAGGTGTTAATAAGCGGCCGGAAGGATTCATTCCGGTAGCTGACAGTGATCTCCTGCCAGCGCTTTGCCTGCTTTGTTCCTGCCAGGGAGAGGCAGCCTTCCTCCGCGGTGTATTCTCCGCTTTTCTTTATGATCTTTGGATTGACCATAATCATCAGGATCGGGCCGTTGTAAAAGGCAATGATGCATTTTCTTTCCCCGATCATGTTGGCTGCCATACCGACACATCTTTCCCGGTTGGCTTTCAATGTGTCCGCCAGGTCTGCGATGATCCGGCAGTCTTCTTCCGTTGCCGGTTCGGATTTTTGCGCAAGCAGCAGCGGATCGTGTACGATTTCCCGTATCATCTGATCACTCCCGATTCAGGCGTTTTATAGTCAAAGAAGGTCCTTCCATCAAACAAAATGCTGCTGGCGACTGCAGCCATCTTAAGTTTCTCCTCCGGGTTTTTCCGATGGCAGATTATAATCATTCTATAACAGCCCGAACCGATTTGTCCAGCCATTCCTCCTTGCTGTTTTCTTCTTGCCCTTATATACGGATCTGATGTATTCTAATGATAAAGGCTGATGTGCCTGAAAAAGGGAACAGAAACGGAGGCTGCCCAGGTGAAAAAGGGAATCGGTTTTGTGATCTGCCTGGCGCTGGTGATCCTGTGCGCCGCAGCGCTTGCAGATGTGAAGATTAACGAAACGAATTTTCCGGATGAGCATTTCCGGGAAGCTGTGAAGAGGGCAGATAAAAACAAGGACGGCAGCCTCAGCGAGAATGAGACGGCGCGTGTTACCGCTCTTTATCTTCAATCCAGGTCCATTTCCGACCTGAAGGGCCTGGAATACTTTACGGCGCTGACTGAATTGTATTGTGAAAATAACCAGCTGACAGCCCTGGATGTGAGCAAAAACACGGCGCTGACAAAGCTGGACTGCAGCGACAATCAGCTGAAAACGCTGGATCTGAGCAATAACACGGAACTGATTCACCTGAGGTGCAAAAACAATCAGCTGACATCGCTGAATGTAAACAGAAACCGAAAGCTGAATTCTTTGCAATGCGCCGGAAACCAGCTGAAAACACTGGATATCAGCCGGAATCCGGTGCTGGATCAGCTGGACTGCTATGACAATCAACTGACCAAACTGGATATCAGCCACAACACTGCGCTGCAGCACCTGGATTGCAGCAACAATCTGCTGGCCGCACTGGATTCCCATAAGAATACCTCCTTGATTTATCTGCATTGTGACGGCAACCGGTTAACGTCATTGGACGTCAGTAAGAATACGGTTCTGTACAGACTGTGCTGCGGGGAAAACCAGCTGGAAGCACTGGACGTTCACAGGAACACTGCTTTGAATGACCTGCAATGCAGCGGGAATCGGTTCACATCACTGGATGTAAGTAAAAACACCGCGCTGCACTCTCTGGACTGCAGCGGCAATCTGCTGAAGGCGCTTGATCTGAGCAGGAACGATCAGCTGGATTATCTGAACTGCAGCGGCAATCAGCTGCAGACTTTGGATGTGAGCCGTAATACAAGGCTGAATTATCTGAGATGCGGCAGCAACGCCCTGAAACAGCTGGATGTAAGCAAGCATCCTGATCTGCGGGAGTTGTCCTGTGAATCAAATCAGCTTTCAAAGCTGAATATCAACAATACAAACGAGCTGAATATGCTGAACTGTTCCGGCAATCGGCTGAATCAGCTGGATATCAGCAGAAGCGAAATCCTGAGGCAGCTTGTATGTGAAAGAATTGCCGGAAAACACAAGGTATACGGTTATGGCTGGTGGCATGCGCAAGGTTCCGGAGAGGACGAATATATATGGGAAGCCCTGTTTGCCGACCGGTCTGTCCGGGTGATTACCGGCAACGAGATCATGCTGAATGCGGAGTTTTTTCCGGACGGCCGTTTCCGCAAATATGTGAGCCGGTTTGATCTGGACGGTAATGGAATCATTTACAGCGTTGAGGCGGAAAAAGCTACTGAGATCCGTGTCAGCGGTTTGCAGATTCGCAGTCTGAAAGGCGTGGAGGTTTTTACCGCGCTGTCTGTGCTGTGGTGCGACAATAACCAGCTGACCTCTTTGGATGTGAGCCAAAATGCCATGCTGACGGAGCTGCATTGCGAGCATAACCGCCTGAAAAAACTGGATATCAGCAAATGCGAAATCCTGAATGATCTGGTCCGGAAGCATGCGCCTGAAACAAAGAACGGCGTAAACCGCTGGTCTGCTGCCGGCTTTGGGAAAATTACGGCCGACCAGGCAGTGAAGATGATTACGGCAGATTACGATCCCGGGATTTTACTGAATACAGCGAATTTCCCGGATGAATTGTTCCGTAAATATGTTAAACAGTTCGACGCAGACCAGAATGGGATTCTGAGCAGGGAGGAAACAGAAAAAGCAACGGTTATTGATGTGAAATACATGGAGATCCATGATCTGAAAGGGCTTGAGTTTTTTACGGAACTTACAACCCTCTACTGCGACGAGAATTACCTGACTGCACTGGATGTAAGCCATTGCCCCGCCCTGACGGAACTGACCTGTGACGGGAACCAGCTAACATCTCTGGACCTGAGCAAAAATCCGGCTCTGGAACGATTGACGGTAGGCGCATATAACAGCAGCTGGAGCGGCAATCCCCTGAGTTCGCTGGACATCAGCCGGAACAAGGCGCTGTACAGCCTTTCCTGTATCAATACCGGCATCCAAAGCCTGGATGTCAGCGGATGCCCCCGGCTGCTGAACCTGGTTTTGAAAGGCAGCCGGAAACGGGTCACGGATTTTTCGCCTACTCATGATGAGTGGTATGATTCCTCCGGCAGCTGGCTTTCGGTCCGTGACGATGCTTTTGTGACCGCCGGAGAGATCCTGAGCACACCGGACGGGATCTACCGACTGAATCAGGATAAAACAGCGGCTGTATATGTTCGGGCAGATTGGAAAAAAGCCGATTCCCTGAAGATCCGGGACACGGTCGTGTTCGGGAAAACGGAATATAAAGTGACCGAAATCAAAGACAGCGCCTGCAAAGGCCTGAAGAAACTGGCATCCCTGACAATCGGAAAAAACGTGGGTACGATAGGCAAGGATGCCTTCAGAGACTGCCCGGAACTTAGAACGATAACGGTCCTGGGCAGCGGGCTGAAGATAATCGGCAAAAAGGCATTTTCCGGTATCAACAAAGAAGCAACGGTCTGCTGTGAAAAGAAAACAATCAAAAAATACAAAAAACTGATGCAGAAAGTAGGCCTGCCGAAGAACGTATCTTTTCAGGCCAAATAACCTGATGGGGAGGAGATGCCGGAATGAGGCTGCATGGGACCAAATGGAAGACATGGCTGTTTATCGGCTTTTTGCTTTTGGGCGGTCTTTTCCATTATTTTGATCCGACGGAGAATCTGTTTCTGAACTCCTTCCTGTTTTGCGGAAGATTTACCATTTTTGCCGGCCTGATCCTGTTCTGGATACAATCTGTTCGCTCCCGGCTGCTGCCGACACGTGTCAGGACATACATGATTTCAGCGGGGCTTATGATGCTCTGCCTGCTGACCGTGCAGGTTTTTAATAACCGGATCGTCGGGGATGCTGTTGACGCTCGGGAAATAAACCGTTTCAGCAGGTATGTATACTGGATTCCGCAGGCGATGAATCCGGCACTATTTCTTATGTCCTGCATCCGGATCTGCCGGGGCGGTTACGACAAAGAAGGATGGGACGAACGGCTGCTGATGATTCCCGCGGTGTTTCTGTCGCTGATGGTGCTGACAAACGATCTGCATTATCTGGTATATTTCCCCAAAACGGGTTTTCCGGAGCTGACGATCGTTACCGGGAAATACTCGCAGGGTCTCGGCTTCTATCTGCTGTATGCATGGATAATCCTGACGATTATCATCGGGCTTAGTCTTCTGTTTCGGAAAACAGGCCGCCGTCCCGCAAAGGGGATCGCCCTGCTGACAGGGATGACTCTGATGTGGCTCTTTATGCTGCTCATGAATATGCTGGTCTGGGACTGGCTGCATGTGCATCAGCCTTACAGCACACAGGAAATCAATATCTTTGGCATGCTGGGCATCTTTGAAATCTGCATTCGGAACCATCTGATTCCCAGCAATGAAAACCACATCGGCTTTTTTGAGCAACTCGGGCGGCCCGTGATGATTACCGACCGGAACCTTTCTCCGGTTTACAGGACCAACCGGGAGGTGTATGCCCGCAGGGAGGATCTTCAGGCGTCACTGGAACAGCCTGTATATCCGCGGGAGGATATCCGTTTGTCCGGCATGGAAATCAGGGCCGGCTATGCTTTCTGGACAGAAGACGAAACAGAGCTTCACCGGGAAACCCGGAGACTGGAAGAGGCCAACGAGATTCTCCGCGAGGAAAACAGTCTGGTCCGGGCAGAAAACGAACTGAAGGAGAAAAAGGCACGGCTGGACGTGCAGAAGCAGGTATACGACCGGATTGCCGCCGCGCTGTATCCCAGGCAAAAAAGAATCGCGGAATTATTAAACGGAACAGAGCCTGAATCAGATGATTTCAGGCAGGCCCTGGCCGAATGCTGTGTCCTGAATGCGTGGTGCAAACGGAAGAGCAATCTGCTTCTTCTGGATGAAACAACCCTGCCCAGGCGGAATCGGGAACTGTTTCTGGCCCTGCAGGAATCCGCACGCTTCCTGAAATGCTGCAATGTTGATGCCGCAGCAGTCGGAGAAGAGATGACGGATTTCGCGCTGACAGATATTCATGATTTGTATGATACGTTTGAATCTGTCATCGAAGCGTGGCTGCCGTTTATGTACAGAATGACGGTATCCATTTTGCAGGACGGAATTCGCATAGCGGTTGACGCCGGGAAGGATCTGGCGATTCCGGAAACGATCCTGCCTGTGGAAAAACAAATCAGTGAAGATACTGTTTTCCTGACCATTCGCAAAAGAAACGGAGGGAAAGCCGCATGAGAGCGATGTATCTCACCAAAAATACCGGGATCTGGTATCTGATTACGGTTGCCTCTCTCTTTCTGGTTATCGGAGGATTAATTACGCTGATCACCGGCATCCGGGCACGACGGAACAAAGGGAAGATCTTCCTGAAGGGAATCAACGTTCTTGCCGGTTTTTCCCTGTTTATGATTCTGATGGACTGTGCCCGGTTTGCTTATCTTTCGGAACCCGATCCCCGATATCAGCCTTTTCAGCTTGATCTGTTTGAACTGTCCTGGGGACTGTATGCCGGCGTGGAGGCGGTTTTGCTTCTTTTCCTGATCCTGTTCATCCTGGATGATCAACGGTATCGCAGCAACCATCTGACACCGGATGCCATTCGGGAAACCGTGGATCTTCTCCCGGAGGGGCTCTGTATCAGCGCGCCGGACGGCACGATACTGCTTTCCAACATGCAAATGAATGCAATCTGCAGGACGATGACAGACAGCGTTCTCTCTGATGCGTCTCGTTTCAGGCAGATGATAGAGACATATGCAGAAAAGCAGAATGAGGAAACCCTGATCAGAACATCAGAGGGAAAAACATGGCGCTTTTCGCAGGATCAGCTGACGGAAGAGGAAAACCAATATGATTTGCTGACCGCAACGGACGTTACTGCACAGTACAAAGCAATAGAAGAGCTGCGGGAAAAGAATGAGCGCTTAAAAGACATCCAGCAGCGCATGAAAGCTGTATCTGATCTTTTCGGTGATATGTTTGCCACGCAGGAGGAAATGGATGCGCGCATCGCTCTGCATAACCAGTTGGGACAGGTGCTGCTCATGGGACGCCATTACCTGAACCATCCGGAAAATACGGATGCCAAGCGGATTTATCTTGCCACAGCACAGATGAACAGCTTCCTCCTCGGGGAAGTTCAAAGGCCCGGGAATGAGACGGAGGATGAGATGGAGCTTGCTCTCTCCCTGGCCGGGAGCATTGGCGTTTCCGTGAAAATGACCGGGGAGCCGCCTCTTGATCACGGACCACGGAAACTGCTTGCCGATGCGATCCGTGAATGTGCGGTGAATGCCGTCAAACATGCAAACGGTGATACGGTCTTTGTTGAAATCGACGGAAATACGGCTTTGCTGACCAACAATGGTTCGTCTCCGAAGGGCCTGATTACGGAAAGCGGCGGTTTGCTTGCTCTGCGCCAGAGAACAGAAGCAGCAGGCGGAACAATGATTGTGCAATCCCAGCCGGCATTTTCCCTGATGATTCGTTTTCCATAATATGTATTCTTTTCGTTTTTTGCATCAAAATGGTTCTTTTGGGTGATATACAGTTTCTCTTATAAAACAGTACAATATATTCGTATATGTATGAGCAAAACCGTTTCCGCACAGACGGAAACCAGCCTTGATCCATTATTTTCGAAAGGCGGTGGGGCTTTGAGTGAACAAATACGGGTTGTGGTTGCGGACGATCAGAACATCTCCCGTGCGTTTTTTGAGATGTATATCCGCGCAGATGCCCGTTATCAATTGCTTGCCGCATTACGATCAGCTCAGGAAGCTGTCGCTTATGTCGAGACCCATGAAGTGGATCTGGTGATTCTGGATGTGATGATGCGTATCGGTGTAGATGGGCTCGCTGCTGCGGAAACAATTAAAAAATCGCATCCTCAGGTCAGGATCATTCTGACGACTTCCGCGGCGGAAACCGCCTGGGAAGTTCAGGCCAGGGCCATCGGCGTCGAGGGTTTCTGGTACAAGGAATACGAGGTTCACAGCCTCATCGAGATGATGGATCGGGTGATGGCCGGTGAGATGGTTTATCCCTCCGATCCGCCGGATGTCAGTCTTGGAAAAGCAAGACGCAGTGATCTGACAGAAAGGGAACTGGAAGTATTGCGGGAGCTGACCAGCAGCCTGACCAATGAGGAGATTGCGGAAAGGCTGGACGTATCGGTTTTTACGGTGAAGCGGCATATTCAGAATATGCTGCAAAAGACCGGCTATAAGAACAGGCTTGACTTAGCCATTAATGCACGGCTGCTTGGAATCGTCGTTAACGATCCGGAACTGGCCAAAACATCATCCGGGGCAAAGGACACGATGAACTGAGTGTGCTTCTGATTTGCTGAAAAGGAGGGTTGCCTATCACAGGAAGAGGAACAGACCAGCAGAAGCAACAGAAAGATCAGCAGAAAAGCCTTCGTATGATCGCATTGGGCGTCCTTGCAGCGGTGCTGCTGATCGCGGCAGTCATCATGATAACGCTGCCAAAGGAAAGCCCTCCGGTGGAAAAGCTGACGGATTCCATCGACCTGCCCGGCTACACAGAACTGACGCTGAAGGCTGGCGCAGCGGAACAGGGAATCGCTTTTCAGAACCCGGAACAAAACTTCTGCTACATCCAGCCCTCCCTATGGCTGGCGGACGGAACCCTGCTGTGGCGGGGACAGCTCATCGCTCCCGGCGACGTGGGCGATGCCGTGACCTTAATCCATCCCCTGGCGGCAGGAGAATACAAGGACGCTGTGCTGCGGTATGACTGTTTCCGGATGGATGAGGAAAAAACGCCCCTGAACGGGGCAACTGGAAATCTGACACTCATCGTGCAATAACACAAAAAGGAGAAAAAACCATGAAAAAGATCGTTGCCCTGCTACTGATGCTGACCATAATCATTAGTCTGACTGCGGCAGCCCTGGCCGCCACGGTCCCAAAGACAAAGACCGAAACCATGAAGATTACTGCTGTTGTGCCTGAACCGGACTACACAATACATGTTCCTGAGAATACGACAATGACTTACGGGGATACTTCAGCCGCTAAGAATCTGGGCTCAGTACAAGTCAGCGATGTCAAGAACCTGACAACAGTCAAATGTACGGTTAGCGGTACATCTCTGAAAAACGGAACCAACTATATCAGTATTAAATATGAATGGAAACTAGGCAGTAACCAATGGGAGTACGCATGGGTAAGTGATGGCAGTAATAAGCAACTATGTACCTGTGAGCTGTATAATGCCGGCGCTTATCATGTACTTGATATGAAAGCTTACGTACTGACCTGGTCACCTGCTGTGCCCGGAGAATATACGGCAACCCTAACTTACAATTTCGTCGGAGAATAATCGAGGGTAACCTAATGGCTGAATATACCAGACTTACCGATAAGAATCCCAAGGATTTCCTTCGGTACTCTGGCCTTTCATCTAAACCGTCGTATGAATTTGGAGGAATAATCGCATGAAAAAGTTCAGCAGGATCTCATTCGCTTTTCTTGCGGTTATACTGCTGTCCTTATCTTTCTCCGTTCATGCTTTTGCTGGTGTGGAGAAGACCGGCACTACTACCATCACTGCGATTGTACCTGACCCTACCGGGATGACCTGTACTGTCAGCTTTGACGCCAACGGCGGAACAGGCACAATGGCTCCTGCTACGGTGGAAAAAGGCGCGGAGTATACTTTGCCTGCCAACGGCTTCGCCGCTCCCGACGGGAAAGTGTTTGATAAGTGGGACAAGGGCACTGTGGGCACAAAGATCACGGTGAACGAAGATGTGACTGTCACAGCGCAGTGGAAAGATGAAGGCGGGCTCACACCGGAAACCTGCACCGTCAGCTTTGACGCCAACGGCGGAACAGGCACGATGGCTCCCGTTACAGTGGAGAAAGGCACAGAATACACCTTGCCTGCCAACGGGTTCACTGCTCCAGACGGAAAAGTGTTTGATCAGTGGGATAAAGGAGCTGTGGATACAAAAATCACGGTGGACGAAGATGTGACTGTCACGGCGCAGTGGAAAGATGAAGGCGGGCTCACGCCGGAAACCTGCACCGTCAGCTTCGACGCCAACGGCGGAACAGGCACGATGGCTCCCGTTACAGTGGAGAAAGGCACAGAATATACCTTGCCTGCCAACGGTTTCACCGCTCCCGGCGGAAAAGTGTTCGACCAGTGGGATATGGGGGCCGCAGGCGCGGCAATTACGGTGAACGAAGATGTGACTGTTACGGCCCAGTGGAAAGATGAAGGTGAGCCAACGCCGGAAACATGCACCGTCAGCTTCGACGCCAACGGCGGTACGGGAACCATGAACTCCGTTACGGTGGAAAAAGGCGCAGAATACGTTCTGCCTGCCAACGGTTTCATCGCTCCCGACGGAAAAGTGTTCGACCAGTGGGATAAAGGTGCCGTGGATACAAAAATCACAGTGGACGAAGATGTGACCGTCGTGGCGCAGTGGAAAGATGAAGGTGAGCCCACGTCGGAAACATGCACCGTCAGCTTTGCTGCCAACGGCGGAACAGGCACGATGGCTCCCGTTACAGTGGAGAAAGGCACAGAATACACTTTGCCTGCCAGCGGTTTCACCGCTCCCGACGGAAAAGTGTTCGACCAGTGGGATAAAGGTGCCGTGGATACAAAAATCACAGTGAACGAAGATGTGACTGTCACGGCACAGTGGAAAGATGAAGGTGAGCCAACGCCGGAAACATGCACCGTCAGCTTCGACGCCAACGGCGGTACGGGAACCATGAACTCCGTTACGGTGGAAAAAGGCGCGGAATACGTTCTGCCTGCCAACGGCTTCACCGCGCCCGGCGGAAAAGTGTTCTATCAGTGGGATATGGGTGCCACTGGCGCGGCAATTACGGTAAATGAAGATGTGACTGTCACGGCGCTGTGGAAAGATGAAGGCGATCCCATGCCGGAGACCTGCATTGTCAGCTTCGATGCAAACGGCGGAACAGGTACTATGGCCTCTGTTACAGTGGAGAAAGGCACAGAATACTCTCTTCCGAATAACGGTTTTACAGCTCCTGAGAATAAAGAATTCGACAAATGGGATCTGGGAACACCGGGCACAAGGATCATTGTAAACAGCGACATCGTGGTTAAGGCGCAGTGGAAAGACAAGGAGCCTCCGGCGGAAGAATACAAATTCACCTTCACAAAACTCTGGCAGGGCGATCATGAAAAGAGCATTGACTGGGTTCTCTATCATTCGGACGGAACTGTAGCACACAAGAAGTTTAATAAAACGATCATCAGCAAAAACGAATGGCATTACGAGACTACGCTTACAACCGATGAGGATTATTACATTATTGAAGTAATCCCGGCAGGCTATCAGGTGCGCTATGAAAATGTCGGCGCCCACGCCGGGATCACTGACCGCTGCTACAACGGCGGTAAGATCATCAACTACAAGGTGCCCAAAACCGGTGATACGGCCGACCTGAAACTGTGGATCAGCATGGTGCTGGCTGGTATCAGCATTGTGTGTGTTGCTGCAGTATTCAACAGAAAGAAAAAAAGACAGGACTAACAGAGACAACAGTCTTACAGGCCATATCAGGCAGCTGGTATGGCCTGTTTTTCAGGAGAATCGTGATGAAATATCAATCCAGGCAACGCCGAAGAGAACATCGCCAACGATTCAGACCGGGGAGATTGATTATTCTGCTTTTCGGGTTTGGCATTGCCGCTTTTGGATTGGTAAAGCTGCTCTGCTATGGTGCTGATTTGTTTTCATCCAGACAGACAACACAGGAACTGCGGGAAATTGCAAGAGAAACGGACACTGCAGAAACAACCGCAGCAGTTTTCCGGACAGAACTGCCCACGCCTGATGCAACGCCTTCTCCATCCGAGTCAGTGCCCCAGCCGGAAGAGACGCAGATTCTGTCAGATGACTTGCCTGCGATAGAGTATCCGAATGGATATAATTTTGTGCCCAGAATCCAGAAGCTTCGAAAGAAAAGCAAATACATTGTCGGCTGGATCACAATGGATGCTCTGGATGAACCGGTTGCGCAAAAAGACAATACGTTCTTCCTGAATCATGATGCAACGGGAAAACGCAACAGCAATGGGGCTATCTTCATGGATCAGGAGATCAGTCTCCTGACGCGGCCCTATACGATACTCTTATACGGCCATAACATGAAAACCGGTGCTATGTTTGGCAGTTTGCGTAAATATGAGAAATTCTCATACTACTATCGGCACCGGTTATTCCAGTTTGATTCACTGTATGAAGAAGGACGATATGTTGTTTTTGCGGTATCCCAGGTTAATCTGACCCCGGGCAGGAGCAAGTATCTTAATCTGTCTGCCATTCAGTCTGCCGACAGGGAAACGCGGAAAAATGCCATCAATGCCCTGATCAAATGCAGTATGCATGACACTATGCTGGATGTGAATGAAGAGGATCAATTACTTCTGCTGATTACCTGCGTCGGAGATGACGATGATCGTCTGATCGTAGCGGCCCGAAGGCTTCGTGACGGAGAAAAAGAAAACAGTTTGACGATGAAAGAACAGAATCAGCCCGCCACCTGAATCATACAGGCAGCGGGCTTCCGCATACTCCGGAACTCGCGGCGCTACGGTCTGCCAGCAAGTTTTTGTTCAAATACTGCCTTGCGGCCGGCAACCCAATATTTTAAAGGTTTTTTCTTGCAGATTTTCAGAAATTCAATTCTGTTTTCCGCTAGCATATTACAGGCGGAGATTTGATTTCCATGGCTGCTGAATCATCATCATTTTCTTCATACCGCAAAATACTCCTTCATGTTGAATCATCACCCATTATCCTTCAGACACGCCTATTCAACGATACTTCCGACAAATTTGTTCCCATTCCGCGGAATCCGGGCCGTTTCAGCCTGATGGAACGATTTATATTTCTCCGGCTTCAAAATAGGATTCAATCTGACTGATACCGAATCTTATTTCTGTACCGGGAATGCAAACACCTGCAAAGAGACGGAGCGCGGTTCTGTGCAGCGGGGACAGCCGAATGCCTGCGGAGACCGCGAAGGAGAATAATCAGAACGAGAGGGATAAGCCATGAGAATGCTGTTTGAATTGGATAAAAAAGACTACGGCGGCTGTACGCACACTTTTACCCGGGATTCAGCCAGGAGCATTATCATCCGGGACCGAAAGATCGCCATGGTTCACAGCCTGAAATACGATTATTATAAATTTCCGGGCGGCGGGATCGAAAACGGGGAAAACCCGCGGGAAGCCATGATACGCGAAACCCGGGAAGAGGCCGGCCTGATTGTCATTCCGGAGACAGTCAGAGAGTACGGATATGTGCATCGGATTCAGAAAAGCGACAAGGACGATACTGAATGTTTCGTTCAGGACAACTATTATTATCTATGCAGCGCGGAAGAAGATCCGATTTCACAGGAACTGGATGGATATGAGGCAAAGGAGCTGTACAGGCTGGAATACGTCGACGCGGCCACGGCCATCGGGAAAAACCGCAACGTAAAAGACAGCCCCTATAACGGGATGATGTTTGAACGTGAAGCGCGGGTGCTGGAACTGCTGCAGGCAGATGGACTGCTGAACTGAAACCGGAAAACGGTTATGGCGTTGCATGTCTGTTTGGATTTTGAGATTTCCCTCCGGGTATTTTGCGGGCCGGGGCGGAATAACAGCAGTTTTTTTCCATCTTTTGGATGTATTATTTCTTATCCGGATATATAATGAACGTAAGAAAAACCGGTTGAACAACCATTATCATGGAGGAGTGAACGATCATGAAGAAGTCATTGAAAGCCGGGATCAGCCTGATTCTTGCCGCGCTTTTGGTTTTTGCCAGTGTGATTGCCACAGCGGAAGAGCAGGATGAAAAACAGGAATGGACTGAACTGGCGAAGAATGCATTTGACAACCAGGATTATGCAACTTCGCTGCAATATTTCACGCTGCTTGCAGATGCCGGCGATCCCTCTGCGCAGTACATGGCTGCCTGCCATTATTTCTATTGCCTCGGCACAGAACAGGACTATGGAAAAGCCGCCGAATACTTCCGGATGTCCGCGGATCAGGGAACTCCGGCTTCACAGTCAATGCTGGCCGTTATGTATATGAACGGCCTTGGGGTGGAACAGGACGTTGGAAAGGCAGCAGAACTGGGACATCAGGCAGCGGAAGGCGGAGATGCCCGGGCCCAGTCCATGCTGGGCTGGATGTACGAACGGGGGATCGGCACAGAGCAGGATTATGAGAAAGCAAAGGAATACTACCAGCTGGCGGCGGACCAGGGAGAGCCTACCGCCCAGGTAAACCTCGGGGTCATGTACTATAATGGGCTTGCTGTTGAGCAGTCGTATGAGAAGGCGGCCGAATACTACAAGCTGGCAGCGGACCAGGGAAACATCCAGGGACAGATGAATCTCGGCTGGATGTACGAGCAGGGCGTCGGCACAGAGCAGGATTATGAGAAAGCAAAGGAATACTACCAGCTGGCGGCGGACCAGGGAGAGCCTACCGCCCAGGTAAACCTCGGGGTCATGTACTATAATGGGCTTGCTGTTGAGCAGTCGTACGAGAAGGCAGCCGAATACTACAAGCTGGCAGCGGACCAGGGAAACATCCAGGGACAGATGAATCTCGGCTGGATGTATGAGCAGGGTGTCGGCACAGAGCAGAATTATGAGAAAGCAAAGGAATATTACCAGCTGGCCGCGGATCAGGGAAACGCCCAGGGACAGGTGAATCTCGGCTGGATGTATGATTACGGCCTGGGTGTTGAGCAGGATTATGAGAAGGCGGCAGCATATTATAAGCTGGCGGCGGACCAGGGGAATGCCAAGGGACAGCTGAACCTGGGCTGGATGTATGACTTTGGCTACGGTGTTGAACAGAGCTATGAGAAAGCGATAGAATACTACAAACTGGCTGCTGACCAGGGAGAGCCTGCAGCTCAGACGAACCTTGGGATCTTATACGAGTTTGGCAACGGCGTCCCTCAGTCCTATGAGAAAGCGGCGGAGTATTATCAGCTGGCAGCTGACCAGAGTTACGCCTTTGGGCAGGCACACCTGGCACAACTGTATGAGTTTGGAAACGGCGTGGAGCAATCCAGCGAACAATCCCTGAAGTATTATCAGCTGGCTGCGGATCAGGGAGATTCCATGGGCCAGTGGGGGATGGGCAAAGCCTATCAGTTCGGGGTCGGCGTGGACGTGGATTATGTGAAAGCCGCAGAGTATTATCAGCTGTCCGCGGACCAGGAAGACCCGGATGGACTGGAATGCCTTGGATATCTTTATCTTGAAGGATTGGGCGTGGAACAGTCCCTGGAGAAAGCCATTGAACTCTATAAGCTTGCCGCTGAACGGGGCAGCGAAGAGGCGCAGCAGCAGCTGGAGATCCTCGGACAATGAAACATGCTATGAAGGCTTAAAGCCGATCAGCTTTTCTGCCATCGTTTTCAAAGGTAAGATATATATACATGCTGTGTACCCGGCCGCTTCTTCGGAGGCGGCCTTTTTTGATGGCTGCTTTTTGCACATTAAAATGTATAACATAAGATTTGTTTTTCGTAAAAAACGGGTATATTATATTGACAGATACATTTGGAGCATCTTTTCGGATTGTGATCAAGATGAGAGGAAGAAACCGGCGCCCGCGTTTGCCACAGGAGTGACTGTTCTTCGAATAATCCGGTGCAGGAAGAACAGGGCATGAAACGGCCTTTCCTGTGGAAAGGATTCTATGAAGCCGGAGGGAATGATTATGAAACGTATTGTTCTGTTGATCCTGTGTGCCATCCTGGTTTGTACAGCGATGCCAATCATACGGGCAGAATCTTCTGAGGACAGAAGTACAGGCCCGGAAGACGCGCCGGACACCGCACAGGTATTCGCTTTCTATCATGCTGATGCTGTGCGGCGGATCAAGAAGATCCTGACAGATGAGAAAAGCCTTGTGCTGGAACCGGGCATCCCCTGGCATGTGGCCTATACCGTTCAGCCCGAGAACGCAACCATGAAGGCGCTGAAGTGGTCAACGTCCGATAAGCGGATTGCAACCGTGGATAAAGAAGGGAATATCACCGGCATCAAACCGGGGAAATGCACTGTCACAGGAAAAGCAAAGGATGGTTCCAAAGCAAAGATTAAAATCAAGGTGAAGGTCAAAAAGCATGACGTGGTGATCAGAACACCCGGAGAAGTGAGGGTCAAATTTGTTACGCGCCCAAGATTTATTGAAACGACCATCGGATTTGCCCCGGTCTTATCCAGGAGGGTCACCGAGACAGAAGTGACCTATCAGAACGGATGTGTGGAGGGAGGATCTGCCCAGTTTATGCTCAGGCCCGTAAAGGCGGGATCTGATGTTGTTGTGACAGTGGATAAGGAGAACGGAAGAACCACGAACACAGAGAAGCATACTGTGTTTGTCGCGCAGTCTGCGGTAAAGTAGCGGAATTAGTTATGAAACCGCGGAATGTTTTCTGGTCCTGATAACTTGACGAACCCGGACGGCCATCCATGAAGGCGGATTCCGCCGTGTCTAAGGACGGAAACCAGCGGCAGGAGTTTTTCAGCCGGTATCGAAATAAAACAATAGATTTGCAAACATTGAAATACAGAGACTTGGACGGTTGTCTGGAGGCTGCATAATGGAGAAACAGATATATCGCAAGAAAGCATTATTCGGGCTGCTGATCGTTTTTCTGGTGGCTCTGGTTTTCAGTTTTGCCGCAGCGGATCAGACTGTTGACGTCACGATCCACGGAAAAGCACGGTATGACTGGGCTGAAGAAGTCTTCAAGATTGTGAACAAAGAACGGGAGAAGGAAGGGCGAAGCAAGCTGACATTCAGCAGGGACCTCACCGAATGCGCAATGCAGCGGGCTGCGGAATGCTGCCTGTACTACAGCCATACACGCCCGGATCAGACCAGCTGTTTTACGATCAGCGAGGAATACGGATATGCGGCTTTCTGCTGTGGAGAGAATATAGCCATAGGATATACCTCTCCCGCTGCCGTTATGAAGGGCTGGATGAATTCTCCCGGGCACAAGGCAAATATACTTGCCAGCGGCACGGAACATATCGGTGTTGGCTGCTTTATCAGCGATAACTGTTATGCTTGGGTTCAGCTGTTCAGTTATGAAGAGGACAATAAAACAGCTGCGAAAAACGGAGTTGTTGAGTGTAATGTTCGAATACGCACCAAGGTTTCCCTGCTAAACCCGCAGAAACTAACTGTCAGAAATATGACAGTTGTCAAGGGTGAGCCGGTTATGCTGCCGATGGTAACAGTCTTGAACACCGAATGGAAATATTCCAGATGCAAGCTGGTTCCATATGCCAAGTCCGTTCGCGGATACGGAAGAAAAAAGATTGCTGTGTCTGAAAACGGTATGCTGTCCGGAATTGAAGCGGGAACCGGAAAACTGAAACTGTATCTTTACCAGGGACAGGACACCCCGATTGCAGTTGCCCAAGTTACAGTGAATGTACCCCTGAAAATCCTGTCCCAGCCGAAGAACATCCGAGTTTCTAAGGCCGGAAAACGTGCTTCTGTCTCGTTCGAAGTACAGGGAAATGGCTTGAAATACCGATGGTTTACCAAAAAGCCCGGAGATAAAAAATTTGTCATGCGTTCCGACAAAGAGAAGTATTCCGTTATGGTCAACGATCAGAACAACGGCATGGAAGTATACTGTGAAGTGCAGGATAAACAAGGGAAAAAGGTCAGAACCGAGACAATTACCATCCGCATTGGGAAATAGGAGGGTCTATGGACAGTGAATTCTGGATGCGGATGGCGGATGATTCGCTGCCGCCGGAGACACTTTGGATTGTTGTGCGAACAGGCGGGGAAGGCGGCAATCCGCCGGTTGAAATCATTGATGATATTGAGTTCCTGCGGTTTCTGGAGAAGCCGGAAGATGCCACAGTCCTGCCCGAACCGCCGGCAAAGGCAGTTTTATGCAAGGTGTCGTCCTCTGCTATCCGGCAGGACGGCGTAAATTTCTACCATGCATGGGACGGCGTGTGGCTTTCGGACGTGATCAGTTTTCCGGAACCGCAGGGGGACTCATGGTCCGAAAGCTTTATGCACTCCCGATACACCGAATACTGTGTGGTCCTGGCAGGGCGCGAGTGGTTTGACGAAATTGAGGGGATCTGCAAAAAATGGCAGGTATCCCCAAGGCTTTGCAGCGATTCCGTCTCAAACCTGGACAAGGTGGAATACATGCGCAGCCGGGGGAATCCGCCGGATAACCGCCCTGTTTTCCCCGTCTGCATGTTAAGTGAGAATGATTATGTCTTCAGCGACACAGAGCGCTTCTATTATGCGCATATCATGAACCCCTGGGAGTGGGACTCCCGGTATGACAAGGTTACCTGGCGCGGGTATGACCGCTTTGAGGACCTGATTCCGGAATACTTTTACAAGGATGGCAGCTGCGTGCCTCGCGATTATCTGCCGCAAGCCTTCTTCAGCCTTATCCGCAGAACGGTCCCCACAATGGCCGTGCTGCGCTATATGTACACCCGCGAGGAAGGCCTGCACGGCACTGCGTTCCTGTGCGCGCACTACGACCAACACAACAACACGCCGCACGGTGTGCGGGCTGTGACGATCGTCGTGGGAATGGATCCGGATGATCCCAATACCATTGAATATACTCTGATCAGCGGAAAGCAGGAGGAAATCTTTCCGTTGCTGGAAAAGCCGGAATTTCAGCAGGAAACCGCCGCAATGTGCCGCAGATTGCTGCAGCAGTATGAAGCATCCTATGACGAGGAGGCGGTCATGCGCAGGCGGCGGGAACAGGAAGAGCAGGATAAGGAGTTTAAAATCCGGAAGGGTATTCTGATCAAATACAACGGATCCGGCAGTCGGGTAACCGTTCCGGAAGGCGTATCCGAGATCGGGGACAAAGCTTTTTTCAGATGCAAAGGCCTGGAATATGTTTCGCTGCCGGAAAGCGTGACTGCTGTCGGTGAGGACGCATTTTATGAATGCCCCGACCTTGAAGGAATCCATCTGCCGGACAGCCTGCGGAAGATCGGCTGGGGATCTTTCTGCCTCTGCGGCAGGCTCAGGGACGTAAAGCTTCCGCCGTACCTGACGGAGATCGGGCAAAGAGCATTTTATAAATGTTCCAGCCTTACGGAGGCTGCCGTGCCCAACGGCGTAACGGAGATAGACTATGCCGTGTTCGGAAACTGCCATTCATTGAGGAAGGTTATTCTGCCGGACAGCCTGCGGAAAATCGATATGAATGCTTTTGCGGGCTGTACGGCGCTGGCGGAAATCTCCCTTCCGCCCGGCGTGGCGAAGATCAACGATTCCGCGTTTGAGGACTGCAGCTCCCTGAAAATCATCACGAAACCCGGAAGCTATCCGGAACAATGGCTGCGGGAGCATCCTCGTTATGCTGCGTCCAGGAAACCCATAAGTTATTCCATCAGAAGATGAAACACCTGGCATGACGGAGACAGGTTCATCGGGAATGATGGACGGGGACGGTATGGGCTCTCCGGCGCACCGGAAAACTGTTCAAAAAATAAGAAGCCGCAGGTCAAAAAACAGAAGGTTTTTCACGGATTTCCGCTTTACAATAGCAGTGAAGTACTAAAACCGGAGGGATTGCCATGAACCAGAATCAGTTTGCCCATCGCCGTGCGGCCGCTCGCATTCAGCTCCTGAACCCGGACGGAACCCCCGCAGCCCGCCAGCAGGTTCGCGCCGATCAGGTGTCCCACCAGTTTCTGTTTGGTTGTGGCGCTTTTGATGCCGTTGAACTGATGAAATCCCAGGACGAAAAGCGGAAAGCTTTCCTGCGGGAAAGAATGGAAAAATGGCTGACTTTGTTTAACTACGGCACCCTGCCCTTCTACTGGGGCCGGTATGAGCCGGAAGAAGGCAGGACCGCCTATCCGGAAACCATCGCTGCCGCCGGGTGGCTGCGGGACAACGGCGTCCAGGTCAAGGGACATCCCCTGTGCTGGCACACAGCCTGCGCACCGTGGCTGTTGAAATATTCCAATGAGGAAATCCTCCGCCGCCAGCTGGAGCGCATCCGCCGGGACGTGAACGCCTATAAGGGCATCATCAACTTCTGGGACGTGATCAACGAAGTGGTGATCATGCCGGAGTTCGACCGGTACGACAACGCAATCACCCGGATCTGTAAGGAAAAAGGCCGCGTGGGGCTGGTGAAGGAAGTTTTTGCCGCCGCGAAGGAATGTGATCCGGAAGCCATCCTGCTCATCAATGATTTCAACACCAGTGAAGACTATGCTTCGCTGATCCGGGACCTGCTGGAAGCGGATGTTCCGATCAGCGCCATCGGGATCCAGAGCCATCAGCATCAGGGATACTGGGGCCTGGAAAAGCTGAACAAGGTGCTGGAACGCTTCTCGCGTTTCGGCCTCCCGATCCATTTCACGGAAAACACCCTGATTTCCGGTGAGATTATGCCCGCACATATCGTCGACCTGAATGACTGGCAGGTGGACGAATGGCCCAGCACACCCGAAGGGGAAGAACGGCAGGCCCGGGAGATTTCAGAAATGTATTCCGTGCTGTTTGCCCATCCCCTGGTGGAAGCCATTACAACCTGGGATTTCAATGACGGCTGCTGGCTGAAAGCTCCGTCCGGGTTTGTGCACGAGGACAATACCGAAAAGCCTTCCTATACCGCCCTGAAGAATCTGATTCACGGGGACTGGGAAACCCATGAAACCCTGATCACCGATGACGAAGGATTCCTGACCCTGACCGGCTTTAAGGGGGATTATCAGCTGCAGGCCGCCGCGGGAAGCGCCGCTTTCACCCTGAACGATCACCCGGAGAGCACCCTGTCCCTGGCCTGATTCTTAAAGATTCTTTCATGAAAGCCCCGGAAAAGATACTTCTGCCGGGGCTTCTGTTTCGCCGCCAAATGTTATTGTTTCAGGCACGCGATGATTGCTTCGAGCATTTCGGGAGTTTTGAAGCTCCCGTAGCCGGTGTCCAGATACAGGAGGGCATTGGCGAAATTCGTTGCCATCAGTTCTTCCGGATCTTCCACGTAGTCCGTGTTCCGGCCGACAACATCCCAGAAATCATCCACTTCGTCGACCCGGTATACGGCGGAACCGTCCAGCGGAACGACCCCGGAATACATGCCTTCGAAGAATGTGTCCCCGGGGTTTTCAAACACGCTGTCCGTCAGGAAAACAAGATAGCAGTCTTTTTTCTCGCCGCCGATGGTGAACGCTGCGCAGCTGTTGTGATGCTCCACATCCGGGTTGGCGATAATCCGGTTCCGTATTTCCTCCGGTATTTCGATTTCCTGATCCAGCACCGTGAAATGGGCCAGGGAATACATCTCCCGGCGGAATTCCGGATACAGCCGGGACAGGCAGTGGAACAGTTCATGGGCGACAATCTCCCGAAACAGATCGTCCGTATAATACTCCGGGGAATAGACGAACCATCCGAGGAAGATAGTTCCTTCGCTGGTATAGCCGGCAGCGCCGAGCGTTTCCTGGCAGGTGGATTTGACAAAGGTAATGGGTCCCGGGTCCGGAAGCTGCAGCCCGTTTTTCTCCAGCTGCTCCTGCAGCCAGTCCAACGCTGTATTGACCCGCAGTTCCTCTTGCGGTGTAAAGGCCATTACCTGCTCCGCAGAATACTCAATGTATTCATCGAGCGTTCCGCCTTTTTTCTGCAGGTAGAACGCCAGCGTGTCATCGGTGATCTGGTTGTGGAAAAGCGTACGTTCACGCATCAGCTGCTGCCCTTCCTCCACGGTGGCGAAACGCGCGGTGATCTGTGTGGTCATGGCCGTTTCCGCCGGGGCGGACGACGCGAGCGCTGAGGCACAGCCCGCCAGCAGGACAAAGGCCGCCAGAAGGGCAAGGATTCGTTTCATCTGATTACTTCCTTTCTTCGACACCCCGACTCACTGCCGGAACACAGCCTTTACGGCATGATGCCGGCATCCCGGCCGGTTCCGATGTATGCCGGTGCCGGATTCTCCCCCGCGTAGGGCTGGATGGTTTCTATGGTGCCATCCTCACGGATGTGCAACTCCGTATATTTGACGCAGCGGCGGTGATTGATCCCGCCGGACAGCTCGCAGTCATGGTAGAACAGATACCACTTCCCGTGGTATTCCACGATGGAATGGTGGGTGGTCCAGCCGATAACCGGCTCCATAATCCGTCCGCAGTAGGTGAACGGGCCGTCCGGCCGGTCTGAAACCGCGTACACAAGGTAATGGGTGGTTCCGGTGGAATAGGACAGGTAGTATTTGCTGCCGAACTTGTGCATCCAGGGGCCTTCAAAATAGCGCCGGCTCTCATCCTTCGCTTTCAGGGGATCACCGTTTTCGTCCAGGATGACCAATTGCTTCGGCTTGCTTTTAAAGCTCTTCATATCGTCGCTGAGCTCGGCAAAATACGGACCGAGGGCAGGCTCATCGCCTTCCGGACGGTGCGCGTCCGGATCAAAGGAACCGCTTTGCCACATTTCAAGCTGGCCGCCCCAGAGCCCGCCGTTGTACATATAAGCGCGGCCGTCATCGTCCACAAAAACAGCCGGGTCAATGCTGCAGCTTCCGGGAATGTAATCCTTTTCCGGGGTGAACGGCCCCGCGGGGTCGTCAGAAACCGCGACGCCCAGGCGGAAAACCCCGTCATGATCCCTTGCCGGGAAATACAGGTAGTATTTTCCGTTCTTGAAGGCCGCGTCCGGCGCCCACATCTGTTTGCTTACCCAGGGGACATCCTTCATGTGCAGGGCGCATCCATGATCCACACAGTCCGCCTCCGGACCGTCCATGGATAAAACATGGTAATCCTCCATCAGGTATTCGCCGCCGTCATCGTCGTCATTGCCGGCATGGGGAATATCATGTGACGGATAGATATAAAACTTGTCATTAAAAACATGTGCAGAAGGATCCGCAGTAAAAATGTGGGTTACCAAAGGTTTTCTTTCCAGAGCCATGATTCTTCTTCCCTTCCTCTGCATTGTGCTTTCCATGGCTGTAAATGAGTACAGCATGAACAGGGGCTGCCAGACACAGGTTCATCATACCATACCACGACAGGCTGCGACAACAAAAATGCCCGGAAAACACAATTATTTATTGCTGCTTTCCGGATTGATGAAGCAGCAGTATTTGCCATAAGGCTGGTTCTCCGGGCGGGACTGTTGATGAACGGCGGCGGAGTATGGTAAAATCGGAGGCGATATCGGGAACGACCTTTTTTTCGCGATCGGGATCGGCCGGGATTCTGTACTGTGGGGGATGAATTATGAGAGTATTGGTACTGAACGGGAGCCCCAAAAAGCAAAGCGATACATTTCGCCTGACCGAAAGGTTTCTGAAGGGCCTGAACAAAGACGGAAACCATGAGATCCATGTCATCCGTGTGATTGAGAAACAAATATCTCCCTGCCGGGGCTGTTTCAGATGCTGGTCAAACATGGACGG
This sequence comes from Clostridia bacterium, assembly GCA_017541105.1. Taxonomy (GTDB): domain Bacteria; phylum Bacillota; class Clostridia; order Christensenellales; family Aristaeellaceae; genus Aristaeella. The sequence continues at coordinate 90,555 of JAFXZS010000019.1, forward strand.
GCATTGCGTGATCCGGGATGACCAGAATGAAATCCTTGATCTGTACCGGAACGCGGATCTGGTGATATGGAGTTTCCCGCTGTACTGTTATGCGATGCCGTCCCACTTAAAGGCCGTGCTGGACAGAACGATCCCGCTGGTAAAAATGAAAATGGTACAGGAGGATGACGGAACGGTTCACCACGAAGCGCTGGCAGATTTTTCAAAACTGCATACCCTGGTCATCTGCGGCTGCGGCTTTCCCGACTGGGAAGGCAACTTCGACGGGCTGAAGGCCATGTGCAACGTGTGCTTTTGCGGTCCCGATATGGTGTGCGTTCCCGAGACACCTTTGCTGAATATTCCCGCTGCGGCCGCGGTTGCGGAGCCGCTGCTTGAAAAGTTTGAAAAAGCCGGGGAAGAGTACGCGGTTTCCCTGAAACTTTCTCCGGAAACAATTGCAGGCCTGGAGGCCCCGATGATTCCCAAGGAGGATTACATTCGCGGCGTGAACGGCGAATGAATCATGATTCCGGGGTTCCCGGCGCAGGCAAAGGCCTGCGGAAGGGCCGGACAATATGAGGATTCCGGGGACCAACCCGGATGGGATCTTTGACAGAACAGGAGCGGACAGATGAAAATTGTTGTTTTGGCCGATCTTCATGGCAATATGGAAGCCACTGAGGCATTGGAACGGGAACTGGAAAAGATCCAACCGGACGATGTCTGGTTCCTGGGGGATGCGGTCGGGAAGGGCCCTGAGAGCGATAAGACCATCGACTGGGCCAGGGAACACTGCTCCCACTGGATTGCCGGGAACTGGGACCGGGTCCTGAACCTTTATCCGGATTACAATGCCTGGTTCATCAAGCAGATCGGGCCGGAGCGGCTTGCATGGCTGGAGTCCCTCCCGCTGGAGGATGAGCTGGAGATCAGCGGGATCCGATTTCGCCTCGTTCACGGACGCTTCATGGATCCCATGTATCTGGGGGAGGACCCTGACGAGAAACTCATGGAGGGTTTCCGCTTCAAAGACGGCAGGCCGGATGCAAATGGCCTGATCTGCGCGGATACGCATACGCCTTTTATCCGCCAGCTAATCGGGGGATACGCGATCAACACCGGAAGCGTCGGAAACAACCTCGGCCTGGCCAGGGCCCACGCGCTGCTGCTGGAGGGAGAGCGGGGCCCCGGTCCGCTGAAGATCTCATTCCTGTCCGTTCCGTATGACAACCGGAAAGCGGCGGAGAAAGCAGACCTTTATCCTGACCTTCCCAAGAAGGAAGCTTATCAGAGAGAAGTAACGATGGGTATTTATTCCAGATAAATGCCGGTCCGGCTTTGCGGTAATAATGCTGCCCAAACACGGGAAAGGCAAAAGGGCTTATTAAAGCGGTTTTGAACAGACGGCAAAGAGGCGGTAGGGAATATGACTGTGACAATCATTTTTCAGGCGCTGCTGTGGATATGGTTCCTGGGATGCACTACAACCTATCGGATCGGGAAATATACGCTTGTTGAAGGAATGGGCATCAAAAGCGCAGAATTCGGAATGCTCTGCCTGTACAGCGCCGGACTCATTCTCTATTATCTTGTACAGCCTGCTGGAAAGTGGGTTTTATCGGCGATCCTAATTCTCTGGTTTGTTGTGGAGTTCTTCTGCCACTGGTATTTCACAATCTTCGGCGCATCCGAAAGAAAGCTGAAGGGGTATAATGAATGCTTCCGCAATACAGTCCGGTTATTCCCAATGAGTGAAACAAGGCTGATCCCGGATCTCTACCATATCGTTCAGCATACATTGATTTTGCTGAATATCATCCTGTGCCTGGCAGGATGACCATACACACAGGAGGCACGGAACCGTTCCCGGCACCGGAGAAAAAGGATTTTGCAAGGATATAAGAATCATGTACAGGATATTTGACGCACACTGCCATATCTACCCGGAATCAATCGCACAAAAGGCTGTGGAAGGCATTGACCGGTTTTATGATCATCTTCCCTTCAGGCCCTATGACGGAACGGCGGGAACGCTTCTCCGCCTCGGCCGTGAGGCAGGAATCTCCCATTTCGTTGTCCATTCGGTAGCCACGGCTCCCCGTCAGATCTCCAGTATTAACCGCTATATCGCTTCTGAAGTGGCCCGATCGAACGGGCTGTTCACAGGGCTGGGGACACTGCATCCGGATTCAGAAAAACCGGAGCAGGATTTCAGCGAACTGGTGGATCTGGGATTGAAAGGGGTGAAGCTGCATCCGGATTTCCAGCGCTTCGAAGCCGATTCCGCCAAAGCCATGCGCATCTACGCGCTCTGCGCGGAGGCCGGCCTTCCCGTGCTGGTGCATACCGGAGACCATCGCTTCGACTATTCCAATCCAAACCGGATTGCCCATATTCTGCAGGCGTTTCCGAAGCTGAAGTTCATCGGCGCGCATTTCGGCGGCTGGAGCATGTGGGATGAAGCTGTCAGGCTGCTGTCAGGATTTGACAATATCGCCGTGGACTCTTCCTCCACTTTCTACGCCACAGGCCGTGAGAAAGGCAAAGAGCTGATTAAAATATGGGGAGCGGACAGGGTTATGTTCGGCGCCGACTATCCCATGTGGCATCCGCAGCAGGAGATCAACTGCCTGATGGAAATGGGACTGCAGGAGGATGAGTATCGCCGCATTTTCTGGGATAATGCCGCGGAGATCTTCGGCCTGGGCGATGCTTGAGCATCCGTTGCCGAAAGATGCAGGCCAGATTCCCCGAATAATACAGAATCATTGAAACAATTCATATCAATATAATCAGTCATGGGACAGAACACTGTTTATTGTTCCGCAACAATATAACAGACTGCCGAAAAATCCGAGGTTAAGGCCTCGGATTTTATCGACAGTCTGGAACACCTCTTTGGAGGCGTTTTTCCGTATAAAGGAATTGCCGGATGATGCGGAGATCAGCCGGGTACCGGGCGGGCTTCAGCCCGAAGCCGTGTTTTCAGTCCAGCGAGGCGTACATGGAGGCCATCAGTTTCGGAATAAAGCGGTAGTGTTCGCCGGGCCGGTTGGTTGTCAGGTAGACACAGGTCAGGTTTTCCTTCGGATCCACACAGAACCAGTTGCCGAAAGCACCGTCCCAGCCCCATTCGCCGACGGAGCCGTTGATCCCGGCGAGTTCCGGATTGGTCATCACGCGTACGCCCAGGCCGTAGCCGTAGCCGCGCTGGGTATCCCAGCTGTCGCCTTTGCGCTGCTCCGGGGTCAGGTGGTCCGTCGAGATCAGGTCAACCGTCTTCCGTCCGAGGATTCGTACACCGTCCAGCGTGCCGCCGTGCAGCAGCATCTGGGCAAAGCGGGAATAGTCGCGCACCGAGGAGTACAGGCCGCCGCCGCCGCTCTCGAACTCCGGCTTCTTCGTGTTATACCAACGCTCTTCCGGCTTCAGGCCTTCGTTGACATGGTACAGCGTCGCTACCCGGTCCAGCTTTTCCGGCGGCACAAAGAACCCGGTGTCCTTCATCCCCAGCGGGTCCAGTATGTTCTCCTTCATATATTCGCCCAGGGCTTTTCCGCTCAGCACCTCGACGACCGCGCCGAGCACGTCGATGGAGAAACCGTACATCCAGCGTTCGCCGGGTTCAAAGGCCAGCGGCAGCTGACCCACGAGATTGGCGTATTCCACCGTGCCGGGGAATGGCTTTCCGGATTCCTGCCATTCCTTCTCCTTCTCACCGCGGATGCGTCCCGCGGCCGTGTCTTCCCAGCTGTAGGGGACGCCGCTGGTCATGGTGAACAGCTGGCGCATCGTGACTTCGCCCTTCGCGTCCACAATCTCATAGGAGCCGTCCGGCTTTTCCAGCGCCACCTTCGGGTTTTTGAAACCCGGCAGGTATTCGCTTACCCTGTCCCACATTTTGAACCGGCCCTGCTCATACAGCTGCATGATTGCAGCCACCGTGATGACCTTGGACATGGAAGCGATCGGGAAGATCGTGTTTTCGGAAGACATTTTTACGTTTTTTTCGATATCCGCGTATCCGAAGCTGCCTTCAAAGAAGACTTCGTCATTCCGCATGACCCGCACGGCGCAGCCGGCGATCTGCTTCTCTTCCACAAAGCGGCTGAGCGTATTTTGTATCAGGTTCATCTGTTTTTCTTCCTTTCCAAAACCGGGCCCGTGCCTGTGCACGGGTCCGGTGTGATTTCCGGGGAAAAATTCCATTCTGTTATGCTTTTTCGTTCAGCACACGCAGCGCCGGCGCCTGAACGCCCTTGGCCGCGAAGGCTTCCACGATGCTCTGATTCAGCTCGAAATACAGATCCCAGTAATCCGCCGTGTTACACCACACACGGACGGTGAACTCCATGGCCTCGTTGGTGCCGCCGCTGATGCGGGCAAAGGGCGCCGGATCCTGCAGCGCGAATTTGCTGCCGGCCACCGCGTCCAGGATACACTGCTGGATTTCCGCGGGTTTCTCGCTCTTGGCGCAGGAGAACACCAGGTCCACCCGGCGCTTCTCCTCGGCGGTGTAGTCCGTCACATTGGAGTTCATCAGGTTGCCGTTGGGCACCGTGACACGCTTGTTGTCGACTGTCATGATGACGGTGTAGAACAGGTTGATGGAATGCACCACACCGCTCGCGCCGCCCGCGTCCACATAATCTCCGACCTTGAACGGCCGCAGGATCATCAGCAGGATACCGCCGGCCAGGTTGCTCAGCGCGCCCTGCAGGGCCAGGCCGACCGCCACGCCGGCGGAGGCCAGCACCGCGATCACTTCCGCCATCGGAACGCCCAGCAGGCCGATCACGGCGATGATCAGCATCACATACAGCGCCCACTTGATAAAGTTCAGGATGAACCGGGTCGTCGTCTGATCCAGTTTTTCAAGGCTCTTCAGCTTGCGCAGCGCCTTCATCACCAACCGGATCACAAAGGTTCCGACAATAAGCACCACGATTGCACCGACGATATTTCCGGCGGTTCCTGTCAGCATTTCCTTGATTTTCTCCATGGATATTCCCTCCCTGCGTATATGAAGATATTTACGGATATCTTTTAATTTCTCTCCTGCTTTTCCGTTTTCCTGCATGCCGGCCGGTACTCTGCGTTCGAAGAACGTATGGGCAACTGCCGACAGGATTGTATCAATCCGGTGAAGAATATCTATTTGACGGATGACAAAAACTTCAGACACACCATCGAAGAGATGATAATAACTACAGGAGGGAAGAAAAATGAAGAGACTGGTTGCTGTGCTGCTTTGCGTGATGCTGATGTCCGGGTGTGTGACGGCGACGGCCGGCTACATGGAACTTATGAAGCAGTTCCCGGACATGAACCTGCTGAATCTGGTTATTCTACTCTATGATACAGATAACGACGGCGAGCTAAGCAAGAAAGAGATCAAAGCGGCCGATACCCTGTTGATTGAAGCGAACTCCGGGATTACCGATCTGAGCGGTATAGAGATCTTTACCAACATGGAGTGCCTGCTGATTTTCGACGACGGTATATCGAAAATCAATCTGACCAAATTTCCCAAGCTGAGGGTTCTTTCCGTCAACTCGAAAAAGATGAAAAAACTGGATATCAGCAAGAACCCCATTCTGGTTCAGTTGATGAGGGAGTATCCGAATCCTGTCAGGGAGAACGGTTTTATTACGTATTCTGACGGAAAAGATTATGGCTCGTATATGTGCGTGAAGGACGGTATCCAGCTGATTACGGGTGAAGCCTCGTCGCCCCTGATGAAATCGATGAAGCTGAACAAGACGAAGGCTACGCTGAAGAAGGGTAAGACACTGCAGCTGAAAGTGAAATCGGTCAAGCCTTCCTCCGCGTCGAAGGCTGTCACCTGGGTGTCGGATAATACGGGCGTCGCAACAGTGGACAAGAACGGAAAAGTAAAGGCGGTCGGGAAGGGATCCTGCACCATTACCTGCACGGCGGCAGATGGGAGCGGCGTGACAGCGACCTGTGTGATCAAGGTAAAATAACCGTATCAGTTCTTCAGTCAGCCGCCGGCATCCGGATTGTATAGGGAATTTCGTACTCTGAACAGTATTGCTTTGCATAGGAATCTTTGCCAACAAGGACGGTCAGGGAGTCACAGTCAGAGAACGCGTCCTCTCCGATCTCTGTCACACTGTCCGGAATCGCGAGCGAGGCCAGCTCGCAGTATTGGAACGCGCCTTCCCCAATGAAGACCACACTGTCCGGAATCGTGATGGAAGTCAGGAATTCATTGCCATAGAATGCTTCATCTCCGATGACCAGAATACCGTCCGGAATGGTATAGGATGCCATTTCAAGCGCACTGGGAAAACAAACCAGGCGCTGATCCGGTTCACTGAAAAGGACGCCGTCAATCACTGACAGATATGGGTTATTGGCAGAAACAACGAAATCATTCAGATGGTAACAGCACACAAACGGATTTCTGCCGATATCGGATACACTGTCCGGAATTGTAACGGAGGACAGGTAGCGGCAGAGAGAGAACGCGTCATCCCCGATGCGGGCCACACCGTCCGGAATCGTGACGGAAGTCAGGGGTTTGTACTTGTAGAACGCATAATCCCCGATACCGGTCACTTTGAATCCGTTCAGCGCATCCGGGATTACCAGCTCTTCCGTCTCTCCGGAATAACCGACAATCTCCGCTGTGCCGTCTTCCAGAAGGACGTATTGATAATCCCCGCTGGTAAAGACTTCCGGTTCGGTTTGCTCCGCCCGGGACAGGCCTAAGACGATCAGGACGGCAAACAGCAGAATGACTGCAGTGCTCTTTTTCATATCGGAATATGCTCCCTTCCTGCTGATCCGCGACGGATCCGGTTTGTGTTTTATTCATTATACCAAACCGCACGGAGAAGATAAAGCGGATTTAGCGTGTCTTCGGTCAGGCGCGCGGCAGTCGGCACCGTGATGATCTTTTATTTTTGAGGCGCATATGGTACAATCGGGGACGATGGCGGAAGCGTGTGAACAAAAAGGCCGTGTAATATATTGCCGGGAAGGGGCCGCAGGATGAGCATCAGAACAAAACAGTTTCAGATCCTGACAGACGCGGAGCTTGTATGGAAGCTGATGACGGATGTCTATAATCATGACGAGACGAACGGACCGGCGGCTCCGTTCTTTGAATACGCAATCATCAGTTCATGGCTGGACAGGGACTATCTCCGGCTGAACCGCTTCTGGCTGGATGATGATCTGCCGGTTGCTTTTGTGTTTTATGAGAATCCGGTCACTTCGACCTATTTCGTGCTTCGCCCCGGATATGAATTTCTGGCAGACGAAATGATCGAGTATGCGGAGAAAGCCTTTCCGAAGTTTGATGAACCGCGGGAACTGAACCTGCTCAGCGGGCAAAGGCCCATGATTGAAGCCGCCCTGAAACGCGGGTATGATACGGTATACGAAGAACCCGACCGTTTCTTTGACTTGCGGAAAGGGAAACTGGAATATCCGCTTCCGGAAGGGTATCATTTTGTCGACGCGAGAAAATCAGACCCGCTGAAGTCTGCCAAGTGCCTGTGGGAAGGCTTCAACAGCGAAGAGCTCGGGCCGTTTGTTGACTGGGAGATCCCCAGGAAAACGGGAGGGCTCAGCCCGCATGAGCTGTATCAGAATGTGCTGTGCGCGTCGATCTCCCCCTCCCCCCACGCAACCTATGATTATACCGTGATTATTGCGGACCGGGAGGAAAACTACGTTTGCTTCTCCGGCATGTGGTGGGTTCCCGAAAACAAACTGGCCTATATGGAGCCGCTCTGCACCGTTCCGTCCCATCAGCACAGGGGACTTGCGGCTGCCGCGCTGTCCCGGCATGACAAGGTAATGCGCGGCCTTGGCGCGGAAATCATGACCGGCGGCGGGAATGACTTCTACAGAAAGATTGGATATCAGGGGATTCACCGCTGGCTCCATATGCAAAAAAAGAAACCGGGTCAATAAGAAGCCACGCCCTGATTCCGGCACGATTCCGGCGCATCCCTGCCGGCCGCGGAGCACGGCGGAGAGTGACAGGAGCATTCAAAGATGAAGGTCATTATTCTGAACGGACCCATGGGCGTCGGGAAAACCACCGTCGGCAAGTACATTGCCGATCGGAATCCGGGGACAGCCTTTATCGACGGGGACTGGTGCATGGATATCCATCCTTTTGTCGGCAGCCGGGAGACAAAAGCCATGGCTGTCGACAATATCCTGCATATGATCGGGAATTATCAGAAATGCTCCGTATGCAGCATGATTGTGCTGGTATGGTTAATGGATGATGAATGGGTGATCCAGAGGATCACGGAAGGGCTGGCCGCATTGCGGGCGGAAGTGCAAAGCGTGACACTGGCCTGCAGCAGCGAAGACCTGATCATGCGGTGGAATCAGGACCGGAGCTGTGAATGGCGGACCGATCACTGGCTGAATGTGAGCCTGAAATCACTGCCCGGCTTCGTGTCCATGGACAATGTGATTGACACAAGCGGCTTGCCCGTGAACCGGGTCGCGGAGATAATTCTGCAGCAGGGGGAGCCTGCGGGCCGGGAGGAATTATGAAAACCATCATTCTGATTCAGCATACGGAATCCGAACACCACATCAACGGCCATATCGGTGCCTGGCAGGACTGGAACCTGACTGCCGCAGGACGGGAACAGGCTTTCCGGATCGGGGAATGGCTGGGAAGCACGGGCTGTGACAGTACCTGGTCCATGTTTGTGTCCCCGCAGAAACGGGCCAGGCAGACCGCGGAAGAGATTAACCGCGTTCTCGGGATCGTTCCGGCTGTCCGGGAGGAACTGCGGGAAGTAAACGCGGGCGAAGGCAACGGCAAGACACGGGAGTGGTACCGGGAACACGCGGCGCCCAGGGGGCCTGTGTTTGATCCGGATCACCGTGACTTTCCGGACGCGGAATCGGACCGGGAGCTGTGGAACCGGCTGCTGCCCTTCTATACGGAGATGATGGCCTCTTCCGCGGAGCGGATCCTCGTGGTATCCCACGGAACAACGCTCAGTTTCCTGCAGTCCATGCTGGCCGGCCAGTCCGTGGAAGACCGTGGACGCTTCCGCTGCAGCGGGAGCAGCGGTTCCATCTCCCGCTACACGGTGGAAGACAGCGGAAAAGTCACAGCATCATTTATCAATTACCGCATCGGCTGATGCGGAGGGAACTCTGCGGGATCCATGAACAACTGAAAGGAGAACCGACGATGCAATTTGAAGCCAGGACAATCATTCTCAAGGACGGAAGAACCTGTACCCTTCGGCCCGCGCATCCGGATGATGCCGCCGTGCTGATCGAATACATGACCCGGACCGCGGGGGAGACGGAATTCACGCTGCGGTATCCGGATGAAGTAAATTATACGGAGGAACAGGAGCGGGAAATCCTGGGCAGTATCCTGAATGATCCGGGCCAGATCATGATGGTCGGAATCGTGGACGGCAAGCTGGCGGGAAACTGCAGCGTCAGCGGGATCGGAAACAAGCGCAAAATCCGCCACCGTTCCTCCCTGGCCATTACCCTGTACAGGGAATACTGGGGTCTGGGCATCGGTACCGCCATGATCCATTATCTGACGGAACTGGCGGAGAAGATCGGTTATGGACAGATTGACCTGGAAGTTGTGGCGGACAATACCCGGGCACAGGCACTGTACCGGAAATGCGGTTTTGAGGAGTCCGGCAGAAGGACCCGGGCCCTGAAGTTCGATGACGGCACCTATCACGATGAGATCCTGATGACGAAGCTCCTGGCAAAATGACCGGCATGCCCCGGGAAGGAAGGGAAGGGCAGAGTTATCTGCCACGACGCAGCGGACCGGAGCGAAGACGGCGGATGAAAGGAGAAGCAGATGAGACTGAACAGGCTGACGGAGAAAATCTGGGTATATCCGTATGAGGAAACGCGGGACCGCCCGAACCTCAGCTATATCCGCGGCGACCGCTGGAGCCTTGCAGTGGACGCAGGCCACTCCGCGGAGCATACCGAGGAGTTTTACAGGGAGCTGGAAGCGGCCGGGCTGCCGCTTCCCAGGCTGACTGTGCTGACACACTGGCACTGGGACCATACTTTCGGGATGCATGCGGTGCATGGCCTCACCCTGGCGAACGAGCGGACGAACCGCTATCTGGCGGATTTCCGCGAACGGATCGAAAAGGAAGGAACGGATTTCTTCCTTGCGATGGACGACCGGATCAGACGGGAATACGAGGATGGCAGGCCTGTGGTGATTACGCTGGCCGACCTGGTATACCGGGGAGAAATGCTGCGGGATCCGGGCGGCTGCCCGGTCCGGATTTTCCAGGCGGAGGCGCCGCATACGGACGATTCGACGCTGGTGGAAGTGCCCGGGGAGAAGGTGCTGATTCTGGGTGACTGTACCGGCGGAGTCTTTCCTACATGGGAAATGGATGAGAACCTGGCCGGGAAACTGGCGGAAACGGTCCGGCAGGTGAACCCGGAAATCTGCCTGCCCGGGCACTGGACTCCGCTGGATTCGGAAACCATTATTCAGGATCTGCTGGATGGAGAAGGGTAACCGATGGCAGCAGGCCATCCGGCGCGGGAGTTCGAAGCTTTTTTTCCGAGATCATCAGTCCGGAAAATGATATATTATGCCTGCGGAAAGGCAAGCGGAACGGGGATGGAATGGCGCAGCCGGCAGAATGACCGTACGGAAAGGAAGTGAGCCTATGAAACGATTTGTCCCCAAAGAAAAAATGGGGAAGAAAGCCCGCAAGCAGCTGGAGAGCATGAACCGGGCCACATGGCCGTTTCCTCCGACTGTCAGGAAGGTTGAAAGCAGGAAAGTATATAACCGGCATCGGTTAAACCGTGATCCATGAAGAACTGGATCGCGGTGTTTTCCTTTTCAGGGCGCTGTTCCGAAGCCGATGTTGACATTTCCCGCGATGTGTGGATACACTATGCCTGTATGAACCCAGGAACGGATTTCCGACAGGACAGGAACCTGACAAAAAAGAAAGAAGGAAAGATTATGGCCAAAGTCAGCATTCACCCAACCAATGATTTCTGCCCCCAGACCCTGTTTCTTTACGGCACCTATGACGATGAAGGACAGGCGAACTTTGGGCTTTTCTGCTGGTTCAGCTATACCTGGGACGGCGAAATGGGCGTAATGGCATGCATCGGGGGAAACAAACTGACCAGGGAGAACATTCACAAGCGGAAGGTGTTTTCCGCCAACCTGGTTACGGAGGATCTTCTGCCGCTGGCGGATTATCTTGGGAACACCCCGGGCTTCAGCCTGAAAAAGAAGGCTATGGACTTTGAAACCGAGGAGGGGCGGATTCTTCCCGTGCCTGTACTAAAAGCTTCGCCTGTCGTTTTTGAACTGGAAGTCAGGCAGTTCATTCCGCTGAAGGATGGGGAAGTGATGCTGTGCGGCATCCGCAATGTGCTTCAGGAGGATCTGCTGGCCGATGAAGCGGAGAGCTCCGCGAAAAAGCTGGCAGCCATCGCCCCCGTGCGCACAACGTGCAAGGAATACTTCGGCTGGGACGGCAGGAGCCTCGGCGCATGGGGTGAACCCGGAAAGGCCGTGTCAGCGGCGGAGTCATGATGGACAGCTTCAGCGGGTTTTGAGACGGGCAAAGGAAAAAAGAGGTTGGAGGACAGACGATGATTCCTACGCGGCAGGAGGCTGAAAGGTTGCTGAGGGAAGCGGAAAGCTGCAATCCGGGACCGTGGGGAAACCATAGCCGCGTCGCGGCCCACTGCGCTGAAAAGATCGCCGAAGCCTGCGAAGGAATGGATGCCGAAAAAGCCTATATCCTTGGTTTGCTGCATGATATCGGCAGGAAATTCGGCGTCAGGCATCTCGGGCATGTGTCAGACGGATATTCGTACATGATGTCTCTGGGCTACGATGAAGCGGCCAGGATCTGCCTGACACATTCCTTCAACAATATGGCGACGGAGGAGTATATCGGCAGGTTCGATACAACGGACGAGGAGCTGGAACTCATTCAGTCCGAACTCAGGAAGGCGGTTCCGGATGATTACGACAGGCTGATTCAGCTGTGCGACGCGCTGGCGGGAAGCGAAGGCGTAATGAATATCGAGGACCGGATGAATGACGTCAAAAGAAGATACGGAAGCTTTCCGCAGTCCAAATGGGATTCGAACCTGAGACTGAAAGCGTATTTTGAGGAGAAGGCCCGGAAGTGCGTTTATGATCTGGTGGAGAAAGACACTTTTGCACTGCCGGAAGAAAACCGGGACTGAGACTTATCCGGACGGTACAACCATTGAAGCTGAATTCTATGGGAAACGGCTGTAAGCCGCAAACGGGCACTCCCCGAAGCTTGCCCGGGCCAACCGCATCGAAAGGCGGCAGGCAGAAAAACGATCAATCATTGCATGGAGAGGAGGGAGCTCAATGGCTGGCCTGATCATCACTTTGATTGTTCTGGCGGCGCTTGTGGTTCTGTCATATACAACGGATGTCCTGGAGGCTTTTGCCCCGGTGATCAACAGCGGGAGCGCGGTCGTGGCATTCGCGTTTGTCACAGGGGTGTTTATCTATCGCCTGATCCGGAACAGAAAGAACCGGAAATGAGGCGGTTTTCCTTTCAGCAGGCACAAGGATACCGGAAGAAAAGACGGGGGATGCTTTATGAATCATTGCGGAACACAGAGGCTGGAAACAGAGAGGCTGATCCTGCGAAGATTAACAGAATCGGACGCGGATGCCATGTACAGGAACTGGGCGTCTGACCCGGAGGTAACCCGGTTCCTGACCTGGCCTGCGCATACGAGCGCGGACGTTACAAAATATGTGATCGGGACCTGGCTTCCGCTGTACGAGAAAAAGGATTATTATCATTGGGCAATTACACTGAAGGAAAACGGAGACGAACCCATCGGGACAATTCACGGCCTGGTGAATGATGACCTGGAAGCCATACAGATCGGATATTGCCTGGGAAAAGCCTGGTGGCACCGGGGAATCATGTCCGAGGCAGCGCAGGCGGTGATTGATTTTTTCTTTGACCGTGTCAACGCAAACAGCATCTGTTCCTACCATGACCCGAACAATCCCCATTCCGGCATGGTGATGAAGCATTGCGGAATGAAATATGAGGGGACAAGGCGGGCCGCGGACCGCAACAACACAGGGATCTGCGACGCCAGCTGGTATTCCGTTTTACGGACGGAGCACCGGATGCTGAAAGAATGAACAGGGACGGGGACGGCCCCGCACGGAACCGCCGGCCGGTTCGTGCCTTCTCCGGCTCTACTTTCCGTAGGTAGCCAGACCGTGCCGGCTGTTATACAATTCCTTCCGGGCCATGGCTGCAAAACTCATCCACGGAGGGAAGAAGAATGAACCAGTATATTACGGGCGCGGCCATCCGCGAGCTGCGCCAACAGAAGAATATGACCCAGCTGCAGCTTGCGCAGCTGCTCAGCGTCAGCGATAAGACGATCTCCAAATGGGAGACCGGAAAAGGCTATCCGGATATCACACTGCTCGAGCCCATCGCGAAAGCCTTCGGCGTCTCGGTCACGGAGCTGATCTCCGGAAACCGGATCAGCAACCGGAACGTGTCCGCCAATATGATGCGTTCCCTGTTCTATGTCTGCCCGGTCTGCGGGAACGTCATCCATACCATGGGCGAGGCCGTCGTCCAGTGCCACGGGATCCAGCTGCTGCCGGCGGAACCGGAACCGACGGACGAACACCATATGATCCTGATCGAGCGGAGCGAAGACGAGTACTATGTCCGGATTGACCATGACATGACAAAGGCACACTATATCTCCTTTGCCGCCGCGGTTTCCCCGGACCGTATGCAGATGGTCCGCCTCTATCCGGAAGGAAACGCCGAGGCACGGTTCAGGATCAGCGGCGTCAAAAGGATCCTGTTCTGGTGCAACCGGGACGGCCTGTTTTCGATGGACGTCGTCAAAGGCATCGACGACCGGGACCGTTGAATGAAATCCGGTCTATGGCATATCCGGCGTAAGACCTGGCAAGCGCCAGGTCATAGACGACTTCCGCGCTTTCGGAATACTCACGCAGGGCGTCTGTGATGAGAGGGCGGAATTCCGCGGGCAGGCGGCTGAGGGCCCATTCTCCGCCTTCCTTCTTGGAAAGGACCAGCCCCTCTTCCTTATAAGCCAGCACTCTTGCCAGGTTCAAAACCAGATACATGGGATTGTCTGCGATGCTGTCCCGCGCATCCTCAACATCCTTCCGGATGGAATCCATATAATCAGGGCCCGGGACTTCTGCAAGCACCTCTTTGACGGGGGCGCCCCAGAGGCATCGGCCCCGCTTGCTGATGATTGTAAAATGTGCCGCGAGATCCGGATCTTCACCGTGCATCTTACGGATATAATCATCGGGATCCCTTCGGTACCATTCCAGATGCGCGGCGGAAAAATGCAGTTCAAAGGGCGTGGGATAAACAAAAGGTTTGCATACCGCCGCGAGGACGACGCTCATTTCAATCCCCTTCGCCGGACCCGACGCGTTATACTCCACCACCATGTCCATGTACTTTCTTTTGACAGCATCGGACAAGGGCCGGTTCACAACGATGATGAGGTCAATATCGCTTTTTTCGGGATTGAAGCAGCCCATCACAGCGGAGCCGTGCAGATAAATGCCGACCAGGCTGTCCCGCAGGATCGTTTTTGACTGTCCGACAAATCCTTCGATCAGGCTTTCCGTTTGCGGCAATAACATAGGCGGCCTCCCTGAAAGGAATCCATAAGGTTTTCAGGCCCGGTGACGGCATGTTCCGGCCATCGCCCGTATTTTACCATATCCATCCCGAAAACAAAAGAAAAGGAAGGGAAGGAAAAACTCCCGGCAGCCGAAGCTGCCGGGAGGAGGCAAGCCGGATGGATTCCGGCGGGAACGCTGCTGCCTTACGGATCAGCTGCCGTGGGTGAGGTCATAGTTCCTCTGATAGATCTCCATATACTTCTCAAGGCCCATATCGTTCAGCTGCTGGATGTAGGCATCCCAGTCTTCTTCCACGCCGCCCTTGGACAGCCATTTCGCGCGCATTTCCTCCGCGTAGGCGATCAGGTCGGTCTTGATCAGGCTGAGCTCATCGGTATCCTCTTCGCTCATGATCATGTTGGGCAGGTAGATGGTCGTCGCATACTTGCGGTAATAGTTTTCGTTCCGGTCAAACTTCGCCTGGTGGCCGGCGGAACGCGGGATCTTCGAACCGAAGAAGTCACTGGTCAGCGCGATCGGGCCGTCAGAGGCGAAGGCTTCCATATAACGGAATTCGTCATAGCTCATGCCTTCGGGCGTGGGGATATAGTCGTAGGTGCCGTCGCCGTTGTCCTTGATGTTGATGCCGATCGGGCCCAGGTCGCACTGCATGGACCAGATGGGATCATAGAAGGTATCGACCCACTGCATCAGCAGCTCAGGGTTGTGGCAGACGTTCGTGATGGAGAAACCGGTTGCTGCCATGGTGGAGTCCGCGGAGGTGCCCCAGGAGGTGGTTCCGTCCGGGCCGAGCAGCGGAGAGATCGGCTCGTACTCATCCTCATGCACGGTGCCCAGGTCAAAGCTGTTCCAGCACATGAAGACGCCGATGTTGGCAATCTCGCCCTGGTTCTGCGCGTTGTAGGTCTTCTTGTCCATCGTGAAGCCTTCCTGATCGATCAGGCCGTTGGCGAAGAAGTGCTCATACAGGTATTTGCAGCCTTCCTTGTAGCCTTCGGTCACCGGCACGAAGACCAGCTTGCCGTCTTCGCCCACGACGATGTGGCTGTTGCCCTGGGCCAGCGTATCCGCATAGCCGAACGCGCCGAAGAAGCCGCCGATGTCGCGCTGGGATCCGAGGAACTTGAAGGTCATCGGGATTTCATCGTTCGGGTCGCCGTTGCCGTTGGCATCCTGCTCCTTGAACGCGGTCAGCACTTCTTCCAGCTCCACGAGCGTGGTGGGCTTTTCGAGGCCCAGCCGCTTCAGCCACTCCACGTTGATCATGATGTTGGAAGCGATGGTGCCGTCTTCACCTTCCTGCACATAGGGGGTGGAATAAATGTTGCCGTCGGGGGCCGTGATGTTTTTCCTGATGTCCGGACGCCGCTCGAGCAGCGCCTTCAGGTTGGGGGCATATTCGTCAATCAGGTCATTCAGCGGGAGCAGGACGCCCTGCGAACCGTAGACGACCAGGTCCGAGTTGCTCAGGGAGAATTTGCCGAAGAAGCCTTCCGGCAGGTTCTTGTTGGAGCCGAGCCGCAGGTTCTTGACCTCATCGTATTCCGCCTGCGGGATCTGTTCCCACACGATATGAATGCCGGTCAGTTCCTCCATGCGCTTGAAAAGCTCCATTTCGTCCGCGTTTCCGTGCAGCGGGCGCATACGGATGATCAGATTGAAGGTTTCCCCTGAATCCGACAGGGGGTAGGTGGTCTCAGCCATTGCCGCCGTGCAGGCCAGCAGCATCGCCAGAGCCAGGATGACAGCCAGGATCCGTTTCATGTTTTTTCCTCCTTTTTTTGTGTTCAATTTATATCAGGGCATACAGGCCCTTTGAACCAGGTTAATCTTTGGCTGCGCCGCAGGTGCGTCAAGGCTTACCCCTTGACCGCCCCGATCATCACGCCCTGGATGAAGTAACGCTGCAGGAAGGGATAGAGGATCAGCAGCGGCAGCGAGGAGGCGATGATGATGCCGTACTTGATCATATCGCCCAGGCGCTGCTGGGCTGCCAGGTTTGCCGCGTCCTCCACCATATCCCCCAGCGAATTCTCGAACAGAATGCTGCGCAGGACCAGCTGCAGCGGGTGTTTGTTGACGTCGCTCAGATAGATCATCGCGGTGAAATAGCTGTTCCAGTGGCTCACCGCGTAGAAAAGGACCAGCACGGCGATAATCGCCTTGGACAGCGGCAGCACCACCTGCAGGAAGAACTGTATGTTCGTCGCGCCGTCCAGCTGGGACGCTTCAAGGAGTTCGTCCGGGATCGTCTGCTGGAAGAATGTCCGGGCGACAATCAGGTTCCAGGAACTGACCGCGACGGGAAGGATCAGCGCCCACATCGTATCGAGCAGCCCGAGGGAATCCACCAGCAGGTAGTTCGGAACGATACCGCCCGAAAAGATCATGGTGAAGGTGATCATCATCATAATCGCGTTCCGGCCCACCAGATCCTTGCGGGACAGGGCGTACGCCGCGGGCAGGGTCAGGACCACATTCACCGCCGTTCCGACGACGGTGTAGATCACCGTGTTCCGGTAGCCGGTGAAGAAGGTTTTGTATTCAAGAATCCGCCGGTATCCGTCCAGCGTCGCGTTGTGCGGAAACAGGAAGACCTTGCCGGCATAAACATCCACCGGGTCGGAAATGGAAGCGATCACGATAAAGTACAACGGATATGCCACCAGCAGAAAGCAGATGGTCAGAAGCACATAGTTCATGATGTCGAACACTTTATCGGCTTTGGTCTGCCTGATACGAAACCCGGTTTTTGTCGCGGCTGTCATGCGCGTCTCCTCCTTTCCGGCGGAATGAATATCAGAACAGCGAGGAATCGGTCACCCGCTTGGAGATAAAGTTCACGGTACAGATCAGTACCAGATTGACGACGGACTCAAACATGCCCACGGCCGTGGCGAAGCTGTACTGGTGGCTCTGCAGGCCCCGCTTGTAGACATAGGTCGAGATGATTTCGGAAGTTTCCTGGTTCAGCGAGGTCTGCATCAGGTAGGCTTTCTCCTGCCCGACCGCCATGATTTTTCCGGAGTTGAGGATAAACATGATCACAATCGTGGGCAGAATGCCGGGGATGTCGATGTGCCATACCCGCTGGAACTTGTTCGCCCCGTCCATGACGGCCGCTTCATGCAGCTCCGGATTGATGGCGGACAGCGCGGCAAGATACAGGATGCTTCCCCAGCCGGCGGACTGCCAGATCTCAGACCCGATATACAGCGGACGGAACCAGGACGCTTCGCCCATGAAATGGACCCGCTCTATTCCGAGCGCTTCCATGATATGGTTGACGATGCCGGACTTCAGGGCAAAGAACAGGGTAATGATGCCGACCAGCACCACGGTCGAGATGAAATGCGGCGCATAGAGGGTGGTCTGCACCAGTTTTTTGTATCTTCTGGAAGGAAGCTGGTTCAGCAGCAGCGCCAGCAGCACCGGGATCGGGAAGGAGATCAGCAGAGTTCCCACGCTGATAGCCAGCGTGTTGGGGAGCACGCGCTTGAATGCCGGAGTATTGAAGAAATCCTGAAAGTTTTTCCATCCGACCCACGGGCTTCCCCACATGCCCATCGTGGCTTTATATTTCCGGAAAGCAATCTGGAGGCCGAGCATCGGATAGTACCGGAAGATCAGGAAATACGCAATCGTGGGCAGCAGAAACAGGTACAGCTGCCAGTTGCACAGGATCTTTTTCAGCTTTTTCCGCGCCGGTTCATGGCGCAGATCCCGGGCATGGACGGTAGCAGACATCGACATGATGATCCAACGCGCCTTTCTTTCAGATTTGTTCGCATTTTGCTTTCCCGGGAGGGAGTCACTTCTTTTGATGTAAAAATGGTATCGTTTTATGACCGGATCGTCAATCTTCTCTTTTTGAACTGATGTGCATTTATTGAATTCCGCGGGCAAAAAGCCGCAAAATGTGCAATTTTTGAAAATGAAATTTCCGGGTTTTCCAGCGCTCTTTGCATTGCTCTTCCCGGAATCCCGGTATATAATGAGTCCGTATCCGGTCTGAACGGGAGAAATCAGATGAAAAGCAGAAGCAAAACCTTTTACCGGTATTTTCTTTCTTACGCCCTGGTGCTGATCCTGCCTGTGGCGCTGCTGTTTTTGCTTTCCTATACATCCCTGCTCAACCGCTTCAGCGCGGAAATCGCTGAGAGCAACACCGGGATGCTCACCCAGATGCAGGAAAACCTGGATGCCCGCCTGGAGCAGCTTATCAATGTCGCCTACATGATCCAGAACGATTCGATCATCAACAGCCGCACCAACGAGGGCGATGTCGTGGCGGCGCGGAAGGCTGTGCAGACACTGTCCGTATTCCATTCCGTAACCTCCCTGCCGGACCTGATCATTACCTACCGCTCCGGTACGGATTACTGTTTCACCTCCACGTCCCGGATCCGTCCCGAGAAGCTTTTTTCCGAGCAACTGATCTATACGGCCCATACCGCCGCTGATTTCCTTGAAACGGTGGACCGGCAGGAAAAGATTATCACGTGGCCGGCGGACACCGTCCGGCAGTTCGGCGGCCAGGAAACGGAATACCTTACGCTTTTTGTCTCGCTGACCGAAGGGATCCGGACGCCCAAACTCCGTACGGCCTATCTGATCCCCACCGGAAAGATCCTGGAGACCGTGTCGCAGATTACCGGGGAATACAGCGGTACGGTGCAGATCACCGACACGGAAGGGAATCTTTTGCTGGAGATCGGCCCCGTGTCACGGGACGAGTACCTGAAAGCAGCGGATCACGCCGATGACGGCAGGATCCTGATCGGCGGCGAGAAGTATCTCCTTTCCTCCGCCCATTCCCATACGGTCGGATGGGACTATACGGTGCTGATTCCTGCCCGGGTGATCGAAGCACCGATGTACCGGGCCAGGCGGAACATGATCCTCCTGCTGGTCGCCGTGACGATCCTCGGCGGCGCGGCCGTCTATCTCTTCTCCAATCTGCATTACAAGCCATGGAAACGGCTGACGGAAAAGGCGCTCGGAAACGCGCCCCAGGAAGGAATGGCGGATGAAATGCGCCAGGTGGAAGCAGTGCTGGACGCCCTGTCCCAGGAGAGCCAGTCCTATCGGATGACCCTGGAAGAAAACCGGTCCGTACTCCTGCAAAGCAGCCTGCGCCGGCTGCTTTCCGGAGAGTACAATTCCCGCCTGACCGCCGAAATGGAGAGCCACGGCCTGACGGTTTCCGGGGATGGCTGCTACCGGGTTGCCGTGCTGGAATGCGAAAAAGACGTGACAGCCGGCATGCGCCAAAAGCTGGAATCCTTCATGACCTCCCTGTCCTTCGGCAGGGAAGACGCGATCCTGTGCACCTCCCTGCCCGGAGAGGGCAGCTTTGCGATCCTTTTTCCCCGCGCGTCGGAAGATGACGGCGTGGAAAACAGCCTCACCGGCATGAAAAGCTATCTGGAGGACGCATGCGGAACTTCGATCTCCGTGGGCTTAAGCCTTCCGTGCCGGGCGGAGGATATCGGCACAGCCTACAGCCAGGCGGTCCGGGCCCTGCAGTTCAAACTGGTCCGGGGCAGCGGGTGCCTGGTTGTGTATTCGCCGGATCTGGATACCGCCTCCTCCATGGAGGACTATCCCCGGGAAGAGATGGAAGCCCTCCAGTGGCATCTGCTGCAGCTGGACACAGACAATGTCAGCCGGATGCTGCACCAGATCCTGGGCAACCTGCAGAAGGAAAAGGTATCCTTCAATATGGCGCGCATGGTTTGCTTTGACGTGGTCAATATCACAGTCCGTACCCTCCATTCGGGACGCGGCGGGCAGATCGGCTCCGCGGTCCGCCCCGAATTGCTGGAGCAGCTGATCAGCTTTGATACGGTGCCGGAGCTGATTGAACTGCTGGAAAGCTTTGTGGATGAAACCTGTGCCTCCATGAAGGCGCTGCAGAGCAGCCCGAAGGATGACCGCGCGCGGCTGATGAAGGACTATATCGAAGAGAATTGCTTTGACGAGTTTTTCTCGCTGCAGGGAATGGCGGATCATTTTTCCCTGACCGCTTCGAACCTTTCCCATTATTTCAAG
The DNA here is from genome assembly GCA_017541105.1 of Clostridia bacterium. Classification (GTDB taxonomy): domain Bacteria; phylum Bacillota; class Clostridia; order Christensenellales; family Aristaeellaceae; genus Aristaeella. The sequence goes on from JAFXZS010000019.1 coordinate 111,310, forward strand.
AGCTGCACCGGCCAGGGCATCCTGGAATATGTTCAGGCACTGCGCAAGAAAGAGGCATGCCGCCTGCTGGCCGAAACGGATGATCCCATCCAGATTATCGGAGCAAAGGTGGGCATGCCGAACGTATCTTCCTTTATCCGGAGCTTTAAGCAGCAGACCGGCCTGACCCCGGGCCAGTACCGGAAGCAGACCCGGACGGCTTCAGGCGGCAGGTGAAACAGGTGACCTCTGCGCCTCCTTCACAGTCCGATGGCGGACACAATGCCGGGCATCCGCTGGATATGATCGACCAGATGGCCGCACTGCATGCTTCCGCACAGATGCACCTCCGCCACATAGCCGGCAGACGGATCGATTTCGACGGAATGAATCCGCAGATTCACAATGTCCATCCGGCTGTCCTTACAGTAGCGGAGCACGCTGTCCAGTGAATTCTTTTCCCTGTAGTGGATTTCCACATGATAATCCGGATCATGGCGGATCTTTGCGCCGAGGGTGCTGAACACGGTTTCCGCCAGCAGGACCATCACGGTCCCCAGGAATGCCAGCTCGTAGTATCCGCTGCCGATGGCCAGCCCGATGATACCTGTGGTCCACAGCCCGGCAGCGGTGGTCAGGCCTTTAACCTGCTGGTGTGATGCCTTGATGATGATGCCCGCACCCAGAAAGCCGATGCCGGTGACGGTCTGCGCTGCCAACCGGCTCGCGTCATATTTCATGCCGACCTCATCCGACACGCTTTTCCAGGCGTGGGTCAGCATCTCGTACTGATACAGTGCCAGAATGACGGCGCTCGCAGCGCCGATGCCGATCAGCATATAAGTCCGGAGCCCGGCCGGACGCTCCCTCCGGCTCCGGCCGTATCCGACGGCCCCGCCGCACAGCATGGCCAGAAGCAGGCGCAGCGCTACCGCTCCGAAGGTCAGGCTCCCTGTGATCCCTGTTATGGTTTTTGCCTCGTTTCTGCCTCGCAGATGAAATCGCCGGAAGGCGCCACGGCAGGGCCAGTATACCATGAAAGCCGCGGAACCGAAAGAGCGGCTTTCGCGCCCGAAGGGCCCCGCGGCGGGCTCATGAACCGGCAGACCTCTGATTTTACATATATTTCCACATGTCTCCCGCCGGGAAAAAAGAAACAGGCAGGCTGTCATCGTTCAGGAGCGGGCGCAGCCATTCCGCCGCCAGGCGCATACCGGCCTCTTCCTGGACAAAATGCCCCGGGACGATCATGGCTTTGGCTTTTCCGAGCTCGGCCGCGTCACGGATGTAGAGCGGCAGCGTCCAGTCGACCGTTTCCCCGGGAATGACGACGTCATAATCCCAGCTGTCCGCCACCTGCCTGTTGTTGCTCCAGTTGCTGTCCGGACCGGGCAGAAGATGGCCGCAGAAACCGACGGTGGATACGATCGCGTCAGGATTGCCGATATAGCGGATATGCTCCAGTCCCATGCGTTCCTTTACATGGGCAATCAGATCCCCCAGCCGGGTCGGCGGCAGGACGATCTCCCAGCGCCCGCGGTCTGTTTTCTGGTATTCCAGCCAGCCCAGCTGTTTCATCAGGTAGTGGAAGATGCCGTCCGGCCGGTGGGCATGGATATGGTCATGATCCCGGAACACGGTAATCCCATTGTCCAGCAGCAGGGCCAGCTTTTCCTCATAGACGTCGTTTCCGGCCAGCCATTCGCATTCATCGTCATAGCCGCTGAAGAATGTGGGTTCATGGACAAAAATGAAGTTTGCGCCGAGCTCGGCCGCCTTCCGGATAACCGGGACGGTCGGCGCGATGGAGATCAGGATCCCGGTGCATTCCCGGTTGGGATCCGCACCCACGGCAACGTCACAGGTACGCCGGTCTCCGATGTCCGGATGATAAGCCAGAATTCTGTCTATAATGCTTTGAATGGTCATGCGTGTGCCTCCTTTTGCTGTTTTCGCTCTTCGGACAATTGTTTTTCCGCTTTCCGTTCATCCTGATTTTACCAGTAATTCCGCCGGGATTCAACAGTTTGCGCCGCTCTTCCGCCCACGGTACGGGAGGTATTCACGGCCGGGCGGCCGGGGAACGTCAGGACTGTCCTGAAACGTAATACTGCGCCTGGGCGTTCCACAGCTGCAGGTATTTTCCGCCTTCCTCCTTCAGCAGTTCCGTATGCGTTCCCCTTTGGACAATCCGGCCTTCGTCAAAGACCGTGATCTCATCGCAGAAGCGGCAGGAGGAGAGCCGGTGGCTGATGTATACCGCCGTCCTGTCCCCGACCATACTGCTGAAGCCCGCATAAACCTGTTCTTCGGCAATCGGATCCAGCGCGGCTGTCGGTTCGTCCAGCACGATGACCGGGGAATCCCTGTAAAGCGCCCGGGCCAGCGCAATCTTCTGCGCTTCGCCGCCGGACAGCTCCACACCGTTTTCGGAGACGTCCCGGTACAGGTACGTTGCCAGCCCGTCCGGCATGGCCCGGTACCGGTCTTCCAGGGCGGCCTTCCGGATGCAGGCTTCGGCCTTCGCGGGATCACAGTTTTCGCCCGCCGCGATGTTCTCCCCGAGGCTGAAGGCAAAGAGCCGGAAATCCTGGAACACGAAGGAAAACAGATTCAGGTATTCGTCATAATCGTATTCGCGGATATCCGTGCCGTTCAGCAGGATCTGCCCTTCCGTCGGGTCATACAGGCGGCAGAGCAGTTTCACAAACGTGGTTTTGCCCGCGCCGTTCGCGCCGACCAGGGCCTGCTTTTTACCGGCGTACAGCGTTGTGCTGACGTTCTTCAGCACATAGGTATCGCTGTTCGGATATCTGAAGGAGACATTCCGGAACTCCACGGTGCAGTTCCCGCCGGCCGCGGCTGTTCCCACCGGCCTGCCGCCCCGCTGCCGCATGCCGGGCAGGTCCAGATACGCGAACAGATTCGCCAGGTGTACGGTAAACACCCGGATCTCCGTGAGGATGAAGAACAGGTCGCCGATACTCTTTACCAGCTGGACGAACGCCCCGATATACCGTACGACGCTGCCCACCGGAAACGCACCGAACGCCGCCTTGGCCGCCACGAACAGATAGCACAGCGCGTGGCAGGCGCCCTGCGTAAACTCCAGCAGGCCCTGGCAGGCGCTCATCTTTCCGATGGCTTCGTTGTCCTTCCGGTTGTGCTCATCCAGCCGGCGCATCTCCCGGTCGGCAATCCGCTCCTGCCGGTACAGACGGACATCTTTCGCGCGGGCCGTTTCCGCATACAAACCGTGCCCGTAGAACATAAAGGTACGGTTATACCATACAGTGCCTTCCATCCACTTTTCAAAAACCCGCTCCTCCCTTTTCCGCAGGCGGGCACCGGCAAACCCGGCCAGGACAATCAGCGCGGCGGCAGCCGCGGCCCAGACGCCTGAGTCCAGGACGGCATGCCCGGTCCGCGCGGTGAACAGCGAGGCGGCCAGGGCGGCGGAGGCCGCGATTCCGACGAGCACCCGGACGATCGACGGCGTATCCCACACCAGCTGGGCCAGGCCGTTTCCGAACATGAACAGGTTTTCCTGGGCCTTCTGCTTCTGCTTCTGGACATCCCGGTTTTCCAGGTCCGCGAAGTCCAGGTTCATCTGCTTATCGGCGAAAACCTTGGTGAAATTGTTCCACATCTCGGATTCCTTTTCGCCGGTCACCCGGTCCAGGGCGCTCCGGATCATGGAAAGCGCGAAGTTCAGGCCGGCCGTAAGCAGGACAAGCAGGACCAGCCTGCCGATGTTTTTCTCCCCGGCAATCTCATTGATGATCCCGGCGGAGAACCAGATCACCACAAAGGGGGACAGCGCCTCCGCCGCTGCGGACAGCACCTTGGCCCGGACCAGCCCGGGACAGTATTTTCCCAGCACGCGGTACCCCCGCGCGGTGACGGTAAGCCGCTCCTTAAAATTCATCGCGGTCCGCCTCCTCTCCGGGGTCTTCGCGGTAGTATTTCGCCTGCGTTTCGAACAGCTCATAATACCGGCCTTTTTTCGCGAGCAGTTCTTCGTGGGTCCCTTCCTCGAGGATCCGGCCGTCCCCGATCAGCACAATGCGGTGGCAGAACCGCGTGGAGGCCAGGCGGTGGGAAATGAAGAGCGTGGTTTTCCCGTTCATGATTTTGTCGTAGGTTTCATACAGGCGGTTTTCGGAAACCGGATCCAGCGCCGCCGTCGGCTCGTCCAGGAGCACCACCGGAGGCTGCCGGTACAAGGCCCTGGCAAGGAGCAGCTTCTGGATTTCCCCGCCGGACAGGTTGATCCCGTCGTCCCAGAACGCCTTGTCGTACCGGCTTCGGATGCCGTCCGGAAGGGATGCGATCCGGTCCCACAGCCCGGCCTGTTCCAGGCATTGCTTCACCCGATCGGGATCGGCATTTTCGCTGTCGTCCTCCGCCACGATTTCCTCAATGGTCACCGGCAGGATCGAGTAATCCTGAAAGACCGCGCCGAAGAGCCGGTAATACTCGTCCCGGTTGTATTCGCGCACGTCGGTTCCGCCGTACAGAACGCACCCTTCCGTTGCTTCCGTCAGTCCGCAGATCAGCTTGATCATCGTTGTTTTTCCGGCACCGTTCAGGCCGACCACGGCCAGATGTTCACCCGCTTCAAGCGTCAGGCTGAAATTCCGGAGTACGTCTTTCCCGCCGGCCTCATAGCGGAAACTGACATTGCGCAGTTCAATCCTTTTCGGAGTTTTCAGATCCCCGACCGGCTTTCCCTGTTCCCGCAGATAATGCTCAGGATACTCCAGATAGGAGCGGAAGCGGTTCATCGACTGATTCAGCCGCTGCACGCCTGTAATCTGCCCCAGCATGCTGCCGAGCCATGCCGAAAAGCCCGCGACCGCATTGAAGTACAGCACGAACTCCGCCACGGTGATGTTTCCCTTCAGTGCCAGGCGGAGCAGGAACGCGTAAGTGGCGGCTTCCCGGACCAGCGCCAGCGCGCTGTCCGCCGCGGCAACGCCGAACAGCTTTGCCGTATACCGCCTGTACCAGCCCAGCAGGCCTTTCAGGTTTTTTTCATAAATCCCGTCCAGCCAGGCGGCCATCCGGTACAGGCGGATATCCTTCGCGGCCCGGACATCGTCCGCCGCACTGACGACGTACTGCATGCGGTGCTCATACCCGGCTTTCTCATCCCGGTTTCCTTCGATCCATTTGCTGATCCGGCGGTTCAGGAAAAAACTGACCAGCGCCGTCAGGCTCAGAAAGACGATCAGCAGCGGATTGAGCGTGGACAGGATACCCGCAAACGCAAGAAAACCCAGCAGGTTGGAAAAGAAAAGCACCACCGTATCATAGATCTGCGCGTAATAGGAAAAGTTGCCGTTACAGCTGGCAAAGCTTTCATTTTGCAGCGTCCGGAAATGCTCGTTTTCCTGATTCCGGTAGTCGGTTGTCAGGCCCTTCCGGGTAATCAGCCGCAGAAAATGCGCGTTCATTTTGAACTTGTTCCAGTATACCAGCTTTTCCAGATACATCCGGAAGCCGCTCAGCACCGCGAGCATGGCGGTCAGGCCCCCCGTCACGGCCAGCAGCCGGCGCAGCGGCTGCCCTTCCGTGATCCCGTCGATCACGATCTTCGGCAGGAAGGCAGTAATGACCGGAACCAGGCAGTTGAGCAGAATGATCAGCAGGCAGAAGGCGAGGAGTTTCGGATACGCCTTCCGGGTCTCGCGGATACAGTAGGCCAGGTTCTGCAAAACCGGATACTTTTTATCCTGCTCCATGGTTCCCAGCCCCTTTCGTTCAGATGTGCCCAGGCGTACGGAAACGGGCCGGCGGCATGAGGATGCCGGACCGGCGCTCAGGCATACCGGATGCGGGCCTGAGGCGCATCTTTTCCCGCGCATGATTCCCGGCTATTGTACCATTTTTGCGGATTACCGTCCATGTTTTGCGTTCGGGCCGTGCTTCCCGGATGGTTTTGCGGGAAGACAGCAAAATAGGCGGCGCTATTTTTCGCTTTTGCTTCTTGTATTCTGCCGCGGACCGGAGGCATAATAGAGAAAAAAGAGGAAAGCCGCATGACCGGCGGCATTTACCGGAGGAACTGAAATGATGGACGTGGATCGGAGCCGTACACCGCAGGCGAGGGGAAAGCGCCTCCTGCCGGCTGCCCTGGGCGTGCTGTGCCTGCTGGCCGGCTTCATCGCCTGGTATGAGGCCCTGCCGACGGACAGCAGCCTACGGCCGACGCTGTCCATCGCGGAAGGCTGCCTGGCGCTTGCGTTTCTGCTGCTGTTCGGGGACTGGTTTGCCGGACGCCCCTCCAGGCCCGCGCACGCGGCCGCCGTCCTTTGCCGGATCCTGTATATCCTGAGCCTTTTTGCCATTGCCTGCAGTGTGATCCGGGACCTTGAAATCCGTATCGTGACCCGGGACACCTGGATCTGCATCGGAATCCTGATTGCCGGAATTCTGGCGTTCAACGGGAAACGGATCCTTTCCGCAGCCCGGAGAAACGCTTTCCGCCGCCGGGCGAACCACGTGGCCACGGGCCGGATCTGCCAGATTCTGGGGGAAACGCACCTGGACCTGGACGGGGATCCGGCCACCCTTTACAACGTGACGATCGAGTATGAGGTGGACGGCGTGCTTTATCAGACGCGCGCGGAGATCTCCCGCCGCATGGTCCGGAAATTCGGCAGGGATGCCTTCGTCGGCCGGACGGTGCCCGTGTTCTATGACCCGGCGGAGCCTGCCTGCGCGTTTGCGAACCGAATCGACAGGCACTTCTTCGACGCATGACACAATTTCCGAAATCCGGGAGGAAGTCAAAAAGTATCAGATGCCGTATGACCTGTCCATCAGTGCCGGGTATGACGGACTGATGGGGGATCAGGACCAGATCCGGAACTGCATCCAGCGCACGGATAAAAAACTGTATCTGGACAAGGAATACCGAAAACTGCGGCCAACCGCCTGACGGGAGAAGGCGGGCCGCCCGGCAGGCGGTTTCCGGCGGATATTCCGCGGAATCAGAAGGTCACGCCCTCAAAGCCCTGCCACACGTTTTTGCCGCTGTATGTCCTGGCCGCGGTTTCCCCGCGAAGAACCTTCAGGACCGAAAGGGCCATCGTTTCCTGTTCCATTTCGCCGGGATAAACATGGATCGGCGCGATCCAGCCGCACCGCTCGCGGATGCCCGCGGCGATATCGTCAAAGCGCATCAGGCCGCCGGTCAGCACGATGGCGTCCACTTTGCCGCAGAGGACCGTGCTCATTTCCCCGATGCTTTTGCAAATCTGATAGATCATCGTATTCCAGACGAGCGTTGCTTTTTTGTCTCCCTGATCCACCAGCGCGTGCACCGTGTCGGCATTGGAAGTGCCGAAGAGGCTGACAAACCCGCCGGATCTTGAGCACATTCGGCGGACATCGTCTATGGAATGCGCTTCAATATAATCCAGCAGCTCCAGGACAGGCACGCTGCCGATTCTGGTAGGAGCAAAGGGGCCTTCGCCGTCTGCCCCCATGCTGCCGTCAATCATCCGTCCGCCGTAATGCGCTCCCACGGTCACACCGCCGTCAATGTGGGCGGTTACAAGGCTGCATTCCTCATAAGGCTTGCCCAGGGCTTTGGCATGAGCCTCCGCGACCGCCTTGTGGTTCAGGAAATGCGAGTGGGATACGCGGTAGAGGCCGCGAATGCCGGTCAGGCGCGCGTAATCACAGAATTCATCCACATTGGTGGGATTCAGCGTGTAGGCAGGGCGATGATAGGCCAGGGAAAACTTCCAGGCCAGCATGACCCCCAGCTTGGCGGCGTGTTCGCTGCCGCCGACAGCCGCTTCGGTATCGTCGTACAGCTTCCGGTCGATGACCGTGACGCCGCTCGGCTGTGTGCACGCGCTGCCGCCGCGGCCCACGAACACATCGATTTCGGAGGGGTCCACGCCTTCCTGTTCCAGCATTTCCAGAATCACCTGGTACCGAAAAGGAACCTGGTCGTTCACATGGGGATATTGCAGCAAAACCGGCGCGTCGTGAAACCGGCTTCTGCAGAAAAGCTCCTTTTCATCGGCAAAGAGGCTGATCTTGGTGGAAGTCGAGCCGGGGTTGATAATCAGCAGTTTATATTCCATAGGTTCTCGCTCTTCTTTCTCTCCCGCTTTTTTACAGGCGGTTCTACAGCGCGGAAGGTCCGGGACATTCTATCATATTCGCCGGATTCCTGTCTATCTTCCTCACGCGCGGGAAGCATAAAGGCACGGAAGAAAAACAAGATCCCGGGGTGCTTTCCGCCCCGGGATGTGATATACTGGGCTCCGCGGCATTCGCCTGCCGCGGAGCCCAATGATCTGTGAGAGGGGATACTGCATTGAAAGACCGGAAAATTTACTGCCTGAATCACATCGCCAAAGTTGGAACGGACGGGTTCCGCTCCGGATATACCCTGATTGACTCGCTGGATGAGGCAGCGGGTGTGCTGGTCCGCTCCGCGGACATGAAGGAGATGTCTTTCCCCGCCGGGCTCAGGGCGATTGCCCGGGCCGGTGCCGGCGTTAACAATATTCCGCTGGACCGCTGCGCGGAAGAAGGCATCGTCGTATTCAACACGCCCGGCGCGAACGCCAATTCTGTCAAGGAGCTGGTGCTTTGCGGCATGTTCCTTGCTTCCCGGGATATTGCCGGCGGTATCGCCTGGGTTCGGGAAAACGCGGAGGATGAAAATATCGCCAAAACGACGGAAAAGGCCAAGAAGGCCTTTGCCGGGAATGAACTGAAAGGCAAAACCCTGGGGGTAATCGGCCTGGGCGCCATCGGGGTACTGGTTGCCAATGCCGCGGTTTCCCTGGGCATGAAAGTCTACGGGTTTGACCCGTATCTGTCCGTCCGCTCCGCGTGGAACCTTTCCCCGTTGGTCATTCACGCAGAGAAGATCGAGGAGATTTACGCGGCCAGCGATTATCTTACGCTTCACGTGCCCGCGACCCCAGGCACCAAAGGCATGATCGGCGCGGAGGCGATTGCACGGATGAAGGCCGGCGCTGTCCTGCTTAATTTTGCCCGGGATACCCTCGTGGATGAAACCGCCCTGGCGGAAGCGCTGGAGAACGGCGCTGTGCGCTGCTATGTCACCGATTTCCCCACTCCCGGAAGCACGCATATGAAAAACGCAATCGTCATTCCGCATCTCGGCGCCTCGACAGAGGAAGCGGAGGACAATTGCGCAGTGATGGCTGTCCGGCAGCTGCAGGACTATCTGGACAACGGCAACATCCACAACTCGGTAAATTATCCCGAAATCGATCTCGGCCTGTGCGAAACAGACGCACGGGTCGGCATCCTGCACAGGAACATTCCGAATATGCTCAGCCAGATCACAACCTTCTTCGGCAATCAGGGCCTGAACATTGAGAATCTGGCGAACAAAAGCCGCGGCGATTTTGCCTATACCCTTCTGGACCTCAGCCATCCGATGCCCCATGACACGGTGGAACGCCTGAAGGAGATCAACGGCGTCATCCGCGTCCGGAGGATTGTGGAGAACAAGCAGTAATTACTCGATCCGGCAGCTTTCGTCAAAATTCCCGTTATACCATTTGTTGGTCGCACTATCATTGCATGCATAATACTTATCGACATACAATTGATAGGCATTCCCCTTGGAGGCCAGGACCGTCTCCGTATAATTGAACTGAACGATTTCCGCCTTCGGGGCTTCATATTCTTTCTTCATTTGTTTTCTCCTTTCATCATCCGCCGGAAAACTTCCGTATGATGCTTTCCGCTTCCCGTGTGTTTAATACAGTAACATTCTATCCGCTTCCAGAAGAAATGCAAAGATGAAAAAACGCTTTTTCTGTTGTTATTCGCAACAGAGGGGAATTTGTGAACCCGGGAACAATACAGTTCGGGCGGACGTATTTTTTCCGGGGAATGCGGCAGGAAACGGCCGCTGCCGGAAAGAATATATACATGGCAAATGAAAACCGAATATCCGCGCCGGGGCAATGGGATTCCCTGCACGGAATCCGTGCCGATACCGGGGAACGCGGATCTGCGGATCGGAAAGGGGTATGTATCATGAGAAGGAAGCTTCAGTGTTTGCTGCTGGTTTGTCTGATGGCTGCGTGCAGCCTGACATGCTGGTCGCCGGCGTTTGCCGCAACAAGAACGATTCAGCTGGATGACAGTGCGACGTGGGAACTGGATACGAAATACTCGCCCACGGGAGCCCGGATGTATGTCAGTTCGGAAGACGGGACCGTGATCCGCTACCAGGTAATCAGCGGGACCAAAACCTTCAATGAGCTGAAGCAAATCGCCGAAGATGAAGGATACACCAGCGACGGTGCCTTCCGGGAATCCAAGACAGGCGTATACATCTATTATGCTTACCGGATCGGTGAGTATCTTGATTTCCAGGGGACCGTCGCGGTGTTTAACTCCTTAAAAAACTGCATCGCCATTTTTGTGGAAAGGCATGAGGTGATCGGCTGGAACACCATTAAGGTTTCGGCCAAAGCGCAGCCAACGCCGGCCCCGAACCCTCGGAACGGAACCGTAATTAACGCGGCCAATTTTCCGGACAAAGTATTCAGGGAATATGTCACAAAGCTGGAACAGAAATCGTTTAACGGCGACGGCGCGTTAAGCAGCAGCGAAATACAGGATATCCGGAAGATCACCGTGCACGGCGCGTCCAGCCTGACAGGCATTGAATACTTTACGGCGCTTCAGGCGCTTGACTGCAGCAACGGCTCGCTGACCCAGCTGAATCTCAGCAAAAACACGAAGCTGAAGGAGCTGAACTGCGCGAACAACCGCCTCACGCAGCTGGACCTCAGCAAAAATGCCAAGCTGGCCAAACTGGACTGTTCCAACAACTATCTGACAAAACTGGATCTGAGGAATAACACCAAACTGCAGAAACTCAACTGCCGGTCGCTGTATCTGCAGGAAGTGTACCTGAAAAGAGACGCGACGCTGGGTTCCATCCAGAAATATGATGTGACCAAGATTATTTACGGGAATGCGGGATCATCCACCAAGATCAAGCTGAACAAATCCAAGGCAACGCTGCAGCTCGGAAAGAGCATCAGGCTGAAGGTGAAGGGCAGCACATCGGGCCTCAGATTAACCTGGTATTCCAGCAAGACAGGCATTGCCAGGGTAAGCAGCAACGGGACAGTCACAGCGGTCGGAAGAGGTACATGCTATATTACATGCACGGACGAGAAAAGCGGCGCCAGCGCGACCTGCAAGATTACCGTAAAGTAATCCGGGTACCGCTGAACCCACGGCACAGCGGCTCCCCGCCCGGGATTGCGGGCGGGGAGCCGTTTTGCATGTCACCGGCAAACCGGAACGCGGCAGAGCGCGCGGAGGCTCCGGTGCCAGCGGGTAACGGTTTCTTCATCGGGAGGGCGAAATCCGTCCTCCGCCATGCCGAGCTGCAGGCGCTTGTTATTGCCCAGCGCGTGGTAGGGCAGCAAATCCACCCGGCGGATCCGGGGAAGCTCCTCTGTCAGTTCCGCGATGCCGCGGAAATGCTCCGGGGTATCGTTCACACCGGGAATGACAGGGCAGCGGAGAATGATTTCCGCGCCCCCCGCGTGAAGCTTTTTCAGGTTCTCAAGGATGAGCCGGTTATCTTTGCCGGTCCATGAACGATGAAGCTCCGGATCCGTGATCTTCCAGTCATACAGAAAAAGGCCGACGAAGGGAAGGATGTCCCGGAAGGCTTCCCAGGGCGTGTGGCCGCAGGTTTCCATCGCGACATGAATCCCCTCCCGGTGCAGCAGGGAGGCCAGTGCAAGCGCAAAAGCCGGCTGCTCCATGGGTTCGCCGCCGGTCAGGGTGACTCCGCCGCGGCCGCGGAAAAAAGGCCGGTCCGGCAGGATCCGGGACAGCACGCTTTCCGGTGACATTTCCGTTCCGCTGAGGCGGCAGGCTTCCGCGGGACAGACGGAAACGCACATCCCGCAGCCCTCGCAGCGGGAAGCATCCAGCTCCCCGCGGGGCCCGCGCGCTCCGGCGGGACAGGCGGCGCAGGCGCCGCAGCGGACGCAGCGGGAAGGCAGCACCAGCACCTGCGGGCTGCCGCGCTGCGCCTCAGGGTTATGGCACCAGCGGCAGCGGAGCGGACATCCCTTGAAAAAGACGCTGGTGCGGATGCCCGGTCCGTCGTTGACGGAAAAGGGAATGATATCGGTGATGAGGCCGCGCATGGATCAGTACAGGGCACGGGAGAGCATATCCGCCTGGGTGCCCTGGTCCAGGTCGACAAAGCGCGCGCTGAAGCCGCCGACGCGCACAAACAGGTTCCGGTGCAGCTCCGGATGAACCATGGCGTCCTCCATTTCACCGCGGTCCATCACGCTGATATTGAGGGACAGAATGCCCATGTCAAAGGCGGTATCGATCAGGTCCCGGACGACGTCCGGGTGCCGGGAGAACAGATCCTTGCTCAGTTTCAGGTTCTGCGCGGTGCCGGCGGTAAGGTCCATCCGGGTGGAGGCCAGGGAGCGCAGCAGCGCCGGGAGGCCGCTGTGATCCATGCCGGCCATGGGATTGTTGCCGTTGGAAAGATAGGTGAAGGCCCGGCGGCCGTCCGCCGTCGCGAGGGTATTGCGCCCCAGATCCACATTCGCGCCATTGTTGATCATGACCACCAGGTAGGAGGAGAGCCCCTGGGCTTCCGCCTGCCGGGCGGTGGTTTCAAAGACGTGGGTATTCACGATCCGGGCCATTTCATCCGCAGCAGGATCATCGTTGCCGAACTTGGGGCAGCGAAGCAGCGTCCGGCGCAGATCCTCGTGCCCGGCGAAATCCGCGTCAAGGATTTCCACCAGTTCCCGCAGGGAAAGGAGCTTCCGCTCATAGACCACCTCGCGGATGGCGGTCAGGCTGTCGGAAACCGTGGTGTTGCCGTAGGTTTCATAGGTGCCGGCGAGATAGCGCACACCGCCGTCCACCAGCGGCTTTGCCCGCGCCACGCAGTCATCCATCAGCAGGCTCATGAGCAGCATCACGCTGTTTTCGCGGACGGTATCGTATACGAGGCGCTGGTGCCGCGCGGCAATTTCCGTGAAGTATTCCACCTGGCGCTGATAGGCGTTCAGCAGCTTTTCGAAGGTGTCGAAGCTTTCCGGGGAACCGAGGTTCAGCCCGTGGGGGCATCCGCGGAGCGGGTCGACGCCTTCGTGCAGGGTGACCTCCAGCGCTTTGGCCAGGTTGATGATGTCATTGGGGGTGCCGATGCTGCGATGGCCGAGCACGTATTCCCCGCAGCCGAAGAAGCCGTACTGTTCCGCCTCCCCGTGGGAGACATGCATCATGTTTTCAACGGCGCGGACGGAAGCCTCGTCGTTGAAGAGGAGGGGATAGGTCATCCCGTCCCCCAGCATCTCCAGGGCCAGGCGGATCACATCTTCCGAGAGGCCTTTGTACATCCGCAGGGAAAACTCCGGCTTCAACTCGCGGAAACGCATTCCCGCTTTCATGATGGCCAGGGAAACGCGGTCTGCGTTTTCGGGATTCCGGCGGCCGAGGCCGCCCATCACAATGCGCCCGTCCCGGCTGTCCGTATCCCGCATCAGGCGGTAGAAGGAAAGCAGCAGCCCGATGGCTTCCTCTTCCGTCAGGGCCCCGCTGTCCAGGTCCCGGGCGTACAGGTCCCCCAGATACACATCCATCCGCCCGAAATCCCGCCCGCCTGTCATGGCGGAATAAATCCATACCAGCTGCAGCGCGTCGCGGAAACAGGCCGGCGCACCGGCCTTCAGCCGGAGGAGGCTGTCCAGCATCGGACGGATCCATTCCGGATCCGCCCCCTCCGCCAGTTTCTGACGGAGCTGCTGCTCACACAGGCCGAGAATATCCGTGAGCAGATCCGTCAGCGAGCAGAGCGCCTGCAGGAATTCGCGCCGGCCCTCGGACAGGCCGGCATCCTCCATCCGGGCGAGCACTTCCGCGCGCAGCCCCGGCAGGCCGAGGCGCACCAGCTTATCGTAGTCCAGCTGGGAAAACACCAGCCGGTAGAGGCCGAAGATCACGCCGGAATCCACGGACCAGAGATCGCTGGGCATCTCGCGGTTCATTTCTTTGTCAAACTTCGCCCGGACCTTCGCGTTGACATTCTCTTTTCTCCAGAAATCAATCAGCCCGGCGATCGCGGCACGGCTTTCATGCGTCTGGGAAGGGCGGTTCATCACCCGCTCCAGGCGGCCGAGGTCCGCGTAGAAGGAAACGTTGTCCAGCCCGTCGGTATCGTCATCCCAGTAGCTGGGAGCGACCCCCAGGGGACGGAACATGCGCCGCCCGGCCAGCAGGTCCCCCTCACGAACCGGGGCGACGGCGGCGGGCAGCGCCACTTCCAGGCACTTCAGCTCCCGCAGGGCAAGCCCGCAATCCCGGCAATCCTGATACACCTGTGTATATCTGAACTCTGTTTCCAGACTGTCCTCCAGATGGGTGTCATCCCAAGCCAGATATCCTCTCATCGGCGACCTCCGTGCTGTTTCTGTCCTGTAAACAGTCAAGGCATTTCCCAGGATTATTGTAACCGGCAAAGGCCCGGAACCAAAGTGCAGGAACAAGCGGAAAATATGCAAAAAGTAAGATGAACGGATGCGGGTGCGGTTTACTTTTTCCGGCGCTGCCTGTATAATGAAGGCAGTGACGGAGGACGTTTCGGTATGCTGATTGAATACGGCAACACGGTTGTTGCACCGGCGTGGGAACTGACGGAGGATGTGCCCACGGGCTATTCCCGCATTTACTACGTGCTGGAGGGGGATGTCACCTATGAGTCCGCAGATGTCCGGACGTCCCTGAAACCCGGCTTTCTCTACACCCTGCCCTCGACCGTGCCGTATCACGTATGGCGGAACCGGAAGAAGGACTTTGCCTGTACCTACCTGCATGTGGCTTTCAGCAAATACCGGGTCAACAATCTGATCGAGCTTCCCGTGGAAGAGGGCAGCTGCCTGAGCGATTTCATCGCCACGGTTTCCGCGGCGATCCGGGAGGAGCGGATCGAACTGCTGGAACAGCTGGCGGAAGCCTTCTCCTTTTTCCTGAAAAGCAGCGAAAGCTTCGTGCAGAATTCCCAGATGCTGACCCGGGTGCAGCGGCACATTGTCCGCCATATTTCCGAAGAGCTGACCATCGAACGGCTCAGCAGCCTGTTCAATTATCACCCGAATTATTTCATCCGGCTCTTCCGGCATGAAACGGGCTATACGCCATATCAGTATATCGTCCAGCAGCGGATGCAGTACGCGGTCACCCAGCTGAACAAAGGCCTGCCGAACGAGGAGGTCTGCTATGCCTGCGGATATACGGATTCCAGCACGTTTACCCGTGCCTTCCGGAAATACTATGGCGTGGCGCCGCAGAAATACCGCAAGGGATTCCGGAAACCGTGACGCCTGAATTCTTAATTTATGCACATTTTTGATTCGCTGCTGCACTTTTCGGAAGGGAAAGTTGTTGATACAATTTAAGGCAGTGACAGAGCTTATTTGAACAGCATAAACCGGCAGGGGAGGAATGAGTTTTGACCAGCATCGGCGCGCGCGTTCCGGGGCGGAAAAACGCCTTCACACGCTGGGTGCACTCTTTCGCCGGATACAAAAAACACGCTGCGCTGACCCTGATGCTCCTCCCCGTGGTGCTTTATTTCTTCATTTTCAAGTATATCCCCATGGGCGGCATTGTCATCGCCTTCAAGAATTACAAGATCAGCCAGGGCATCTTCGGGAGCGCCTGGTGCGGAATGGACAATTTTACCAAGGCGTTTGCCACATCCACTTTCAAACGCTCGGTCTGGAACACGCTGTCGATCAGCGGACTGAAGCTGCTGTTCGGCTTCCCCGCGCCGATCATCCTGGCGCTGATGCTCAACGAAGTAACCCATCTGCGCTTCAAGAAGACAGTGCAGACGATTTCCTACCTGCCCCATTTCCTGAGCTGGGTCGTGCTGGCCGGCATGTTCCAGCAGCTGCTGTCGCCGAACAACGGCGCGGTGAACGCCATCCTGCGGGATGTGTTCGGGGTGCAGAAATCCATCTATTTCCTCGGCGACAACAAGTATTTCCGGGGAACGCTGATCGCCACGGATATATGGAAAAACGTCGGCTGGTCCTCCATCCTGTATCTTGCGACGATATCCGGCATCGATCCGACGCTGTATGAGGCCGCGACCGTGGACGGGGCGACCCGCTGGCAGTGCACGCGGTATATTACCCTTCCTTCGCTCCTGAGCACGATCGTGATCATGCTGATCCTGAGCGTCGGATCTATTATGGACGCCGGCTTTGACCAGGTGTTCAACCTGTACAACAGCGCCGTGTACCAGACGGGGGATATCATTGACACCTATGTGTACCGTTACGGCATCGGCGACATGAAATACTCGCTGGCGACCGCTGTCGGCCTCTTCAAGAACGTGATTGCCTTCGTGCTGGTGGTGGGGACCAACCTGGTTGCCCGGAAGATCAGCGGCGAAGGCATCTGGTAAGGGGGGCGGCCGGACATGATAAGGAAAAGGTTTTCCATCGGCAAAGCCCTGATCTACCTGATGGTGACGATGCTGTGCGCGTCCATCGTCATCGCCTTCTGGCACCTGCTGAACCTGAGCCTGTCGCCCAGCCATATCGCCACCCGGGGCGGGCTGCTGCTCTATCCGAAGGAGCCGACGCTGGACAACTACGGCAGGGTGATCGGCAACCGCTATATCTGGATGGGATACAAGAACACGCTCATCCGGACGGCTATCGGCACGGTGCTGCAGCTCTTTATCACCTCCATGGGCGCCTATGTGCTGAGCAAGCGCTATTTCCCGCACCGTACCTTCTGGACGCTGTTCATCGTCTTCACGATGTTTTTCTCCGGCGGCCTGATTCCGAACTACCTGCTGGTCAAGAACCTGGGGCTGCTGAACACGTATGCGTCCATGATCCTGCCGGGGCTGATCAGCGCGTACAACACGGTGATCATCCGCAACTATTTCCAGAGCCTGCCGGAGGAGATTGAGGAAAGCTGCCTGATTGACGGCGCCGGCCGGTTCCGGATTTTCCTGCAGTTTGTCCTGCCGCTGTCCAAGCCCATTCTCGCGACCGTCGCGCTGTGGCTGGCGGTGGGGCACTGGAACAGCTGGTTCGACGTCCTGATTTATATTTCGGACGACACGAAGTTTACGCTGCAGATCGTGCTGCGGCGGATCATCCTGACCGGGTCCAAGGAGATCCTGGACACCAGCGCCGCGGCAAACTCGGCGGAAATGGAATCCGTTGTCTCCTCGGAGGGCCTGAAGGCCGCCTGCATCTTTGTCACGACGTTCCCCATCCTCTGCGCATACCCCTTTGTGCAGAAGTTCTTCGTCAAGGGGATTATGATCGGATCTTTGAAAGGATGATATCCTTTCAGAAAAATAAGGAGGTAGAAACATGAAAGGTTCCCGTATTCTCGCACTGGTGCTGGCGCTGATGATGATCATCGCGCTGGTGCCGACCGCCGTGGCCGAAGAGGAGCCCGTCAAGATTTCCGTGGCAGGCTACATGTTCGGACCGGTCAACAACGATGAGGACGTGATCACCCCGGCCGTGGAACAGATGCTGAAGGAAAAGCACGGCATCAATGTGGACATCGAGGTCGTCTACATTGAGCAGGGCAACTACGCCGAGATCCTGAACACCCAGCTGGCCGGCGGAACCGCTCCCGACGTATTCCTGGCGCAGAGCACTACCGCGCTGAACAGCTATGTGGACCAGGGCGTCATCAAGAGCTGGGACGAGGAATTCTTCAAGGAGAATGCCCCGGACGTCTACGCGTTCATCACGGGCGGCGCCGCATACGGCGACCTGGCCGCTGACGTCGACGCCTGGAAGAAGGCATCCATGCGGGACGGCAAGATGGTCGTCATCCCGTCCTTCAAGCCCGACGGATCCATGCCCTACAAGACCCTGATTTACCGCGGCGACTGGCTGGACAAGCTGGGCGTCACGGAAGAAACCCTGCCGAAGACCGTGGACGATTTCGTCGCCCTGATGGGACGTTTCGCCAAGGAAGATCCGGACGGCAACGGCCAGGATGACACCTTCGGCTGCTCCATTACCGCGATGAAGGCGCTGTTCGGCTCCTACGGCCTGGCCACCGGCTTCTCCGGCAGCGATTCCTACTGGGTCCTGCGGGATGGCAAAGTGGTGAACAGCGATGTCGCTCCCGAAGCGAAGGAAGTCATCTCGATTCTGGCCGGCATGTACGCTGACAAACTGATCGATCCCGAATTCGTGGCCGGCAAGGAATCCGTGGAAGGCAGCTACTGGGCGATTTCCCAGGGCATGGTGAACGGACTGTACGGCGTGAGCGCCAACGCGTCCATTGACCACTACCGCCTGAAGGAAGTCATGGGCGACGACGGCGGACGCTGCGCGCAGGAATACTGGGCGGTGAACGGCGAGGATTCCACCTTCGTCTACGGCCCGTGGCCGGCAGGCCCCGAAGGAGAATACGGCTGGATGGTCGGCACTCCCGTGGCCGTGAGCGAGAGCGCGCTGTACAACGCCAATATGTCCGACGAGAAGCTGGCTGTGATCTTCCAGATCATGAACGCCTTCGCGACGGACGACGAACTCTACATGCTCGCCTTTGCGGGTATCGAGGGCGTCCACTATGAGAAGCAGGAGAACGGCACGATCAAGCGCCTGATGGGCAACGAAGAGCTGAACGCCGTGGGCGTCTGGGGATGCCGCAGCCTGTACGGCGCCGACCGCGCTTTCTCCCAGCTGGGCTACGACCTGGCCTTCTATAAGGATCCTTCCATTGCGAACCGCCTGAACTGGTTCAAGAAGGATCAGTACAACAGCTACCGCCAGGATGTCGTCACCGAAACGCTTCCGAGCCTCGGCGACCTGTCCGGCGAGCTGAACACCATCCGTGACGAAGCGTATGTCGCGTTCATCCGCGGCGAGCGCTCCATGGATACGTGGGATGACTTCGTACAGGAGTGGCTGGCTGCCGGCGGACAGACGCTGACGGATGAAGCCAACGAATGGTACGCATCCCAGAACTGACCCTAGTTCCATTCCAGGGGCTGCCGTGGTTTCTGCGGCAGCCCCTGTTTCAGATACGCGGAAGGGCGCCGGGGCGCCCTGTCCGGCATGTCGGGAGCGGCTTTGCATGAGAAGCGTTCCCGGAAGGAGAGATGATCCCATGGAGCTGAAGGAATTCTTTGACGCGGAAATCGTTCCCTGCGTCCGGGCGGACGGCGGATGGCTGGAACTGGAGAGCGAGGAAGAGGACCGGGCTGTCCTGAAAGCCCGGGGCGAATGCACGCGCTGCATCGCGCTGGACCGCTGCCTGCGCTGGGCGGAAAGCCGCGTGCGGCAGGCGCTGCGGCGGGAGGTTCATTTTACGGCGGTTCCCGATCCCTTTCTCTGGAGGAAGTGAGCACAGGCTATGGCACATGTAAAAGTAATCCGCAGATCCATGCTGCCGGACGAATGGACCCGTATCCGCCTCGGATGGCTGAAGAAGCGGCTGATCGCGAAACAAGAGGAGATTACCGGCTGGACCGTGCGGGAAGGCCGCCAGACCGGCGAGGACACCTATGCGATGTACGATGAGGCGCCCCGGCCGCTGCGGCGGGGAGACGAGTATTTCACCCCGGACGGCACTGCGTTCCTGCACGCGGAGGCGGAGGTTCCGGAGGCGCTGCGCGGGGAGCCGGGCTTGCGCCTGATGCTGACCACGGCAGGCGAGATGCTGGTCCGTGTGAACGGCCGCCTGCAGGGCGGCATCGATCCGAACCGGGAAACCCTGCTGCTGCCGCCTTCCCCGGACGGCCGCTATGTTTTTGACATCGAGGGATACAACCGGTCCAAACCGGACGACGACCGGAACGAGGACACCATGCGCTTCAAGGGCTGCCGCCAGGTTTTCCAGGGCGGCTGGTTTGCCGTGGAGGACGCGGAGGTGTCCACCCTCTACGCGGACGCGGCGCTGTTCTATGATATCCTGCAGGGCGGCGAGTTCGACGAGGACTATACGGCGCTGGTGTCAGACCGGCTGTACCACGCGCTGAGCCTGGTGGACCGGGATCCTGTTTCCGGGGTCAGGGAAGCGAGGGAATACCTCGAAAAGGAGCTGTACGGGAACAGCCTGTACCGGGGCAGCGGCGCGGTCGCGCTGGTGGCCCACAGCCACCTGGATATCGCCTATTACTGGCGCAGGATGCACGCCGTGCAGAAAAACGCGCGAACCTGCCTGATCCAGCTGGAGCTGATGGACCGGTATCCTTTCCTGAAACACACGCATACGCAGGCGTTCCTGTTTGAATCCCTGGAGAAGTATTATCCGGAGCTGTTCGCGCGCGTCGCGGAAAAGGTCCGCACCGGGCAGTTTGAACCGGCGGGCGGCATGTACGTGGAATCGGACTGCAACGTGCCGGCGGCGGAAAGCCTGACACGGCAGTTCCTGTACGGCCAGCTTTATTTCCGGGACCGGTTCGGGAAAACCTGCGGCAACTGCTGGCTGCCGGATGTGTTCGGAACCAGCGCCGTGCTGCCCCAGATCCTGAAAAAAAGCGGGATCCGCTACTATGTATCCAACAAGATGTCCACCTGGAACGACACCAACCGGTTTCCGCACAACAGCTTTATCTGGCGCGGTCTGGACGGCAGCGAAGTGTATGCCTGCGTGCCGCCGACGCACTTCATTACCGCGGCGGCGCCGACGGAGATCATGCGGAACTGGAACGCGTACCAGGACAAGAATTCCGGCGCGGCGACGCTGTGCATGTACGGGTACGGGGACGGCGGCAGCGGTGTGACGGAGGAGATGCTGCGGACGGTGGAACGGCTGGGCAAGGTCTCCGCGATGCCGCGGATCACCGTGAGCGGCGGGCAGGAATACCTGGAGGAAAACCTGAACGAAACGAAGGACTTAGCGGTGTGGGACGGAGAGCTGTACCTGGAGATGCACCGGGGCACCTTTACCACCAAGTCGGATCTTAAGCAGCAGAACCGCCGGCTGGAAATCCTGCTGCGGGACACGGAGCTCGCCTGCGCGCTGCGATGGATCAGGGGAGGGGAGTATCCCGCTCAGGCGCTGCGGGAAACATGGAAGAAGCTACTGGTAAACCAGTTCCACGACATCCTGCCGGGCAGCCATATCCGACCGGTTTTCGAGGACGCGATGGCGGACTACGCGGAGATCCGGAAGACTTGCAGGGAACTGGCCGGGACAGAAGGGGACACCCTGTACAACACGCTGAACTTCGAACGGACGCTGCCGGCCTTTGTGCCGGATCCGCGGGGGAGGACAGCGCACCTCGGCGTTCCGGGCAGGTTTGTGAAAGGCGTGATGCCGGCGCTGGGGACCGTACGCGAGGAAGCGCCCGCGGAGGATCCGGGCTGGATCCGGATCAGCGAAATGCCCGGCGGCGCGCTGGAGGCGGAAACGGACACGCTCCGGGCGCTCATCGCGCCGGACGGAAGCCTGGCCTCCCTGAAGGACCGGAAGGGCAGGGAGTACACGGCCGGGAACTTCAACAGGCTCCGCCTGTTCCGGGATGTCCCGGGCAACTACGATGCCTGGGATATCCTGGCCACCTATTCCGAAGTGGAGCTGCCGCTGCGCGTGTCCGGGCCGGTGTCCGTTTCCTTCCGGGACGGGGAGACGGCGGAATTCACCTGCGAGCTGAGGACGGAGAAAAGCCGCTTCATCCGGACGCTGCGGTTCTTCCGCGGCGCCGGTGTCATCGAGACGGAGCACCACGCGGAGTGGCGCGAGGACCACGTGCTGGCCAAGGCGGAGTTCAGCTGCGCGGTCCGCGCGCCGTATGCCCAGTGCGATACGGGCGCCGGGTTCATTCCGCGGGAGACGAACCGGAACACGACCTGGCAGCAGGCGCGGTTTGAGGTCTGCCAGCACAAGTGGTGCGACCTGAGTGAAACCGGCGGCGGAGTGGCAATAATCAACGACGGAAAGTACGGCGTGGGCATCGCGGACGGTTCGATCTCCCTGAGCCTGCTGCGGGCTACCTGCCGGCCGGACCTGCTGTCCGACCGCGGGACGCATGATTTCGGCTATCTGATCGTTCCCCACGAAGGCAGCGCGCAGGCGGCCGGGATCAACCGCATGGCACTGGAATACAACACGCCGCTGCTGCGCGCGGCGCTGCCCGCGGTGCGGCTGCCGGAGACAGGCAGCCTGTTCCTGCAGAGCATGAAACAGTCGGAAGACGGAAAGAGGCTGATCCTGCGGCTGACGGAACAGGACGGATGCCGGGGCGAAATCCGCTTCCCATGGCCGGTGACGGTGACGAACCTGCTGGAGGACGCGGAACGGGAAACGGAGTCCGTTGCCTACGGCCCCTTTGAAATGGTGACGGTGGCGCTGGAGCCGGAACAGGCGGAGTCCCTGCTGCGGTAACCGGGAGAAACGCACGAAAGGACAGGACGGAGCATGAAGGAATTGCGGAAAACATGGCATATAGACGTGCTGCACCATTCCCATACGGACATCGGATACACGGCCAGGCAGGAACTGATTTGCCGCCAGCACGCGGACTTTCTGCGCGGGGCGGTTCGGATCCTGCGCCGGATTGATGCCGGGGAGGCGGAGAACCAGCGGGGGTTCCGGTGGCAGTGCGAGAACTTCTGGCAGGTGGAGCAGTTCCTGAAGGAAGCGGACGGGGCGGAAAAGGCCGACCTGGTACGCTATGTCCGGGAAGGCCGCATCGGCCTGAGCGCGTCCTATCTCAACCTGACGGACCTGATTGACGAACAGGTGCTGCGGGAACACCTGGAAAGAGCCGCGGACTGGGCGCGGGGGAACGGCGCGGCGATGAAGAGCGCCATGACGGCGGACGTCAACGGCTATTCCGCCTCCCTGCCCGACGCGCTGGCGGACGCCGGCGTGCGCTATTTCTACAGCGCCGTGCATACCCACCACGGCATGTATCCCCTGCACCGGAACCCCGTGTTTTTCCGCTGGCGCGGACCGGCGGGAAACAGCGTGCTGGTCTTTTCGGGCGAACACTATCACTGGGGGCACGTGCTGGGACTGTGCCCGCGGGGCACCTCCTCGTTCATGCTGAACGACGACATCCTGCAGGACATCGAGAGCGGCAGGCTGCTTGCCGCCGACGCGGAGACCACGGAGCGGGAGGAGGAGGAAATCGCGGAGAAGCGCATCGTCCGGTACCTGGCCGGGCTGGAGGAATTCGGCTGGCCGCTGGATTTCGTGCCCGTGTTTGTGAGCGGAATCCTGTCGGACAATTCCCCGCCGAACGGACGGGTGGCGGAGCGGGTCAACCGGCTGAACGAACGGTTCGGCGGACGGGTGACGCTGGAGATGACCACGCTGGACGCGTTCTTTGAAAAACTGGAGCGCTCCGGCGCGGAGATCCCGGAATACGCCGGGGACTGGACCGACTGGTGGGCGGACGGTGTCGGATCCACGCCGGAAGCGGTCAAGATGTACCGGGAAGCGCAGCGGAGCCTTCACCTTGCCGCGGTGCTGGATCCGGAGGGAAAGCATACGGACGGGGCGCTTCGGCGGGAAGCCGCGGGGAACCTGATGCTCTATGCCGAGCATACGTGGGGGCATTCCGCGTCCGTATCGGATCCTTTCAGCTCGCTGGTGGCGTCCATGCACATGAAAAAAACCGCGTATGCGGTGAACGCGAACAACGCGGCGAATGCGCTGCTGGACGGGGTGATGGCGGGGCTGGGCAGCCGGGTGATCCGGCCGGAACGGCCGGGCCTGGCGCGGGTAATCAATCCCTGGCCCTTTCCGGTGACCGCGCCGGCCGCTGTGCCGCTGCTGGGCTGGGAGTACCTGCAGGGGAAAGCACAGGAGGCGCGCCCCCTCGCGCTGCGGGACACGGCAACCGGGGAACTCCTGCCGACACAGACCGGCCGGGGGCCGCGGGGCCGCCTGGCGGAAACCGTCCTGGCCCTTGCCCCGGGGGAAAGCCGGGAGCTGCGGATGGAGTACGCGCCGGCGGGGCAGGATACGGCGCCGCATACGCCGGGCATGTGCGCCGACGCGATGACGGACCAGGCAGGCATTCCCGGGCTTGTGACGCCGGAGTACCTGGAAACCGACTGCTTTATCCTGCGTACGGACGCGGCGAAGGGAATCGCCTCCGTTACAGACCGGCGGACGGGCAGGGAACTGGCTGATCCGGCCGGGCGGTACGCGCCTTTTACCCTCCTGTACAAGGTGACGCCAACGGCCGGGCCGGTCGGCGCGTTCCGGCGGCAGATGGGCCGGCGGCGGGAGACCGTGAATACCCGGGAGGCGGCGGCGCGGCCGAAGCGCTTCGCGGTGGCGGACCGGGGAGAGGTTTCCGTGACGCTGCGGATCGATTACGACCTGGAGGGAACGGACGGGTGCAGCCTGGACCTGAAGGTTTACCGGCGGATTCCGCGGATGGACGCCTGCGTGCGGATCCGCAAGAGAAGCTGCCAGGACCCGGAGGAGATCCAGCTTGTGCTGCCCTTCAGGACGGACGGGGACAACGAAACCTGGATCGACAAGACCGGATGCGTAATCCGGCCGGGCCTGGACCAGCTGCCGGGGACATGCCAGGCGTTCTGGTGCCTGCAGAACGGGATTCTCCGCCGGGGCCGGAGCTTCGACCTGCTGATCGCCAGTCCGGATGTGCCGCTGGTTTCCTTCGGCGAGGGTGAAAAAGGGCCCGTCACGCTGTGTGACGGGCAAAGCACGGAACTGAACCGGGCGGAGATCCGCAGCAGGATCATGAACAATTACTGGGAAACGAATTTCGCCGCGGACCTGGGCGGATGGCATGAATTCCGCTATGCGATCCTGCTGGAGGCGCCGGATGAACCGGCAAAGCAGCTGCAGCGGTGCGCCGCGCTGGGAACGGGGCTGCCGGTGGCGGAACTGTAAACAGGGAGCGCGGCAAATCAGTCAGTGAACAGGTGAGGCTCGCTCAGGAGGCCGGAAGGCGTGAGGCGGTAGGTTCGCGTCCAGCGCATTCCGGTGCTTCGCCATGCCTGCGGACCGAACCAGCGGACCGAATCGTCATTCAGATGGAACGTGCCGAAGGAATTGATCCGGCTGGGGAACACGGTGAGATCCAGAATATGTTCCCCGGGCGCCAGAAAGCCGAGATCCGCTTCCGACGGGGAAAGGGACAGGTTCGCGATCCGCTTTCCGTCCAGGTCCGCTGTGACGCACGGCGCGGAAAACAGGCCCAGCCGCAGGCGGAGCCGCTCCCCGCCCTTCAGGCGGAAGCGGTAGGTCAGCGGGCCGGAATAGAAGGGGAGGCCCTGCACGGTCCAGTCGCCGAAAGCGAGGGTGCGCGGCGCGGGAACCACCACGGTTTCCGAGCCCGAGACGCGGACGCCGAAATCCCCCAGCAGGAACAGGTTTTCCGTACAGGAGGAGGCGGTCAGCGGCCGGGTGATCTCCACGGTATTGAGCCCGGCCGGCACCGGGCCCGTCGGGAAGCAGCGGATGGATTCGTCCGCAAAGTAACCGTCCTGCTTCGCGACCAGCGGCACCCCGTTGAACAGAACCCGGGAGATGTCCGCGTCCTCCAGCGCCAGGCGGGCGGCAGGCAGCGCGGTTTCCGCGCGGAAGGTGATCCGGAGGGACAGCATATGCTCCGGGGTTTCCGCCGGCAGCACCCAGGGCTGCGCGCCTGAAACCGCGGCCGTGGAGATGCCGAGCTTCTCCCGGGCCGCCACGCCGATGCGGAGCATGTCTTCCGGTTCTTCCCAGGGATCGCTGTCGGTCCGCCAGGCGGCCGTGTCCAGAAGGAGCACATTGTCCTCCCCCCGGAGGATTTCATCCGGCGGGGGAAGCATGCGCTCCGTCCGGGGCTCCCGGGCCGGGCGAAGTTCCTCCGCCATGCGGATGCCGTAGCTGCCGTTCAGCGCGGATTCTTTTTTTTCGGACGTCCGGACGTCCGGCTTCGCGGGAGAAAGGCGCAGCAGCAGGCTGTCCTGCGCCCAGCAGCGCCAGGCGAGCTCCGTGGCATTTTCCCCGTATTCCGCCGCCAGGGGTTCCGTTCCGCCCGTGCGCGTATCCCACAGTTCGGCGGACCACAGGCCGGTGAGGCGGATCCGGAAACATTCCTGCGTATCCGGGACCCCGTGAACCGCCGGATCCGCGTGAACGATGAAAACATTCCGGCAGCCGCCGTCCTCCCGGACGGCGCAGAGCAGGTTCTCCGCGGGGCGCCCGCGCTCCGTTTCAATCCGGATCTCCCGCAGGGGAAGCAGGCTTTCGTTCAGGCGGACCCGATCCCAGGGCAGGCGCTCGCAGCGTTCGCTGAAACGCTCCGCGTCCGCGGACGGCAGGGCGTCGATATACCGCGGCGCCGCGCCGAGGAAAATCACCCGGCCGCCGCGGTCCCGGAAGCGCTCCAGCGCCTCCAGCGTCGTGCGGCGCAGCGTATCGCAGCCGGCAACAAGAACCGCGTCGTAGGCCATTTCCCCCACCGTGAACCTCTTTTCCTCCGGCCGGAGGAGGGACGGCAGGGTGGATTCACAGATATAATCAAAATCCAGCGTATCCTGCAGCAGCCACCGGGTCAGTTCCGCGAACCGGCGGTCCAGCTCCGCGCGCGCCAGGCCGGTGCGGTCCTCCGGGCCGAAAAGAATCCAGCAGGATTCCACCGGATGGATGACGCCGATACGGATCAGGGGTTTCCCGCGGGTCATCAGGGTGCTGACCCGGGCAAAGTGGTCCTCAATGAACGGATACTCTTTCCACCAGGCGCTCTGGTGCCCGATGGAGGCCGGATAATCGCGCTTGGATTCCCCGTGCATGGAACACCAGTAAAGATGCGGCACGCGGACCGTGACGCCCAGCGCCGCCTGCCAGTCGCCCTGCAGTTTGTG
This sequence comes from Clostridia bacterium, assembly GCA_017541105.1. Classification (GTDB taxonomy): domain Bacteria; phylum Bacillota; class Clostridia; order Christensenellales; family Aristaeellaceae; genus Aristaeella. The sequence continues at coordinate 138,147 of JAFXZS010000019.1, forward strand.
ACCCTTGAAATCGAAGTTCCAGTTCGTCACGCCGTACAGCTCGCTGGCGACGCCCGGGCATCCCTGCTGATGCGCGGCGGAGGCGGCCTGCTTCACGGTGACATACTCCCGCCCGTCGCAGAGCTGGTCCACGCCGGGCAGGGTGAAGCCGCGGTAGGCGCGCATGGCTTCCCCCACGGAGCGGGACTGGCTTTCCAGCGTTCCCTCGTCCATCATATGGCCGGTCAGGAGCACCTTGTGCGCACGGCACCAGGCGCCGATCTGGTCGCAGAAGGCGGATACAAAGCGCTCCGTCGTATGGTCGAAAAACCGCCAGCGCACGGGGGAAATCCCTTCGGGCTGCTCCCAGACGACTTCCGGGAGGCGGTCCAGCAGGCTTTCGCCCCAGGCGTCGCGGTAGGTTTCCTCCAGGTCCCCTGTCCAGGGAAGCAGCACATCCTGCAGGTCCGAGGAGCGGGAAAGCGTCGTTTTCCGGGGCATCTGGGGTTCGTCGGTGAAGATCGCGGGGCAGACGGTTCCCAGATCTTCCCCCAGAACCTCCAGATAGCGCTCGTGGGTGATCCGGATAAAATCCCGGATGGCGGCGGGATTCATGGTATCCGCATAGCCGCGGAAATGGAACCAGGGCCCGGGCTTTGTGCACCGCTCCAGCGCGTTCCAGACAGTTCCGCCGGGGGATTCCCCCGCGGCGAGCCGGCGGTAGCCCACCAGGGAACCGCGGCTGTCCAGCCGGACTTCATAGCGGGCCAGCAGGCGGTCCTGCCCGGGAACCGGCTCCGACGGCGTCATCAACAGGAAGCGCTGGCGGTTCTCCTCTTTCTCTGTCACATAGCCTCCGGCAAAGCCGGAGGGCCAGCGGTCCTCGTCATACAGCCAGGCGAGCATGCCCTGTTTCCGGGCCTCATCCACGCAGGCCCGGATCCGCGCCATGAACTCATCGGACAGATAGGGCACGGACATGCCGCTGCGGGTATGCATATGAAAACCGCCCATGCCCATCTGCTTCATATAACCGATTTCCCGGAGCAGCAGATCTTCTTCCAGCCCGCAGTTCCAGGCCCAGAAAGGCGTACAGCGGTATTCGGAACCGGGATGCCGGAACAGCTCCGGATCCGGCGTTTTTTCCTGATTGCGGGGATACAGCACAGGCAGGCTCCTTTCATGCGGCGGCGCGGTTCCGGCAGATGTCAGTCCGGACGGGAAAGGCGCAGGGTGACAATCTCAAAGGGGCGGAAGGACAGGGTAAAGGTGCCGTCCTTCACCGGCAGGGATTCCCCGGGATGCTCGTCCAGGGAGCAGACGCGCACCGCGCGGAAGGGCAGGAAGGGATGAAGAATCGCCGTGCGTGAGCCGCCCATGCTCTCATACAGGCGGATGACAAGGTCGCCGGTTCCGTCCTCCGCAAGCTTGACGCTTTCAACGGTGACGGAAGGATCGCTGCAGCCGATCAGGCGCAGCGGCACGGAGGAGCCGGGAACGGTGATCAGCGGATCGTTCAGGGCCTCGGCGGCTTCGATGACCCCGCTGGTTTCCAGCGGACCGTTCCAGGCCCGGTAGGCGTAGACGAAACGGTGGCGCCCCCGGTCCGCGGCCGCGTCCGGATAAGTGGGCGCCCGCAGCAGGCTCAGGCTGATGACGCCGTCGTTGACCGAGACGCCGTACTTGCAGTCGTTCAGCAGCGCGGCCCCGCGGGAAGCGTCGCGCAGCACCGTCCAGGCATGGGCGCAGACCTCGAACCGGTCCGTGTCATAGCGGCGGGAACGGTGCGCCGGACGGGACAGGTAACCGAACTGGATCTGATGGTCGGCGTTGTCCGCGTCGATGCCCGTGTCAAACGACACCTTCAGCAGGCGATGGCGCTCCTGCCAGTCCGCCTCGGTAATAAACTCCAGCTGCTCTTCTTCCGCGGTCAGCCGGATCCGCTGCGTGATCACGGAGGCGGAGAAGCGCGCGGTGATTTTCAGTTCCGCGAACAGCCCGCTCGCGCAGGTGATCTCTGCCGTGCACTCCGCGTTCAGGGGCACTTCGCGCCGCTCGGTCTGGCTGTCCAGATCCCACGCGTCAAAGCGCCGCGGCAGATCCCGGTACAGGCGGAACACGTTCGACGGCGTCCGGACCCGCTCCCGGCCGTCCTGCAGCGTGACCATGGAAACCAGCTCGCCCTTTTCCGTGAGGACCGCGCGCAGGCAGGTGTTCTGCAGGACATAGGTGCTGCCCCGGCGGCCGGCTGTGGCGGTGCTGTGCACGGGGACCTCGGCAGGGTACATGGTCAGGGCGGACATGGGTTCCAGGCAGGCCAGCACCAGCGCGCCGTCCCTGCAGGCAGCCGCCTGGAAGCGCACGCCGTCCCGGGTCACCGCACCCTCCGCGAACCGGCTGTCCGTCCGGATGACCCGCGTGATCCGGTGGGAGGACGGATTGAACACCGTTACGCCGGGACCGTTCCGGCAGAAGGCCAGCAGCGCCTCCCGGGCGCCGCGCACGGAAGCGTCGCGGATCCGGGCGATATCCGCCCGCGCCTGCTCATAGACCCGGGCGATGGAGGAGCCGGGCAGGATGTCATGGAACTGGTTCGTCAGCAGCAGTTTCCAGTTTTCCTCCAGCGCTTCCGCGGGGTATTCCGCGCGGCCGGTAAAGGCCGCCATGGCGGCGAGCATCTCCCACGTGCGGAGGATGTGTTCCGCGCGCCGGTTTCCTTTCTTGATCATCGCCTGGGTGGTGTAGGTTCCGCGATGGCAGGGGACGTACAGTTCTCCCCTGTATACTGGCAGAGAACCGTTATCCCGCTTTTTCAGGTAATCCGCGGGACTCATCCAGTACAGCTTCGGCGTGCCCTGCAGGTCGCGCTGGCGGCGCACCTGTTCCAGATCGTCCCGGGAGGGGCCGCCGCCGCCGTCGCCCTGCCCGAAAGGCAGGTAGAAGTCGTGGCTGCCGTCCTGCTCCAGGCGGCTGATCCAGCGGGTATGCACGGTTTTCACATCCACCTGGGTCTCATAAAACATGTGCAGGAAACTCGGGATCATCGTCCCGTCCAGCCCCCGCCACAGGAACGCGTGGTGCGGGAAGGGCTCCGCGTCGTTATAGGACCAGAAAATCTTCTGGGTGGTCAGGCCGGTCATGCCAAAGCCTTTGATAATCTGCGGCAGCGCGGCGCTGTATCCGAAGGTATCCGGCAGCCAGGCTACGCGGCTTTCCACGCCCAGCACTTCCCGGAAATAGCGCAGGCCGTACAGGAACTGGCGTACCAGCGCCTCGCCGCCCGCGAGATTCGTGTCCGGCTCCACCCACATGCCGCCGTCGGCAATCCAGCGGCCTTCGGCGATGGCGGCCTTTACCTCCTCAAACAGCTCCGGATAGTACTTCCGGCACAGCTCATATTCCGCGCACTGGCTTTGGAGGAACAGCGCTTCCGGGTATTCCTTCAGCAGGCGCAGCACGGCGGCAAAGGTGCGCGCGGTCTTCCGGCGCGTTTCCTCCATGGGCCACAGCCAGGCCAGGTCCAGATGGGAATTGGCCACCACGCCCATGGACGCGGCAAAGGTTCCGTTATGCGCACGGACCAGCGGCGCGATCAGCTGCCGCGCGGCGGTGTATGCCTGCCTGCGTTCCGGCAGGGGCAGCTCCGCGTCCAGGAAATCCAGCAGCCGGGCAAACCCGTCTGCCAGCGCTTCCCGGAAGCCGTCATGCGGCTCCAGCACATCGTGCACATCCCGCAGGACGGTGAGATCCAGCCACAGCTGATAAGCCTCCTCATTCCACCAGCCGAAGGTGCTGCGCCCGGTGACAGCCGGACCGGTGCGCGTAAAAGCCACGCCCTCCTCCGGGAAAACGGGGCGGCTGGGATGGTCCGGCAGGGGCGTGCCGCCGTACACTTCCAGGGCGACGGAGAAGCTTTCGCCGCCTTCCGCCTTCATGCAGACGGTCTGGTCGGAAATGTACTGGTGCGGATGGGGCATCCGGTCCCCCCGCCGCGCGCCGAAAACCCTGCCGTTCACAAACAGCACGGACTCCCCGCCGGGGTTCAGGTCCATCACGATCCGCTCGCCGCGGGCTTCCGCCGGTACGGTGAACCGGCTGAACATCCACGCGTAATCCCAGGGCTTTCCCCAGGCCGTTCCTGCCGGCCAGGGCTCCCGCGCGTGCGTTTCCGCCTCCCGCAGGGTCAGTGCTCCGCCGGCGAGGAAGCCTTCCAGGACGATTTCCCCCAGCGGATGGTACAGGTCTGCCGCCAGGGCATCGATGACATGATTCAGCTGCTCTGAAATCTCGTTGATCATCTCAATAGGATCCTTTCGTGTCGAAGGTGATGTCCGCCTCTTCCTTGTGGCGGGAATGCCTGCAGCGCTCCATGAGCAGGTCTTTGAAAAGCTGCTCGTCGAAGGGGAGATCCACCGGTTTTCCAAGCCAGGAGGACAGGTGCATCGCGTTGGACAGCATCAGGCCGCGGATTCCCTCCCGGCCGTCGGCGACCAGCGGTTCCCCCCGCAGGATATGCGCCGCAAAGGCGTTGAGGACTCCGACATGCTGGGGGTTTTCGCCGTCGGTTTCCACCTCGGCGGTTTCGGATTCCGGCTTGCGGAACCCTTCCGGGCAGGACGCACACCAGACGCGCTCGTCCGTCTTCAGGCGGGAGAAGACCAGCCGGTCGTTTTCGCACACCATTTTGCCCAGGGTGCCGGTGATTTCCAGCCGGTTGGTGCCCGGCGCGTCCCCGGTCGTGGTTACAAAGACGCCTGTGGCGCCGCCGGCATACTCCAGGCAGGCGGTCACGTCGTCCTCCACCTCAATATCGTGCCACTTCCCCTCGTGGCAGAACGCGCAGACGCGGACCGGCATTCCGCACAGCCACTGCAGCAGGTCCAGCTGATGCGGGCACTGGTTCAGCAGCACTCCGCCGCCCTCGCCGGCCCAGGTGGCGCGCCAGGCCCCGGAGTCATAATACTTCTGCGTGCGGTACCAGTCGGTGATCAGCCAGGAAACGCGTTTGATGGTTCCCAGCTCTCCGCCGTCGATCATTTCCTTCAGCTTACGGTACACGCAGTTGGTACGCTGGTTGAACATCATTCCGAAGGTCAGCTCCGGGTGGCGGTCCGCTTCCTCGTTCATTTCCCGCACCTGCAGGGTATAGACGCCCGCCGGCTTTTCCACCATCGTGTGCAGGCCGTGCCGCAGGGCGGAGACCGCCAGCGGCGGATGCTGGTAATGGGGGACGCAGATGAGCACGGCGTCGCACTGCCCGGAGGCAATCAGCTCCTCCCCCTCGGTGAACACAGGAATGCCCGGCAGGTTTTCCCGGATCCATGCTCTGCGGGATTCGCGGCGGTCCGCCGCGGCGGTGATCTCCAGCTCGGGGCACAGTCCGGCGAGAATGTTCTCCGCGTGGCCCGTTCCGATGTTTCCGACTCCGATGATCCCCAGGCGCAGTTTGCCCATGGTGAATTTCCTCCTTCCGCGGAATCCGTCCGGATGTTTCAGATCAGGTTTTTCAGCGCTTCACAGGCCGCGTCAAACGCGGCGTCCGCCGTAGGATACGCGCCGGCCGGCAGCGGCGTCCGCCGGTCCTTTTCCAGCGCGGCGAGCCCCTCAAAGACCCGCAGGTGCGGCTCCACGGTGACCGTGTTTCCGCCGCGGGCGGCGTAATCGCGCAGAAGCTCCGGCAGATGCCCGATGCCCCTGCCCGCGGGCACGACCGTCCCGTCCGCGAGCGCGTCCTTGATATGCATGTAGAAGACCCGTTCGCCCAGCAGCGCCCAGGCTTCCGGAACATCCTGGCCGCACTGGATGAAATTCGCCGGATCAAACACGCAGCGCAGGGAGGGGACGGCATCCAGAATTTCCGCGCATCGCGCGGCGCTGTCCCCGTAGATGCCCTTCTCGTTTTCATGGCACAGGCGGATTCCGGAGCCTTCCGCAACCTCCGCCATCTGTCCCAGCCGGTCGATGACCTCATTCCGGCAGTCCTCCGGCCGGGCGTTTTCCGGCAGATAGAATGAGAACATCCGGATGTTTTCGCACTCCAGCACGGCCGCGATCTCCAGCGTATGGCGGAGAAGATCCAGGTGCGCGCCGAAACCGGGGTCCTCCAGCGGAATCTTTCCCAGCGGGGAACCGACGGACCAGACGGAAAGGCCGCTGTCCCTGAGCCTGCGCAGGACTTCCGCCGCTTCCTTCACCGTCAGGGATACGACGCTCCGGCCGTCCACTCCGCGGATTTCCGTGCCGTCCAGCCCGTTCCGCTTCATCGCGGCAATCTGGCCGCCCAGGTCCGGGGCGGCCTCGTCTGAAAAAGCAAAGATTTTCATGTTTTTTCTCCTTTCAGTTGTTTCCGCGGATGACCGGGGGCAGCTCTTTTTCTCCGGCGCGCAGGCCGCGCAGCTCCGCGCGGCGGATTCCCTCCGGCAGGAAGGGCTGCCCGGGACGGCCTTCCGAATCCAGGCCGAAAATGCCGTAGAAAACCATGGCGAGGAAGGCCGCCGCGCTCCAGGACTGCTTTTCGCAGGACCGCCATTCCAGATAACTGCCGCCGCCTTCCTGAATGCCGCCGTAAATCCGCCCGTCTTCCGGGTGGTAGATTTCCGCGAACTGCCCGTCGCGCACCGCGCGGCGGGCCAGCGGGAACAGCTCCCGCGAAAACAGGTCGCCCCGCCCGGCCTTCAGCGCCGCAAGCGCCCAGAACCCCTGAACGTGCGGCCATACCGTGCCGCAATGCCGCCCGTACCCCGCCTCGCTGTATGGCCGGAACGCGGGCCACACGCAGGGGATGCCGTGGGCCGTGACATATGCGTGCTCCATGACGGAGCGGGATTGCGCCTCGTCCGCAATCCCGAAAAGAACCGCAAAGGCGAGCCCCAGGCCTTCCCGGGCATCGCACTCGCCCGCCAGGTAGTCATACAGCCCCGAGGCGGGATTCCAGAAAGCACGGTTGACCGCTTCCTTCAGCGCGTCCGCGCGGCGAATCCATGGGCAGGCATCCTCCCCGAGCGCCGCGGCCAGCCGCGCGATCACCCGGAAGGCGTGTTCATACATGCAGTTGGTGGACAGCGCTTTCATCGGGATTCCGCCCCCGGCCGGCACTTTCCGGTCCGGATGCTCCTGCGGCCAGCGGAGGATCGAGGAGGAAAGGGAAGGATTCCTGTATTGCTCCGGATAGGCCGATACCCCGTCCCCGTATACCGCGGGCCCGCGGAACAGCCCGTCCGCGGGGTCAAACTCCTCCCGCAGGCAGCGGTCCGCCGTCCTGCACAGGACCTCATAGGAAAGGCGCGCGAAGCCCGCGTCCCGCGTGACATCCCATAACCGCTCCGCCCCCAGCGCCCAGATGATCCGGTCCCAGTACTGCCCGCCGACGGCCGGCCCCCCGTCCCCGTCCTCCAGCACGCTCAGGAGCGTATTCCGCGCGGTTTCCGGATCCAGCAGGGCTTCGGCGAACCATACATTGATGGCGGCGTCCCGGGTCCACTGCGTGGGATAGTCCGCGCCTGCCATCAGGCAGGGACGGCATTCCCCGCCCCGCGCGTCCGGAAACGGGCGCGTGTTGCCCGCAAGCGTTTCCACCGCAAGGCAGAACGCGGTTTCCAGATCTTTGTTTCCGCAGCAAAAAACGGGATTGCCGGCAGGCCTGTCCATCGGTGCTCCATTCTTCCGGGGCATCCGGAATAAGATCTCCGGGGCCGCTTCGGAACCGCGGTCGGTTTGCTTTCTCTCTGCGATCATCATACCCTGCAGGGAGCGGGACCGCAAGGGAAAATATAACGATAAAATATGCAGAAATTCACATCGGCGATGATCCGGCGGGGGACGGGCGGTCAGCCGCCCTGCCGCAGCAGGAAGACGGCCGCGTCGTGCGGCGCCAGGGAGACCCGGACCGCCCCGGCCGTCCGCACCGGCTTTCCGGACCACAGCTCTTTTCCGGACAGGGAGGCCACCTCCGCCTCCTGCGCGGTGAGGGATACGGTGCGCCTTCGGCTGCCCAGGTTGAAAAGCGCGGCATAAAAGCCACGGCCGTCCCGCCGCGGCGCGATCCAGACGCTTTCCTCCGGCAGGGTGCGCAGCGGATGCGCGGACCAGCTTTCCCGCAGAATTTCCAGCAGATCCCCGTTGGTCAGCAGGGCAAGGGTTTCCCCGTCATTCTTGGTCATCTCGCCGCCGATCATCAGCGGGGAGCGCATCATGCACCACAGGGTCATCATGGTGCGCAGTTCGGCCGGGGTGAAACAGGACCGGTTTTCCGGATCCTCGCACTGGCGCACCGCGCCCACGGGAAGCATATCCGCGTCCGGCCAGTGGCCCGGGCCGGCATGGATGCACCATTTTTCCGCCCGCTCAAACATGGCCTTCAGCAGCTTCCAGTCATCCCAGAAGTCATCGGTGATCCGCCACATATTGGCGTACTTTTTCAGATGCTCCGCCCGGTCCAGCGGCGCGGGGCCGGGGGAGAGGCTCAGCACCATATCCCGGCCGCAGCTCCGGCAGGCTTCGGAAATCAGCTCGATTTCCCGCTCGCATTGGGGATACTCCCGGGCGATGTCGTCGCATTTCACAAAATCGACGCCCCAGGAGGCATAGAGCCGGAAGATGCTGCGGTAGTAGGCGGCGGCATCCTCCGTGCCGCACCGGAGGCCGTACATATCCGGATTCCAGGCGCAGACGGAATGGGGATCGGCCGCCGTGTGGCAGAAACAGCTGCTGTCCGCGATGGGGAGGCGGAGGTGCGCCGCCATGCGGGGCAGGCCGCGCATGATATGGATGCCGAACTTCAGCCCCAGGGCATGCACCGCGTCCGCCAGCGGCCTGAACCCCGCGCCGCCCGCTGCGCTGGGGAAACGGTTGACAGCCGGAAGGAGCCGGCCGTATTCGTCCATGGTCAGGTCCGCAAAGGCTTCATAGGAGTGATCGGACGCGTTGGCCCGGGACCACTGGATATCCACCACGATATATTCCCATCCGTAGGGTTTCAGCACGGAAGCCATGTATTCCGCGTTTTGCAGGACGGCCTCCTCCGTCACGGCGGAGCCGTAGCAATCCCAGCTGTTCCAGCCCATGGGCGGCGTCTGCGCAATCATCGTCATATCCTCCTTTATTTTCAGAACAATTCCCGCTGTATTCCGGTTCGACGGAAGGGCGTGCTTTTCCTTCCGCGGAAGAGACGCAACAAGGGGGCGGCAAAGGCCGAAAACACGGAAAAACAGAGATTGACAAAGCAAAAACAGAAGGTAAGATAAAAACAGGAAAAATGTACCGGAGTATCTGAAAAGGAAAAGGGTGAGGCTGCCATGCTGAAACCGGCATCCCTGTTCACGGACGGGGCAGTGCTGTGCAGACGGAAGGAGATCCGGATCTTCGGTGAAGTTTCCGGGGGCCGGGCCGTGACGGTCCGGCTGGAAGACGCGGCGGGCAGGACGCTGGCGGAGGCCGCGGCGGAAGAGCAGAACGGCCGGTTCCTGGCGCTTCTGCGCCCGCAGGAAGCGCAGGCCGGATGCCGGCTGACGATCCGGGCCGGGGAAGAATGCGCGGAAGCCAGGGACGTGGCCGTCGGGGACGTGTTCCTTGCCGGGGGCCAGAGCAATATGGAGCTGGAGCTACGCAACGCCCGGGAAGGCCCGGAATGCCTGCGGGAGGCGGAGGATCCGCTGCTCCGCTTTTTCAATGTTCCCCGGATCGCGGTGGAAGGGCCTGCCCTGCGGAAGGCCGCGGAGGAAGCCCGCTGGCAGCCGGTACGGCCGGGAACGGGCGGCGAAAGCAGCGCCGTCGCCTGGTTTTTCGCGCGGAAGATCCGGCAGCGGAATCCGGAAATCCCGGTGGGGATCATCGGCTGTTACTGGGGCGGCACCTCCGTGACCTGCTGGACAGAGGAGGAAACCCTCCGGACGGATGCGGAAGGCACGCGCTATCTGGAGGAGTACGCCGCGCAAAGCGCCGGCAAAAGCATGGAAACCTATCTGGAGGAAGAAAAGCGCTTTCAGGACACCATGGGCGCGTGGAACCGGAAGATGGAGGAATTCCGGCAGGCGCATCCCGGCGCGGCGTGGAAGGAAATCGAAGCCGCCTGCGGGTACGCACCGTGGAACCCGCCCGCAGGCCCCGGATCCCCCTACAGGCCGGGGGGACTGGCCCGGACCATGGTGGCGCAAGCCGCGCCTTTCGCGCTGACGGCCGTCCTGTTTTATCAGGGCGAAGAGGATACCTGGAGAACGGAACATTACGACAGGCTGATGATCCTGCTGATCCGGGAATGGCGGAAAAGGTTCCGGGACGCGGAGCTGCCCTTCCTGTTTGTCCAGCTGCCCATGTGGCTGGACTGGGGCGCGGAGGACACCTTCCGCTGGGCCGCGCTGCGCCTGGCCCAGGCTGCTGTGCGGGATACCGTCCGGAATACGGGGATGGTCTGCCTGCTGGACCAGGGGGAATACGGAAACATCCATCCCGCGGTAAAGCGGCCGGTGGGGGAGCGGCTGGCGGAACTGGCCGGCAGCATGCTGTACGGAAAGGGAGAGGTTTCTCCCCGGGCGCGGGGCAAGTATACCGAGGGGGAAACCCTGACGGTCTGCCTGTCGGCGCCGGTGCGGATTCCGGAAGGCGGTAAGGCCTGCCTGCTGGAAATCGCCGGGGAAACCGGGGCATACGTTCCGGCGGAGGCGGAGATTCTGGGAGACCGCCTGCGGCTGCGGGCAGACGGCATCCGCTTTCCCGTGCGGGCCCGGTATGCCTGGACGGACTATTCGGACCGGGTCAATCTGTTCGGGGAAAACGGGCTGCCGCTGGAGCCGTTTGACTTGTAAACGGCAAAAACGGGCCGCCGGATCCTTTTTTCCGCCGGGAAAGGCCGCGCGGGCTTGTGCAGTTTCCCTTTCGGCTTTATAATAAGCGGGAATCATGAATGACGAAGATTCGTCTGGATGAACAGGGCGGACGGTTTCCGCACCGCCCGGGAAAAACGGAGGACGAAGAAGATGAAGAAAACGGTGAGCCTGCTCCTTTCCCTGCTGCTTCTGGCCCTGGCGGTATCCGCCGGCGCCGAAAGCCCGCTGACGGCGTTCTGCGATTCCGCGGAGAAGCTGCTCTTCGATACGACCAACGTGACGCTGACCGGGAAGGCGGAATTTTCCCTGGACGGGGAATGGTTCAAGACGGCGGAGATCCGTTATATGCAGGACGGGGAAAACTCCTTCTGGAAGCTGGACCTGACCGGCCCGCGGTCAGACGGTGAGCTGATCCGGAACGGATATACCGTCGTGGCGAATGGGGAGCGGTATTTCGTCATGGAGGTTTTTTATCCGGGCACTTACAAGCCCGGAACGGATACCGCCCAGACGACGCTGCTGCGCCGGACCGTCCAGCTGGACCGGATGATGGACCTGGTCCGCCTGCTGGCGGATGAGGCGGGTTCCCTGCTGGGCGGGGACGCGATCAGCGCTTCCGCGGTGGGCGATACGAAGACGGCGGTCCGGATCGCGCTGGACGGGGATGTGCCGCCCCTGGCGAACACCGCGCTGAACCTGCTGTACCAGTACGCGGCCAAACGCTATTTCCATGTGGATTACGACCATGTGGAGGATCAGCACATCGTGCCGATGGACTACTATTTCACGGTGACCCAGGGCATTCTCAGCTGCACGAAATCCGTAGCGCTGAAGAAGCTGGACGTGGTGATGCAGGAAGGCGCCGACGGCCTGCCGGAGAGGATCGCGGGAGAAGCGGCCGTGATGCTGAGCACGGGGGCGGACGGAGACCGCCTCCTGGAGGTATCTTTTGAGCTGGACGTGAGCGATGTGGGCAGCAGCACGGTGAAGGAATTCAATCCGGCGGACTACGGCGTGATGATGCCGGAGCCGGAAGAAACCGCGGCCGCGCAGGAGCTTTCCGAAGAGGAGGCTGCCGGGTACGTGGACGCGGCCAGGAAGATCTGGGCCGAATCAGGCTGCGGGGAGGCGGAGAACATGGCCGGCACCGCCCGGCTGGAGGACGGATACAGCTATGTCGTGCTGACGAACCCGGAGGAGACCGCGCGGCTGAGCTGCATTGCCGATCCCCAGGGAAAGGTGCTGGAGCTGCATAACGAAATCAACGAATGGCAGCAGGCGGATGTAGAGTTCATCTTCGGGGAGTATCCGGATGAGAACGTGAACCGGGAAGCCGTGGAGAAGGTCATGCAGTACCTGGAGAACATCGCGCCGGAACTCCTGGAGCAGGTGAACGCGATGAAGACCCAGTGGTGGGTGGAATACAACGGGCAGACGGTTCTGTGCATGATGGAGGATCCCATTGCCCAGGACTGGGACGGCGTCATGGTCGTGATTCGGGTTCAGCCCGACTGGCGGGTGGAATATTTCAGCCGCATCGCCAACGGATAAGCATCCGCGCGGCGCGGGGTTCCGGAGAAAGACGGGAGGAAGGACCGGATGAAGCAAAACAGCCTCAGCATTCTCTTTCCCTGGCAGGACCGGGTGACCTATCGGCAGCTTCCTCCGGAAACCTGGCATGATCTGGGCCTGGACGCGCTGGTGGAAAAGGTGGCGGGGAAGCCCCAGGAAATCCCGCTGCTGGAGCGCGTCATGATGAGCCTGACAGCCGATCCGGAGGTGAGCCGCTTCCGGGCGGACGTGTTTGAGGACCTGGCCCGCCATCCGGAGATCCGCACCCGCCTGATGGCGCTGCTGGACCACGTGAAAATGTTCTATGATTACGGGGTGGTGAACCGGCACGCCGGGGACGAGGCGGGGATCTGGGACCTGATGCACCGGCTGGAGGAATACCACGACTATATCCTGACCGTGGAGGCGATCCGCGACTGCCTGGCGGAGAACGACCTGATTTCAGAAGGGCTGATCTCGCTGCGGGAGGCCGTCAATGAGGTTTACGAAAGCAACGGATTCGCGGCGCTGAAAAAGGATGTCGGGGAGCTGCACACGACGGCTTCCGCTGTCCGGAGCGTCACGGTCGGCATCAATGTGAACGACCGCTTCGAGGCGGTCAATATGGGCCTGATCTCCGTGAACGCCAAACCTTTCACCAGGTCAGGCATCCTGAAGAGCTTTATCGCGGCGGTCAGCCCGAAGGATGATATTTATCCCGAGGCGGACTGGAACGGGAGCACCGCCTTCCGGCCGGCCGCTCCCGCGGCAACCCTGGCGGAATCCGTGAGCACGATTGCAGAAGCTTCCGTGGTGCTCCGCAATCCGATATTAAGCATGACCCTGGCATCCATCCCCCGGGACGAAGGGGCGGCCGAGGTGCCCCGTCAGCTCGATACCGCAGCCACCCAGCTGCTGAACCGGATGGTGCGGCGCCTGAAGGACGTGCTGGGCAGGTATGTCAATATGAGCGTGAAGGATATCTCCGCGCTGATTCCCGAGCTGGTGTTTTACGTCCGCTGGGCGGAATATCTGGAGCCGCTGCGGAAAGCGGGCTGGCATTTCTGCAAACCGGAAGCGGGGCGCGCCGGCGCGTCCGGGATGAAAGCGGAAGGATTCTATAACCTGAAGCTGATCGGATCGGTGCCTCCGGAACAGGCGGTGGCCAATGACCTGGTTTTCGACGCGGAGAAGCGGGTGTATGTGCTGACCGGGGCAAACCGGGGCGGAAAAACCACCGTCACCCAGGCGGTGGGCCAGCTGTTTCTGCTGGCGCAGTGCGGGATCCCGGTACCGGCGGACGCCTTCGCCTTTGACCCGGCGGATCTGGTGCTGACCCATTTTCCGGCGGATGAGGACCAGACCATGGACCTGGGCCGGCTGGGCGAGGAATGCCGGCGCTTCCGGGAGCTGTATCTGCTCAGCACGGAGCAAAGCCTCCTGCTGCTGAACGAGACCTTTTCAACGACTTCCTTCGAGGAAGGATACTATATCGCGGTGGATTCCCTCCGGGCTATCCTGGAGAAGAACACCCGGACCGTGTACAACACGCACATGCATAAGCTGGCATACGATCTGGACACGTCCATCAACACGGAAGGCCGGCCGGGAAAGGCGGTTTCCCTGGTTTCCGAAAGCCGGGAGGGGAAAGCCACCTTCCGGATCCGGATCGCGCCGCCGGAGGGGAAATCCTTTGCCCGGGGCATTGCGGAAAAATACGGCGTGACCTATGAGGACCTGACCGGGACGATCCGGCAGAACAGCCCATAAGACGGCAGACGCGGATTCCCGGCGGGCAGCAAGGAGAGGGACAGATGCTGGTACTGAAGCAAATCACCAAAACCTATACCGGAGGCGAAATGCAGGTGCGCGCGCTCCGGGGAATCGACCTGGAGTTCGGGGAGAATGAATTCGCGGCGATCCTGGGGCCATCCGGCTGCGGCAAGACGACGCTGCTGAACATTATCGGCGGCCTGGACCAGTATACGGACGGGGACCTGATCATCCGCGGAAAGAGCACAAAGCAGTTCCGTGAGAGCGACTGGGATACCTACCGGAATCACGCGGTGGGTTTTGTCTTTCAGAGCTACAACCTGATTCCGCACCAGACGGTGCTGGCCAACGTTGAGCTGGCGCTGACCCTGTCGGGCGTGGGCCGCGAGGAAAGGCGCCGCCGGGCGACGGAAGCCCTGGAAAGAGTCGGCCTGCAGGACCAGATGCGCAAAAAGCCGAACGAGCTCAGCGGCGGGCAGATGCAGCGGGTGGCGATCGCCCGGGCACTGGTCAACAATCCCGAGATCCTGCTGGCGGACGAACCGACCGGCGCGCTGGACAGCGAAACCAGCATCCAGGTTATGGAGATCCTGCGGGAGATCGCCCGGGACAGGCTGGTCATCATGGTGACCCATAACCCGGACTTGGCCAATGATTACGCGACCCGGATTATCCGCCTGCTGGACGGAAAGGTGATCAGCGACAGCCGGACCGGGCAGCAGCGGGCGCCGGAAGACAGCGGAGCGGCCGAAGGGAAAACCCCCAAGACGTCCATGAGCTTCGGAACGGCACTGAAACTGAGCCTGACCAACCTGATGACCAAGAAGGGGCGCACGCTGCTGACCGCCTTTGCCGGGTCCATCGGAATCATCGGAATCGCGCTGATCCTGAGCATTTCCAACGGCGTGAACGCCTATATCAACCGGGTGCAGAGGGATACGCTTTCCTCCTATCCGATGGAGATCGACGAGCGGACAATGGACATGACAGACACCCTGAACGGGCTGATGGGCGTCCAGGAGGAGACCCGCGAACACGAGGACGGAAAAGCGTACTCGGGCGGCCGGATGACGGAAATCATGAGCGCGTGGATGTCCGGCGTGGAGGAGAATGACCTGGCCAGCTTCAAGAAGTGGCTGGAGGATCCGGCCACGGGGATGGAGCAGCTGGTGTCCGGGATCCAGTACGAGTATGCCACGCCGCTGAAGCTGTACCGGATCGACGGGGACAGCGTCATCCAGGTCAACCCGTCCACGGCGATGGAAGCGACCGGCATGATGGACCTGCTGAACACCGGCGCGTCCATGGCCGGCATCCAGCAGACCATGATGGATACGTTCATGCGCCAGCTGAATGTCTTTGAACCGCTGCTGGACAATCCGGAGCTGCTGGCCAGCCAGTATGACATGCTGGCCGGGCGGATGCCGGAGAGCATGGACGAGGTGGTTCTGATCCTGAACAGCCGGAACGAGCTGAGCGATTATATTCTCTATTCCCTGGGGCTGAAGGACCAGAGCGAGCTGAAAGGGCAGTTCGCGGCCCTGATGACGGGGCAGCCCATTGAAAGCGAGGATATGGAGTTTACCTACGAGGAGCTGATGAACCTGCGGTTCCGGCTGCTTCCGGGAACGGAGGCGTATGAAAAGTCCGGCGGGATCTGGCGGGACCACAGCACGGACGAGGAATACATGGCGGCCCGGCTGGCCGACGCGATGGAAATCAGGGTGGTCGGCATTGCCCGGCCGACCAAGGCCACCGTGGGCATGGCGGCAAGCGGCGCGGTCGGATACAGGCGGGAGCTGATGCAGGAACTGCTGCGGCAGATTTCAGACAGCGAGATCGTCCGGGAACAGCTGGCCAATCCGGGCATAGACGTGTTTACGGGGCAGCCGTTCACCACGGAGGTGCACGACGCGCTGAGCCTGCTGGACTCCATGGACGTGACGGACTTCCTGAAACTGATGGAAGAAAAGGGAATGATCCCCAACGGCATGATTCCGGACATGTACAAGCCGCTGCTGAGCAAGGAGCTGCTGGAACAGTTCGTGCAGAAGGGGTCGATGATGCTCAGCGGAAACACCCTGGAGGACAACCTGAGCAAGCTTGGGGTCAGCGATCCCGACAAACCGGCCACGATTCTGATCTATCCGCGGGATTTTGAATCCAAGGAGAAGATCACGGAGCTGATCAAGCAGTACAACGAATCCGCAGGCGAGGATCAGCAGATCCGCTATACGGATATGCTGGGGCTGCTGATGTCCAGCGTGACGACGATCGTCAACGCCATCAGCTATGTGCTGATTGCCTTCGTCGCCATCAGCCTGATCGTTTCCTCGATCATGATCGGCATTATTACCTACATCAGCGTGCTGGAGCGGACGAAGGAGATCGGTATCCTGCGGGCTATCGGCGCGTCCAGGAGAGACGTGGCGCGGGTGTTCAACGCCGAGACCCTGATCGTCGGGTTTGCCGCCGGCGTGATCGGAATTGCCGTGACGCTGCTGCTGATCATCATTGTGAACGTGATCCTGGAGGGCGTGACGGGCATCAGCGGCCTGGCGTTCCTGCCGCCGGAGGCGGGCGTGCTGCTGGTCGTCATTTCGATGGTGCTGACGCTGATTGCCGGCATTATTCCTTCCCGCCTGGCGGCCCGGAAGGATCCGGTGGTGGCGCTGCGGGCCGAATAATCAGGCGGGTGAATAAAGGAAATTATCCGGGGAATGCCGAAAAATATATATTTGTGTAATTTGCACAGGAGGAGATGTGCCATGTACAATAAAGTCGCGACAGACATGAACTTCGTCGCAAGGGAGAAGAAGACCGCGGAGATGTGGAAGGAAAAGGACATCATCCGCAAGAGCTTCCGCCTGCGGGACGGGAACGATCAGTTTACATTCTACGACGGACCGCCCACCGCGAACGGCAAGCCGCATATCGGCCATATCGAGACCCGGGTCATCAAGGACCTGATCCCCCGGTATCAGACCATGAAGGGAAAGAACGTGCTGCGCAAGGCCGGCTGGGACACCCACGGACTGCCGGTGGAGCTGGAGGTTGAAAAGACGCTGGGGCTTGACGGGAAGCCGCAGATCGAGCAGTACGGCATCGAACCGTTCATTGCTGAATGCAAAAAGAGCGTGTGGAAATACCTGCACGAGTGGGAGAAAATGTCCGAGCAGGTCGGTTACTGGGTGGACATGGAGCATCCCTATATCACCTATGACAACAACTATATCGAGAGCGAATGGTGGAGCCTGAAGCAGATCCATGAAAAGGGCCTGCTGTACCAGGGCCACAAGATCGTGCCCTACTGCCCCCGCTGCGGAACGGCCCTGAGCAGCCACGAGGTTGCCCAGGGGTACAAGAATGTTAAGGAGACGTCCGCGTTCGTGCGCTTCCGGGTTAAAGGCGAGGAGAACACGTACCTGCTGGCATGGACGACCACGCCCTGGACGCTGCCGAGCAACCTGGCGCTGTGCGTGAATCCCCGCGACACCTATTGCCGCCTGGAGGCGGACGGCGTGAAGTACATCATGGCCCGCGCTTTGGTGGAAAAGGTGTTTGGGGACAGGGAGGTCACCGTCGAGGAGGAATTCGACGGGCAGAGCCTGAAAGGCATGGAGTATGAACCGCTGTACCGGTTTGTCGAGCCGGATAAGAAGGCCTGGTTCGTGGTCTGCGACGACTACGTGACCATGGAGGACGGCACGGGCATCGTGCACCAGGCGCCTGCCTTCGGTGAGGACGACAACCGGGTATGCCGGGAGAACGGGCTGCCCTTTATCAACCTCGTGGACACCCAGGGAAAATTCGTAGAGGAAACGGCCTGGGCCGGAACCTTCGTCAAGGACGCGGATCCCCTGATCCTGGAGGATCTGAAGGACCGCGGGCTGCTGTTTGCCGCGGTGCCCTTCGCCCATGACTATCCCTTCTGCTGGCGCTGCGACACGCCGCTGCTGTACTACGCGCGGCCTACCTGGTTCATCCGGATGACGGCGCTGCGGGACAACCTGGTGCGGAACAACCGGACGGTCAACTGGATGCCGGATAACATCAAGGAAGGCCGGATGGGCAACTTCCTGGAGAATGTGATCGACTGGGGCCTGAGCCGGGAACGGTACTGGGGGACCCCCCTGCCGGTGTGGAAGTGCGAGGCAGGGCACATGCATGTGATCGGCTCCCGGAAAGAGCTGCGGGAAATGGCGATCGAGGATCCGGGTCCCGATCTTGAGCTGCACCGTCCCTTTATTGACGCGGTCACGATCCGCTGCCCGGAATGCGGCGGGGAGATGCATCGGGTCAAGGAGGTTATCGACTGCTGGTATGATTCCGGTTCGATGCCCTTCGCCCAGTGGCATTATCCCTTTGAGCACAAGGAAGAATTTGAAAAGAATTTCCCCGCGGACTTCATCTCCGAAGCCATCGACCAGACACGCGGATGGTTCTATACGCTGGAGGCGATCTCCACGCTGCTGTTCGACTGCGCACCGTTCAAAAACTGTATCGTGCTGGGGCACGTGCAGGACGCGGAAGGCCGCAAGATGAGCAAGCACCTGGGAAATGTTGTGGATCCCTTTATCATGCTGGATAAATTCGGAGCGGACGCGATCCGGTGGTACTTCTATACCTCCTCCGCGCCGTGGCTGCCCAGCCGTTTCAGCGAGGAAGCCGTGCAGGAAGGCCAGCGGAAGTTCCTGGCCACGCTGCAGAACACCTACGCCTTCTTCGCCATGTACGCGCAGATCGACGGATTCGATCCCACGGCGCACCCGCTGGAAAAGGCGGAGCTGACGCTGATGGACCGCTGGATCCTGAGCAAGTTGAACACCCTGATCGCCGAGGTGGACGATCACCTGGCCAATTACCGGATCACGGAAGGCGCCAACGCGCTGGCGGCCTTTGTGGACGACCTGAGCAACTGGTACGTGCGCCGCGGGCGGGAACGCTTCTGGGGCAAGGGCATGGCCGGCGACAAGGAAGCCGCCTTCGCTACGCTGTACCATGTGCTGGTAACGCTGAGCAAGCTGTGCGCGCCGTTTATCCCCTTCCTGGCGGAGGAGATCTGGCAGAACCTCGTCGTGAACAATGTTCCTGGAGCCGAGGAAAGCGTGCACCTGTGCGATTTCCCGGTGAGCGACGCAAGCCGGATCGATCCGGACGTGGAAAAACAGATGGACGCGCTGCTGGAAGTGATCCAGCTGGGGCGCGCCTGCCGGAATGCCGCGAACATGAAGGTCCGCCAGCCGCTGGAAAAGCTGTACGTGAAGGGCGCTGCCTTTGACAAGGCCTATCAGGAACTGTGCGAGGACGAGCTGAACGTCCGGGAGGTGCTCTTTACCGAGGATGCCCGGGCTTTCACGACCTACAGGCTGAAACCGCAGATGCGGACCCTGGGCCCGAAGTACGGCAAGCTGCTGGGCAAGATCGGCCAGTACCTGGCGGGGGCTGACGGGAACGACGTGGTGGACGCCTTTGGAAGGGGAGAGGAAATCTCCTTCATGATCGACGATACGCAGGTCACGCTGAGCGCACCGGACGTGCTGACAGAGCCCATGCAGAAGCCCGGCTTCACCGCCATGGAGGACAAGGGCGTTACGGTCGTGCTGGACACCAACCTGACGGAGGAACTGATCTGCGAAGGCTATGCGCGGGAAGTGATCTCCAAGCTGCAGACCATGCGCAAGGAAGCCGGCTTCGAGGTGACGGACCGGATTCATGTGACCTACGCGGGAGACGACGGGCTTGCGGCCGCGCTGGAGAAGTACGGCGGCATGATCGCCGGGACGACGCTGGCCCTGAGCCTGAAGCGGGGAGATCCCGAAGACGGCGCCGTCAGCAGGGACTGGGATATCAACGGAAAGAAAGCTATTCTCGGAATCAGGAAAAACGGATGAAAATAGCAATGATCGGGCAGGACATTCCGGTGCTCCTGCCCACCCTTTTAACTGACCTTCTTTTCGCGGGGAAGGAAGCGGACGCCCGGATCACTGTAGAGGAAGGAAACCCGGCCATGCAGGAGGTGCTGCGGGGCTATGGGGAGGCGGTGTTCCGGCACGCCGGCATCGGCGGCGGAATCACGGTCAGCGGCGACCGGAAGGAAGTCCTCCGCGGTGCGGACTGTGTCATTTACGCCGGGGATCCCCAGGCGGCCAGCCGGTTTTTCATGGACCGGAGCGCCCTGGGAAGCGACCGGGAGGAGGATCCCGGTCTGACGGACCAGGCCCGGGTGAACGGGGGAATCGGCGGCCTGATGCATGCATTGCGGGCGGGCAGGGCGATTCTGGATCTGTGCGGAAGCATGGACGAGTGCTGCCCGGAGGCGATCGTAATCAACCTGGGCCAGCCGATGGCCCGGACAACGGCCGTATTCCTGGATCGGGGATACCGGTGCTGGGGCATGGGGCGTACCCCGATGAAAGGCGCCAACGGCGCGGAAACCTACGCGAAGCGGCTGCAGATTCCGCCGGAGCGGCTGCGGGCGGAAACGGCCGGGCTGCCGGGGTTCGCCTTCCTGACGGAGATCCGGGACGGCAATGCGGACCTGATGCCGAAGCTGAAAAAAGCGGCGGAAAAAAACGAGCTCGGCAGCCTGAGCAAAAGATGGCTCGGGTGGTGGGACGCCCTTCCCGCGGGGGACGTGACGGACCATGCGGAATTCCTTCCGGCGCAGCCGGATTTCATTCCGGAGGAGAAGCCGGAGTTCGGCGAGAGCGTCGAAAAACGGAAGGAACGGATCCTGTATATGAACACCGTGCGGGAGCAGGGGGCGGAGGCCCGGGAAGGCGCCATGGCCCAGCTGCTGCTGCTGAGCAAGGCGCCGCCGATCCGGCCGATGAGGCTGGCCCTGGCGCTGCTCCGGAAGGAAACCGCGGAGATTCCGGCGGTGACCAGGAGGAACGGCCGGGAAATGCCGCAGCTGCCGGAGGACGCCGTGATCGAGGCGGCGCTGTGCCTGAAGGACGGGGAAGAGCAGGCGCGGGGCATCCGGGTGCCGGACGCGCTGGCGGAGGTGCTGCGGGAGGTAGACAGCGCCAACCGGCTGGCCGCGAAAGCCGCGGAAGGCGATGCCGGCGCCCTGCGGGAATACGTGGAGACCGATCCGGCGCTGGACGGCCTGGACCGGCTGTACTGTATGGATGTGGTCACTGCGCTGATGGCGCTGCACGGGGATGTCCTGGACGCGGATTGAACGACTGAAGGATTGAGAGGGCTGGAGAATGTTCCTTGCGGACACCTGGACGGACTATGAAGTGCTGGACACCGGGGACGGGGAGAAGCTGGAGCGCTGGGGGGAAATCATCCTGCGCCGGCCGGACCCTCAGGTCATCTGGCCGAAGGCGGACAGCGCCCTGTGGAAGAAGGCACAGGCCCATTACCACCGCAGCGAACGCGGCGGCGGGGAGTGGGAATTCCTGGAAAAGCTGCCGGAGAAATGGACCGTGCGCCATGACGGGCTGCGCTTCTATGTGCGGCCGACAGGCTTTAAGCATACGGGTCTCTTTCCGGAACAGGCGTCCAACTGGGTATGGATGAGCGACCTGATCCGGCGTTCCGGCCGGAACGACCTGAAGATCCTGAATCTTTTCGGATATACCGGCGGTGCGACGATGGCCTGCGCGGCCGCGGGAGCTCACGTGACCCATGTGGACGCCGCGAAGGGAATGGTCCAGTGGGCCAAGGAGAACCGGGAGCTGAGCCGGCTGCCGGAAACCTCCTTCCGCTGGATCGTGGAGGATGCGCTGCGCTTTGTGCAGCGGGAGATCCGCCGGGGCAGCCGGTATGACGGGATCCTGATGGATCCGCCCAGCTACGGCCGGGGGCCTTCGGGAGAGGTGTGGAAGCTGGAGAACGAACTGTACGGCCTGATTGAGACCAGCGCGCAGGTGCTGTCCGACCGGCCGCTGTTTTTCCTGATCAACAGCTATACCACCGGATTCCAGGCCAGCGTGCTGAACAATATGCTGGAAAAATGCGTGATCCGCCGCTTCGGCGGCTTTGCGGACAGCGAGGAGCTGTGCCTGCCGGTGACCACCGGAGGCGTGCTGCCCTGCGGTGCCAGCGGGAGGTGGCAGCGTGGCTGACGTGCTGTATGAGGACAACCATGTCCTGGTGGCCATCAAGCCGCCGAATATGCTTTCCCAGGCGGACTCCACCGGGGATACGGATTTTCTGACGCTGATGAAGGAGTATATCCGGGAGAAATACCATAAGCCAGGCAACGTATATCTCGGCCTGGTGCACAGGCTGGACCGCCCGGTGGGCGGCCTGATGGTTTTCGCCCGGACCAGCAAGGCGGCGTCCCGGCTGAGCGCCCAGATGCGGGAGCATGCGATGGGCCGGGAATACCTGTGCGTGGTGACGGGGGACGCGGAGAAGCAGTTTACCCTGACGGATTACCTGATCCATGACCCGATCTCCAACCGGGAGACGGTCTGCGAGGCGGATGAAAAGGGCAGCAAGCTCGCGATCCTGCACGGCCGGTGCATAGACAGCCGGGAGGGGACCAGCCTGTGCGCGCTCCGCCTGGAGACGGGGCGCAAGCATCAGATCCGTGCCCAGATGAGCAACGCGGGATGGCCGCTGTGGGGCGACAACCGGTACGGTACGGGCATTCCCGGGCAGCAGATCGCGCTGTGGGGATACAAGCTGACCTTCGAGCATCCGGTGACCCGCCGCAGGATGACGTTCCACAGCATGCCGGAAGGCAATGTCTGGAGCCTGTACGCGGATCTGCTGGAGGTTCCGGAGGATATTGACGAGCGGCAGGAACCGGAGCAGATCCATATTCAGGAAGAGGTTGTCCAGAAGCTGGAGGAGTTTGACAAATATAAGCCCGTGCAGCGGGACGAACTGCTCTGACCGTCCCCCGGGCCGGCAGAAACGCGGGAGAATCCCCCGCGGATAAAGGAGAATCATTTTGACGCAGCCATTCAGTTATGAAGTGACCCATGTCTGCAGGCAGTCCGGCGCCCGCCTGGGCGTGCTGCACACGCCGCACGGAGACATTCCCACCCCGATCTACATGCCGGTGGGAACGTCCGCCTGCGTAAAGGCGATGACGCCCCGGGAGATGGAGGAAATCGGCACACGGATTCTCCTGAGCAACACGTACCATCTCCATCTGCGGCCGGGGGAAAAGCTGGTGGAGGAAGCCGGCGGACTGCATCGCTTTATGGGCTGGAACGGCCCCATCCTGACGGACAGCGGCGGATTTCAGGTGTTCTCGCTTGCGGGGATCCGGAAGATCAGGGAAGAGGGAGTGACCTTCCAGAGCCATCTGGACGGATCCAGGCAGTTTATCGGACCGGAGGAATCCATGGCGATCCAGGAAGCGCTGGGCTCGGATATCGCCATGGCTTTTGACGTATGCTCTCCCTATCCCTGCGACTGGGAGACGGCGAAGATCAATATGGAACGGACCCATCGCTGGGCAGAGCGGTGCAAGGCGTACCACACGCGGGAAGACCAGGCGCTGTTCGGCATTGTGCAGGGCGCGTTCTATAAGGACCTGCGCGTCGAAAGCGCGAAGACGCTGGCGGATATGGATTTCATCGGCTACGGGATCGGCGGCCTGAGCGTCGGCGAGCCGAAGCCGGTGATGTATGAGATGCTGGACGAGATCATGCCGTATATGCCGGAAGAAAAGCCCCGCTACCTGATGGGAGTGGGGACGCCGGACTGCTTCATCGAGGGGGTGATCCGGGGGGTGGACATGTTCGACTGCGTCCTGGCCACGCGGATTGCCCGCAACGGCAGCGTGCTGACCCACAAAGGCCGTGTGGTGGTGAAGAACGGGAAGTATGCCCATGACTTCACCCCGCTGGACGATCAGTGCGACTGCTATGCCTGCAAAAACTTTACCCGGGCGTATATCCGCCATTTGTTCAACACAAAGGAAATCACCGCGGGCCGCCTGGCTTCCATCCACAATCTCCGCTTCCTGATCCACATGATGGAGGAAATCCGGGAGGCGATCTCGAATGACAGATTACTGGACTATCGCAGGGAGTTCTATGAACGCTATGACCTGACGAAGAATTTCTGAAACAGGAGGAAAGGAATATGAAGATTTTACCCGTCACCGATCCCTCTTTCAAAAACTACGGCCAGATCCTGGAAGGTTATGACCTGAAGGAACTGCTGGAAACGCTGGACAGGGTAACCCCCTGCCCGGACGGCGTGGATTATGTGCCGGAGCAGGCCGAGCTGCAGGTGCTGCCGATTGAGAAGGATCTGCGGAACAACGCATACGGCGGCATGCCCATCCAGATCGGCTGGTGCAACGGCCACAACACGAAGATGAACTGCCTGGAGTATCACCGGGACAGTGAACTGAACGTGGGCACGGAAGACTTTATCCTGCTGCTGGCCAAGCGGGAAGACCTCGAAGACGGGGTGCTGGACGCGGATAAGGTTGTTGCGTATTACTGCCCGGCCGGTGTGATGGTTGAAGTCTATGCTACCACTCTGCACTATGCTCCCTGCAGCGCAAAGAAGGGGCAGGGCTTCAAAGTCGTGATTGTCCTGCCGAAGGGAACCAATCTGGCAAAGCCGGAAATCACCGTGAAGAATCCCGAGGATGAAATCCTGTGGGCGGCCAACAAGTGGCTGCTGGCGCACGCGGAATCCGCCGAAGCGGCCCAAGGCGCCAAGGTGCTGATCCGGGGTGCCAATCCGGACATCGCGGATCTGATCTGATCCGAACATACAGAGCGGGCGCTGCCATCCGGCAGCGCCCGTTTTGTGCATCCGGCCTTACAGGCCGTACAGTTCGCTGTATTTCTTTTTCAGGTATCCGGTATATACCGAGGCATCAAGCGGGCCGCCCATGGCGGCAGGCAGCAGATCCTGCGGCTTTTTCAGCATGCCGTACTGGTGAATCCGATCCGTCAGCCAGGCGGTGACGGGAGAAAGGTTGCCCGCCGCAACCGCGGACCAGACATCCACGGTCTTTTCCATCTCCCGGAGCATCTGGACGCCGTAAGCGCTGCCCAGGGCGTAGGAGGGGAAGTATCCCATGCCGCCGAAGGACCAGTGGCTGTCCTGCAGGGCGCCGCGGCGGTCATCCGGGACATCGACGCCCAGGAATTCCTTATAAAGGCGGTTCCATTCCCCGGGAATGTCGCTCACGGCCAGATCGCCGGCGATCATCGCTTTCTCCAGCTCATAGCGGATCATCACATGCAGGGGGTAGGTCAGCTCATCCGCGTCGGTGCGGATCAGGGAAGGTTTGGACAGGTTGATGGCGGAATACAGCTCCTCTTCGGTCAGCGAACCGATCTG
This sequence comes from Clostridia bacterium, assembly GCA_017541105.1. Lineage (GTDB taxonomy): Bacteria > Bacillota > Clostridia > Christensenellales > Aristaeellaceae > Aristaeella. The sequence goes on from JAFXZS010000019.1 coordinate 163,553, forward strand.
CTCCGGGAAGACTTCCTTCAGGATCTTCAGCAGCGGCGTGCAGAAGGCGCGGCTCCGCCCGATGATGTTCTCGTAAAAGCGGGACTGGCTTTCATGAATGCCCATGGTGGCCCCGCCGGCGAGGCAGGTGAACTGCAGGTCGTCCCGCACGTCCAGCTCATACAGCGCGTGGCCGCCTTCGTGGATCACGCTGTACATGCTGGAAAAGGGATCTTCCTCATGGTAATGTGTGGTGATCCGCACATCCCATTTGTTGGTGCCGTTGGTGAAGGGATGCTCCGTCTCCCCGAGCGTGCAGTTCAGGGGATCAATGCCTTCCAGATCCATGATCTTTTTGGAGAAAACCCGCTGCTTTTCAACCGGCCAGGTGTTTTTCAGGAACGCGGGAACCGGCTTCTCCCGTTTGGCCACTTCCAGAATGACGGGCGACAGATCCTCCCGCAGCGCACGGAAGAACGGATCCAGCATCTCCATGGAAATGCCTTTTTCATACAGGTCCAGCAGGACGTCATATGCGGGCTTTTCCGGATCCTTCAGTGCGGCGTAACGGCGGCGGGCGGTCAGAAGCTTTTCAAGGTAGGGGGCAAACATGTTCCAGTCGCTCTTTTCCTTCGCCTCATGCCAGACCGCGCCGGACTCGTTTGCCAGCTCCTGCCAGGCGATGAATTCCTCCATGGGCAGCACATGCAGATCGTCGTAGTTTTCCTTCATCACTTCCGCCCGGCGGAAGGTGATCTCGTCCATCTCATCCCTGTTCTGCAGGATGGTATCCAGAATCTCGCCGATTTCCGGGTTGACCAGCTGGCGGTAGGTCAGTTCTCCCAGGTAGGCAAGGGCTTTGCCCCGGCCTTTCCAGGAATTCTTCGGGGCCACGGTATCTCCGTCCACATGCAGAATACTCTGGGCATGCCCCAGAGCATAGCCGGCTTTTTCAATTTCATTGAGCTTTTCAACAGCTTCTTTCAAAGTCATGGTCTTCACACTCCTTTGCGGCCATTTTATCATATTGCAGAGAGAAATGGAATGAAAAAGTACTTTACAAAACCGGAAAGATATGATATCATGACCGCTGTTCGGGGCATTAGCGCAGTTGGTAGCGCACAACACTGGCAGTGTTGGGGTCAGGAGTTCGAATCTCCTATGCTCCACCACCCAACCACCCTAATCTTGATACGAGGTTAGGGTGGTTACTTTTTTCTCGAAAAGCCCGAAAACACGGGCTTTTCAAGACTTCACCCGTAGGACTATCGGCATTGATTTCGGCCTTTCGTGGGCCGATTTTTTCATTTTTGGCGCATATAGGGCTACGGGAACACCTTTCCCCGTAGGCTTATGACCATTCCCGTAGCCCTATAAGGCTCTCCCGTAGGCTTATACCCCTGTTCCCGTAGTCCTATAAGGCTTCCCCGTAGGCTTATGCCTCATTCCCGTAGTCCTATAAGGTTCTCCCGTAGGCTTATACCCCTATTCCCGTAGTCCAATTAAAAATGAGCGGTCAGCCCGCCCACAAAAAGAATCACGGTCAGGTGGTCTCATTCAACCCTGACCGTGATCGTGTTTTCTCCCTTAAAAGTAAATGCAACTGTTCCGTCAGTGGACACCACTGCTTTCAACACCAGGAGGTTCCACAACTGATCATCCCATTGTTCCAGCACGAGGGGCTGCTTGAGCAAGCCTTCTGCGAATGCAGTGATTGATCTGCTCCGAGCAAGATGTTCTTTGCGCTCTGCCTGCAATTTGCATAGTCTTGCATCCGCTTTTTTGAAACGTTCATCGTATTCAGCCGCCTTCTTTGCGAAATCATCGCTGTCTCCTCCTGTGGCGGCGTGGTTGCGGATGAAGGCATTGTTCAATGTGACCACTTCATTAATCTCATTTTGCGTTGCGGTGATTTTTTCATCCAACAAAGTGGTGTCACCAAGGATGCCAGCCATTACCCGGCAGTCGCTGACGATAGTCTCCCTGTCTTCCATGAGGATGGAATACGCTTTGAGGAAAAGCGCCTTGATCTGGTCCTCTGTCAGCGTTGGCGTACCGCACTTTGGGCCTTTCCCATATTTCCTGTTGCAGCGCCAGATGACCTTTCTGTATGGATCGTTTGAATGCCAGACCTTTTGCCCATAAAAACCGCCGCAGTCTCCACAGATAATTCGGGAGGAGAAAATGCTGCCACCGCTGTAACCGCGTCCGATTGCTTTCCGGCGTTCCAATTCGGCCTGCACCTCCTCAAATTCTTTCGGTGGGATAATCGCTTCATGGTTACCCTCAACGTAATACTGGGGCACCTCGCCCTCGTTAACTTTTGTTTTCTTCGTCAGGAAGTCAACTGTGAAGGTCTTCTGGAGCAGGGCGTCACCTTTGTATTTTTCGTTGGTCAGAATGCTCAGAACAGTCGACTCACACCATTTCTTCCTTTTCATTGGGGTGGGGAT
>JAFXZS010000020.1 GCA_017541105.1 Clostridia bacterium
ATGCGCCGTGCTGATGAAGAACGAGGGCAGTCTCCTGCCGCTGAAAGAAAATCAAAAGGTGGCGTTCATCGGAGAATTTGCCGACAAGCCCCGCTATCAGGGTGCCGGCTCCAGCCACATCAACGTGCCCCATGCCGTCAGTGCATTGGAAACGGCAGGCGATGCCGTACTGTATGCCAGGGGTTGCGACACCCACAGCGACACCACAGGCGATGCGCTGCTGAAGGAAGCCGTCGAAACGGCGAAAAAGGCCGATGTGGCCGTGGTTTTCGCCGGTCTGCCGGACGCCTTTGAAACCGAGGGTGCGGACCGGGAGCATATGCGTCTGCCGGACAACCAGAACGAACTGATCAAAGCCGTTTCGCAAGCCAACCCGCATACCGTGGTGGTACTCCATGGGGGCTCCCCGGTGGAGCTGCCCTGGCTGAATCAGGTACCTGCCGTGCTGTGCGTGTATCTGGGCGGTGAACAGGTGGGCGCGGCCACGGTGGATCTGCTCTATGGCAGGGTCAACCCCGGCGGCCATCTGGCAGAAACCTGGCCTATCCGCCTGCAGGACAATCCGTCCTACCTCAACTTCCCCGGGGAAGAAGGCGTCGTGACCTATGCCGAGGGCATCTTCGTGGGCTACCGGTATTACGACAAAAAGGAAATGCCCGTGAACTTCTGCTTCGGCCACGGGCTGAGCTATACGAAATTTGAATACAGCAATTTGAAGCTGGATAAAGAAAGCCTCACCGATCAGGACACCCTGAACGTATCCGTGGACGTAAAGAATGTCGGTGCCGTTGCCGGAAAGACTGCCGTGCAATTGTATGTGAGCGACGTGGAAAGCACTGTGCGCCGTCCTGTGCGGGAGCTTCGGGCCTTTGAAAAAGTCGCTTTGCAGCCCGGCGAAATCAAAACGGTCGCGTTCACGCTGGATAAGCGGGCCTTCGCTTACTGGGAACCCAAATGCCATGATTTCTTCGTGGAGAGCGGTGAATATGTCATCGAAATCGGCGAAAGCAGCCGGGATATCCGGATATCGCAGTCCGTCCAGGTGGTAGGTACAGTCGTGCTTCCCTTCACTGTCACCGAAAACACCACCATCGGCCAGCTCCTCAGGCATCCCAGGGGCAGGGAGATCATCGGGAATATGATGCGCTCCTCCGCCCTGAGCCATGTGGACCAGACGGACACCATGGGCGAAGGCAGCGAGCGCATGATGCAGGGCATGATGATGGGCATTCAGCTGGGCGCGCTGGTGAGCTATGGCCGCCTGACCCGGAAACAGCTGAAAGACCTGATCGCCACCCTGAACGCGTGAAAAAGGAGATAAGACTCATGGCACGGTTTGAAAAAGATTTCCTGCTGGGCGCGGCCACCGCGGCCCATCAGGTGGAAGGCAACAATACGAACAGCGATAACTGGGCCCAGGAGCAGATGGCTCATTCCAGCTTCGCGGAGCCCAGCGGCAATGCTTGCGACCACTATAACCGTTATGAAGAAGATATTCAACTGATGGCGAAGGCCGGGCTGAACGCCTACCGTTTCTCCGTCGAGTGGGCGCGAATCAAGCCGGAGGAAGGCGTATTCAGCGAAAAGGAAACCCGGCACTACCGGGAAGTGATCCGCTGCTGCAAGGAAAACGGAATTGAGCCCATCGTCACCCTGCACCATTTTACCAGCCCGGTGTGGCTGATCCGCAAGGGTGGCTGGGAAGCTGATACCACCCCCGACGATTTCGCCCGGTATGCCCGGTATATCGCAGAGCAGTACGGCAGCGAACTTCAATATATCTGCACCCTCAACGAAGCCAACATGGGCATCCAGATTGCCGCCGTGGCCCGGCAGATTTTCCAGCAGATGGTAGCTGCGGGAAAGGTGCAGGTGGGCGTGAACCTGGAGGATCTGATGAAGGGCAATCCCCTTCTGGCAAGGGAAAACCTTGCTGCTTTCGGCACTGAAAAGCCCGCCACCTTCGTGTCTCCCCGTACGGCCCATGGGGATGAAATCGTGATGCAGGCCCACGCCGCCGCGCGTCAGGCCATTCGGGAAGCCGCTCCCCACATGAAGGTAGGATGGACCCTGAGTTTGCATGACGTGCAATCCGTCCCCGGCGGTGAAGAAAAGGCAAAGGAAGAATGGGATCAGGAATTCACCCACTATCTGCCCGTGATGGCGGAGGATGATTTCCTGGGCGTGCAGAACTATTCCCGCACCCTTATCGGCCCGGACGGTTCCCTGCCCGTTCCCGAAGGCAAAGAAAAGACCCAGATGGAATATGAATACTATCCCGAGGGTATCGCTCATGTGCTGCACCGGGTGGCGAAGGATTTTCAAGGCGATCTGATCGTGACGGAGAACGGGATCGCCACCGCGGACGACAGCCGCCGCGCAGCCTTTATCGACACAGCGACCCAGGGTGTTGCGGATTGCATTTCCGAAGGCCTGCCAGTAAAGGGCTATCTGTATTGGAGTCTGCTGGACAACTTTGAATGGCAGAAGGGCTATGCCATGACCTTCGGGCTGGTGGGCGTAGACCGTGCCACGCAGAAGCGTTTCCCCAAAGAAAGCCTGTATGCCCTGGGAAAACTAAGATAATAAAAAACGAGGATACAGCCATGAAAGAACGAACGCAATGGATTCGGATTCCCCGGGAAGAATTGGCGCGCAAGCAGATTTTCCACGGTGATCTGGGGGAACGGTTCGCCTATTTCCGCTGTGAACAGACGCTTCCTAAAGATGCCCATCTGACCGCTTGCGTCACGGCTGTTTCCCGTTATCGGCTGTGGGTCAACGGAAAGCCTGTGCTGTCCGGCCCCTGCAAAGGCGATCTGAACCGGCAGTATTATGAAACCGTGGAGCTGACACCGTATCTGCGGACAGGAAAAAACGTCTTCGCTGTGCAGGTGCTGTTCAACGACCCGGACATTGCCAGAGATCAAACGGATACCCGCGCAGCAATTTACGGCGTGGTCGGCGCGGGCAACTGTCATGCCCTGGCGGTGGACGGGGAAATCATCAGCGCGGACGGGAAAACGGTCGGCTCCGTCACCACCGGCCTGGCCCCCTGGAAGGTCTGGCTTGACAATACCTTTTATCTCAAATCCACACAGTATTCCGTCTATCTTGGCGCGGTGGAGGAAAGTGTGGATTTCCGCGTATCGCCGGATGATTGGAAAACGGTCGGTTACGATGATTTCAGTTGGCAGAATGCCTTGCCCTATGGCCCGGTCATTTTATCCCCGCTTTTCCAGAGCGTGGGGCTGATCCCCCGGGTACACGTGATCCCCCGGGAAATCCCGCTGCTGGAGGAAAAAGAATGCTCCTTTGCCAGCGTCATCAAACGGGGAAAAGAGATCATTCTGGATGCGGGCGTGCATGTGAATGGCTATCCCCGGTTTAACATGGAGGGGGATACGGGCACGGAAATTACCATCACCTATCTGGAACGCTTCGGCGACGGAACAGACGGGCAGCGCATCGACGATTTGAACGGCAGCGTATCCGGCCGGGCCGATCACATTATTCTGAATGGGAAGCCGCTTTGTTACGAGCCCTTCTGGGTGCGCACCTTCCGGTATATTGTCATTTCCGGCGGACAATTCACCCAATCCCCCGTCTACCGGAAAACAGGCTATCCGCTGCCTGTACAATCCGGCATCTCTTCTTCTGTACCGTGGGTGGAAAAGGTGTGGGGCATGTGCGTACGCACGCTGCAAAACTGTATGCTGGAAACCTATATGGACTGCCCGTATTACGAGCAATTACAGTTCATCATGGACACCCGGCTGCAAATGCTGTTTAATTATGCGGTCAGCAACGACACACAACTGGCGAAAAAAGCCCTGCTGGATTTCCATTGCGGAATACGGCCTGAAGGCCTGCTGCCCGGTAAAACGCCCGCGGCCTATTGCCAGGTGATCTCCACCTTCTCCCTGCATTATGTCTTTGCCCTGTGGGAGTATGTGGAGCATACGGGCGATACCGCCCTGGGCCGCCTGTACCGCCCGGACATTGACCGGATCCTGGATTATTACGATGGAAAGCGGGATGAAACCGGGCTGGTGGGCTCCATCGGCTTTTGGCCGTTCATCGACTGGCAGGACGACTGGAAGGAAACCGGCGGCGTTTCGCCCGCTTACTTTGAAGGCCCCAGCGCCATCATCAATCTGATGTACGCCTACGCCTTGGAATGCGGGGCGAAGCTGTATGAAGCCACAGGCCGACCCGGAACGGCGGAGGAATACCGTCAGCGTCGGGAAGATATTCTGTCTAAAGTAAAAGAATTGTGCTTTGATCCTGATCAGGGTATGGTTCGGGAAGGCCCGGCCTGCCGGCAGTTTACCCGCCACGCCCAGGCTTGGGCAGTGATCAACGGAATGTTTACGGAGGCTGAAAGCAGGCGCGCGCTGCAAGCATCCTTGAGCTGTCCGCCCTGCTCATTCTCCACATCCTATGAATGGTTCCGAGCCTTGGAAAGGGCCGGGATGGAGGAGCAGATGCGCCGGGATCTGGACGCCTGGATCCGCCTCCTTTCCCGGGGCAGCACCACCTGTCCAGAGGAGCCCCATCATCCCCGCAGCGAATGCCACGCCTGGAGCGCGCTGCCGCTGTATGAATTCATGCGGACGCTGGCAGGCGTCCGGCTGGAAAACCGCAAAATCATCATTCAGCCCCATCTGCTCAATCTGCCCGACTTGTCCGGCACGGCCATTACGCCCTTGGGGCCTGTGCAATATCATTATCAGCGCTATGCCAACGGCACCATACGCTATGAGCTGACACTGCCGGAGCAAGCGGAAGGATGTCTGATCGCGCTTGATGGAACACAAACGCACGTAAAAGGGCAACTGTCTATTACAAAATAATCATAGAACAATGCAAGCATCAATAGCCTCATGCTAATAATGATATTATATGAGCGAAATCCCCCCAAATAATCACATTTTCACCTGGGAGAATTACAAAAATTCGGGGGCATTCCTCTCCCGGGTTTGCGTAGCTTAACGGCATCATCGTTCCGCCTCCAAAGTGTTTTGCTTGCGTTAGTTCTGCCTAACACGGATAGAATTATAGCACAACTCCTTTGATATCGTTATCCTGAAATTGACTTCTTTTGTATTTTCATTTGTCTGATATTCACATTTTTATACTTTTTTACGTAAATAATGGAAAAGTATGTTAGATTGTGCTAATATATGCTCGATAGTTAGTTTTATCTAATTATCAAAATGGTTTGATGGAGGAAATGCGGTATGATCAGCGGATCGGACAGGACAGGAAAAAGCGCCGTTGCCGGAAAGAAGAAATCCAGCGGGGAAATCCTTTCCCAGGCCGCTTCCGAGTATATTGAAACGCACTGTAAAGAGAGGTTCTCGCTTCAGAAAATGGCGGACAACCTGTTCGTCAACGGGAATTATCTCCTGCGAGTCTTCAAGAAGCATATCGGGTATACTCCCCTGGCTTACCATAACTATATCCGCTGCGAGCGGGCCAAGGAACTGCTGGCCGGCTCCGGGGAGGAGATCTCTGAGATCGGTGAAACGGTAGGATTCGTCTCCTCCGCCCATTTTTCCCATGTCTTCAAAAAGATGGAAGGCTGCACGCCCACGGAATACAGGATCAGCAGCCGGACGTCCCAGAAAACGGAAACCGGATATGAAACGGACACATTGTGATTCCCGTCCCGTTGGGAGCATATCCGATGCTCCCGGCCGCCGCGCCGGGAGAAACATAGCCGCGGTCTTTCCCCTGCGCCTGAAGCGCGGGGGATTTCTTTGAAAAAGCCTCCTTTCTTTCTCCGGCCCCGCGTGGTAAAATAAAATGTCATATCCCGTTACTACGCTGAAAAGGAAATATGAATATGGGCAGAAAAAAAACCGCGGTGCAGAAGGCTCCGCGCAGCAAATGGCATGAGCATACCGCAGAAAAGGATATCCGCTACCGGGGACCTTTGAACTACCAGCATTTCCAGATCCTCGGCTGGCTGTGCATCGTCGTCTCCCAGGTGGGGCTGATTCTGTCCATCGGCGAACGTTTGGGCAATTTGCCGGAATCCTTCGCCGGCCTGACGCAGCCGGTAACTTTCCTGTCCTTCCTATCCCTTCCCTTCCTGCTGATCGCCAATTTTGCGCAGATCATGAACGGACAGAAATCCTACAGGTTCCTTCTGCTCAAAAACTTCGGCGCCGCTGCCGCGGTCTTTGCCTTCTACGCCTTTGTCCTGCACCGGTATCTGCTCGGAACGATCGATATGGTCAACGACGGGACAGTGCCAAGCATGGACGTGCTCCTGAATATCATGGAGGATGTCGCGCCGGAAGGCGTCCTGTGTTTCAATATCTTTGTCGACCTGTTCCTGTGCACCCTGGTGATGTTCTTCCTGAATTACGAACCGAAGAGGATCTTTACCGGAAAAAGCAGGTTCATCTTCCGCGCGTTCGCGCTGCTGCCGATCGCCTATGAAGTGGGCAGTATCGCCCTGAAAGTCCTGGCGTACAGGAAACAGGTTACAGTCTCCCCTTACCTGTATCCGCTGTTCACGGTCAAGCCCCCGATGACCTTTGTCCTGTTCATCGTCCTCGCCGTATATATCAAGACGCGGGAACTGCGTTTCCGGCGGCACGGAAAAACGCATGAGGAGTATAAAGCTTTCCTGAACACAAAAAAGAACTCCTGGGATTTCTCCCTTTTCCTTTCGATCGCCCTTGTCATCATCAGCATTGCGGACATCGCCGCCTATTTCCTGGCGTCGGTCATTGAAACAATTATTCTGGGGTTCACGGAAGAAGCGATGGAATCCTACCATTCGATTGCCATCGTCATGGGGTTCGGGGATTCCATTCCCCTTTTCTTCCTCGCCCCGCTGGTCCTGCTGTTCTCCTATACCCGGGAACCCAGGAACAAGATGATAAGCATGCTGATCCCGGCCGCCTCCTTCGCAATGATTCTGATGCTCTATGTGGAAGCCATCCACCAGGCGATCCCGATGTTCGGTCTGCCTAAGATCAACATGCAGGTGGTCACCGATCCTTCGTATGTCCCGGAAGGCCTTTCCGAAAACGGTTCGGACATGACCCTGGAAGAACTGATGGAAATCTATCCCGAACTGCGGGAAATGATGGGCGAAGAAGCCCTGTCCGGGGATACGCCCTCGGAAGACGTTTCCGGCGAAGATGCTCCGGCGGAAGAAGCCCCGGCGGATACCGCGCCGGTCCGGGATGGGAATGATCCATGAAGATCCGGAACCTGAAGATAACCGAACCTTTTTGACGATCCTGCAGGGGTTTCTTCTGCTGGTGATCCTTTCCTCACTGTTTTCCGTAAGTGTGAGCCTGATTCTGTATCCTTTCGCTGAATCCGGGAACCTGACGGACGAGATCGCGACCATTGCGGTACAGCAGGAAAGCGCGTTGCCGGACACGGAATCCGGAACCGCGTCCGGCCATCCGAAACCGGCGGAACATGTAACGTCTGAACAGGCGGCCGCGGTTCAGGAAAACGTGGATCAAATGACCGAAAATCTTGGCGACATGGCCGAAAATATCGGGCCGTTCCAGCCTTTTGCCGTCTGCATGTATGCCGCCCTTTCCGTTCTTTTCGTGCTGTTCACGGTCATCGGCCGCAAAACAGAAAGATATCCCGTTCTCCGTTCTCGGAAAAGCCCGTCGCCACGATCGAATGGGAATGACACTGACGACCGCCTGTGGCGGAAATCTCGTCAATGTCATTCCCAACCAAAAAGGAGCGATCTGCACAGTGTGTAGTCGCGACTGTTGAGGTTGCGGATAATGATTGCACAAAACCCGGGTCGCCTCATTTTTCATCGGCGCCCGGGTTTTCTTTTTGCTTCGTGGCCAACTTTTCTGCTCGGTTTGTAAGAGTTGCCGCTCTTGCAAACCACCGCTGTTTTCTGTTTCGGTGGTTATATATCACAAATTGTTCCAAAATACAGCCATTTTATTCTAACATTTGGAAACTTTTTGCTGGATTTTGATTTTTATCGTACCCATATTGGAATAATTGCCTATATTATGTTGACATTACCCCTTTTGCCGTTAAAATATGGTGAAGAGGTGGTTCTTTGCCGTGATCATTTAATAAACTCTGGAAACTCCTTGTCGATAGAAATATAAAGAAACGTGATCTGATTCACGAAGTCGGCATTAGTGCGAACGCGTTGAATCACCTCAACAAGAGAGAGGATCCTGGCCTTTTTCCGGCGGCCGGTCTGTGCAAACCTGTCCGCTGCACACCGACCCTTCGTTACGGCGAAAGTTCCAATGCATATCCGCTGTGGATCTATCCGGATGAGGAACCCTCCTGTCCTTCAGATGTGCTGGAATGCCGGGTTCTGGATGGGAGAGCGCGGCAGGTCCTTGCAGCCGGCGGCAAGGTTTTTCTCGCGCCGGACAGTTGATCTCCGGTTACCGGACCAGTCCCATCGCTTTCAGTTCCCGCGCGGCGGCGGCCGCGAAGCGTTCCGCGCCGGCCCGCCGTGTATGGGCGTTGTCCTGCAGTCCTTCCGGATACCGTTCATCCTGTCCCGGAAGAAGCTGCATAAACAGTTCCTTGCTGCCTTCCTCTCCAAGGGATTCGACAATCCGGTAACTTTCCGTGTACAGGTCGATCAGGGAAACCCCTGCCTCTTCCGCCACCTGGCGCATGACGGCAGGATATTTCCCGTGCGTCGGCTGCAGTCTGCCGTCCTGCCAGACCCGCATGCAGATCGGTGTCAGCAATATCGGCATGGCACCGTATTCCCGGGAATATCGGATAAACACCTGGAGATTCTCCCGGAATGCGCCGTGGGCATCGCAATAACGCTCCGGCTTTTTTTCATTCTCGTCATTATGGGCAAACTGAATCAGCACAAGATCCCCCGGTCGGGCCTGTTCTCCGACAGGGAACAGCCGGCCTTCCTGCAGGAAGGTTTTTGTGCTGCGTCCTGCCATGGCCAGGTTGACGATGCTGCATTCCTGCAGGAAATCCTCCAGCAGCTGCCCCCAGCCGACCATAAGGGTCTCCGCCGGGTTATAGGATGCGGCAGTCGAATCACCGCAGATAAAGATCTGCATCGCTATAGTCCTCCGGTTTACAGTTTTCCGGCAATCTCTTCCAGATATATCCTGGCTGGCTCCGCGTTTTCCGGCACTGTGTTTTCCAGCGTCATAGGAAGGTCCCGGGAAGCGGCAAAGGCAAGAAGCTGCTCATACTGCATTGACCCGAGCCCGCATGCGCAGGCATTCATCTCTTCGCCGGTGATCACATAGTCTTTCATATGCAGGATTTCAATCCGGTCTCCCAGCAGGGAAATCGCTCTGCGGATGATATCTTCTGCATCTCCGGCGGTTCTGGGCGAAAGCAGGTTGACTGCGTCCAGGATAATCCGCAGATTCGCGGAGGGAATCTCCTCCAGCATGCGTGCTGCCCGTTCCGGAGTGGAAACGATGTGGTACCAGACCGGTTCAACCGCCAGCAGCGCGCCGGTTTCTTCCGCGCAACGCACCACCGGCTGCAGGCTATCCAGGAACAGCCGGAAGGCTTCTTCGCTTTGAGCCGGATCGCAGAAACCGGACTCCAGATTCGCATAGGTTTCCGTGCCGACCACCCGTGCTCCGGCCATCGCGGCAAAGCGCAGGTGCGCCTTGTAGATCTCCTGTGTGATGGCACGGCGTTCGGGATTGGGATCCGCCAGGTTCAGGTAACATCCCAGCACGGCGCACTCCATCCCCACCGTCTCAAATTCCTGCCGGAAGGCCTCCGCATATCCTGCTGTCAGTTTTTCCGGAGCATCCGTCATCGAAAAATCATCCAGTACCTTGCTGAGGGCAGTATGGGCACAGGAAAACCCCTGGGCTTTTGCAAAAGCCAGGCGTTCCTTCAGTGTTCCGGGAGCTGTGTCATGCAGGCGAATGCCGATATTCATGCTGTATCCTCTCCTTTCGGATGCTTATTTATAAATTGATCCGTAAAGCACCTATCCTCTCGTCCAGTCGGGATTCGGCACCCTGTACAAAAGGCGCAACTGCTCTGATTTCCATGACCGGAATTCCTTCCTCCGTCACATACGGCTGGCCATCCATCAGACTTTCCTGTCCGTTGACCAGCAGATGGGTCTCCCCGATCCGTGCCATAATCCGGTTTTCACCGGATGTCAGGGACAAGATCCCCGCAGTCGGATCCCAGCGGTAATCCAGCCGGTCCGGTGCCAGCTGCTTCATCCTTTCCAGAATACACAGTACATTGCCCCAGACTGCTCCGTTGCGGTTTACGGCCCGGACGCCTCGGAAATCCGGTTCCTGCCCATTGACCAATACCTTGCACCAGTTCTCTGTTTCCAAAATATATTTCAATTCATCCAGTTCGCTCACTGGGAGGACCGTATCCTCTGACGCAGGGTAAACGGGCGTTTGCGATGGATACAGCTCCCGGAAGCAGAACGGCACAAGAGTTGCAAGATTGCATGGGACCATCTGAAGCAGGATCTCCGCCTCCGGAAGGCCGGAAGCAGAAAAAGCAATCCGGACCGGACCGGGAATTCTGCCCGCACGAAGCAGAATTCGGTTTGTGCCGCACTCCGCATAAACAAAAGGCTTTCGGATCACGTTATCCCGGCATGCTCCGCAGGGATCTCCAGCGTGTTCCGGTAAAAGGCGCAGGTACGCCGCTGTCCGCTGCCTCCGTCTTCAATGGGAACAGTAAACAGATCCTCTCCGTTGAAAGTATGCGGAAGGACAACCTGTTCCCAGGCGCTGTCGTCATATTCCGGGCTGACAGGAGAACGTCCCTGCCGGTCCCGGCATTTCTCGATGGCGGATTCCATTGGAAAACATTGGCCAGGAAAAACCGCCATCCCTGATGAAAGGAATATGTATTATCCATTGTGTTCCTTTAGAAAAGGCTCACAGCAGGGAATGCGTCGCATTCCCGCCACCACCAGGGCGCAGATCCGGTTTGCGCCATATGCGTTGAAATGCGTTTTGTCATCATGTCCATCCGGAAAATCCGGATTCTCCCCGGGAACCAGACGGACAAACAGCTCTGCAGTCTTTTCTTCTCCGAGGGACAGATACAGTTCCCGGCTGTCCTTCTTCAGGTCAATCAGCGGGACCCGTTTCTCATTCGCCAGTTCACGCACCGCCCGGGGGTATTCCCCATGGGTATAAAGCAGGGAACCGTTTCCCACGAAGAAACGCCGGGAAACCGGTGTCATCAGTATCGGATACGCACCTTTTTCCAAGGCTGTCCTGCAGTACCGCCAGAGGTTTTCCTTATAGGTGGAGTCCGGATCTGTATGTCGCTCGTCGTCCTTCTCGTCATTATGGCCGAACTGGATCAGCAGAAGATCCCCCGATGAAATGGCCGCTTCGACCGGTTCCCAGAGGCCTTCCTCCAGAAAGCTGCGGGTACTGCGGCCGGAAAGGGCGTGATTCCGGACTTCAACACCTTCCTTCACATACTTCGGGAGGGCCCAGCCCCATCCCCGGAACGGAGGCTGGTTATCCTCCACCGTGGAATCACCAATAATATAGATGGCAGGCATGCTTTTTTACCAGTCCTTCCAGACCTGCTTCAGGTCGATCACGCAAACCTGTCCCACGCCGTTTTCGTCCGGGTTGGAGAAAAGGATCTTGTCCCCTCTGCGGTTAAAGGAAGGGTGCTGATGATCCGCGCCGGATTTGCAGCTTCCGGTGGATGCGATGAATTTTGATTTGCCGGTGGCCCGCTCAAAGAGCACAACGCCTTCCTGGATCGTAGTTCCCAGGTAACTGATCCGGTCTGCGCAGAGCCATTTGTGATCCCGGCTGATGCAGGGATGCAGGATCTGCGTGCTCTGCGCCGCCACATCGAAATGACGTCCGTCCTTGTCGCCGATGATGATGTTCCCGGTATGGACTTCACCCTTGCTCCCGTCCACGAAACCTGCCGGATCCAGCTTCATCAGCGCCATTTCCGTGCCGTCGGCGGCCCAGACCTCATGGGTAATCCACTCGCTCGGATGCTCCACATAGTAAGGCCGTACATACCGTTCCTTCACGTCAAACATCCAAGTGCGCTGGAAAGCATCGCCTTCTGTTTCATGGATATAGAAGATCAGGTTCTCATCCGAAGGGCAGATCTGCGCATGCCCAAGGCGGTAATCGCTCTGGTACACCACTTCTGCTTCCTTCCCGGGATCCATGATTACCAGACCGTAATACTTGTTTGCCAGGTGATAGCTGCAGGCGATTCGCCCGGTATTGGCTGCCGTCAGGTGGCCTGTAATCTGTCCGCCTTTCGGAAGATCCCCGACCTTTGTCATTTCCATGGTGGAAAGATCCACAGCATAGACTTCCGTTTCATTTTTGCAGGTGTAACCGATGTTCTTCTCCCGGTCCGTGGCAAAACCCCGGTAAGAATAATCCGTCACTCGGTCGATCTCGCCGGTCTCCACGTTAGCCCGGTAACAGCCGCCGGACAGTTCCTTTCTGCCGTCTGCCAGTTGCTGCTTCATGAAGAAGAAATACTTGTCATCTACGGAAAAGTTTTCGCAGGTGAAATACAGTTTGGAGTTTCTTTCCGGACCGTTGGCATACCGCCGGATTTCATAGCCTGTTACCGGATCCCTGTAAATTTCCATTATTCTGTTCCCCTTTGTTATAATTTTGCAGTCTTCCCCGCGGGAACGCACACAACTGTTCCGTCGTTGACCGCAATCCAGCAGTCCCCGGCATTCGGGTTATAGACAAAGCGGTTGTCCGCCGCAAACTGCAGACGGGCAAAATTGTCCATGCAGTCCATGAACTCTATATTGGTACAGTACCAAATGTCGTCCTTTCCGCCCATCATGCTGCAGAAGGATTCCATCAGGTCCCAGTTGTTTTTATCGTCAAATTCATAGCTGTGGCCCCATACGTACATCAGATACAGGTATTGCTTTTTGAACAGGCCCAGGAACTGTTCTCCCAGTTCCATCAGTCTGTGGTTGTGATGACAGGTGGCCTGCCAGCGGTACGGGTTTTCCGGCAGGGCAAAGCCGTCGGAAGAGCCCACCACCCGGGAATAACGGATGCCGAGCGACGGCAGCAGGTTTTCGATATCCTTTGTTACGGAACCATTGGGATAGCTGAGCCCCCGCACCGGGTATCCGGTCCGTTCCTCCAGGAACTTCCGATCTTCCAGCACTTCCTGTGCCACTTCCGGCAGCGGGCAGCGGGCGATCGTTGGATGGGTCACGGTATGGCAGGCTACCTCATGGCCTGCGTAAAGTGAGGAAATCTCTTCCGGCATCACCCGGTCTCCCCGTTCGAAAAGGCCGCTGTTGAGATGGAAGGTGCCTCTGATTCCGTTCTGATTGAAGATTTCCACGAGCCGGCGATCCTGTGTCCGGCCGTCGTCGTAACTCATGGTCAGCGCTTTATGCTTTCCGCCGGGAAAGCAGCAGTAGATCCGGTTCATGTTCGTTCTCCCTCCTCATTTGCTTTCAGAAGGAGGGGCTGCCGCTGACGCGGCAGCCCCCGAAAAAACGGTTCAGGAATTATTTGCCCAGGGATGCATGATAGGCTTCGTTGTATTCCTGTGTCATGGCGTCGCCGCCCTGCGCAGCCCAGTCGGCCCACGCGGCGCGGAGGCCGTCTTCATCGATGATGCCGGCGATATACTGCACGGCAGCGTCGGCGATGATGGGGCTCAGCTGTGCGCCGTAGTCGACGTTGGTCTGGCTGACCAGCGGATAGCAGGGATCCAGCACCGCGTAGGGGGCCAGTTCGACGTTCAGGTCGGCAAAGCGCTGACGGGATTCGCTCAGCTTCATGGCGGGCTCCACAGCGTGGTAGGAAACGCCCATGTTCAGCTGGTTCAGGTCATGCAGGTACTGTTTGCCGGCATTGCTCTTCTCGTTGTACTCGTCTTCGGGCAGCTTGGAGATGTCAATGCGGTATCCGTCTTCGCCCACCCAGTAGGTCGCGTTTTCAACGCCCAGGTTCAGCAGGCTGATACCGGCGTCGCTGTTGCACCAGTCGATGAACTTCATGACCTTTTCCATGTCTTCTTCCTTGACGGATTTGGTCACGAGGATCTCGCCGGAGAAGCCGGGGTTCTGGGGCCAGATGGTGATGGAGCCGTCCGCCTTGGCCAGCGGTCCGACCTGCGCCCAGATCGTCTCGGTCACGCCTTCGACGTTGCTCTCGAACCATTCCTGCTGACGGTAGGCGTTGTCCAGGCAGTCAAACCGCATGAAGGCCTTGCCGGTACGCTCGATATCGTTCCAGTCGTTGGTGGAAATCTGGGCAAAGTTGGGATCGATGCCGCCGATTTCATACAGATGGCGCAGCCAGTTCAGGCCTTCCAGGTAAGCGGGGGACAGGTGCGCGGGATAGATGTTTCCGTTCTCGTCAACGCCCCAGTTGTTGGGAGCGCCGAAGGCCACGGTGATGAAGCTGATGGTGCCCGCGGTGTAGGAGCACATATTCAGCGCGTAGGTATCTTCGCTGACCTTGGCCAGCGCTTCAGCCAGCTCGGTCAGGTCGTCGATGGTCTTGACTTCCTTGTCGAAGCCCGCCTGCTTGGCGATGTCGGAGCGGTAGTAGGCGCCGCCGCGGGGATAGTTGCGGGTGCGGTAGATGCCGTAGATCCGGCCGTCCACGGAAATGTTGTTGTAGATCTGCGGATCGCCCAGGGCCAGGTTCGGATAGTTTGCCGCGTCGTTGACGTAGTCGGTCAGATCCCAGAACGCGCCGGCGCGGGCGGAGTTGATGATCAGGGGGCTGCGCGCGTCGGTCGCGGCGATCAGCATCGGCAGGTCCTTGTCCGCCATGGTGGTGTTCAGGATGTCACCGTAGTTTTCGTTGGGAGCCCAGGTAATCTGGAGGCGGACGCCGGTCGCTTGCTCGATCGCGTCCAGAACAGGGTTGTTTTCAGCCACAAAATCCACGTCCATCGTGAATTCGGGCAGCAGCACGGAGACCACCAGGGGTTCATCCGCGGAGGCGAAGCTCATCATGCCGATGGCAAGCAGCAGCGCCAGGAGAACAGAGACCAGTTTCTTCATGGGTATTTCCTCCTTAATAAATTGATGGGATATCGTTCAGCAGCGTTACCCAGCGCTGCGGACAACCTCAGCCTTTCAGGGCGCCGACCATAACGCCCTTGACAAAATACTTCTGCAGGAAGGGATACACGCACATAATCGGTACGGTGGAGACCACGATGACCGCCATCTTGACGGACTGCTCCGGCGGCTGGACAAACTCGGGGTCCATGTTGGTAATGTCGCCCGCGGAACCGTTCGCCAGGATGATCAGCTCGCGCAGCAGCACCTGCAGCGGCCACTTTTCCTTTGCGCCGGTCATGTAGATCATCGCGCCGAAGTAGGCGTTCCAGTGACCCACGGCGTAGAAGAGGCCGAATGTGGCAAGCACCGGAAGGGAGAGCGGAAGCACGATCCTCCACAGGATCCCGATGTCCGTGCTGCCGTCGATGGCCGCCGACTCCTCCAGCTCCTGGGGGATGCCCTGGAAGAAGTTCTTGACGATCATCAGGTTATAGGCGGAAATCGCGCCGGGCAGCAGCACCGCCCAGAAGGTGTTCTTCAGGTTCAGCACGTTGGCGATGATGATGTAGCCGGGAATCATGCCGCCCGAGAAGAACATGGAGACGATAACCATATTCAGGAAGAAGTTACGTCCCCGCAGCCGGGTCTTGGACAGCGCGTAGGCCATCGTCACCGTGAAGAACAGGTTGATGAGCGTGCCGCACACCGTGATGAAGATGGAGTTGCGGAAGCCCTGCAGTATCTTGTTCGAGGAGAAGATGAACTCGTAGGCGTTCACCGTGACGTCCTGCGGGATAATGAACAGGGGGCGAGTGGTGATTTCATACTCGGTGGCGAAGGACGCGCCGATGATATAGACGAAGGGGAACAGGGTGGTAACCGCGATGACGGTGACGAGCAGGTAGTTCAGCACGTCGAAGACCCGGCTTCCCAGCGTGGCGTTCTGTCCCACCGGGCCGGTGGAGATCCGCATCTTGGCGCCGTTCCTGCCGTAGAGGACGGGGTTTTCAGCCAATACCTTCTTTTTCATGCCTGCCACCCCTCAGTACAGCCCCTGCTCGCCGAGCAGATGGGCAATCTTGTTCGATGTGAGGACGAGCGTAACACTCACGATGGATTTCATCAGGCCGATGGCCGAAGCGTAGCTGAACTGGCCCTGCTGGATGCCCTGCTGGTAGACGAATACGTCCAGGGTCTGGCTGGCGGAGCGGTTCAGGGGATTGGCCATCAGGATCAGGTGGTCGTAGCCGGTGTCCAGCACGCTGCCCATCCGCAGGATCAGCATCAGCACGATGGTGGAACGGATGGCCGGCAGCGTGATGTGCCACAGGCGGCGCAGCCGTCCGGCGCCGTCCACCATGGCCGCTTCATACAGCTGGGTGTCCACGTTGGTCAGCGCGGCGAGGAAGATGATCGTGCCCCAGCCGGTCTCCTTCCAGATGGTCTGTCCGATAATCATCCAGCGGAACGTGTCGGGCGAGCCCATGTAGTTGATGGAGTGGCCCAGCACGTTCTGCGTGGCCTTGTATACGATGCCGGAGGGCCCGAACATCACAAACGTGATGGATACGACGATCACGATGGAGATGAAGTGCGGGACGTACAGCATGGTCTGCAGCAGCTTTTTGTACCGCTGCCTGCGCATCTCGTTCAGCAGCAGCGCCAGGATGATCGGCGCGGGGAAGAAGAACACGATGTTCATCAGCGAGAGAATCAGCGTGTTCTTCAGGTAGGTAAGCCAGGCCGGAAAGCGGAAGAAACTGTTGAACCACTTGAAGCCGACCCATTCGCTGCCGATGACGCCGGAAAAAGGAACGTAGTTCTCGAAAGCGATGACAATGCCGAACATGGGAAGGTATTTGAATACGATGAAATAGATCAGTCCGGGCAGCAGCAGCACATACAGCCACTTGTCCCGCCGTACTTCGTTGCCGAGCCTGCGCCAGTAGTTCCTGCCCGAACCGTGTATCGCCCGGCGCTCCGCTGCTCTGGTCGTCATGCGTCTCTCTCCTTTTCCGTCTTATTCGGGCCGTGTATCCCGGTTCATGAGCTCCGTCAGCATCAGGAAGGTCAGTCCCTGTCCGTAGGCTGTCGGGGTCACGATAATGTCCTTGTAATGCTGGAGGTTGTGTCCCATGCCCGTGCCGCCGGAAACGCCCTGCACCGCGCCGGTCTCGTCAATCTGGTCCAGCACGGCCCGGGCGGAAAGCGCGCCCATCTGCTGGTAGGGCTCCTGGGGCAGCCAGCCGAGCCGGATCCCCTTCAGCACGCCGTAGGCGATGGCGGCGGTCGCGCTGGTCTCGCAGTAGGTCTCCTCCACGTCGATCAGCGTGGTATACAGGCCGTTCACCCGCTGGTATTTCCACAGCGCCAGCACCTGGTCCTTCCAGGCGCTGCGGATCATCCGCATCGCGGCGTTTTCCCGCTTCGTGATGTCGTAGAGCTCGATGGCCGCAGCGGTAAACCAGGCGTTTCCCCTTGCCCAGAAGGCTTCGGCGAAATTGTGCCGCCGGTCAAACGTCCACCCGTGGTAGAACAGGCCGTTCACCTTGTTCTGCAGGTAGCGGATATGGATCAGGAACTGGTATTCCGCCTCTTCGATCAGTTCCGGCCTCCCCAGCACCGTTCCGGCCTTGGCCAGGAACAGCCCGACCATGAACAGCGTGTCGCACCAGAGCTGCTGGTAATGCTTGTTCCAGACCGTGCAGTGCTGGAGTCCGCCGTATTCCGTCCGGGGCATTTCCTGCGTCACCCAGCCGATCCAGCTCTCTATCTCCTCGAGATACTTCGGGTTTTTCGTTTCGTCATACAGGCAGGTCAGCGTCAGCACGGGCGCCACGGTGTTCACGTTGCGGTGCGGCTTTTCAGCCCGGCTGAGCATGTCGTCGTACCAGCCTGTGAGGTAGTCCAGGATGGACCTGTCGCCGCTCTGCTGGTAGGTTTTGTAGATCCCGTAGAGCGCCACTCCCGTAGGCCACTCCCAGTTGTTCATCGTCAGATGCCCGCGGGAAGGATCGTTTCCGTCCGCCTGCTGCAGCATCGCCAGGACGCGGTCCGCTGTTTGCCGGTAGGTTTCTGCCATGAATGATCACCCGCTTATCGTTTGATTGTGGTAGCGCTTACATTATAGTATCGTCCGTTTTCAATGTCAATATCATGTTGAAGTTTTGCCAGAAAAAATATTTTTGACTTGCGGCGCTGAAAATAATCGGCTATAATGATAGCGCTTTCATAATCAGAATACCGCCTTCCGGATAAAGAGGAAATCAGATGAACAGCGAAAATGTAACGATCTATGACATCGCGTCGGACGCCGGCGTTTCCATCGCGACGGTCTCCCGGGTGCTCCGCGGGGAGGCAAGCGTGTCGGAAGCCACCCGGAAAAAGGTGCTGGACGCCATCGAACGCCGGAATTACCGGCCCAGCTCCATCGCCCGCGGCCTGTCCAGCAGGACCACCCATTCCCTCGGCATCGTTCTGCCCAAACTGCTCAATCCGCATTACGCGATGATCTTCACCGGCGCCCAGGAGGAAGCGCGGAAGCTCGGCTATACGATGAGCCTTTTCCCATGGTCCAGCCTGGATACCCGGGAATACAACCCCGCCGCGATGCTGGCGGAACGCAGGCTGGACGGGCTGATCGTCTGTGTGGAATACCTCCCGCCCGATCACGACGAGCGGGTTCTTTCAGCCCTGCAGGATCTGCGGCAGTATATGCCCGTCGTGCTGATCGGCTGCGTTCCCCCTTCCTACGATTTTCCCTCCGTGTCCAACAACAACGCCGCCATGATGGAGGAAATCGTCCGCTATCTGGCGTCCCTGGGCCATGAAAAAATCGCTTTCATCGGCGGCGTCCGGGAGGATCACGATCCCCTGCGCCGGGACGTGGGCTATGAGAACGGCCTGCGGGACGCCCGCCTGCCGTATGTCTCCTCCTACCGGGTGTACTGCCGCGGTACCGCGGAGGACGGCGCGGCCGCCTTCACCGGTATGCTGTCTTCCCTGAAGCGGGAATACTGGCCCACCGCCGTCATTGCCCTGAACGACCTGGTGGCCATGGGCTGCATGGCTTCCGCCCGTGACCTGGGCCTTGCGATCCCGGAACAGCTGTCCGTCATCGGCTGCGACAACCTGTTCTGCACGCCTTACCTGGTCCCGCCGCTCACCAGCATCAACACCCACCAGCAGCGCACGGGCACCCGGGCGGTTCAGCTGCTGATCAGCGGGGAAAACAAAAAGGAAACCGCGGACTGGGAGCTGGTCGAACGCGCTTCCTGCGCCCACGCGCCAAAGTCATAATCCATTACCAACCATGAACGGAGGAACAAACCCATGGAACGCTTTGCATGGAAAGGACGCATCAGACCCGGAATGCAGGAGGAATACAAGCGCCGCCACGATGAAATCTGGCCGGAAATGCTCGCCCTGCTGAAGGAAGCCGGAATCCGGAATTACACCATCTGGAGCGACGGCCGGGATGTTTTCGGCTACTACGAATGTGAAAAAGGCATCGAATTCGCCGAAAAGACCCAGGCCGGCAGCCCCGTTGTCGACCGGTGGAACGACTACATGGAGGATGTGCTGGATCTTGTCATGGATCCGGAAACCGGCGCCCAGCCGAAGCTGCGGCTGATGTTCCGGATGGATTGACCGGCACCGCGGGCAGATTATTCCCGGAACAGTTCCCGGACGGTCCGGTAAGCCATCTTGGGCCGGCGGTATTCGTCCAGGAGCCCTTTGTTGTTGTAGGTTTTCGGCCGGGCCGCGAACCATTCGTCCGCTACCCGCACGTCCGCGAACTGCCACAGGAAAACCCCGCATACGTCCGGATCCGCCAGAACCGCGCGGATCTGTTCCCTGAGGATCGTGCACTGCCTTTCCTCTGACCATTTCGCTTCTCCAAACGGGTCATGGTATCCGTAAATAGCCCCCGCGCCGGTTTCGCTGACGATGATCGGCCGGCCTCCGCCTCCGCCGGCGGCGATTTCCTTTTTCTTCCGGTCCAGGGACTCCGCCGGCGGCTGGTCAATATACCATTTGGGATAGAGATTGATTCCGATCACATCCATGTCTTTGTAAACCATGCCTCCCGGCCTCTCCAGCAGGGCTGCGGTCACCGGGCGTCCGGGATCCATCGCCCGGAGCATGGCAAAACTTTCCCGGTAGCAGGCTGCGCCGTATTCCGTGTCGTCCGCGCACTCGTTCAGGCAGCCCCACAGGAAAATGGACGGATGATTGAAATGCTGCTGTACCATTTCCCGGTTGCATTGGGACAGCTGTTCCCGGAACCGCGGATGGCGCATCCGCTCCTCGGAAAGGCCCCGGGCATGGGATTCCTCCCACACCAGCATCCCCGTTTCGTCGCACAGGTCCAGGAACCGCGGATCGTTGGGGTAATGGCAGGTCCGGACGCAGTTGGCGCCCAGGTCCTGCATCAGGTGCAGGTCCTGCATCATGGCTTCCGGCGGAACGGCCAGCCCGAAGCTTCCGTATTCTTCGTGCCGGTTCAGTCCCTTCAGCCGCAGGGGTTTCCCGTTCAGCAGCAGCTGTTTCCCCTCCGTGCGGATTTCCCGAAAGCCGATCCGCTCCGCCAGATCGTCTGCCGCCTCCCCGTCCAGCTCCAGCACCGCCCGGATTTCATAGAGTTCCGGCTGCTCCGGGGACCATTCCCGCACCTGTCCGCAGGCAATCTCCGCCCGGAAGATTCCGTCTTCCCCCGGCGGCAGATGGATGGACTGCCGGGTTTCCTTTCCGTCTATGATCCAGGCCACGATCCCGTCCATGGCATGGGAGGACAGGTTCCGGACCCCCGTTTCCAGGTTCACCTTCCATCCGTTTTCCGTCCGGAGGGGCCGTGCGTGGCAATAGGTAATATACGCGTCCGGTACCTCTTCGATCAGCACCGGCCGGTTGATTCCGCCGTAGGTATAATAGTCATTCGGAATATGCAGCGCGGAATCGTCCCCGAAGCGATTGTCCGCTTCCACGCGCAGGATGTGCTCCCCCGGCTGCACCCCGGCCATCGCCACTTCGAATCCGGTATACGCACCGTAATGCTCCGCCAGCAGGCGGCCGTCCAGGATCACTCGGGCCCGGAAGCTCACGCTGCCGAAGAAAAAGCGGACGTTGCCTCCGCAGCGGATCACCTGTTCATAGATTCCCCTGCCCCGGTAGTTCCGCAGCCGGGGATGGAATTCCCAGACGCCCGGAACCACCGTCTTCTCCGGCTGTTCCAGTCCGCCTTCATCCGGGGTCGTCAGCATCCAGACCGGATCGGCCTCCCGGCTCTTCCGGATCCGGTGGGTTTGAAACATTCTGGTCATATCCGGTCCGCTCCTCCGGCATGCTTCATTTCGTTTTGTTGAACGTCAGGATTTCAGGATCCGGTCGATTTCGTTCAGCTCTTCCGCGGTGAAGTCCTTGTTCTTCAGGGCTTCCACGTTCTCCCGGATCTGGGAAGCCCGGGAGGCGCCCAGGATCACCGAGGTCAGGGAATTCCGAAGATCCCAGACCGTCGCCATCTGCGCCAGGCTCTGTCCGCGCCGCCGGGCGATCTCACCCAGCGCCCGCACCTTGTTCAGCAGGGGTTCCGTGATCCGGCTTTCGCTGAGGAAGGGGGACGCCGAGGCAGCCCGGGAATCCGCCGGAATGCCGTGCAGGTATTTCCCCGTCAGCAGGCCCTGCGCCAGCGGGCAGAAGCAGACCGAACCGATCCCCTCCCGGGCCAGCGTGGGCTCCAGTTCTTCAAAGAACTGCCGGTCCAGCATATTGTACCGCGGCTGATGAACGGTCAGCGGCGTACCCAGGCCGCGCAGAAGCGCGGCCATTTTTTCCGTCTGTTCCGGGGTGTAATTGGAAACGCCGATATACAGCGCCTTCCCGCTCCGGACGATCGCGTCCAGCGCGGCGGCGGTCTCCTCCATCGGGGTATCCGGATCCGGCCTGTGGTGATAGAAAATATCCACATACGCCAGTCCCATGCGCCGCAGGCTCTGGTCAAGGGAGGCGATCAGGTATTTCCGGGACCCGTGGTCGCCGTAGGGTCCGGGCCACATTTCGTATCCCGCCTTGGTGGAAATGATCAGCTCGTCCCGGTAGGCGGAGAGCTCCTGCCGCAGGATCCGGCCCATGTTTTCCTCCGCGGAGCCCGGAACCGGCCCGTAATTGTTCGCCAGGTCAAAATGCGTGATTCCCAGGTCGAAGGCCGTGGTCACCATCTCCGCCATATTGGCATACGCCGCGGACGATCCGAAGTTGTGCCACATGCCGAGGGACATGGCGCTGAGAAGCAGTCCGCTCCTGCCGCAGCGGTTATAGATCATTTCGCTGTATCTCTTTTCGTTTGCCTGATACATGTTGTATCCTCCTGTCCGCGGTCGCCGGCTCAAAGCCGGACCGCTTTTTCTCCGAGCGGAACAAAGCAGATTTCGCCGGCGCCCGGGCAGGTTCGGACCGTCCCGGAGGGAAGGGCGATGTTCACCTCCATCGGTTCGCCGCTGTTGTTCATGACAACCAGCGTCTCCGCCTGTGGATACCAGGCGCATTCCGCGAGGTACTGATCCGTCAGTCCCGCCGCTCGTCCGTCCGCGCCGGTCAGGTAGAGCAGCATCTCCAGCAGCATCCGGGCGCCCGCTGGGCTGTAGTAAAAGTCTCCCAGGTAGATGGCCTTTCCCCGGCCGAATTCGTGAACCGTCAGGGTCGGCGTTTCCCCGCGGGCGTTCAGCACCAGGGTGTCCGGCCCGGTCAGGCGGATTCCCGCCGTCTTTCCCACCGATTCCCCGGCCACGAAGAAAGGATCGCTCATCTCCTGCGTCCACGCCCACGGCGGATGGCAGGCGTATCTTCCGTCGTCCTGATCCACGCCGAGAACGTGCGCCAGCGCGAAGCGGGTATCCTTCCCTTCCGCCGCGGAAGGCTCGCCGGCGCCGATCAGCCCGCCTCCCTCGTACACAAACCGGGTCACCTCGCTGACAATCTCCGGATCCTTCCAGGCGTCTCCGCCGCTCCAGGCGTCCCCCGCCCTTCCGGCGTTGATCAGCACGTCGGCCTCCCGGAGCGCTCCGTTCTCCACGTCTTCAAAGCTGATAAACCGGACCTTCACCGGCAGGCCGGACAGCGCTTCGTTGATGTGGATCAGCGAATTCCGGTCCGTCTCGTGAAAGTGGCCGGACAGCGTCCACGAGCGCAGGCTTCCCCACGCGTGCAGAACGGCCACCGTCACCGGCAGCTCCGCGGGCGCTCCGCAGGCCTGCAGCGCCTTCAGCCGGCGGAAATCCGCCGCCATCTTCGCGATGGCGTCGTTGAACGCGTCCTGTCCCACGGTCAGGTGCAGGTACCCGCCCAGGCCGATCCGGTCCACGCACTGCCGCGCCAGCGCCCGGCGGACGTGCAGCCAGTAGGCCTCCGCGTCTTCCTCCGGATGGCCTCCTTCCGAAAAGGTCGGCAGGCCTCCCAGCCCCACCGGGAAGAGGTAGGGATGAAAGCGAAGCTCATGCACGGGCACCTCCGCCGAGGTGCACAGCCGGCATTCAAAGCCCGAAAACACGCATTTGATCAGTCCGTCAAAACCGACGGAGGCAAAGTATTTCCCGTTCGGTTCCATTCCCACCCAGCTGTCGTCATAGAAAACATAGGCTTCTTTCCCGTGGGAATGGATGATTTCCACCAGTTTCGCGGCCTTTTCCGCCACAAAGCGCTGGATGAAATCCATATAGTCCCGCTTGCGGTCCGTCGGCAGCCGGTGCGTTGCCTGCAGTTTTCCCTGACGGATGAAGTCTTCCGCCGTCAGGGCGTATCCGTACTCCCGCTCAAAGGCCTTCAGGGCGGCGGGGCTGACCGTGAAATCATAGCTCGCCCAGTCCGTAAAACGCGTGCGCCGGCGCAGATCGCTGCCGAAGATCCACACGAAATTGTAGAAAAGCGAGGTCAGCCGGATCACGTTTGTCTGCGGATTCTCCCGGCACCACCTGTCCAGCCAGCTCTGCAGGTACTCCCACGCCAGGGGATGCCGGGGATCCAGCTGGCGGAGATGCTCGCTGGTCCAGTGGTTGGTGGTATGGTTGTACATATTGATTTCTTCCCAGATGCGCCACGCAAGGAAAGAAACGGAATACCGGTGATACGGAACGCAGCGGTTCAGCGTCACGCAGCCGTCTGCGTATTCCCATTCCTCCGGGGAAAGCAGCCGGTCCTCCGTCCGGTCCCAGACCTGCCAGTACGCCATGGCTTCCCCTGAATCGTTCAGTTCAAACTGCTCTTCGAAATATCCGTCGAGGAGATGGATGGTCATTTTTTCGCCCGTGGCCGTCACGGGCTCCGAAAACAGAAAGGTCTGCTGCTGCGCGTCCGGATGCAGCCGGGCAAACTCATTGTGTTCCCGGATAATGCAGATCGTGGAATAAATCCTGTATCCGGCCTGCGTGATCTCCGGGGAAAGCTTCGTTCCGTCGCTGTCCCGGATGACGTCCGCGCCCCACTTTTCCGCCATTTCCAGGGTCAGCCTTTCGTATCCCGCCTCTCCGGGCAGGGTAAAGCCGCCTTTTGTGTATGGATTCATAACATCCCCGCTTTCCGAAAAAATGTTGCGCCGGGCAAAGAAGGGGGCGGGGCCATCGGGCCCCGGCCCCCCGGTAAACCTGATAAACAGGAGATTATTTGCTGAGATCCACTTCTTCAGCCGTCTGGTTCAGCAGCTTGGTGGAATTTCCGGCCTGATAGGCAGCCAGGCGTTCGTCCGCGATGGCCTGGTAACCGGCTTCCGCGTATTCCTGGGCGAACTGCTCGTACAGGGCGTCGAACTCCTCGGGAGCGCACATGGTCAGCTTGTCGCGGTATTCCTTGTATTTTTCAACCAGCGTGGTCTGGTATTCGCCTTCCGCTTCCATGGCAACGCCGAACTTCGCGTTGTCGATCGCCCATCCGGCGTCACGGACCTTGCACTTGTCGTTGTACCACTGGATGATGTCCGCGGTGAAGTCCTGGGGCAGGTCATGGGGCAGGTTGTTCGAAATCATGTCCTCGATGGTACCGGCCTGGCGGGCTTCAATGGTCACGCACCAGTAGTCCTTGTTGTTGTTGAAGCCAAGCTTGTACTCTCCGTTGTAATCGCTGACGGATACGGGCAGTTTGTTCTCGTCATAGTTGAAGGTTTCTCCCTCAACGCCCCACTGGAAGGTGAAGAGGTTCTCCGGCTGGGTCAGCCATTCCATGTACATCCAGGCAGCCTTCATCTGGTCTTCCGTCGCCTTGGCGGAGAAGCCCACGATCATGCCGAAGGGGTTGTCCGTACGGTAGCCGGGGGTCGTGCCGGCGGCCGTGTCAATGGTTCCGCTCACGGGAGCGACAGCCAGTTTCGCGTCGGGGTTCGCTTCATAGAAGGCGGTCAGCCAGTCCATGGAGGCGGAGATGTATCCGGCATAGGAGTAGGCCTTGCCGTTGATGAAGTTGGCTTTCTCATCCTCGGCGTTGGTCAGGTAGTATTCCGGGTTGATCAGTCCGGCGTTGAACTTGTAGTTCTCGTTCTTCAGGAACAGTTTGTTGGGTTCCCAGCCCAGGGAAGGAATGTTGTAGTCGCCGTACATGACCCATTCTTCCTCGTTCAGGGGCCAGGTGCGCCACTGATAGTTCTGGTCGGAACCGACGCCGGTCACCATGGATCCGCCGCAGGGATAGTCGCAGATGCCTGCTTCCTTGATCTTCAGCATCGCCTCGTTGTATTCCGTCGTGGTAACGGGCACATGATCGTATCCGACCTGCTCCAGCCAGTCCATACGGACGAAGGTCTGGAAGGTGTAGGTGGTATCAAAGAAGGGGCGCAGGGCGGCGGCAAAATAGGTTTCGCCGTTGATCTGGGTGTAGTTCAGCTGGTTGTTTTCCACCATCCGGTTGTAGTAGGTCGGTGCAACCTTGGCGAAATCGTCCATGTTGAAGGTGGCCAGGTAGCCGTCCGCGGCCCACTGGGAAACCTTCGGATAGTCATATTCCATCAGGATGGTGGGCAGGTCTTCCGCCGCGGCCAGCATGGAATACTTGTTCATAACGTCCGTCCGGGGAATCGCGACGTACTTCACCGTGATGTTGTACTTGTCGCCGAAGTTCTCCTGGATCCAGCGGGTCCAGTAGTTGTCCTCGACAGGCGGCACGCCTTCCTGTCCGCGGTCGTAAACCGCGACCTGGATGGTCACGTTCTCCGCAAAGGGAGCCCAGTCGGCGGGGACGTCCGCGGAAGCGGCCGGCATCAGCGCCAGCAGCATCATGGCGGCAAGGATAAGCGCAAGGATCTTTTTCATGGGGTTTCTTCCTCCTTTTTATATATGATTCAGCCTGTCCTCAGGCGTAAATCCTCTCCGGCTCAGCCCTTCACGGCCCCGATCATGACGCCCTTCACGAAGTATTTCTGCAGGAACGGATAGATGCAGATAATCGGCAGGGTTGCAAACATAATACAGGCCGCCTGAAGGACCTCGGGGGTGCTCTTGACTTCAACCGCTTCCGAAAGCGTGGCCGTCTGGGCTTCGGCTGCGGAGGAAACCAGCTGGTAGAGCTTGTACTGGATCATCTTGAGCTTCTCGGCGGTGATGAAATACTTGTTGTCCGCGTAGGCGTTCCACCGTCCCACCGCGTAGAACAGGGAAAGCGTCGCGATGATCGGCAGGGACAGCGGCAGCACAATCCGGAACAGAATCTGGAAATTGTTTGCCCCGTCCAGGAAGGCCGCCTCCTCCAGCGTGTCCGGAATCGTGGACTGGAAATAGTTCTTCATGATCAGCATGTTATAGGAGGAGTAAATCAGCGGCAGGATAAGCACCCACATGTTGTTCAGCAGTCCCAGGTCCTTGTACAGCAGGTATGTGGGGATCAGGCCGGCGCTGAAATACATGGGGATCATCAGCACCACGGTGAAGAACGCCCGGCCCTTCAGCCTTTTCTTGGAAAGCGGGTATGCCGCGCATGTGCATACAATCATGCCCAGCAGGGTAAAGATCGCCACCACCATCACGCTGTAAAGGAAGGACCGCACCAGGGTTCCGTCCTGGAAGATGGAGGTGTATGCGTCAAAGTTCAGTCCGACGGGCCAGAGCACAACGGCCCGCTGCATCACGGCCGTGTTGCTGGAAACGGACTTGGCCGCCAGGTGGATGAATGGCAGCACGCAGGTCAGGCAGAGGATCACCAGGATCAGGATGATCAGGAAATCCCCGATGGCAAAGCGGTGGATCGCATGGGAACCGTCGTTCACGGTGCTGTTGTCCATGCTGCGCTCTTTCTTTCTCGCCATTCTGTCCGCCCCCTTTCACAGCAGGCCGTCTTCGCCAAGCGCCTTGGCGATGCGGTCGCTGAACAGTACCAGCAGGAGACCCGTCAGGGACTGGAATAGTCCGACGGCCGTTGCCATGCTGAACTTGCCGTTGGACAGTCCTTTTTCATAGATGTAGACTGCCAGCTGATACTGGTAGGCCCGCACCTGGGTGTTGGCAAACACGTCCAGCCGTTCAAAATTGCTGCCCATGATCCGGCCCAGGTTCATGATCAGCAGGACCACGATCGTGGAACGGATGCCCGGCAGCGTGATGTGCCAGATCCGCTGCATCCGGCTCGCGCCGTCGATCATGGCCGCTTCGTACAGTTCGCCGGATATGCCGGTAATTGCCGCCAGGTAAATGATGGTTCCCCAGCCCATTCCCTGCCAGACGCCGATCAGCAGGTAGGAAACGGCCCAGTGGGTTTTTTCGGTCAGGAAGGGGATCCCCTGCTCAATCAGTCCCATCTTCATCAGCAGCACGTTGACAATGCCGGAAGAAGGCTTGAAGAGCTGGTAGGCCACCGAGCCGATAATGACCCAGGACAGGAAATGGGGAAGATACAGGATCGTCTGCGTCGTTTTCTTGAAGCGCGGAAAACGCAGCTCGTTCAGCATCAGCGCCAGGATAATGGGCATCGGAAAGGAAACCAGCAGATCCAGCAGGTTGAACACCAGGGAATTGGTCAGCGCCCGGCTGAAATCCCTGTCGGCAAAGACCTTCTGGAAGGTCTGCCAGCCGACCCATTTGCTGCCGTCGTATCCCTTGGCGGGCTTGTAGTCCATAAAGACCATGCGAAGGCCCGGATAGGCGGCGTAGTTGTACAGAATCACAAGGGTAATGGGAACCAGCAGCAGCAGGTAAAGGTGCCAGTCGCGTTCAAAGGCCTTGCGCCAGCTGGTCCGCTCGCGCAGGGATGGCTGGACGGCTGCTCTTGCCCTCATGTCGATTCTCCCTTCGAAGTTGTAGTGTTTTGACAATACTATTATAGGGTCCGGCCCTCTCCCATTCAATTTCAGTTTTGCTCATATACTGACTGATTTCAACCATAAACGATTTCACCGAAGCCCATAATAGTTACAATTTTGTCATAAACGGGCGTTTTCCGGTCTTTTTGCCAATGAAAAGGGATGACGCGCTTGTCAAAATCAACCCTCCCGGATATACTCATTCCGGATATAAAAAAGGAGGCGTCCCGATGGCCAGGCCGCGTCACAGCATCATTGAATACCGAAGCTATGATTTTCCCGGAAACCTTCCCGTCCAGATTCACAACCGGATAAACTGGGAGATCAGCTCTGTGAAAAGCAGCCGCCTGCACATCCATAACTGCTTTGAGATCGGCCTGTGCCTGTCCGGCAGCGGCGGCATGAATTTCAGCGAACAGGAAGTATCGTTCCGGGGCGGTGACATTCTCTTCGTCGCCCGGAACGTGCCCCATACCACCTGGTCGGATCCGGCTTCCGGAAGCGTCTGGAAATATCTCCACCTGGATCCGGAGCGGCTGCTCCGCGATACCGCGGCGGCTCCCCGGGATTTCATCCGGATGTTCTCAGACTGCCGTCTGATTCTTCCCGCGGCGGATTATCCCTGGGCAAAAACCCTGACGGAGCTGATCCTGACGGAGGCGGACCGGAAAGATCCGGGTTTTGAGGAGATCATCCGCGGCGCCTGCGAAGCGCTTTTCTTCAGTCTCTTCCGGGTGTATTCCGAAGCGGAGAAGCAGTCCGGAAACGCCCGCGTCCTGTCCTCAGAGCTGTCACCTGCCCTGGAATATGTGAATCATCACTATATGGAAACTTTTCCCCAGGAAATGCTGGCAGGTCTCTGCCATATCAGCCCGACCCATTTCCGCCGCCTGTTTCAGCAGCAGCTGGGAACCAACCCCCTGGCCTATCTTCATCAGGTCCGAATCATGAAAAGCTGCGATCTGCTGCGCAGTACAAATCTTCCCGTTTCCGGGATCGCCGAAGCGGTGGGGTATCAGTCCCTGAGCTGTTTCAACCGGCACTTCGCCGAATATAATCAGTGTACTCCTTCGGAATGGCGGAATCTCAGCCACGGGGAGCGTCGGACCACCACCGTCGGTCTGGCCGGATGGGAGCGCCCCGAAACGGCGAACGAAATTGAAATGCGCAACCGGAAGGACAGGCCGGGAAAGCGCGGAACGGATCTGTAAATTTCTGTTAATTCCTCGCTTTTGAAACGAAACGGCAGGACATATCCGAGCGCACCCGGTAGCAGGGCCTCTGTCCAACTGCCAGTTACAATAAACAAGGGAACAAACCCAGTCGCAGCCGATAAAAGTCTCACTCCGTAATCCATACCCGGTTCAAAGGAAGCCACAGTAACCAGCAAAAGGCACAACCTCGGCCAGATCACCCGCTTGCGGGAAATAGTCATCAAGATCAGAAGGAGAAAAAGACCTGTACCAATGAGTTTATCCATTGAGACCCTCATGTTCATCTCTCCTTTGAATAGAGCAGAAAAGAGGAGCAGGCCCTATACTGAGCCTGCCATAAATCTTCCGGGATCAAGTGTCGCAACTATCACACTATATTTTTTCAGGTTTTGGTTCTGCAGCGTTCTTTATTTCTGACAGTTTTGCCGCGACAGAAGGCGCATTTTTCGTCAGCTTTTTGATGCTCAGATCATCCGCTTTCCCATTAGCCAGACGGAGTTGAGTGTCCGAAGCAAGCAAATTCTCTTTCGTCCTCTGAAGGGTAGCAATGGTCCTGTCGATTCCTTCAACAGCAGATTTCAACTTTTCGCTGGCGATGCGGTAGTTTTTGCCGAAAGAGTCCTTAAAGTCCTGCATATTCTTCTCAAAATTCGTCAGATCAAGCTGCTGGCCTTTAATCAACGCCAGTTCTTTTTGGTAACCAAGAGAATTCAGAGCGGCATTGCGAAGCAAACTGATGATGGTAATGAACTGAGTCGGGCGTACGACGTACATTTTGGGAAATCGGAAAGATACATCCACGATGCCGGCATTATAGAGATCACTGTCCGCTTCCAGCGTTGATACAAGGACAGCAAATTCGCATCCTTTCTCTTTACGATCTTTATCCAGTTCCTTGAAGAAGTCTTCGTTTTTACGCTTGCTAGTCGTTTCATCCAACTCTGTCTTCATCTCGAACATGATCGAAAGGGCTTCGTCGCGAAAAATGAAGTCCCCCTTGGAACCGCTCCTGGCGTCATTATCCTTCTCGAAATAGGCTCCGGGGAACGCGACTGTCCGGATCGCGTTAAACTGATTCTGGCAGTATACTTCCAGGCTTTCGCCGATGGCTTTCGTCGATTTCCTTGCATGGAAATCCTTAACCCGTTCAAATTCATCCTCTTTAAGCCTTAATGCGGTTTCATACTGTTCTTTCAGTGAAGCTTCCTTCACCTTGGCTGCCTGCTCCTGTGTCTGAAGCTGACCCTGGAGCCGGACAATTTCAGCGTCCTTCTTCCGCGCGGCGGTAAGCGCCTCGTCCTTTGCCGCCCTGACCGCCAGTTCTTTTTCGGTATCCGCCGCCTTCGCCTTTTCCGTCATAGCAGCAATCTGCCGCTCCCACTTGGCAATCTCAGCATCAGCGGCTGCCTTGATTCTGGTGGTGTCCTGCAAATGCTTCGCTTCCAGTTCCCGGATTCTGGTTTCCGCCCGTTCGTCCGCGTCTTTCAGGTTCATCCCTGCTTCTTCCTTGGAATGCTTCAGTTCTTCAGAAAGACGGGCATTCTCGGCATCCCGTTCCGCAACAGCTTTCTGCACAGCAAGGTTTTTGTCCTGTTCAGCTTTTTCCAGCAAATGCTTCAGTTCAGTTACAGACTTCTCATTATCAGCCTTTTCTTGGATCACTTGCTTTTCAAGCGTTCTGAAGCTAGTTCGTGCCTTTTCCAGGGCAATCGCCACCGCTGCCTGAATCTCTTCGTCCTTCCTTGCAACAGCTTCCTGGCGGATATGATCCTCCACCTGAACCCTGATCTGTTCGGCAACGCTCTGATATTCAGAAGCGTTCACTCCAAAGTTCTCTCCGCAATGCGGACAAGTAATATTAACCAAAGCGGGCACAGTCGTCATAAAAATCCCCCCCCTTACGCTACATCGTCATAGTCGTTACAGTACATAGTCTTCAGGTTCTCTATCACACAGGTGTACAGCGGCCCCGTCATCAGTGCTGCTGCCAACCTGAGATGATACGCATGATGCTTCCGCAGAATCTCTGAAACTAATGCAACCAGGTTTTCGCATTCGTTTCTTACCGCATCCTGATCCGATGCTTCGCCGCGCATATCAAGCAGTTCGGCGATCATTTGCATTAGAGATTCCGGTATCTGTTCCATCTGTGCCATCTTGTAGGTATCAGGATCTAGTGCCGCAAAAATCGCCAGATTTGCAAGGATCGTAATCAGATGATCTTCATACTGATTCTTGCCGAATGGCGTCTCGTTTACCAGACTTCCGTCATCGAGATCTGCCTTTACAATGCTGCACGGACTGAACCATTCAGCAATCAAAACATAAGCCGCAATGCAGCAGGCCCACATCGTCCGGTCTTTCTTATCAACAACAAAACGCTTCGTCATGATAATCCATCCTTTCTTAATCACATGTCATTCATTGTCCCATGGGCTTGCTCAGCCCAGTCAACGTGTTTGCAACTACCTGAATGCTTTCCCAGAATTCGGGTTCGACAGGTTTCCTGTCTTCTGGGAGATTCAATCCAAAGCTTGCCGTATTTTTTTCATCAGCGGTATGATTGAAGCATGGGGACGTGGGTTCGACAAAATCAGAACAGCTTGTGACTCGCTTTATTCTACCCCTATGCCAGAATATGATATTTCTGATGAAGGAATTATGGTGTTCTGTAAGCCAAACGAAAAATATCTGCTGCTTCTGAAAAAGGATCGGCTCGGTATTGATGAGTCGATTCTGAGCCGATTCAGATCCGATGAAGCATCATCTATCCTGCAAATCATGGAATTAATCGTTGCAAACGGTTCCATAAACAATGCGGAAGCACGTGAAACCACAGGCAAATCCAAACCTACAATCACAAGGCTTCTCTCAAAAATGTGTACTGTTGGTCTGATTATTTCGGAAGGTTCAGGGCCCGCTGTCCGATACAAAAAATCGGCTCAAATATCATGAGCCGATTATGAGCCGATTCGTTGTTCCCTTCTTGATTTCCGTGTTGAAATCCGATACAATACTTTTGTGATTAAGCCTCATTCACAGCACCGGTTTGTTATCAGTTGATAACGAAATGATAACAAAACCTGGGATAGCCAGGAGAATAGGAATAATCTGAATAATCAGAGTCACTCAGGATACCAGGGATCACAGAAATTAAACAAAATCAGTTTGGTAACAATGAATGGGAATAATAGTCCAAAAACCCGGAACCTCTGTTTTCATGGGATCCGGGTTTTATCTTGCTTTCCGGCCGGGTTTTGGCCCGGCTTTTCTCCGCTCATTTCCGGACCGTTGTTGTGACCAAAGCAAAAAAGCCGGTCACATAGCCGGTCCGGG